>NZ_BOMN01000144.1 GCF_016862215.1 Winogradskya humida
ACCTAACCAAGTCCTACTAAGGCCTGCGGGCGAGTGCGCGGCTGACGGCGTCGCGCAGGCCGGCGCGGGTGTAGGGCTTCTCCAGCAGGATCGCGCCGGGCTCGAGGTGGGCGCGTTCGCCGAGGACGCCGGCGGTGTATCCCGAGGTGTAGACGACCGCGAGACCCGGGCGGTGCCGGTGGATCGCGGCGACGAGTTCGGGGCCGGTCAGGTCGGGCATCACGACGTCGGTGATCACGAGGTCGACGGGCATGGTGTTGAGCAGGGCGAGGGCGGCGTGCGGGTTGTAGACGGCGGTGACGGTGCAGCCGCCGGGTTCGAGCAGGCGGCGCAGGACCTCGGCCAGTGCCGGGTCGTCCTCGACGACGAGGACGTGCAGCGGGCCGGCGTCAGCGGGCGGAGCCTCCACCGGGCCGGCCTGGTGCGGGGCGGCCGGTTCGTCGCTCGCGGGCAGGTAGATCTTGATGGTGGTGCCGTGGCCGGGTTCTGAGTACGGGCGGACCAGCCCGCCCGCGGCCCGGACGATGCCGTAGACGCCGGCGAGGCCGAGACCCGTACCGTGGCCGGCGCTCTTGGTCGTGTAGAACGGCTCGAACGCGCGGCGCAGGGTGACGGCGTCCATGCCGGTCCCGGTGTCGGAGACCGCCAGGCGTACGAACCAGGGTTTGTCGTCGAAGTCGTCCGGCATGGTGTCACCGAGCTCGGCGCGGTCGACCAGGACGTGTTCGCAGTCGATGCTCAGCCGGCCACCGGCGTCCATCGCGTCCCGGGCGTTGGTCGTGAGGTTGACGATGACCTGGTGCAGCTGGCCCTGGTCGATCCGGACGCGGCACGGCGCCCGGTTGTCCTCGCGTACCGGGCAGCGCAGTTCGATGTGTTCGCCCAGGGTCCGGCGCAGCATCGGCTCCAGTTCGGCGATGACGTCGAGAACGTCCACGGTCTCGGCGTTGCCGGGCTGCCCCCGCCCGAAGGCCAGCAGCTGGCGGGTGAGGGCGGCGCCCTGCTCGACCGCCGAGGCGATCTGCCGGGTGAGGTCCGCGGCCGGCGAGCCGGGCGGGACCTCGAGGAGCATGAGCTCGTTCGCGCCGCTGACAATCGAGAGCAGGTTGTTGAAGTCGTGGGCGACGCCGCCGGCCAGCTGGCCGATGCTGTCCAGCCGTTGCATCTGCGCGAGCCGCTCGCCCAGTTCGCGGTTGCGGATCCGGTCGGTGATGTCGGTGACCATGATCAGCCATTCCGGCGCTCCGGCCGGCGCCGGGAGCGACGACACGGACAGCTGCACCTCGATGTCGTGACCGTCGTCGTGACGCAGGCGGCGTTCGTGCAGGCGACGTTCGGGGAGCCGCCACCACGGCCCGGCACCGGGATCGGGCTGCCAATGGGAGGCGGGGCGGGCGAGCAGCTGCTCGGCGCTCACGCCGAGGATCTCCGCCATCCGGTCGTTGACGAACCTGGTCCGGCCCTCGGCGTCGACCTTCCAGACACCTTCGGAACAGGTCTGGACGATGACCCGGTAGTTCTCCCGCTCCTCGCGCAGCAGCGCCACCGAGCGGGCGGTGGCCACCGCGAGCGCCACCCGGGCGGCGACGTCGACGGCGAGCTGGACGTCCTCGTCGAGGTACGGCCGCCGCGTGCCCTCGCGCCCCAGCGACATGTTGCCCAGGTAGGTGCCGTCGGCAATAAGGGGCACCATCAGGATCGACCCGAAGCGCAGCCGTTTCAGGTACTCCCACAGCGGACCGGCGATCTCCCGCATCGCCGCCTCGGTGAGGTTGTTGCGCACCACGGCTCCCCCGTGGTCACGCACCTCGCGGGCGAACCCGGCATCGACGTGCTGCTGCTGGCGCGGCAACATCTGATTCAGCAGCTCGGCCAGCCCGGCGTCCGGGTGGTGAACGGCTGCCCGGTCGAAGATGCCCTGGTCGTTGGCCAGCCGCACCACCGCGCCGTCGCCGATCAGCTCGGCCGCGGCCAGCGCGGCGCACTCCACCACCCGATCGAGATCCGTGGACGCGGTCGTCAGCGCCGACGCCAGATCGGCCAGCAACCGTGCCGGATCCGCTGGTTGGCCGTCCACGACCTCTGTCTACCACGCCCCAGGAGCAGCCGACGGCGTTCCCACACGCCGGTCGCCGAGCCATCGCCGCAGCTCAGCAGGGGGTAACGGCCGGGTCAGGAGGTAGCCCTGGGCGATGTCGCATCCGGCCGCGCCCAGGAAATCGAGGATCTCCGCCGTCTCGACCCCCTCGGCCACGACCCGCAATCCGAGGTTGTGACCCAGGTCCACGCACGTCCGCACGATCGCCCGATGGCTCGGGTTCGTGACCAGATCCATCACGAAGCTCTTGTCGATCTTCAACTCGGCCAGCGGCAGCGACGGCAGATACCCGAGCGACGTCTGACCCACCCCAAAATCATCGATGCTGATGTGTACGCCCGCAGCCGTCAAACGGCCCAGCACCGCGACCACCGTCTCCGGCTCCGCGAGCAGCGCCGTCTCCGTGATCTCCAGTACCAGCCGGTCCGCGGGCACTCCGGTCCGGTCCAGCGTCTCCAGCACCATCGCGGCGAAGCCCAGATGCGCCAGGTTGCGAGCCGAGATGTTGACCGCCACGGTGAGCGCGCCGTCCCACCCGCGGACCTCGGTCAGCGCCGCGTCCAGCACCCAGCGGGTCAGCGGCTCGATCAGCCCGGTCCGCTCGGCGACCGGGATGAACAGGTCGGGCGGGACCATGCCGCGCTCCGGGTGCTGCCACCGGACGAGTGCCTCGACCGCGCAGACCTCCCCGGTGCTGATGACCGTCTTCGGCTGGTAGTGCAGGACGAGCTGACCGGTCTCGATGGCATCCCGCAGCTGCACCACGAGCGCCAGCTGCCCGGCGTCGTAGTGGTCACGCACGCCGTCGTAGCGGGCCCGTCCGACCCGGCTGTCCTTCGCCCGGTACATCGCCATGTCCGCGCGGCGCATCACCGTGTCGGCGTCGTCGCCGTCGGCGGGTGCCAGCACGTACCCGAAGCTCGCCTCGACCGACAACGGGATCTCCCCCACGACGATGTCGGCCCCGATGCTCCCGCGCAGCCGATCGAGCAGCGCGACCACGTCGTCCTCCCCCGCCGACGGCAGCACCAGCGCGAACTCGTCGCCGCCGAGCCGGGCGACGACGTCACCGGACCGGGCGTTCTCGGTCAGCCGGGCACTCAGGCTCCGCAGCAGCAGGTCGCCGTGATCGTGCCCGAGGGTGTCGTTGACCTCCTTGAACCGGTCGAGATCCAGCAGCACCACCGCCGTGCTGGTCCCGCCCGCGCGCCCCTCGGCCAGCGCGGCCTGCACCCGGCGGTGGAACTGGGCCCGGTTCGGCAGCCCGGTCAGCACGTCATGATCGGCCAGGTAGGCGTTGCGAGCGGCCTCCCGTCGCAACCGGCGCATGGTGGAGGCCGAGATCCCCGCCAGTGCCACCCACAGCAGGACCAGACCAACCCCGAGCAGCCCATATACCGTACGCAGACCAGCGCTGACGGCCGCGTCGATCGGCTCGTACGGCAGGTAGATCTCCAGCACCCCCACCTGACGCTTCTGCACCATGAGCGGCAGATATACCTCCACCACCCGCTGCCCGACCGCCTCCTGGTCGTTGCTGTCGGTGTTCAGCCTGGTCAGCTCCGCACGATCGGTCCCTGACGCGGCGGCCTCGCGCGCCTCGTCGTCCGGCGCCTGGCCGAGCCCGCTCCCGTCCGGCGAGAACACCATCCGCCCGGAGGAGTCCAGGATCCGGAGCCGCACCACGGACCCGCCACCGACCGCGCTGACGGCGATCCTGGTCAGCCCGTCCCGCTCAGCGGCGGACAGCCCGGAAGCGAGGTCTTCCCCGTCGAGCAGCGGCTCGATCGCGGTCCGGGCGACGACAGCGGCCTGCGCGCGGCCTTCCGACAATCCGCGGTCACGCGCCTCGCGGGCCAGCGCGGCCGACAGCACCCCGGCCAGCACGACGATCGGCACCAGGCTCGCCGCGGCGTACGCCACGAACAACCGCTGAGCGGACCGCAGCCTCATGCCTGCCTGATCGGCACGTACGCGCGCCCGCATGAGCGTTCATCGGACACCTCGTTCCCGGTGAACGCTCATGCGGGCGGTGGGCATACCGATAGGAGGGGCATGTCGGCCGCCCGGTTGCAGCTGCGCTTCGGTGCTTGGATCGTCGCGCTGACGGCTGTCTTCTATCTCTTCCCCGCGATCAGCATGTATTCGTGGGCTGCGATCGGGCTGTCAGCCGCCGTCGCGGTGCTGGTCGGGGTGCGCCGGCACCGTCCGGCGAACCCGGCCCCGTGGTACCTGCTGGCAGCGGTGCTCGTCAGTTTCACGGCGGGTGACACGACGTACAACATTCTCACCGACTTTCTCGGCCGGACCGATCCGTTCCCGTCGCTGGGTGACGTGTTCTACCTGCTGGTCTATCCGATGCTGGCGATCGCGCTGGCGGCGTTCATCCGGTACAGCGGCCGCTCCGACGATCGCGGGGCGCTGCTGGACGCACTGGTGCCGACCGCGGGCCTGGGACTGCTCTCCTGGATCCTGCTCATCTCCCCCTACGTACGCGACGACGCGCTGAGCCTGCTCGAGAAGCTGACGTCCATCGCGTACCCGTTGGGTGATGTCCTGGCTCTTGCCATGGTGGCGCGGCTGCTCACGGCCGGGGGACGGCGACCGGTCCCGGTGCGGATCCTCGCCGCCGGGGTGGCCTGCCTGCTGCTCACCGACGTGGTCTACGGGCTGCGGCAGCTGGACGGTTCGTGGGTGGTCGGCGGCCCGGTCGACCTCGGCTGGGTCGCGTTCTACGCCGCCATCGCGCTGGCCGCGCTGCACCCGTCGATGTCGCAGCTGACCGAGCCGGACGAGACCGCCGTCTACGAGACCCCGGGCGGGCGCCGGATCGTGGCCATGTCGGTCGCGGTGCTGATCGCGCCGGTGGCCCTGCTGATCGAGTTCGCGCGCGGCGCCGTCACCGACGCCCCGATGATCGCGGTCGCGTCGGCGACGATGTTCCTGCTGGTCATGGCGCGGGTCGCGGGCCTGTTGCGGCATCAGCGGGACACCGCGGCACGGGAACGGACGCTGCGGATCGCCGGCGCCGAACTGGTCGCGGTCGGCAGCGAGGCCGAGGTGCTGACCGCGGTGCGGACCGCGATGGCGCACATGGCTCCGCGGGTGGAGCCGTACCGGTTGCACTTCTACAGCACGCCGGCCGCCCAGGACACGCCGGTGGGTTTCATCGGCACCGGCCGCGTCGCCGTGGCCGAGCTGCCCGCGGACGTCGCCGTGATGATGACCGGCTTCCCGTCGGCGCTGTACGCGGAGGCGATCGGCGGGTCCGCGGACGGGACCCTGCGGCACAACAGGGCGGTCTTCGCCGCGTCCGAGCAGGTGCTGCAGACCCTGTCAGCGCCGTTCGCCGCGCTGATGGCCCAGGGCACGATGGCGATCGAGCGGATCATGCTGACCCAGCAGGTCCACCGGCGCGGCAACGAGGACTACTTCCGGGCCCTGATCCAGAACGCGTCCGACGTGATCCTGATCGTCGACGCCGATGACGCGATCCGGTACGCGAGCCCGTCGGCGCTGGCGGTCTTCGGGCGCGACGATCTCGCCGGGACCACCGTCTACGAGCTGATCACCAGCATCGACCACACCGGCCTGCGCCACTTCCTCGGCGAGGTACGCGCGGGTCGCGGCCGCGACGCCGTCGACCTGTCGGCGATCTCCGCGGCCGGCACGCTCCTGCAGGTCGAATGCGTCTGCAGGGACCTGCGCGACGAGCCCGCCGTGTCGGCCCTGGTGATGACCATCCGCGACGTCACCGAGCGGCGCCAGCTGCAGGACGACATCGCGCACCAGGCCTTCCACGACACGCTGACCGGGCTCGCGAACCGGGCGCTGCTGCAGAACCGGCTGGCCCAGATGACGCCCTTCACCGCGGCCGCCCACGGCTCGGTCAGCGTGCTGTTCATCGACCTCGACGACTTCAAGGAGATCAACGACACCCTCGGCCACGAGATCGGCGACCAGGTCCTGATCACCGTCGGGCACCGGATCGCCGGGGTCGCCGGCGCGCTCAACCTCGCGGCCCGCACCGGCGGTGACGAGTTCGCCGTCCTGATCGAGCACGACGGCGGCATCGCCGAGGCCGGTCGGATCGCCAGCCGCATCATCGGGGCGCTGGGCGCGCCGATCGAGGTCAGCGATGGCGCCGGGGGCGTACATCTGGTCAGTGGCGCCGCCAGCGTCGGTGTCGCCACCGCCTCTGCCCACGGTGACGTCTCCGACCTGCTGCGCCATGCCGACGTGGCCATGTACGCCGCGAAGGCCGAGGGCAAGAACAACTGGCAGCCCTACCGCGACGAGCTCCACGACGCGGCCGTACGCCGGCTGGAACTGCGCTCCGCACTCACCGAGGCGGTCCCGGGCGGGCAGATGCGGCTGCGCTACCAGCCCATCGTCGACCTGAGCAGCGGCGACACCGTCGGCGTGGAGGCACTCGTCCGCTGGCAGCATCCCGTGCTCGGCCTGCTCGGCCCGCAGGAATTCATCGAGCTCTGCGAACAGAACGGGGCGATCGTCGCCGTCGGCGGCTGGGTGCTGCGCGAAGCCCTGCGAACCTTCGCGTCCTGGTCCGCGGCGTCCCCGGACAGCCCGCTGCAGTACGTCAGCGTCAACGTCTCGGCCCGCCAGTTCCGCACCCCCGGCTTCGTCGACCAGGTCCGCGCCGTCCTCGCCGAAACCGGCACCCCGCCCGGCGCCCTGCTGCTGGAGATCACCGAGAGCCTGGTCCTGCACGACGCCGAACAGGTCTGGCGCGACCTGCGCGAACTACGCGCCTGGGGAGTCCGGATCGCGATCGACGACTTCGGCACCGGCTACTCCTCGCTGAGCTACCTCAGCCAGATGCCCGTCGACGTCCTCAAGATCGACAAGTCCTTCATCGACGACATCCTGCACTCCCGCCAGCAGCTCGCCCTGGTGGAGACCATCATCAGCCTCGCCGCGATCCTCGACCTGAAAGTCGTCGCCGAAGGCATCGAACTCGCCGAGCACCGCGCGGCCCTGATCGCGATGGGCTGCCCCTACGGCCAGGGCTACCTCTTCGCCAAGCCCCTGACCAGCGAAGACCTCCACACCTGGCTGCACACCCCGGCCGCCGCGGCGATCAGCGACGCCGGATAGCGAGCTCGTCGTTATCCGACTGTCGTACCCACGTGTTAGACATGCGCGTTGTGAGCATCCACCACTATCAAATCGCCGTTCAGCCGGCGCGCGACGGCGTCCTGCTGGTGTGCCTGGGCGGCCAGTTCGACATGGGTGTCGGCACCGCGCTCGCCGACGCGCTCAGGACGGCGGCGCAGGAGGCCGGCGTCGAGCAGGTGTTCGTCGACATGCAGCGGGTCGCGTTCTTCGACTCGCACGGGATCGCCGGTCTGGTCGCCGGATACGAGGCCGCCCGCAGCGCCGGGCGCCGTTTCTCGGTCACCAACGCGCGGGGCATGGTCAAGCACATCCTCGACGTCACCGGCCTGGCCGAGGTGCTGTGCCAGGACGCTACTGGCTGAGGAACGACGCCCACACGTATTTGACCGTGCCGTCGGCGTGCCAGCACAGGTCGTCGGCCACCGCTCCCACGATGAGCAGTCCCCGGCCGCCTGCCACGAGGCCGCCGTCACCGTCCGACTGCGGGACCCCGGTCACGTCCCCGTCCGACACGGCGATGATCAGATCCTCCGGGGTGCGCAGCAGCTGCACCTGCACGGGTGGCAGCCCGTGACGCAACGCATTGCTCGCGAGTTCCGTGGCCGCCAGGGTCATCCGCTCACCGAGCTCACCGTCGCCCAGCCGCCGATCGCTCAGTTCACCGGTCAGCTCCGAGCGCATGGCGTGCAGGTCGTCCCCCGAGGTCAGCGACCAACGCCGCAGCTCCACGGCGTGTGCCGGGGGCGGCGCTGATCTCGGGGGCTTCATGGATCAGCTCATTGCCCTCACACGCGAACCGAAAACGTCGATCCATGGACGTTCATGATCATCTTGGCGCCCGCCGGGCCAGGACAGCGGCGATCTCGGTGGCGGGCCGGTGGGTGTGCAGGCCGATCAGGTCGGCGAGCAGCTCGTCCAGCGGCGGCCAGTCAATGCTCCCGTGGTCGTTGTAGAGGCTGACCAGACCGTGCAGCGCGGTCCAGAGCAGCAGCCCGTCCCGCCACTGCTGCTCCTGCGTGGACGGTGCCCGATCCGGCCCGGCCCCCGCTCCCGGCCCGGTCACCGCTCCCAGCACGGTGACCAGCGATCCCAGCAGGTCGGCGCCGGCCTCATGGGCCGTTCCCGGGACGAGGTCAGCGGGCATCCGGCCACCGAACAGGGTGCGGTAGTGCCCGGGTTGCTCGTTCCCCCACCGTACGTAGACCGCGCACCGCGCCACGAGCTCGCTCAACGGATCCGGCGCTGCCGCCGCGGCCCCGTTCATCAGCCGCGCCAACTCGTCGTAACGCAGCCGCAGCACGTGCTGAATCAACGCGCTCAGGTCGTCGAAGTGGCTGTAGATGCTGGCCGGAGCCACACCGACCTCGCGCGCAACCTGCCGCAGGGTCAGCGTCTCGGGCTGGTCGAGGGTGGCCAGCAGCTTCGCCGCGGCGCCCACGAGCTGCTCCTTGAGAATCTGCCCCTGCCCACGGGGGTTGCGGCGGCGCATCACAGGCTCCTTCCCGACAGCTCGTCACCAACAGTTGTTCACATTACCGCCCCGACCCCTTGACGTCTTTGACCAACAGTTGTTCACTTGCCAAGCCAACACTTGTTCAGTTAAGTCGGGGAGTCACCATGAACCGGGACCATGCCAGCCCGATCGTCGTACCGGTCACGTGATGACACGGCGTCAACTTGTCGTGGGCGCCGGGCCGATCGGGCGGCACGTGGCGACGCTGCTCGCCGCGCGGGGCGACCAGGTGATCGTCGCGAGCCGGTCGGGGCACCACACCAGCATCCGTGGCGTGGAGCATCGCGGCCTGGACGCCTCCGACGCCGACGCGCTGACCCGGGCAGCCGACGGCGCCGCCACGATCTTCAACACCGCCAACCCGGGCGCCTACCCGACCTGGGAAGCACGCTGGCCGCCGCTCGCCGCCGCCCTGCTGATCGCCGCCGAGCGCACCGGTGCCGGGTATGCGATGACAGGCAACCTGTACCCGTACGGTCCCGTCGACGGGCCGATCCACGAAGGACTCCCGGAGGTTGCCCGTGACCATCTGGGCCGGTTGCGGTCGCGGATCTGGGCCGACGCCCGCGCCGCGCACGAGGCCGGGCGGGTCCGGGCGTTCGAGGTGCGGGGCTCCGATTTTGTCGGCAGCGGGCAGGGGACGGGTGGCGGCGAGGGCCATGTCAGCCGGGTCCTGCCGGCAGCGTTGCGCGGGCGCACCGTACGCATGCTCGGCCGCACCGATCAGCCCCACACCTTCACCGACGTCCTCGACATGGCCCGCACCCTGATCGCCGCAGCCGACGACCCCGGGGCGTACGGCCGGGTCTGGCACGCCCCCAGCAACCCGCCCCGCACCCAGGCTCAGATCATGGCCGAGCTCATGGACGCCGCCGGCAGGCCGCGGGTCACCGTGAAAACGCTGCACCCGACCGTGGTCAGAGCGCTGGGCGCCGTGTCGCCGGTGCTGCGCGAGGTCGCCGGGATCGACTACATCATGACCCGGCCGTACGTCCTCGACGCATCGGCCGCCAAAGCCCGCTTCAGCCTCCACCCCACCGACTGGGACGACGTCCTGCGCCGCACACTGAAGGCGGCAGGCGCCTAGGAGGGCAGCGGAGCGTTCGCCACCGCGTGGGCCTCGTCGGCGGGCAGCCCGAACATCCGGAGCAGGTGCTCGGCTAGCTGCTCGGCGACGGAGCCGACGGCGAGGTCAGGGTCTGCGAGCGCCAGGCGCAGGCTGGCCAGCACCGAGCCGAGGGTCACCGCGACGGCGAGTGGAGCATTGTCGACCCGGAGCCTGCCGGTCGCGGCGGCCGCCTCGATGTCACGCTGGATGTACGCCGCCGGACCCTGCGCGTCGTCCAGGTAGGACATCCCGTTGCTGACCAGGATCTGGGCGAACTGTGGCCGGAGCAACGCCCCGCGAACGGACAGCCGGACCGACAGCGCGTACGCCGCCACCGGGTCGCCGAGGTCGCGGTGCAGGTCGTCCAGCGCGGCGCCGACGAGCACGAGGACATCGGTGACAGCTGCGGCGTACAACTCATCTTTGCTGGTGAAGTGGTTGTAGAAGGACCCGAAGCCCACGTCGGCGCGTTCCGTGATGGCCTCGATGCTGGCCTTCTGCGCAGTGCCGTCGGCGAGCATCCCGCGGGCCGCGTCGATCAGTTTCTGGCGGGTCTGCGCCTTGCGCCGCTCGGTCCGGTTCGCGGCGGTGCCGTGCTGCGCGCTCATGGTCACAGCTTACTTATGTTGATTCCCTACAGCTCTGATGATTTCATCAGTTCCATGCGAAACACCGCCATCACGCTGGGCGTCGTCGTGCTCCTGGCCGCGATAGCCCTGGTCACCCTGAAGACCGTCAACGACCGTTACACCGACCCTGGCCAGGCGAAAGTCATCGCAGCGGGCTACGTCGAGAAGACAATCCGGGTGAACGAGGTCGCCCTGAGCTACGTCGAGGGGCCGGACAACGGGCCGCCGCTGGTCCTGCTGCACGCCCAGCACCTGGACTGGTACAGCTACAACCTCGTCCTGCCGGGCCTGGCCAGGTCGTTCCACGTCTTCGACATCGACTACCCGGGGCACGGCGCGACCACCGTCCCGGCCGGCTACCCGATGACCGCCGAGCGGATCGGCACGGACCTCGGCGACTTCATCGAGACAGTGATCAAGGAGCCCGCGTACGTCACCGGCAACTCGTCCGGCGGTCTGCTGGCAACCTGGCTCGCCGCCAACCGCCCGGAGCTCGTGAGGGCCGCCCTGCTGGAGGATCCGCCGCTGTTCTCCGCCGAGCAGCCCCGGATCCGGCAGACGATCGCGTACAAGTCCTTCGTCACGAGCAACCAGGCCGTACAGGATCGGGCCGATGATTTCCTGCTCTACTGGATCAGGGCCAGCAAGCCGTTCTTCGACAGGAACGTCGGCCGGGGCTCCGGATCGGCGCTGACCCGGGCCATCACGTCGTACCGCGGGGCCAACCCCGGCGCGCCGGTCGAGATCGGGCTGCTCAAGAACGACACCGTCCGCCAGTTCATCCGCGGACTCGACGAGTACGACCCCCGCTTCGGTGCCGCCTTCTACGACGGCACGTTCAACAAGAACTTCGGCCACGCCGCCGCGCTCAGCCGGATCACCTGCCCGGTGCTGCTCCTCCAGGCCAATTTCGAGGTACGCCCGGACGGCATCCTCGACGGCGCCATGAGCCAGGAAGAGGCCGGCCGGGCGGCATCCCTGCTCCGCGACGGCACGTACCGGCGCATCGACGCGACCCACGTCGTCCACCTGGACAAGCCCGCCGAGTTCACCGAGCTCCTCACCGGCTTCTTCCTGCAGAACACCGGCAACTGAGGCACCGCCGGGCTGCGACGCAGGTCAGCCGGACGGGCGGGTAGGGTCTCGCCGACGCGGCTGGGGATCAACTCCACTGCTCGCCGCACCAAGAAGGGACCCTGCCGTGGCTGACGTCCAGCAGGCGACACCGCATCGGCACGACAGTGTGCGACTGGCAGTGATCGTCGGCGCACTGGGTGTGGTGTTCGGGGACATCGGGACGAGCCCGATCTACACGCTGCAGACCGTGTTCAGCCCGGACGACCCGCACCCCGTCCCGGTCAGCGCAGACAACGTGTACGGCGTCGTGTCGCTCATCTTCTGGTCCGTGATGATCATCGTCACCGTGACCTACATACTGCTCGCCCTGCGCATCGACAACGACGGCGAGGGCGGCATCATGGCCCTCATCGCGCTGCTGCGCCGCCAGGCCGCCGCCCCGGGCCGCCGGACCGCCGCGCTGCTCGCCGCGGTGGGCATCTTCGGCGCCTCCCTGTTCTTCGGCGACAGCATGATCACACCGGCGATCTCCGTGCTGTCGGCCGTCGAGGGGCTCAAGATCGTCGAGCCGTCGTTCGACTCCTGGGTCGTCCCGATCACCGCGGTCATCATCGTGCTGCTGTTCACCGTCCAGCGCCGGGGCACCGCCGCCGTCGGCCGCGTCTTCGGACCCGTGATGATCGCCTGGTTCCTGGCCATCGGCGCGCTCGGGATCACCGGCATCACCTCGGAACCGCAGATCCTCAAGGCACTGTCGCCCACCTACGCCGCCGGGTTCCTCGCCGGGCATTTCGGCATCGCCTTCTTCGCCCTCGCCGCCATCGTGCTCGCGGTCACCGGCGCGGAGGCGCTCTACGCCGACATGGGCCACTTCGGCCGCCGCTCGATCACCCGCGGCTGGCTGTTCCTCGTGCTGCCCGCCTGCACCCTCAGCTACCTCGGCCAGGGCGCCCTGATCCTCAAGGACCAGGCCAACGTCGGCAGCCCGTTCTTCCTGCTCGCACCCGGCTGGGCCCGCCTGCCGCTGGTCCTGCTGGCCACCGCCGCCACCGTGATCGCCTCCCAGGCCGTCATCACCGGGGCGTTCTCGGTCGCCTCCCAGGCCGGCAAGCTCGGCTACCTCCCCCGCCTGCGCATCGCCCACACCTCCGAGTCGTCCATCGGCCAGATCTACGTGCCGTGGATCAACTGGCTGCTGCTGGTCTCCGTCCTCACCCTCGTCTTCGCGTTCCGCAGCTCGGCCGCCCTGGCGTACGCGTTCGGCATGGCCGTGACCGGAACGATCACCATCACCACGCTGCTGAGCCTCTACGTCGCCCGCAAACGCTGGGGCGCCCCGCTCTGGCTGATCGGCGGCGGCGCGGTCCTGCTGCTCCTGGTCGATCTGTTGTTCGTCGCCGCCAACCTCACCAAGCTGGTGCACGGCGCGTGGCTGCCGCTGGCCATCGCCCTGACCGCGTTCACCCTGATGACGACCTGGCAGCGGGGTCGCCGGATCATCACGGCCGAGCGGGAACGCCTCGAAGGCCCGCTCCGCGAATTCATCGACCAGATCCGCGACGGTACGTGCGCCACCCAGCGGGTCCCCGGCACCGCCGTCTTCCTCAACCGCGGCAAGCTCACCGCACCGCTCGCGATGCGGGCCAACGTCGAACACAACCATGTCCGCCACGAACACGTCGTCATCATGTCGCTCGAGACCGAACCCGTGCCCCGGGTCCCGCAGCAGGATCGCATCGTCATCGACGACCTCGGCTACGCCCACGACGGCATCTTCCACGTCATCGTCCGCTACGGATACCTCGAGGCCCCGAACGTCCCCGCCGCACTCGCCCTGCTCGACCCCGGGACCACCGAGGGCCAGCTCGACCTCGACGAGGCGTCCTACTTCCTGTCGAAGATCGAGCTGCGTCCCGGCGACTCCCCGACGATGGCCACCTGGCGCAAACGGCTGTTCATGGCCACCGCCCACGCCACCGCGGACGCCGCCGACTACTTCGGGCTCCCCCGCGACCGTACGGTCATCATGGGTTCCCGGGTCGAGGTCTGACGGGTCCCTGCCTCACCTGAGCCAGGCGACCTGCCTCAGGTGAGCCAGGTAGTCAGTTGCTGGCCGAGCAGCATGAGGTTGAGGCCGCTGAGCACGGCCACCACGGCGGCCATACCGGCGGTCATGGTCCGGGTGTTGACGTGCTCGCCCATGATGTCGCGGCGGCTGGTGAGCCACAGCAGCGCGCCGAGTGCGAACGGGATGCCGAACGACAGGGTCACCTGGCTCAGCACGAGCGCTTTGGTGGGGTCGAGCCCGGACATCAGGAGTACGACGGCCGGGGTCATGGTGATGGCACGGCGCAGCCAGGTCGCGATGCGCAGATTCAGGAAGCCGTCCATGATGATCTGACCGGCGGCCGTGCCGACGCTGGACGACGAGATCCCGGAGGCCAGCAATGCGGCGGCGAACGCGAGGGCGACGCTGCCGCCGATCGTCTCCGCGAACCGGTTGTGGACCTCGCCGAGACCGATCGCCGGTGTGCCGGGACCGCCGTAGAAGAGCTTCGCGGCGACGGCCAGCATGCTGAGATTGACGAGACCGGCGATTCCCATCGCGATGCCGATGTCGAGCCGGGCGAAGTGCAGCATCTTCGTGCGGCAGGTGTCGCCGGCCACCCCGACCCGGTTGCTCATCAGCCCGGAGTGCAGGTAGATGGCGTGCGGCATGACGGTCGCACCGATGATGCCGACGGCGAGAAGCAGGGTGTCGTCTCCGGCGAAGTTCGGGATCAGGCCGCCCAGCACCCCGGTGGCCGACGGCGGAATGCGCAGGGTCGTGTAGAGGAAACCGGCGCAGATGAGGGCGAGCATCGCCCCGACGGCCAGCTCGAACGGCCGGTGCCCGCGACGCTGGAACGCGAGGATCGCAAAGGCGAGGACGGCCGTGATGACCGCGGCGAGCGGCAGGGGCATGCCGAAGAGCAGGTTGAGGCCGATGGCGGCGCCGACGAATTCGGCCAGGTCGGTGGCCATGGCGACGATCTCGGCCTGGCCCCACATGACCCACCGGCTGCGGCGGCCCATCGTGGCGCGGCACAGCTGCGGCAGGCTCTGCCCGGTGACGATGCCGAGCTTCGCGGCGAGGTACTGGATCGGCATGGCGACGACGTTCGCGAGCACCACCACCCAGACCAGCCGGTAGCCGGTGCTGGACCCGGCGGCGAAGTTGGTGGCGAAGTTGCCGGGGTCGAGATAGGCGATCGCCGCGACGAACGCCGGCCCCAGCGCCGTCGCGATACGCAGGTTCTTCGCCGCCGGGGTGAGCCGCCCGGGGAGGGGCCCCGTGATCAGCGGCGGTGGTGATGTCCGGGTCACGAAGCTGTCCCTCCTCGGGCGACGATGAATGTCCGCGCTACAGGTACGGCGTCAGCCGCTGACCCGTACGTCACCGTTGAGGCCCTTGGGGTAGAAGCCGCCCTTGCTGACCTTGCCCGGGTTCAGGTACACGATGTTGAGCACCTGCCCCGGGGTACGGCTGTAGGCGATGCCGCTCTTGTTCGTCGGGTTGATGTTGGCCCGTCCGTTGGCGGTGATGCCCTGGTCGAGGTCCGTCCTGCCGTCCAGCGAATCGCGCGCGGCGGACAGCTTCGCCACGGTCGCGGCCATGTCCTTCTCGAACAGCGACGTGCGGATGGTCGCGGCGTGATACGCCTCGACGGCCAGGATGCCGGCTGCGGCCTCCAGGTAGGTCTTGTTGGTGATCAGCGGGGCAGCGCCCTTGTACGCGGTGACGCCGACATCCTCGAACAGGTACGCCGCCAGCAGGAAGTTGTTCTCGTTGGCGTACGGGTCGAACGTCTCAGTGGCACCGATGACACCGGCGGCGCGGGCTGCCGCCGTGAAGCTGTCACGAATGTTGATCGAGGGGCGCGACACCGCGGCCTTGCCCAGGGCCCCGCGCAGGAAGTTCACGTGCGCGCGCTCGTCGTTCGCGATCTCCTGGGCGTACTGCCGGATCGCGGGAGTGTCGAACTTGACCGCCCGGCCACCGGTCACGCCGCCCCGGGTGCCCTTGCCAGTGGTGAAGTTGTCGGCGAGCCCTTCACCGTTCACGGCGTGCAGGTAGAACTCCGCTTCGAGGTATTCCAGGTTCAGCGCGAAGTTCAGCACCGCTCCATCGCTCGGCGCCGCCGCCGCGGCCGCGGCGGCCGTGGCGGCTTCCTGGGCAGGCGCCGCGACGGCCGGTGAGGTGAGCACGCCGCCACCGACGACTCCGAGCCCGAGAGCTCCGGCACTCTGCAGGAAGCGGCGGCGGTCCGCTTTGTTCTCAGCACTGCGGCTGATCATTTCCTTGACGAGGGTCTTACCGAACACGGTGCACTCCCTGACAGAAGACGGGCACGACAAACCGGCCCGGCGTCGGGGACGCGGGGTCGAGGGTCGTGAAAGAGGCCGGCGGAACTGTCACTCGACGACGGTCGCCGGGCTGCCTCGGGGGTCTGCCGGGAGCACCGGCGGTACGGATCGGGCAGCCTGCAACAGATCAGCCAGGCAAACCATAACGATCGACGGCCGCGCTCAAGGTCGAAAGTGAGAATAAATTGCAAATGCCAACAGCAGGCAATAAAACCCAGGTCAGAACAGCTCCCTGCCACGTCCGCCCTCCTGACGTGGCAGGTCTGCCGTCGTCAGTCGGCGAGTGCTCCGAGGAAGTCCTGAGCCCAGCGGTCGATGTCGTGACCGCGGACCTGGGCACGCATCGGGCGCATCCGGCCGGCCTGCTCGGCGGGGTCGGCGTTCAGGGCGTCGACGAGGGCGCGCTTGATGTCCTCGACGTCGTGCGGGTTGACCAGGAAGGCGGTCTCCAGCTCGGCGGCGGCACCGGCGAACTCGCTGAGCACCAGGGCGCCCCGGTCGTCCTCGCGGGCGGCGACGTACTCCTTGGCGACCAGGTTCATGCCGTCGCGCAGCGGGGTGATGACCATGACGTCGGCGGCGAGGTAGAGCGCGACGAGTTCCTCGCGGTTCATCGACTGGAAGAGGTAGTGCACCGGGACCTGGCCGACCGCGCCGAACTCGCCGTTGATCCGGCCGACCTCGCGCTCGACCCGGGCGCGCAGTTCCTGATACTCCTGGACGCGCATCCGGCTCGGCGTGGCGACCTGGACCAGGACCACGTCGTCGTTGGAGACGGTGCCGTCGGCGAGCAGTTCGCCGTACGCCTCGAGCCTCTGCTCGATGCCCTTGGTGTAGTCGAGGCGGTCGACGCCGAGCAGCAGCCGGCGGTCACCACCGAGCTCCTTGCGCATGCGCCGGGCCTCGGCCTGGACGCCGGGATCGGAGGCGAGCTTCTCCACCTCGTCGACGTCGATCGAGATCGGGAACGCCCGGGCGGTGACGGTGCGGCCATCGTGGACGACGTGGTCCTCCTGCGGGTCCAGCCCGAGCAGCCGGCCGGTCAGCTGCAGGAAATTCTGCGCGGCGAGCGGGCGCTGGAAGCCGACCAGGTCCGCGCCGAGGAGTCCGCGCAGCAGTTCGGCACGACGGGGCAGCTGCATGAACAGCTCCACCGGCGGGAACGGGATGTGCAGGAAGAACCCGATCCGCAGGTCGGGCCGCCGCTCGCGCAGCATCGCCGGCACCAGCATCAACTGGTAGTCGTGCACCCACACCGTGCCGCCGGGCGCGGCCAGCTCTGCGGCGGCCTCAGCGAACCGGCGGTTGACGGCTTCGTAGGCCTGGCGCCACGGCCGGCGGTGGGTCGGCTGCTCGACTGCATCGTGGAACAGCGGCCAGATGGTGCCGTTGGACTGCCCCTCGTAGTACCGGTCGACGTCATCGGCACTCAGCCCCACCGGGTGCAGGTGCATCCCGTCGCTGTCGAACGGCTCGGGCGCGTCGCCGGGCTGACCGGTCCAGCCCACCCACGCACCGCCATGGCCGCGCACGATCGGCTGCAGCGCGCTGACCAGCCCGCCCGGGCTCCGCGCCCAGCTGCGGCTCCCGTCGGCGGCCACCACCTCGTCGACCGGCAGGCGGTTGGCGACCACGACGAACTCGTACGTCTCGTTCACAGCGATGTCCTCACCACCTGCAGATACCGCGCGCTCCCCGTAGCGAAACCCTCCGCGCCCGTTAGGTTGTGCGCAATTAAGTTGTGCACAACTTAATTGCACACAACCTAACGGCGAGTTTTCGACGCGTCACAGGGCGAACAGCAGGGCGGCGCTGATCAGTACGGTGACCGCCGTGGCGAAGTGGATGCCGAACGCGACGGCTTTGGTGCCACCGTGGCGCAGGACGATCACGGTGTCCCCTAGTGGCGCTAGGGCGACGACGAGCATGAACCACGCCTCGGCCTGCACCCCCACGAAGGCTAGCAGCGCTAGGCCGACCAGCCCGTAGGTAAGGTCGCGGACGCCCTTGACCGACAGGAAAGCGTCTCCCTTGCCTGGCTCGACCGGGACGCCGTAACCCGCCGCGGCCGCGTGCGGCACCAGGAGGAACCTGACGCCAATGAAGATGATGAAGAGATTGAGCGCGATGGCGAGGCCGTAGGCGACCGTCTCGAGCATGATGACTCCCTTGCTAGCATCGCTAGAATATATTGTGACACTAACATGGCACCGACAGCCCGGCTAGTGCCGCTAGGATTCCTGTCATGCCTATTCAGGAGCGCCGGGTACGCGAACGCAGGGAGCGGGAGCGATTGATCATCGACACCGCCCGCCAGATGGCCGAAGCCGAGGGCTGGGACGCCGTCACCACCCGCCGGCTCTCGGAACGGATCGAATACAGCCAGCCGGTGCTCTACAGCCACTTCAAGGGCAAGGACGCCATCATGGCGGCCGTGGCACTCCAGGGTTTCGCCGAATTGGCCACTGAACTGCGCGAGGCCCGGACCGGATCCACCGATCCGCAAACGTCACTCGCCGGGGTGGCCGCGGCATACGCCCACTTCGCCGAGACCAGGCCCGTCCTGTACGAGGCCATGTTCACCAGCGCCGTCGACCTGACGTTCGCCAGCCCGGACACGCCGGCCGAACTGCAGGAGGGCTTCGGCGAGATCCGCGAGGCGGTCCGCCCCCTCGTCGGCGATGACGACCTCGAAGTACGCACCGAGGTCTTCTGGGCCAGCCTCCACGGCCTGATGACCCTCACCCGCTCAGGCCGCCTGCGCCGCGAGGACCACGACCGGCGAATGGCCGTCCTGCTCCACCGCTTCAGCGATTAGGCCGCGCCGCTTTCCCTGCCGGGGGTTACAAGAGGGCTCAGCCGGGGGTTACAAGAGGGCTCAGCCGGGCGTTGACAAGAGGGGCTCAGCCGGGTGTCACATGCAGGCTTTGAGTACGTCGACCTCGCAGCCCGGGGCGAACGGGTCGAAGCCGTGGCCGGCGAGCCAGCGGACGTTGAGGAGGCTGCGCAGCGACCACCAGGCGCGAACGGCAGCCAGGTCGGCGGCGGGTCCGTAGCCGGCGAGGACGTCGGCGAGGCGGTCCTCGTGCCCCAGGGTCAGCGTGGCGAGGTCGAACATCGGGTCGCCGTGGCCGGCCTCGGACCAGTCGAGCACGCCGGTGACCCGGTCCTCATCGGTGAAGATGTGGGTGATCTGGAGGTCGCCGTGGATGAACGCCGGGGCGAACGGGCGGAAGGCTGCCCCGGCGACCTCGCGGTTGCGGGCGACCAGACCGGCGGCGAGGCGGGCGACGGCTCGCCGAGAACGCCGAGGGCCTGGCCGGGGAGGGCACCGAGCGCGATCACCGACGGCTGGCGCCACAGGATCGGGGCCGTCGGGACCGGTGCCGCAGCCATCGCCTCGGCTTCGGCGTCCAGGCGCGCCGGGTCGCCGTCCACCTTGAGAAAGACGTCGCCGACGCGCAGCGTCACCCGCTCGGAATGAGCAACCACGACCTGCACATCGTCCATGCGGGCCAGTATCAGGCAGAGCCCGAGCGGTGGCCCGCGCTTTCCCGTTGCACGAGTTCGACCGGGAAGTACTGGCGGTGACCGGGCGGGACGTCACCCGTCAGCAGCAGGCGGGTCGCGGCGGCGGCCATCTCCTCGACCGGTACGCGCATCGTGGTCAGCGGCGGGTTGGCGCACTCCGCGGCGATGCTGTCGTCGAAGCCCACGAGGGCGACATCGTGCGGGACGCTGCGCCCGGAGGCCGTGATGGCCTGGACCGCGCCGGCGGCCATGAGGTCACTCGCCACCACCATGGCGTCGAGGTCGGGACAGCGTTCGAGGAGCTCGCGGGCGGCGGCGCGCCCGCTCTCGCGCATGAAGTAGCCATGCGCCTCGATGGGCGGGAGGCCGAGGTCCGCCATCGCGTTGCGGTAACCCGCGCGGCGGGCGGTGGCACAGGTGTTGTCCTTGGGGCCGTGGATGGCGGCGATGCGGCGGCGGCCCAGCGCGTACAGATGCTCGACTGCGGCCCGGGTCCCGCCGGCGTTGTCCGCCTCGATCGCCGGGACCACCGGCGACGTCGCGACGAGGGAGACCACCTGCCGGCAGCGACTGTAGAAGCGGGACGCCAGCTCCGGTGGGAGGCTGGTGAGCACCGCCCCGACGGTGACCCGCTCCGCGATCGCGTCGATCTCCCCGGGCCCGCTGTCCCCGTTGACGGCGTGGATGCGCATCTGCACATCCTGGGCCTGCAGCAGGGACATCATCCCGGACAGCACCCGGCTGTAGTAGGGATCCGCACCCAGCCACCGGATATCGGGCGGCCCGCAGGCGAACGCGACGACATCCACCGCCCGGTGCCGCCCGGACGCCAGGGCCCGCGCGGTCGGGTCGGGCAGGAAACCGAGCTCGGCAACGGCGGCCTCCACCCGGGCCCGCAACTGGTCGGAGGCCCCGGGAGCTTTGTTGATCACGCGCGACACCGTGGCACGGGAAACCCCCGCCACCCGCGCGACGTCCATAATGGTCGGCCTCGATCTGTTCATCACTGCCCACGGTACGGCCGAGAGCGCTCTCAGGTGAACCGTTAAAGTTCCGCCGCCCCAGCAGGAAAACCCGTTGCGGGCCGGCTTGGCAGCGGTGGAGGGTCGCGATCATGTCGATCGTGGGTATGGATGCCGAGATTTCTTCCGGGGTGGTCGTTGTCGTCGACGTCATCCGGGCCTTCACCACGGCGGCTGTCGCGTTCGAGCGGGGTGTGCGGGACATAGCCTGCGCGGCGTCGCTCGACCTCGGGCGTGAGCTCCGGCGGCGGTACCCGGATCGGCTCCTGGCCGGGGAGAGCCGGGGGCTCAAGCCGGTGGACTACGACTTCGGGAATTCGCCGTTCGAGATGTCGATGGCGCAGGTGGACGGGAAGCGGCTGATTCAGGCGACGTCGAATGGCACGGTGGGGCTCGGGCGGTGTTTGGAGCCGACGGCGTTGCTTGCGGCATCGGCTCGCAATGTCAGCGCTACTGCGCGGTGGGTCAGGGCGAACCATGGTGGGGAGCCTTGGACGATTCTGTGCACCGGGCGCACTGAAGAGGATTGGGCCTGTGCCAGGCATCTGAGTGATCTTTTGCAGGGGGTGGAGCCGGAGCGGGAACGGCTGGTCGCGGGAGTCATGGATGGCGTCGCCGAACGTTCCCGCAGCTTCGCTCATCGCCCGGTGGCCGATCGCGTCGACCTCTCCGTGGATCTGCCGTTCTGCTGCGACGTCGACCGCTCCGCATTCGCGATGGTCGGCGAAATCCGCGACGACCACGTCGTGCTGACGAAGGTGCCGGCCTGAGAAACAGGTCAGCCGAAACTCTCGGAAATGTTTCGGCGTTGACACTGAATGTTTCGGAAGATTACGTTGGCGGGGTCTTCCAGGCGTGAGAAGGGCCCTGCCGATCATGACCTCTGTCCTGCACGTGGCGACCACCGGTTCCGACGATTCCGACGGGTCGGCTCAGCGGCCGTTCCGGACCATCAACCAGGCGGCCGCGACGGCCCGGCCCGGTGACACCGTTGTTGTGCACGGCGGGGAATACCGGGAGTGGGTGACGCCGCGCCGGGGCGGGCTCAGTGATTCACGGCGGATCACCTATGCCGCGGCGGACGGTGAGCATGTGGTGATCAAGGGCTCCGAGCGGATCACCGACTGGGAATCCGACGGTGGGACGGTCTGGCGCGCCGCCGTGCCGAATGCACTTTTCGGGGATTTCAATCCGTTTGCCGAGGAGGTCGCCGGCGACTGGATCGTCTATCCCGAGGGCGCGCCGCGGAAGCATCTCGGCGATGTCTATCTCAATGGGCGCAGCTTTTACGAGGTCGCTGATCGGGCCGCGGTGGACGATCCGCCGCTGCGCAAGGAGGTGCTGGACAATTGGACGGCGCTGCCCGACCAGGTGCGGGATCCGGAGCAGACCACGCTGGTGTGGCACGCGCAGGTCGGCGCCGAGGTGACCACGATCTGGGCGAACTTCCAGGGTGCCGATCCGAACACCCAGCTGACCGAGATCAACGTACGCCGATCGGTGTTCTATCCGCTCGTCCCGCACCTGGACTACATCACCGTGCGCGGCTTCGAGCTGGCCCAGGCCGCGAGCCCGTGGACGCCGCCGACCGCTGATCAGCCGGGGCTCATCGGCCCGAACTGGGCCAGGGGCTGGATCATCGAGGACAACGTCATCCACGACGCGAAGTGCTCGGCGATCTCGATCGGCAAGGAGGCGTCGACCGGGCACAACTACGCGACCGATCGCGGCGACAAACCCGGTTACCAGTATCAGCTCGAGTCGGTGTTCAGTGCGCGGCAGATCGGCTGGGACCGGGAGCACATCGGGTCGCACGTCATCCGCCGGAACACGATTTACGACTGCGGGCAGAACGGCATCGTGGGCCATCTCGGATGCGTCTTCTCGACCATCGAGGACAACCACATCTACAACATCGCGATCAAACGCGAGTTCTACGGGTACGAGATCGGCGGCATCAAACTCCACGCCGCCATCGACGTGGTGATCCGGCACAACCGCATCCACGACTGTTCCCTCGGGACCTGGCTGGACTGGCAGACCCAGGGTTCGCGGATCTCGCGCAACGTCTACTACAACAACAACCGGGACCTGTTCGTCGAGGTCAGCCATGGCCCGTACCTCGTCGACCACAACGTGTTCGGGTCGCGGGCCTCGTTCGAGTCGTTCAGCCAGGGCGGCGCCTTCGTCGGCAACCTGTTCGCGGGCACCCTGCGCCTCGAGCCGGTGATGGACCGCGCCACGCCGTACCACCGGCCGCACAGCACCCAGGTCGCCGGTTACGCGGTGATCCGAGGCGGCGACGACCGCTACATCGGCAACATCTTCGCCGGTGACGATCTTGCCTCCGCGTACGGCACCGGCGGCGACGGTGAAGCCACCCCGGGGTACGGCCTCGCCGGCTACGACAGCCACCCGGCGTCCTTCGAGGAGTACAAGGACCGCATCGCCGCGCAGCCGCCCGGTGATCACAAGCGCTTCCACGACGTGCTGCAACCGGTCTACGCCCGCGACAACGTCCACATCGCCGCGGCCCGACCGTTCACCGGCGAGACCGGCTCCCACCGGCTCGACAATGCGACGGTCACCGTTGTCGAGGAGGACGACGTGGTCTATCTGCAGACCGAGCTCCCGGCCGGGTTCGACCGGGTACGCGTCAGCACGGTCAACGGCCGCGACCTGCCACCCGTACGTTTCGCTGATGCCGCCTTCGAAGAACCCGACGGCAGCCCGGCCGTCATCGACGTGGACCTGACCGGCGCCCACCGCCCGGCCGGCGAACCCGCCGCGGCAGGCCCCGTCGCCGCCCTCACCTCCGGAACCTCACGCATCCGCATCTGGTAACTCCCAGCCGCCCGCGTGAACCGGCCGCTCAGAACAGAATGGCCGGCCGTTCAGAACGAAACGGCCGGCCGGCCGTTCAGAACAGAACGGCATGAGAGCGGCCGCTCAGGGCAGAGCGGCCGCTCGACGTGAACCCTCGGGGGCAGATGCTCAGGCCGGGAACGTCACCAGCTGCGGGGCGGTCCGCTGGGTGGTGGTGCCGTCACCCAGCTGGGCGTTCGCGTTGTTGCCCCAGCACCACAGCCCGCCGTCGGTGCGGATGACGCAGTTGTGGTAACCGGTGGCGGCGTTGCTGGTCCAGGTGGTGGCGGTGCCGACGCGGGTCGGGGCGTACCGGTGGGTGGTGGTGCCGTCGCCGATCTGCCCTGTCGCGTTGTTGCCCCAGCACCACAGTGACCCGTCCGTACGCGTGGCGCACGCCGTGTCGAAGCCGGCCCGGACGCCCGTCCACGTGGTGACGGCACCCACCTGGATCGGCGCGGCCTGGTAGGAACCGGTGACGCCGAGCTGCCCGTACCCGTTGTCACCCCAGCACCACAGCGTCCCGTCGGTCCGGGTGGCGCACGTGAAGGTGTACCCCGCCGTCACACCGGCCCAGCTGGTCGCGGTGCCGATCTGCGTGGGTGTCGTCTGGTAGCTCGGGGTGCCCGTGCCGAGCTGCCCCGATGAGCTGTCACCCCAGCACCAGAGGGTGCCGTCGGTCCGGGTGGCGCAGGTGTGTGCGAAGCCGGTCGTGACGCTCGCCCAGGTGGCCGCCGTGCCGACACGCAGCGGCGTGGTCTGGACGTAGACGACGGCGCCGTCACCCAGCTGGCCCAGCCGGTTGAAACCCCAGCACCACAACGTTCCATCGGTACGCACACCGCACGTGTGACTGTCCCCGGCGCTCACGGAGGCCCACGTGGTCGCGGTGCCGACCTGCACCGGGGCAGTGCGCTTCACGGTGCTGCCGTCGCCGAGCTGACCCCGGGTGTTACTGCCCCAGCACCACAGTGTCCCGTCCGTGCGGACCGCGCAGGTGTAACTGGTGCCGGCGTCGATGCCGGCCCAGGTGGCGGCGCCGACGCGGACCGGGGTGGTCCGGTTCACCGCCGTCCCGTCGCCGATCTGGCCGCTGGCGTTGCTGCCCCAGCACCACAGGCTCGCGTCGGTGCGGATCGCACACGTATGGGCATATCCGGCGGCCACCGTGGCGGGCGCCGGAGCGGCCGCGGAAGCGGGGCCGGCGGTGACTCCGAGGCCGATCATCATCAGGACGGCGGCGAGGACAATTCTCGCCGGACTACCGGTAAGCGACAGCGTTTTCACGTGACTCCTCGTCGCAGGAAGTTACGCGAAGGTTACGGGAGCGCTCCCAAACATTCAAGAACGTCGCTTTGCCAAGCTCACGGAAGGCGGGGGCTTGCAGAAGGGCCTGGGCTCACGGACGGGTGAGGTCGGGGATGTTGGCCGGGTCGGTGACGATGGCCAGGGCCAGGTCGGCGATGCGCCGGCTGTTGCGCCGGGAATAGGTACGGAGCAACGTGAACGCCTCGTCCGGGCTCACGTCGTACGCACGGATGATCACGCCCTTGGCCTGCTCGATGATGACCCGGCTCTCGAGGGCGTGCTGCAGCTGATCGGTCAGGGTCTGCTCGCGCAGCAGCGCGCGCTGCTGCAGGAGCCCGATCGCCGCGACGTCGGCGAGGGCCTGCACGATCGGCACGTCGGCGTCGTCAAAATCGGCGCCGACCACGGTGCCGAAGACGTTCAACGCCCCGATCACCTCCCGGCGCACCCGCAACGGGAAAGCGTGCACCGACTGGAACCCGGCCGCCACCGCCCGCGGCGCGAACAGCGGCCAGCGCCCGCCCGCAGCCGGCAGATCGGCGTTGACCACCGGATGGCCGGAGCGGAACGCTTCCAGGCATGGGCCTTCCTGGCTCTGCAACTGGAACAGCTCGAGCCACATGGCATTGTCCTGCGAGGCGGCCATGAACTGCAGCTCGTCGTGCTCGTCCGCTAGCAGCATCCCCACAGCGGCGGCACCGACCAGGTCGGCCGTGCGCTTGGTCAGCATGTGCAGGAAATCCCGGAGGTTGAACTCCGCGGTGAGGGTGTCGGCGGCCTCCACAAATATCTTCGACAGCTGCCCGGTGGACAAAGTGGTCATGACGTACGCCGACTCAGTGCGGGCCGAACCACGGTGCTGAATGACGACATGACGCTCCCGAGGTAACGTGCGGACGTACACGTGACGCCGGGGCCCGGGGCGACTGGCCGCCGAGGCGAGACACCTTGGGCGGTGACCGGGACTATACGCCCGCATTGCACAGTCAGGCGAAGGCGTACGGTGGTCGGCGCCCGCAGACGACGCCACAGTCCGTGTGAAACTCGACCCGCTGCGACTCAGCGCACCCGACAGCTCGGGAAGGCAGCCGCCATGCGGCTACGCCCACACACCATCACGAACGCCATCGACGGCAGGCCCGGCCGTGGCTGACCCCGATCCGGCCGATGCCGCCTTCGCCACCCTGACCAGCAGCAGCACCGTCGCCGAGGTGGGCGAGGCCTGCCTGCGGGCGCTGCCGCGGATCAGCGGGACGGCCGTGACCATCCTGACCGGCGTCAACACCCGCCGGAGCGTGTTCACCAGCGACGACATAGGCACCGCCATAGAGGACGCGCAGTTCGAACATGGTGAGGGACCCTGTTTCCAGGCGTTCCACACCGGTGTCGCCGTGTTCGTCGCCGACCTGCGCGACCCGGTGCACATGGCATCCTGGCCGGGTTACGTCCCCGCCGCGCTCGTGGCCGGCGCCCTGGCCGTCGCCGCCCTGCCGATCACCGCCGGCCGTCGCCGCTTCGCCGTGCTCGACCTCTACCGCAGCAGCGCCGGACAATTTGACGACAACGAGGCCGCCGTAGCCGCTCGCTTCGCCGATGCCGCCGGCCGCGCGCTCCTGCACGCCGTCCCGGCAGCCGCTGACGCCGACTCGGGCTACGCACCCGAACGCCGCGACGTCGTCCACCAGGCAGTGGGCATGGTCATGGTGCAGGTGGGCGGCAACCGTCACGATGCGCTGGCCCGGCTGCGCGCACACGCCTACGCCACCGAAAGGCATCTCGACGACACCGCCGCCGACGTCCTCGGCCACCGCCTGTCGTTCACTCCCTAGAACGCAGCACCCTTGATCGGTTCCCTCAGCCGAGGTCCACCGAAAGACCAATACTTACGTACCCGTCCAAACTGTCTACTTTCGGCACGACGAGCCGCCTACTCTCGTGAGGTGGCGTCGTGACCGATCACCGCCATCCGTTGCCCCGGACCCCGGTAGCGAACATCCGCACCCGGTGCCTCAGGGAAGCCGACATGACCGTTCCTTACCTGCCCCTTCCGGCCGCTGAGAACGAAGCGATCAACACCCCGCTTCCGTCCTTCACCAGCAGCGGAACAACGGCATTGATCGAGATCGGGGTACACGGCCGCTGGTCGTACGAGCTGGGCGCCGACGTCTCCGCCGGCATCCGCCAACAGCTCGCCGAACGTCCCAGCGCCATGATCATCGACCTCTGCGAGCTCCTGGACGCCGACGGCACCAGCCTCGCGCTGTGGCTCGCCACGCGACGGGCCTGCACGGCGATACGGCCACCGATCGCGCTGGCACTGTGTCTGCCGGGCAAGACGATGCTGGAACGCAGGCTGCGGCGCATCGACACGAACCGCCTGCCACGATTCACCACCATGTGCGAGGCACGGGCCGCCATGATAAAACGGCGGAAGAGCGCCGATCTCACCGTACTACGTTAGGCCACCGAGGCCCACACCACCTTGCCGCCGAGAGTAGGCATCGCACCCCACCCGGTGGCGACATGGTGCACCAGACGCAGCCCACGCCCCCGGTATTCGAGGACGGCCAGCGGATCCACCGATACCGGGTGGCGTGGGCGGGGGAACCAGGAAATGCCGTCCCGCACCGCGACGTGCAGCATGGTGCCGGTGCGCGACAGCGTGACGACGAAGTCGGTGCAGGCGTGTTCCACGGCGTTGGCCGCCAGCTCCGACACCACCAGCAGCGCGTCCTGCAGCAGCCCGGGCAGATTCCAGGCAAGACATGCCCGGCTGACGAGTTCCCGGGCGGCCCGCACCGAGGCCGGCAGTGGCTGCAGGCGCGCCTGGAGATGGTCGGCGCGCGACGTCCGGGCGGCGACGGCCGTGCGCACCTGCGGCATCCCGGCGTACACCTCCGGTCCCGGTTTCCCGGCAAGTGCCAGCTGCCGGTTCAACCGCGTCGCCACGGGCAGGCACAACGCGAGCTGCACCGGCGACACCTCCCGCAGGGCCCGCTGCCAGGCATCGCGCCAGAACGGGACGCTGTCGCCGAGCGGGTCATCCACCTCGTGCAGGTCGACGATGATCGCGCGGGACGGCCCCGCCAGGCACAGGCCCAGCCCCTCGGACACCTGACCGGCCAGCACCGGCGACCACCGGCCGTACACCACCAGCTCGACCACCGCGATGCCCGCGTCGCCGGTGACGCCCACTGCGATCCCCGCGTCGCCGGTGACGCCCACTGCGCTCTCGTCGTGGCCGGTGACACCCACCGCGCTCCCGGAGTGGGCGGCCGCGGCAGTGAGCAGATATGGGGATCGAAGTAACTCGGTCACTGCGAAATACCGGAAGGGTCGGTGATGTGCACAGCTGCTCCAAGGCACCTTGTCAGAACCGGTGCGCCACCGAGGTCCGGGGCAGCTGACAGGGGAATACGGCACCCCCGGTGAACACACCGTATCCCAAGTGCCGAGATCGGCCACTTCACAGCCGATCGGGTGACGTTCCTCAACCGGTGAAGCGGATGGTCTGCATGCCGGTCCTGCCACCATCGGCGACCAGGCTCCCCTCGACCTCCAGGATGCCGTACCGGCCCTCGAGCTCGAACTGGCCCGAGTCCCCGGCCGGCACCACCCGCCAGGTCTGCGCCTCGGCGCCGTCCTGACAGGCCTGCAGGGTCAGCGTCACCTCCGGGGTGTCCGCCACGCACATCCCCGGCCGTGCCGGTGGCACGATCACCACCCGGTTCGTGCCCGAGACCGGTGCCGGGCTCAGCATCATCTCCGTGGACGGGTCCTTCACCGAGCCGGTGAAGTCGACGACGTCGCCCGCGCCGATCTGCATCCACCGGTCCACGGCGTCGTCGGCCACGTCGATCAGCACACCGACGTTCAGGTCGACGCCGAGGTTCCGGAGCTGCTTGACGTTCGACGTCACCGTGCTGGTCCGGGTCTTGGAGGTGACGGGGGCCGGCGAGGACGGCGACGGCGATGGCGATGCCGGGGCGACCGGGTGGTCGGGTTGCTCGGGACCGCGATTCACCAGCACTCCGAGGCCGCCCGCCGCGATCAGGACGGCGACGAATGCGGCACCGGCTGCCCGGTTGCGGCGCCTGCGGGCCGCACGATGGCGGATCTCCCGGGCGGGTGCGGGGGCCGTGGTGTGCTGGAGGTGGTCGGCGTACGCCTCGAGGCCCTGCTGGATCCGATCGTCAGACATCGCGGCGCTCCTGACCCGTCTCGAACATCTCGCTGTCGGTCAGATGGGCGGCCAGGGCACGGCGTCCCCGGGCCAGCCAGGTGGTGACGGTACCCGCCGGGATGCCGGTCTCCCGGTGGATCTCGGCCACGCTGAGCCCTGCCAGATGATGCAGGACGATCACCCGGCGCTGATCCGCCGGGATGCGCCGCAGGGCCGCGACGATGGCGACGTGATCCGGGCTCAGTCCCTCGACGTGCCGGTCGGCATTGTCGCTGCGATGGGCGTGCAACCGGTTGACGGCCTTGCGCCAGGCGCTCACCGCGTGGCGGTAGGCGACCTGGCGTACCCAGGCCTCGGGATTGTCGAACCGGCTGATCTTGTGCCATCGGTTCCAGGCACGCAGGTACGCCTCGGCCACGGAATCCTCCGCGTCGGCCCTGCTGCCCACCATCATCGTGACGTGCGCGAGCACACGCCGCGACGAGGTCGCGTAGAACGCGTCGAAGTCCTCGGAATCACGCATGGACAGGGGAACTCCTGGTGGTCTCGGCCTTCGCCGGGTGGTGTCAGCTCGAGAACGGGATGGTCTGCAGGCCCGTGCGACCGGACCCGCCCGTGGTGATCCGCCCGTTGTCGACCGTAACGATGCCGTAGGCGCCCTTGAGCTCGAACTGGCCGGAATCCCCGCCCGGGACGACGGTCCAGATCTGCGCGGCACGGCCCGCCTGGCACGTCTCCAGCGCCAGCGCGGCGCCCTTGGTGTCGGCGACGCAGCTGCCCTTGCCGAGGTCCTCGTTCCAGAACGGCGGCTTGATCAGTACGCGGTTCTTCGCGCTCACCGGTGCCGCCTTGAGCGCCATCATCGTCGAGTCGGTCCTGCCCGTCCCGGTGAAGTCCACGCCGTTCCTGCCGACCTGCAGGTAACGGTCCTCGCCGTCGTCCGCGACGTCGATGAGCACCCCCTTGTTGATGTCGATGCCGAGCCGCTCGAGCTGACTGAGGTCCGACGTGCCCGCCTTGGTCGCGGTCCTGGTCGCCGCCTTGGTCGCCGTTGCGGTCGCCGTTGCGGTCGCCGCGGCGGGCGAGGTCGACGCGGTCGAGCCGGCGGGCGAGGCGGCCGCAGGCGAGGCTGCGGGCGAGGCTGCGGGCGAGGCTGCGGGCGAGGCCGTTGTCGGGGTGGCTTCGGCGCAGGCCGAGAGGGCGGCGGCTCCGGCGAGGGCGGCGACTCCGGCGATGATCTTGCGCATGGTGGCTCCTTGGGGGTCGGTCGATACGCCCCGGACACGCCTGCGCGGCACTCCTGATTTCACCGCCAAGGTAACGAAAAGATCACGGCCAGCGTCAGGCGCCACCGCGGGGAAAGGGCCGGCCAAGAGCCTGGGGCTGGTTGTGGCGGCTGGCGAACAGCAGCATCGCGAGCAGGGCCAGCAGGTACGGCGCGGAGATCAGGAGTTGCGAGTTCAGGGTGACACCCAGCGCGGGCAACGCCAGCCGGAGCGCGTCGGCGAGGCCGAACAGCGCGCAGCCCACGAGCGTCCGGGCCAGCCGCCAGCCACCGAAGATGACCGCGGCGATGACGAGGTAGCCCCGGCCGGCGGTCATGTTCTGGTTGAACGAGCCGACCTCCCCCACCGCGAGATAGGCGCCGCCGAGCCCGGACAGCGCCCCGCACCACAGCAGAGCCTGCCTGCGCCGGAGGTTGACCCGGATGCCGGTCATGGCGGCGGCCTGGGGGTTCTCGCCGGCCGCGCGCAGTTCCAGCCCCCAGCGGCTGCGGCCGACCAGCCACCACGTCAGCGGGACGATGGCGAGCAGCGAATACAGCGGCCACCGTTCGGGCGGGCGGCTCAGAGGCGCCGCGGTCGCTATCAGGTAACTGGTCAGGCCGAGGACGAGCGCGTTGAGCACCAGGCCCACCACGAACGTGTTCACCGCGAGGCCGTGGGCGAGCACGCCGTGGACCAGGCCGATGAGCGCGCCGATCAGGACGCCCGCCAGCAGCCCGGCGATGCCGCTACCGGTGAGGCCGGCGACGGCGACCGCCCCGAACGCCGCGCCCAGCATCATGGCCTCGACGGAGATGTTCAGCGTGCCGGCGCGTTCGGCGAGGTATTCCCCGCAGGCCGCGAACGCGAGCGGCGCAGCCAGCCGCACGCCGCTGGACAGAACGGTCTCGATGTCACCGGCAAGGCTCATGCGGAGGACCACCGTTTGAGCGCCGGCGGGGCGACGAACGCGAGGACCAGCAGGGCTTTGACCACATCGACGAGGTACGACGGGACGCCGGTCGCCGCCAGAAAGCTCCCGCCCGAGCGCAGCACCGCGAACAGCCCCGCGACCGGGATCGCGAGCAGCGGCCGGTTCCGGGCGACCAACGCGACCAGCAGACCGTCCCACCCGATGCCGAGGGAGGTGCCCGGCTGGAGACGGTTCGTACTCAGTGGACTCGCCAGCACCACGGCCCCGGCGAGTCCGGCGAGCGCCCCGGAGATGGCCAGCGCTACGCCGCCGAGCGCTCCCACCCGTACCCCGGAATGCTGTGCTGCTCGGGGGTTGAGACCTAGCAGGGTGATCCGGAAACCCCAGCGGGTGCGGGCCAGGACCACCGCGACCAGGATCGCCAGCACCGCGCCGGTCAGCAGGCCCGCGTTGACCCGGAGGCCCGGGTAGTGGCCGATCGAGCCCAGCAGGGCGTCCGCGGGCAGTTTGTTCGTCTGCGGCAGCACGGTCGCCCGGCCCAGCCGCGACTCCTGCAACAGCCACGGGGTGTTCACCGCGAACGCGACGACCTGCTGCGCGAGGAACGTCATCAGCAGCGTGCTGACCACGATGTCGACGCCGCGCAGCCGGTGCATGAGCGAGCTGAGCCACGCCCAGAGACCGGCGGCGAACGCGGACGCCAGCAGGATGACCACGACCAGCGCGGGACCCGGGACGGCGAGGCGCAGTCCCACGGCGGCACCGGCGAGCGCACCGACGAGCACCTGACCCTCCTGGCCGATGTTGAACACGCCGGCACGGGCGCTCACGCAGGCGCCGACCGCGATGAGCAGCAGCGGGGCGGCGTACAGCAGGGTGAGGCTGAGGGCTGTGGCGTCGCCGAGGCTGCCCCGGACAAGTGCCTGCAGGGCCGCCGGCGGGGAGCCGCCGGTGACGGTGATGAGCAGGGACGACAGGGCGAGGGCCACGACCAGGGCGGCTACGGTACGGATCACCGCGCCACGCCGCCGACGAGCAGCCCGAGCCGTTCCGCGGTGGCGTCCGCCGTGCGCATCTCCCCCGCGATGCGGCCGGAGGCGATGACCGCGATCCGGTCGGTGAGCCCGAGAACCTCCTCGATCTCCGTGGAGATGAGCAGCACCGCCACCCCGTCACGCGCGCATGACCGCAGGCGGGAGTAGAGATCCTCGGCGGCGCCGACGTCGAGACCGTGCGACGGCTGCGCGACGACCAGGACCTTCGGGTGTGCGGAGAGTTCGCGGGCCAGGACGACGCGCTGCTGGTTGCCGCCGGAGAGCGTACGCAGCGGTGCGTCCAGCGAGGCCGCGACGATGCCGAACTCCTCGGCGAGCCCCTGGGCGGTGCGGCGCAGGCGGCGCCGGTTGAGCACCGGGTCCTTCATGACCAGGTTCGCGGCGACGCTCAGGTCGAGCACCACCCCGGCCCGGTGCCGGTCCTCCGGCACGATGCCGAGTCCGGCCCGGTGCAACGCTCCAGGCCGCTTCAAGGCGACGGGTACGCCGCTCAGCTCGACAATCCCCGCATCCGGCACGATCAACCCGCTGAGCACGTCACCGAGCACCGTCTGCCCGTTGCCCTCGGCGCCGTACAACCCGGTTATCTCCCCGGGCCGCACGTCGAGGTCGACGCCGTTCAGAAATGGCCGTACCACGAGCCCCCGCAGCCGCATCGCCGGTGTCTGGTCTACTTCGGATTCCGCTTCGGGGGTGGCGGGGAGTAACCCCAGCGCCGCCGCCTCGGCGCCCAGCGAGACGTCCCGGCCGACCATCTGCCGGGCGAGCTCCGCGACGTCCGTGTCCCGGGTCGCGCTGCGGAAGACCACGCGGCCCCGGCGCAGCACCGTCACCCGGTCGGTTGCCGCGGCGATCTCCGCGAGCTTGTGGCTGATCAGTACGACGGCCCGCCGCTCCGAGCGCACCATGCGGCGCAGCACGGCGAACAGCTCGGCCGACTCGGCGCGGGTCAGCACCGACGTCGGCTCGTCGAGGATGAGCACACCCGGGTCGCGGCGCAGGCACTTGATGAGCTCGACCCGTTGCCGTTCACCGGCCGACAGCGTGCCGACGATGGCCAGCGGGTCTATCGGGAGCCCGTACCGTTGCGCGACCGCGTGAATCTCGGCCTGGGCGGCCGCCCGCCGGATGCGGCCGGTGTCGCCGAGGATGACGTTCTCCCACACGGGCAGCGGGTCGATCAGGCTGAAATGCTGGTGCACCATGCCCAGCCCGAGCGCCGCCGCGTCCTGCGGGCCGGCGATGCGCACCGGCTCGCCGTCGCGCAGGACGGTGCCGGCGTCGCGGGTCTCCAGGCCGAAAAGGATGCGCATCAGGGTGGACTTGCCCGCGCCGTTCTCCCCCAGCAACCCGTGGATCTCACCCGGATCGATGTCGAGATCCACGCCGTCGCAGGCGACGACGGTGCCGTAGCGCTTGGAGACGGCCCTCAGCGTCAGGGCGCTCATGCTCAGGCGCCGAGCTTCTTGACTTCCGCCGCCGGATCGATCTTCTTGGCGCCGATGCCGGCGATGAACGCCGCCAGCTTCGCGTTCTGCTCGGCCGTGCCGTGGCACAGCTTCACCGTCGGGTACGGGTCGACGCCCAGCTGCCACGTCCGGGTCACACCCATCCGCAGCTGCCCGGCGGCGAACTGGGTCAGGGCGGCCTCGAAGTAGTCACCCGGATCGAACAGCACGGACACGTCGAACGTGGGGCCGGTCGACGCGCACCGATCGGTGCCGGGCGTGAGCGTGATGAGCTTTTTCGAGTTGGCCAGCGCCGTCGCCGCGTCGGTGGCACCTCCGAGGTACGGGTAGAGCACGCCGACCCCCTGGCTCATCTGCGCCTGCGTGGCTTCCCGTGCCTTACCGGAATCGTTGAAGTCCCCGGCGTACGTGGTAACCAGCGTCGCGTCCGGGATGAGCTCGCGCATGCCCGCCTTGAACGCGGTCGACGCCACCACGGTGAAGTCGGCCTCCGGCCCGGTGACGAAGCCCGCCCTGGTGACACCACGCTCCTGCATCAGCAACCCGGCCGCATACCCGGCGACGAGCATCGACTGGTTCGGGTCGTCCGTCGACAGCATGACCTCCGGCGTCTGCGGGATGTTCGCCGACGAGGGGACGTACCAGGCCGTCTTCGTGCAGACCGGCTCCGTCGAGGCCGGGATGGCGTCCTTGAGCTCGGTCGCACCGATCGCCACCAGATCGACCTTCTGCTGGCACAGTGCCCGCGCGGCGTTCAGCGCGTCGGCGATCGGCACGCTGCCCCGTTTGATCACCGTCCAGCCCTTGCTCCGCGCGAACGCCTCGGCCTTGACCACGAAGCTCTCGTAGTAGCCGTTGTCGTTGATGTCGCCGGGGCTGAGCACCCCGACGACCACCTTGCCGTCACCGTTCACATCGGGCTCACCGGCCGGCACGGTCCCCGCCCCGGCCGGCGCCGACGCCCCGGAGACCTCCGGGGTCGCGGTGGCATCGTTGCTCACGCACGCGGCGAGCAGGACGGTCGCCATGATCGGTACCAGTGCTCTTCTCATCCCAGGCTCCCCGGTCACCAGCGGAATTCGAGTGCGAGCGGGCCGCGTACATTGATGGATTTCCGGAGTGGAATGTGCTGGCCGGGCGTGGCATGCAGGCCGGGCAGGCGTTCCGTCAGGATCTGGAGCGCGATGCGACCCTGCGCGCGAGCGGGCCCGGCACCGACACACGTGTGGAGACCCGCACCGAACGAGAAGTGGCGCGACGGCTTGCGGGTCACGTCGAACCGGCCGGCGTCGGGGTAACGGTCCTCGTCCCGGTTGGCCGACGAGAACACCACCAGCACATCGGCACCCTGCGGAATCTCGGCACCGCCCAGCTCGACCGCCCGGGTGGTCCGGCGGAACATCGTCGGGATCGGCGTCTCGAACCGCAGCACCTCCTCGACGGCGTTGGGGATCAGCTCCGGCTCTCGGCACAGCAACTCCCACTGCTCCGGATGCGCCACCAGCAAACGCAGCGCGCTGCCGATCAGGTCGGCGGTGGTGATGTGGCTGGCCCCGAACGTGCTGCTGAGCGTGGTGACCAGCTCGGCCTCCCGGTCGTCGTCCAGCGGCCCGTCCACCGGCGCCAGCGCGGCGACGACATCGCTGATCAGGTCGCCTTCCGGGGCGTCACGGCGGCGGCGCACGTACCCGGCGACGAGGTTCTTGAAGATGACCACCCGCTTGGCGGCCTCCACCTCGTCCTCCTCGGTGAGATCGACGTCGCCGAGCGAGAACGAAGCCTCACTGCCGCCCTTGACGGTCGCCACGTCGTCCGGCGCGAACCCGAACAACGCCGCGGCTGTCTCCGCCGGCAATGGTGCCGCGAACCGGGTGACCAGGTCGGCGCCACCATCGCCGATGAACGAGTCCACCAGCGCCCCGGCCCGCCTCCGGATCTCCGGCTCCATGCCCTTGACCCGGCCACTCGCGGTCAGATGCCTGGTGTACGGCTGCCGCAGCCGCCGATGCACCTCCCCGTCGGACGTCACGTGGTCCGGCACCATCGGGAAGCCGCCGGCCAGCACCGTCAGCGTCGCCGGATACAGCTGCCGGATCGCCCGCAGACTGTTGACCGACGAGAACCCCTCCGGGTCCTTCAGAATCGCCTCGACGTCCCGGAACCGCGTGACCACCCAGGCGTCCAGCCGCGGCGAATAGAAGACCGGCTCGTCACGGCGAGCCTGAACGTAGAACGGGTAGGGATCGTCGGAGTGCGCTCCGAGCGGGTCATAGCTCGTGGCGAGTTCACTGACCATCCATCGACAATGGACTATCGTCAAGCAGGAGGCAACGGCCGCAGCGGTATCGGATTGTCCTTCGGCAACACCGCCCACGTCCGCTCCGCCAACGGTCCCAGCAGCTGGACACACCGCCGCGTGGCGTCCTCCCCGAGCCGCTCCCACGGCCCGGCGGCCAGCCGGTCGGTGAGCGCTTCAACCTGCGCGTACGCCGCCCGCGCCGCAGCGGTGACCGTGCCGTCCTCTGCTATCCAGCCCCGGTCCGCCAGCCGTCGCACCGCGGCTCCCCACTGCTCATCGGTCCAGCCGCGGGCCTGCTGCATGCTGGCAGGCAGCTCCCCGCCGTCCAGCACAGCCCGCCACACCACCGACTCGCAGCCGTCCACCCCGGTGGTGAGCAGCGCCGCCACATGCCCGTCACCCCGGTGCTCCCGCAGCACGGTCGCCGCCTGCCACAACCGGCCGAGCGCATCGTCGGGCCGGGGCAGATCGGCGTTGGCGGCGCCCAGCACCCGCCCGGGCAGCTCCACCTCGCCGGCCGCGGCCTCGAGCAATTCGGCGGCCTCGGCCACCTCCGTGCCCTTCAGAAGATCGTCGAGCGCAGCGCGGGCACCCTCGAGCCGGGCGACCAGAACCGCTTCCGGGCTGGCCCTGCTCCACACATCCGGCAACGCCCGCGCGACCATCGCCGGCGCAAACCCGAAGAACGCCGCCGTCACCGGCCCGGCCCCCACCGCCCCGAGCGGCGCCGCCCGGCCCGCGAAATACCCCCGCCAGAACCCCTTGAGCCCAGCATCCACAAGCGCTGCCCGAGCCGCCGGAGCAAAATACGTAACAGCATGAAGCGGCTCGAACAACGACCACACCCGCCGCGGCACCTCCATTGGCGTCATACCAGCACCCAACGCGACCCGGACCCCCTGGTCAAGCCCCCTCGGCGTGGCTCAGTCGATTGATCACCTCATCGACGGTGAAATCCCACCCCGTCAACCGCTGCCCACTCCAATTGATCCCGACCCGGAAGTCATCCTTGGCCAGATCGGGCAAGGCCGCATCCCGCCAATGCTCCAACGGCATCGAACCCACCCGGAACTCCGGCCCCCACAACGCAGCGGCGCGCTGCGCCCGAGCCCGCGACGACCAGTAGGGAAAGACCCGCCGGGGCGTCGGGCTGCCACTGTCATCCCTGACCCACCACACGGTCCGGTGCTGCACGATCTCCCGGAAGAACGCCGCCGCCTGAGCCCCACTGACACTCACCCGGCCACGGCCGACGTCGCCGTTTCGAAGATGATCGGACCGCTGACGGCCGCTGTCCCGCCGAGGGTCCGGCACCGGGCCAGGTCCCGCTCATCGAACAGGACAACCAGCGAGTCCGGGTGATACCAGACGGCGCCGTCCGAACCGATCTCCCCGAGCGCGATCACCACCCGTCGGCCCTCGGAAAACCCGAGCCGGATCCCCCACAGGCTTTCTGGAACACCGGTCTCGCTCACCTGCCAACCGAAGTCCACGGCCTCCACGACCCGGCCGATCGCCGCCGCCCACGCCGTCGACATCGCCGGAACGAGCACAGTGTCGTCGCCCTCGTAGTACGGCTCCGCGGTCGAGACCGACAGACCCTCGACCCGGTCATCGCGGTCCCAGGTGACGGCGATGACCCCGTTGCCGAAGCGCATGAACAACTCGAAGTCGACCTGATGAATGTCGCCGTCCTGGGGATCGGCATAACCCGCAAAGGCGCTCTGGCCATACGCCACGTCTTCCAAGCATCCTCCGACCAGCGCGGATCGCAGCTCAGCGATCCGCGCCCGGTCGGTGCGCAGAACAGGACCGGTCAATGGCAACCTAGTCTCCGATGAACCAGAGATAGAGGTGCGATCCCTGCTCGACCTGCCTGCAGAGCACTTCAATTTCGGAAGCGGTTTCCTCGCCCACCATGTCACGCACGGATTGGTCTGCCACCTCCAGGAGAAGCCTTCCCACCTGTCGTTCGTTGAAGGCTGTGTCCGCATAGGGCAGCAGACCGCCGAGGCACGGAAACCTTGCCTGATCGATCTGCGCCAGCGCATCTGACCAGGGGATCCCTCGCGATGATCCGTGCGTCACGATCTCACCCAGCTCACTGCGCACCTGCAGACCGATCATCAGGAACTCCTCAGTTCGGGTGGACACTTTCCACGTTGCCATTGTTGACCCACACCGCCACTGAATGGAGGTCGTTGCCGTCAGCGTCATAACCGATCGGGTGCCGGCTCTTGATGTCCAAAACGTGCCGATGAGCAGCACCGGTACCGAGGTTCATGTTATCCATCGGCTTCTTCATCGCCAGCTTTGCCCAGTTACGGATGTGACCCGGCGTGACCCAGTCCTCGAATTTTGACCGGTCGGACCACTTCCAGGCATCCGGGTGATTCGCGTCGTGGCGGGGAAGGATGTGCTGGTTCATCTGCTTGTTGGAGATGTTGCCGGCTCCGCAGTTGTGGACGAGGACCGGAGTGTTGCCGGCCAGGACGTAGTACGTGTGGATGTCCTGGACCGTGAGGTTGTGGACCGTGGTGTGCTTGCTCCAGTGCCGCGTGGCGCGGATCGTGAGTTGTCTGCCGTCCGTGGTGGTGACGTGGTCCCCAGGCCGGAGCTTCGCAGCGTCGACCCACTCGGACTTGTCGGCATTCCAGAACGGGTGCGCAGCGGTCGCTGTGACGCGGGCTCTGCCGTGCTCCGTGGCGATTGTCAGGGTGACCAAGTCGCGGTCGCCGGTTCCGGTGATCGTGCGGGTGACCGGCTCACTCTCGGTGTCGGCCTCTTCGGGGGCGCCGGCCAGGACCTTGTCGCCGACGTCGATGTCTTCGATGGGTTTGGTGCTGCCGTCGGCCATCAGGACGAGCGTTCCGGCCGCGAAGCTGTTGCTGACGCAGTCGGCGCCGGTGCGGGAGGTCAGCCCCTTGCCCACCTTGTTACCGACGAAGGCCTCTACGCCCAGGGCGGTCAGGTTGCCGGCGCACGTGGCTCCGGAAGTGCCCTGGCCACAGCCGGCGGCGTCCTGGACCTGGCCGCAGGCGCCCTTGCTGCCGCCGTAGCCGCAGTCTTCCATCTTGTCGAACAGCTCACCCGCCTGCTTGGCCTTGTTCTCCAGGCTCTTGCAGGCGCCCTCGCTGTCACCGGAGGAGCAGTCGTCGAGCTCGGCGTATGTGTTGAGGCTTTCCTTGACGCTGCCCTTGACGTGGTCGACGAACGCCGAGCCGAACTCCTTGGCCGGCTTCTTGGCGTCGCTGACCGCGTTCTTGATGCCGTCGCCCACAGCGTCGATGCCGTCGCCGATGGCGTCGGCGGCGTCCGAGAGGAAGTTGTGGCCGTCGAGTTCGACGTTGGAGATGGGGTTGCCGCCGGCGAAGGCGTAGCGGTTGCCGGTGTAGGGGTCGGCGGCCAGGCCGAGGTCGGCGAGGGCGCCGTTGTAGTTGTCGCGGGAGAGGAACTGGTTGATGCCGGGGTCGTAGTCGCGGAAACCCATGTCGTAGTCGCCGCTGGCCTGGTCGTAGCGCTTGCTCTGGAAACGGTACGAGTTGTACGGCACCTTGTCGGGGTTCTCGGGGTTGCTCGCGTCGGGCTTATCGGCACCGGTGAACTGGCTCGCGTCGTTCTTGCCGTAGGCGGTGTAGCCGTACGTGGCCCGCCCGTCGCCCTTGTCGTCGGTGATCTGCTCGATGTCCGACTGGCCGTCGTAACCGGTGTAGGAGTCTTCCTTGGTGTCGTCGGCGTTCGTCTTGATCTGCGAGAGCAGACCGCCGCCGGGGCCGCGCTGGTACGACTTGACGACCTTGGTGCCCTCCAGCTCCGCGGACACGTCCTTGGTGAGGCCGAGGTACGCGTACGTGGTGGTCTTGCCGCCGTAGGTTCGGGTGGACATCCGGTCGAGCGGGTCGTACTTGTAGTCGGTGGTCTTGTCGCCCGGGTTCTTGACGTTCTTGACCACGTGGTCGAAGCCGTCGTACGTGTAGCTCTCCAGCGTGGTGCCGGCCGATGTGATGGTCTTGAGCCGGCCGTACGGGTCATAGGCGTAGCTCGCCGTGGCGCTGCCCACCGCCGCGGATTCGAGCCGGTTCTTCTTGTACGTGTACGCGGTGGTCGTGCCGCCGACCGTCTGGCTGATGACGTTGGAGTTCGCGTCGTGCACGTAGCTCTCGGTCGACGCGCCGCTGCCGGTCTTGGTGACCGTGCGGACCCGGTCCTGCGGGTCGTACGCGTACGTGCTGGTCGTGTCCAGGTACGCCGTCTTGTTGTCGGCGTTCTGCTTGTGCTGGACGTCCTTGGACTTCTGCCCGTTCGCGGCGTACTCGTAGGTGTGCTGGTTGACCACCGTGCCGTCGGACTTCTTCTCCACCGTGCTGCGGCTGGCGCCGTTGAGGAAGTAGTCGCTGGTGACGACGTTGTTGTTGCCCTTGGTCTCGGTGTCGACCTCACCGCGTTTCGTGTACGCGTACTTCGTGTACTTCGGCTTCGGGTCGTCGAGCGTCTCCGCGTTCTTGATCTCGGTGACCAGGTCGCGCTGCGGCTCGTAGGTGTACGACGAGACCTGCAGGTCGTGGGTGCGCCGTTTGAGCAGGTCGTTGGGCTCGTACTCGAAGGTGGTGGTGTTCTTGACCGTGGAGCCGTTCTTCTCCTCGAGACCGGCGACCCGGTTGACGCCGTCGTAACCCACGGCGTACGTGCCGATGGCCGCGCCCGAGGTGTTGTCGAGCATCTGGGTCAGGTTGCCGTTGACGTCGTAACTGAAGGCGAAGTCCTTGGCGGGGGTTCCGGAGCCGGCGCCGTTGTCGTTCGTCGACTTTCGCTTGCCGTCGGGGAAGTACGTCCACGTCATCTGCCGGGTCGTCGCCCCGGTCGTGCTGATCGCCCTGGACGTCTGCGAGCCGTTGTCGTCGTAGTCGTACGTCGTCGTGATGTTCCACGGCGCGTCCTGCGAGGTCTTGACCCAGCCGTTGTCGAAGTACGTCTGCACGGTGTCGTTGCGCACCGTCTCGTTCTCCGACGGCGGGGCGGAGACCCGCTCCAACTGTCCGACCTTGTTGTACGTGTACTTCGTGACCGCCGGCGTCTTGAACCTGGTGTCGGCCTTGTCGTACGGCTGCTGAACCTCGCTCGCCCGGTTGAGCTTGTCGTAGAGCGTGACGGTGGTGAAGTCCTCGGTATCCCCGGTGGTGTCCACGCCACGCGGGCTCTCGGCGCGGTTCTGGTTGCCGGCCTCGTCGTAGCCGTAGCGGGTGGTCCGGTAGACGCCGGCTGAGTACGGCACGCGCTTCTCGACGACGGCGTTGCGCTCGTCGTACTTCGTGTACGAGCGGTTGCCGTCCTGGTCGTACGACTCGGTGGGGTTGCCGTCCTTGTCGTACTCCTGGCCGGTGGTGTTCCCCTTGGCGTCGATGGTGGTCTTGAGCCGGTGGTTCAGGTCGTAGGTGAACTTCGTCGTGTAGTCCGTGGTGTCCGCGGTGGCGTTCTTGCGCTGGTCGTACTGCGCGACGACGTTGCCGGCCAGGTCGTAGGTCGCACTGACCCGCCCGTTGAGGGCGTCGACGACGTCGGTGACCTGGTTCAGCTCGTTGTAGACGTAGCTGGTGACGAAGTCCTGGGTGTCGGCCGGGGTCAGGGTTCCCTTCGGCTCGGTGACCCGGCTGAGATTGCCGACCTGGTCGTACTCGTACTTCGTGGTCGGCGCGTCGGCGGTCGTCGTGTCCTTGGGCGTGGCGACCGTGCTCTGCCGGTCGAGCGCGTCGTACGTGGCGGTGGTCTTCGCCCCGGTCGGCGACGTCGTCTGCAGCACGTTGTCGTTGGCGTCGTAGCTCGGCGCCGGCGTGGTGATGTAACGCCCGGCCGTGGCGTCCTTGGGGACCTGGGTGGTCAGCGGCCGGCGGAACCCGTCGTACGTGTAGGTCGACGTCTTGGTATTGGCGTCCGTGACCGTGAGGACGTCACCGGTCGCGGAGTACGTGTACTTGGTGGGGTTCGTCAGCGCGTCGGTGATCGTCTTCGGGTAGCCCACGACGTCGTAGTCGGTGAACCCGGTGACGTTCTCGTTGGCGTCCGTCGTGGTGAGCATGCGCCCGGCGCTGTCGTAGGTGTAGCTGGTCGCGTAGTCGCCGGCGGTCGTGGTCGCCGTGCCCTTCGGGTCGGTCACCGAGGTCAGGTTGCCGACCGTGTCGTACGCGAACAGCCAGCGCCGCCCCTCCGGTGACACCTTCTCCGTGAGGTCCGCGGTGTGCCCGGCGAGCCCGAACTGGTAGCCCATCCGCGTGGACGGCGTGTTGTTCTTGTTGGCCTCCGGGTCACGCATCTCCAGCGGGTATCCGGTGGTCTGGTCGAAACGCCAGGTGGTCACCGCGCCCCCGGGCTCGTCGAGACGGGTGACGTTGTTGTCGGCGTCCCAGCCGAGCAGGGTCGTGCTCTGCTTGGCGTCGACGATCCGGGTGACCCGGCCGTAGCCGTCCATGGCGTTCTCGGTGATGCGGCCCTTGGCGTCGGTGACCGTCGACGTGACCGCTCCGCTGGCGGCACCGTCCGGGTCGGCGTACTCGAAGAACATGGGCTTGTTGAGCCGGTCGGTGACCGTGTTGACCTTGCCCTGCTGGAACGCGTCCCCGGGCTCGTTGTAGGCGACCTTGGTGCCGCTGGACGCCCGCGGGTCGGTGACCTTGGTCAGCCGTGCGTTCTGGGCACCTTCGGACTCGTCGTAGGCGAACGTGAACGTCTTGATCTTGTACGGGTCGGCCGCGTCGGCGACCTCGCGCAGCAGCCCGGTGTCGCTGTAGACGAACGACACCCGGCGGCCACTGATGTCGGTGATCGCCTTGACCTGGTCGATGATGGCCGGGTTCTGCAGGTCGGTCAGCGACTGCTTGGTGCCGTCGACGTACGCCTCATAGCTGTCCCCCGCCGCGTAGTAGTCCAGCGTCAGCGTGCGGCGGCTCGCCGGGTCGGTCAGGTAACGCAGCACGCTCGTGGTGCGGTTGTTCACGGTGCGGCGCTCGTACGTGAAGGTCAGCTTGTTGCCGTTGCGCTCGCGGACCGCGGTCTGGAAACCCTGCTCGTCGAAGACGAACTGGCTGCGGTCCGGGCGGGTCATCGTCCACGCCTGCGTGGTGTCGCCGCTGTTGGTGCGCTGCAGATACATGTGCACGCCGGACGGCTGGACGTATCGCCAGTCGGCGGTGCTGGTGCTGTCGTGCTTGTCGAGGTTGAACAGGTGCGTCGTGCCGTCGCCGTCGGTCATCGCGACCTGCTGCGGCCAGGTGGTGGTGCCGCCGCGGAACTCCAGGGGCGAGCCGAGGCGTACGACGCTGGAGGTCGACAGCGACCAGCCCAGGCCGGCGTACGAGGTGGAGGTGTCCTGGCTGTTGTAGGTGAGCCGGACGAACGTCGACACACCCTGGCTGGGATTGCTGATCGGGTTGTAGCCGACCACCGCGTTGCCCGAGAACTGGTTGACCATCACGGTCGCACCGGCACCCGCGCCGCCCCCGGCGTAGTGGTAGAACTTCTCGAGCCCGAGCTGGTCGGAGGTCGGGTCCTCCACGGCGACGCTCTGGTCGAGCGGCTCGATGGTCGTGGTCTGTGACAGCCACTGCCCTGTGGTCTTGTTGCGCAGCTCCCACTTCAGGACGTACGGCTCGCGGCGGTCACCGTCGTCGCCGGAGTCGGGCGCCTTGACGGTCGCGGTCACGGTGACCACGCCGCCCGGTGCCTGCGCCGAGGGCAGCGGCGTCTCGATCCGGTTTCCGGCGGTCGTGACATCGGTGCCGTCCTGACGCTGCCAGCGGTAGGACACCACCCAGTCGGCGGGCGACCAGACCGCGCCGGTGGTGTTGGTCAGCGTGACCGGCACCAGATACTGGTCGGCGGGGATCATCCGGCCCGGCGTGGTGGGTGCGTAGTAGGTGCTGGTGCTGTCCGGCGCGGTGTAGACGACGCGCAGCCGGGGACGCAGCGCCGGCTCCTGCGCCTCGGCGGACAGGAACAGCGACCGCTGCTCGTTGCCGGCCTCGTTGGCGACCTTGATGACCACGCCCTTGTTGGTGCTGGGCGTGTCGACCCAGCGCTGCACGAGCGGCCCGGCGTCCCACTGGGTCCAGCCCGGGTCGCCGCTGATCGACGCGGCCGTGGACTGCGCCGTCGCCTCGAAGTCACCGCCCGCGGTGGTCCACGCGGTGCCGGTCTGCGCGCTGTTCCACGTGGAGGTGGTCTCGTTGAAGTCGCGGGTCAGCCCGCGCAGCTCGAACGGCGTCGCACCGGCGTTGGCGCCCTCGGCGTACCAGCCCCAGAGGCCGACCTCGGCGTCGAGCACCTTCGCCTTGGGGGGCAGGCCGGTGATGCTGGGGAACTTCACGACGGCGCGGCTGGTGCCGTACGTGGTGCCCTTGTTGCCGATCTGCAGCTCGCCGCCGGAGTCCAGGGTGTCCCAGTTGTTCGTGGGTTTCGCGCTGGTCAGGGTGTTGTCGTCGGCGCCGCCGAAGAATTTGACGACCTGACCCGCCGCGGGCAGCTTCACCATCTCGGTGGGCGACGGGAGCAGCGAACCGTCCCGGGTGCGCGCGGCCACGGTGTAGAACAGCTGGTCACCGGGCGCCGCGTGGGTGTCGTTGTACGTGGTGCGCCCAGCCCGGACAGGAGCCACGAGGGTCGCCGCCGAGGGCCAGAAGTTCTGCTCCTTGCTGGCGTGGACCTCGTATTCGAGCAGGTCGTCGTCGGGCGAGGTGGACGGGTCCGCGTACGTCGTCCAGGACAGGTCGGCACCCGTTGCGCGGACGGTGGTCACGGGGTTGATCGTCACGCCGGGGCGGCCCCACGTGAGGATCAGCTTCGGGCCGTGGTCGTCCTCGCCACCGTACGAGAAGTCGCCGCTCTCGTAGCGCGGACCGCCCCACACCTTCGTCTCGTCCTTGGCCTTGACCATGAAGCCGTTGTTGGCCTCGCCGTCGAGCCACTTCTGCACGATCGACCGGACGCTGAACGAGTGCCACACGTTTGTCTGCTTGAGCACCTTGGTCGCCTCGGCGCGCTTGACGAACCGGACGGCGTCGGCGACGACCTCCTTGCCGGCGACGTCGCCGAGCGTGACCTTGTGCGTGGTGCCGGCCTTGAACGGGTACGTGCCGATCGACAGCCAGGTGCCGTTGCCGCTGCCCCCGGTCTGGTTGACCGGGCGCACGGCCGTCCCGCCGTCGTAGGAGACGGTGTAGGGGGCGTTGGTGGCGCGTTTACTGCCCGGCACGTAGTGGACCTGCACCTCGTACTGTCCGGACTCGGTGAGCCGGGGCACCCAGGTGACCGAGTCGCCGGTCTTGGTGTCGGAGTTGATCAGATAGGTGCCGTTGATCGCCTGGGACTTGTCCCCGCTGGCGGCGCCGCTCCACGGGCCGACCTTGACGATCTTCGCGGTGTTGACGTCATCGACCCGCTCGGTGTTGTCACCGACCTCGCCGAAGCTCGCCGCCGTGGTGTTCCAGGTGGCGGTGTTCTCCGCCCACGCGGTGGTGACCTTGCGTGCCTCGAACACCGGCTCGAAGTCGTCGGCGCCGCCGAACGTCTGGTCGTAGTACATCTGTAGCTGCGCCGAGTCGAGCTGGACCCCGGCCGGGATCTGCGACAGGTCGAACTTGGTCAGCGACCGGAACGTGGCGGCGGTGTTGACGCCGGCCGACAGCCGCCACACGTTGTCGTAGTTGGTGGTGGGCGTGTCGGAGGCGAGCATGACGTCCTGCGCCTTGCCGATCGTGGGCTGCAGCTTGATCGTCGGGTCGATCACCACCGGGTAGGTGCGCCCGGGGCTGTTCAGCCACGCGGCATCCGCGGTGATCGTCACGAGCGTCCGGCCGCCGGCCTGGGTGACCCGCTGAGTGACCGCCTGGCTCAGCGCGGTGCCGGTCGGCGACTGCGGGTCCGGCCTGCTGTCATACATGTACGGCTTGGGCATCGTGAACAGCGCCGGGCCGACCGCGTCGGTGGCGTAGAAGGCCACCGAGCCGTCCGCCTGCGGCACCGCCCGGACCTTGTCGAGGTCGAGCGTGAACGTCCAGCTCGCCGCGCCGGCCGGGGGCGCCTTCAGGACGATCTTCTCCTTGGTGGCCGTGCGGGTCAGCTCGTACTCGAGATCGGCCGCGCCCGCGACGCCCGCGTAGGTGACCGATTCGCCGTCGGCGGTGGGCTTCGCCGCGCGGGCGGTGCCGTCGAGGCCCATCGTCAGGCCGTGCCCGCCGGGCAGCGTGTACTTCAGCAGCCGGTCGGTGCGGTCGCCGAAGCTGCTGCCGAAGGTGTTCTTCGTCGCGGCGAAGCGATAGCCGGCCGCCGTGGTGGCGGCCGGCCTGGTGTCGATGTCCTGCCAGTGGCCCTTGCCGTCGCGGTAGTGCACCGGCTCGCGGCTGGTCTCGGTCTGCAGGCGCCCGTCGGCCAGCTGATAGGTCTTGGTGGTCGCGGTGCGCCGCCCGGTCAGCTCCTTGGTGCGGCGTGCGGCCGGGATCGCTTTCGCGGGCACCGGGCGGTCGGCGGACGGCAGCACCCCGGCCGGTGGCGGCTGTGTCGCTGCCAGCTCGCGGCCCTGGACGGCCGGTGGCCGCAGGACGGTGCCCGGCGGCGGCTGTGGACTGGGCTCGCGGGCGGGTTGCGCCGCCGCGGGACTCCCGGACATGACGAGTACGACGGCGGCAGCCGCCGTGATCAGCCGTGAACGCAAAACCGCTCCCCCATGGCTCGGCCTGATCTGGCGCATCGAGATTCCACCGGGGAACGATCTAGGTCAATGCGCGGCGGGGCCGTCCGGGTCACGGGTGGGAACTGCCGCTCGCAACTGCCGGTCGCTCGCCGGCCTGCGGCGCACCCGGTGGGCGGTCAGCCTGCTACGGACCCGGGCTGCGTCCGGGTGACCGAGCCGGTCGAGTGCCGCGGCGGCCGCCCGCCACGCCGTGGCCGCTGCCTGCCGGCGCCCGGTCGCATGGTGGACGTCGCCGAGCTCGGCCCGCACGGTCGCCTCGGCGAGCAGGTCCCCGGCGGCGTGGTGCGACTCCAGCGACCGGGTCAGGCACCGCGCCGCCTCGGTGTGCTCACCCATCCGCCGGTGCACACCGCCGACGCCGGCCCACATGGCGGCCCGCCCCGCCGGATCGTCGAGCCCGTCGTTCAACTCCAGTGCCCGGCGGAAGTGGGCCAGCGCCGCGACGTGCCGCCCCAGCCGCACATGCGCCGAGCCCACACTGGCAAGCGCCCGCGCCTCGAACACCGCGCTCCCGGCCCGGCGGAAGAGCGCGAGCGCGGCGAGCGTCTGCCGCAACTCCTCCCCGGGCGGGCTGAGCGGCGCCGACGCGAGCAGCGTGTGCGCCTGCCCGGTCCGGTCCCCCAGGGCCAGGCTCAGCTGCGCGGCGCGGCGGAAATGGCCGGCGGCGTCGCTGTCCCGGCCGAGCCGCATGCAGGCCTCGCCCAGGTTGCGCAGCACGGTCGCCTGCCCCTCGTCGTCGTGCTGGCGGACGGCGGCGGCCAGCGCGGCCTGCTCGACGGCCAGCCATGACAACCAGTGGCCGCCGCGGTCCAGATGGTCGCGAAGCAGCCAGGCCAGCCTGCGGATATCCCCGTCGCGACCGTCGGCGACCGCCCGGCCGAGACCGGCGAGCAGGGCGTCGTGCTCGGCGGTGAACCAGGCGCGCGCATCCTCAGCGGTGTGCACCTCCTCGACGGCGGGCAGCGGGGGGCGGTGCGGGTCGAGGTGCCGGGCTGCCGCCAGGCCCGTTTGCAGATCGGGGTCGTGGCCGGTGTGCGCGGCAGTCAGCACCGTGCACAAGGGTGCGGAAGGCATGGTGGCGGCCCGGGCGGCGGCCGCGGCGACGACGAGCGGGGATCCGCCGCAGCCGGCGAGGAAACGGGACACGGCGTCGGCCTCGGCGGCGACCCGCTGCGAGCCGAGCCGCCGGACCAGGAGTTCATGGGCCTGCCCGGGCGTCAGGGGCCCGACCGTCACCTGGACGGCGGCCTCGGTGGCCAGCAGCTCCGGCAGCGGCTCCCGGCTGATGACCACGGTCCGGCAGCCCGCGCCGCCGGGCACCAGCGGGCGGACCTGCGCGGCGGAGCAGGCGTCGTCGAGCACCACCAGCACCTTGCGGTCGGCGAGCACGCTGCGGTAAAGCGCCGCGGGATCCGCCGGGATCAGCTCCCCGGGCACTCCCAGTGCACCGAGCACCGCCCGCTCCGGATGCTTCTGCAGACCCAGCACCACATATAGCTGACCATCCGGAAAGGACTCCCGGACCCGGTGCGCCCAGTCGAGCACGGCGGTGGACTTGCCGCTCCCCGCCGGCCCGGTCACCACGCACACCCCTGTCGCCGCGTCCAGCGCGGCGGTCAGCTCCGGCCTGGCCACGATCCCCTCGGGCACCCGGGGCAGCTGCGCGGGCGTCACCCAGGCCCGCAGCGGGTCACTGAGCTGCCGGTAGGCGGCGGCAAGGCGGTCACCCGGTGTGACGTCCAGCTCGGTGGCCAGCCGCCGGCTGATTGTTGCGTACGCCCGGAGCGCAGCCGCCCGGTCCCCGGCGCGACCGAGAGCGAGCATCAACTCGGCGTGCAGCGGTTCGTGCAGGGGCTCGGCGGCGGCGACCTCGGCGATCAGGTCACGATGCGCACCGGTGCCGTCCGCGCGGGCACAGGCGATGGCGGCGGCGACCCGGCGGCGCCCGAGATCCTTGGCGAGCGGGTCGCCGGACAGCTCCGCCGCGATCGGGCCACGCCAGCACCGGAGGGCTTCGGCGACGTCTCCGGCCTCGAGGAGGTCGATGAAGCGGGTGGCGTCCACGCTCCCCCGGTCGATGTGCAGCAGGCAGCCGTCCTCCTTGACATGCAGGGCCTCGGCGCCGAGTTGCCGGCTCAGCTCCCGCGCGCTTTCCACGTCCTTTCCGGGCGCTTCGTCAAACGGAAGGAATGCATTCGTGTGCAACGCGAGACGAGCGAGCATGCGGCGCGCTTCGGCGTTCTCCACCGTCACCCGCTGACCGCCGCGGGTGACGGTGAGAGGCCCGAGCACACCGACCCGCAGCACCGGCGGACCGAGCCCGGCGATCTCCTCGGCGGAGAGCTCCAGGGCGGCCGCGAGCTGCCGCAACGATCGCGGCCGCGGGGTGGTCACCCGATTGCTCTCCAGGTCGCGAACCATGCGGGCACTCAGCCCGCTGCGGCCCGCGAGTTGTTGCTGCGTAAGGCCCAACCTTTGCCGGTAGGCAAGGATCATATCGCCGACCCTGCCCACCGATGTCCCGCCCTGATCCCGCCATTGTCCGACCACTGCGGCCACCCCCGAGCGCCCCGTTTCGACGCCGACAATAGCGAAAGAAAAAGATCAACGTCACCCCGTTTTGCATTGACATTCGTCGAAGCAATGGCGGCTTCCCGTCGAGCGGCCGGGCACGGCCGGCCGGGCGCCTGCCCGCGGGGTCCTCATCGGTCATCCCCCGGGCCGCACCAGGCCCGACTCGTACGCGTAGACCACTGCCTGCACGCGGTCGCGCAGCCCGAGTTTTGCCAGGATCCGGCCGACGTGGGTCTTCACCGTCGCCTCGGCCACCTGCAGGCGGGTGCTGATCTCGGCGTTCGACAGCCCCTCCGCCACCAGGAGCATGACCTCGCGCTCGCGCTCGGTCAGGCCGGGCAGGTCCGCCGCCGCCGCGGTGCCGGCCATGAGGCGCCCGGCGAAGCGGTCCAGCATCCGGCGCGTGACCCGGGGTGCGACCACCGCATCACCGCCGGCCACCACACGGATCGCGGTCAGCAGCTCTTCCGGTGGCACGCTCTTGAGCAGGAAGCCGCTGGCCCCGGCCTGCAGGGCGGAGAACGCGTCGTCGTCGGTGTCGAACGTGGTCAGCGCCAGGACTCTCGGCAGCGGGCCGGCCGCGCAGATCTGCCTGGTCGCGGACACGCCGTCGAGCACGGGCATCCGCAGGTCCATCACGACGACGTCGGTGGGGGTCGTGCGCAGCAGCCGGAGTGCTTCGGCGCCGTCGCCCGCCTCGCCGACCACGGTCATGTCCTTCTGGTAGTCGAGGACCATCCGCAGACCTGCCCGGATGAGGTGCTGGTCGTCGACGAGCAGGATCCGGATCATGCGGGCACCGTCCGGTCCTGGATGAGGGCGATGCGGTTCATGCCGGCACCTTCCGGTCCGCGCTGAGGGGGATGCGGGCGTGGACCCGCCAGCCGCCGTCCGGGTCGGGACCGGCGTCGAAGCTGCCACCGTGCAGGGACACCCGTTCGCGCATGCCGATCAGCCCGTGCCCGCTGTAGTTCTCCATGTCGATGGTGGTGCCGGTGTCGGTCACGTCGATCTGGATGAAGTCCGGCCGGTTCTGCACCCGCACGGTCGCCGTCGGCGCCGGGCCGGCGTGTTTCAGGGTGTTCGTGAGCGACTCCTGCACGATCCGGTAGAACGCCAGCGCCACGGCGCTGGGGACCTCGGGCGGCGTACCGTCGATGATCAGCTCTGCGGTCAGGCCGGCGTCCCTGGCCCGCTGGACCACGGCTCCGATCTGGTCCAGCGCGACCGGATTGCGGTCGAACGGACCGTCACCCGCACCCCGGAGCAGCTCGACGAGTTGCCGGATCTCCTCCAGGGCGTCGCTGCCGGTCGCGCCGATCGTCCGTAACGCCTCGCGGGCGCGGGCGGGATCGTGGTCGAACGCGTACGCTGCCCCGTTCGCCTGCAGGACGATCACCGACAGGGAGTGGGCGACGATGTCGTGCAGTTCCCGGGCGATCTGCGTGCGTTCCTCGGCCACCGCGATCCGGGCCACATGGTCGCGTTCCCGTTCCGTGCTCCGGACACGTTCGCGGGTGAACCGCACGGTCAGCCCGGCCACCCCGATGACGGCGGCGAACCCGAGCATCGTCGCGGCGTTGTGCACGAGGTCACCGAGCCGGATCGGCTGCCATCCGGCGTCGGTGTTGGGGTGAGCCGACAGCAGCAGGCTCGCGAAGAGCAGCCCGCCGAGGCCGCCCGCGATCACGCCACGCCGGGTCGCCGCGTGCACGACGGCTGCGTACATGGCGATGCCCACCGTGAGCAGCAGCATGCCCTCGTGCAGTTTCGTCCCGTCGACCTCGACGCTCGCCGTCAGCACGGTCAGCACCATCACCGAGCCGAGCACGACGAGTGGACGGTGGCGCCGGGCCAGCAGCAGCAACCCGGCCAGCACGCCGAACAGCAGGCCGCCCAGCGGGGACCGGTGCCACCACCAGGTGGCCAGCGCGGCCACCGAGCCTGACACCAGGAGGTCGGCCGGGGAGATCCGGCGACGTGAGGACATGAATCGGAGCAGGTCATTCACTGCGCAACTCCTGGGTCCGAAGGAGGCGGAACAACAAGGGAAGGCTACCCGCGGTGACCGCCACGACCATCGCGGCGACCGTGGCGGTGATCCCGGTGATCACCGGCCAGTCGAGGTCGACGGGTCCGTGGGTGGCCGCGAGCAGCACCGCGGACAGGCTGCTGCCGACGATGACCGACAGGACCAGTCCGACCGTGGCCGGGATGGCGACCTGGTAGAGCACCGCGGCCGACAGCGTGCGCCGCGGGGTGCCGAAGGCGGCCAGGACGGCCAGCAGCCGGCGCCGTTCGCGCAGCTGCTCGGTGACGTTGACGAGCATGCTGGCGCCGATGAACAGCAGCAGCAGAACCGCGCAGGCCTGAGCGACCTGCCGCGCGCCGGCGAACTGGTTACCGACCCGGTCGTCGCCGAACAGTTGCAGGGGCGCCGCCGGATCCAGCCCGACCATGGTGTTGCGGACGTGTTCGATCGCGTCCGGGTCGGCGGGATCCAGCCGCAGCAGGTACGCGTCGACGGGCAGCCCGCCCCCGATCCCGAGCGCCGACGGCGTCGCCAGGAACGCCACGGGCCCCGCCTCGCTCGTGTACTGCTCGACAACCGGCAGCCCGGCACCCACCTCCCACCGCGCCAGCGGCTTCTTGTCGTCGGTGCCGTAGACCCCCACGCTCGCGCCGGGCTGCAGCACCGTGGTCTGGTACCACCCGGACATGGTGCCGGTGAAGCTGTCACCTTCCGTGCAGGACGGCAACGGCGCGTACTGACGCAGTGTGTCGCAGTCACCGACGCGTACGGTGACGCCTGGTTGATCGTCGCCGTCCGGGCGCAGCTCGGCGTAGCCGGACGTACGCACCTGCTGGACCCCCGGCGTGCCGGCGAGCGCCGCTTCCCAGCCGTTCCCGTCGGCGCCGTTGGTGTAGACAACCGCCTGGAAGTGATCGTCCGGCGGTTGCGCACCGTTGTTCGCCGCGACGGACGCCGCGAGGATCCCCTGGATGGCGATGATCCCGGCGACCGACACGGCGATGCCGGAGACGGACCGCACCGCGGTGTCGCTGTCCAGTTGCAGGCGCCGGACCCCCAACTGCCACGCGACACTGCCACCGCCGAGCCCCCGCACCACCGCCTGCACCAGCCAGGGCAGCAGCACCACGACACCGGCCAGCAACAGCACCACCCCGGCGGCGAGCTGCGCCTCCGACCCGGCCGGATCGTCGATCAGGGGATAGAGCAGCACCGCACCGACGGCCGGGGGGATCAGCCGCCACCAGATCCGGCGCCGCCGCGCCCCGCTCTGCCGCACCACGCCGAGCGGTTCGATGACAACCCGTCGCAACGCGGCAAGCGTCACCAGCACAGCCCCGACCGGCACGAGCACCACGATCAGGAGAAGCAGGACCGGGACAGGCCGCAGATCCGCCGGGTACGGGCTGAAGTCGACCGGCAGCAGACCTCCCACCACCCGGCGCAGCCCGAGGAACCCGAGCCCACCGGCCCCGAGCCCCAGCACCGCGCCGATCAGGGTGTCCCCGGCGGCGATGCGCCGGGTCATCGTGGCGTCCGCGCCCACGAGCCGGATCGCGGCGAGCTGACGTTCCCGGCTCTCACTCCCGAACCGCACGGCCGTCGTCACGAACACCAGCACCGGCAGCACCATGATCACCGACCCGATCACGACGAGCACCACGATCGCCGGGTCGGTCACCGGCGAGCCCCCGCCGCCGAACGACGTGATCCGCGCGGCCCCGTCGTCGCGGGTCAGCGTGCCGGAGCCCACGTAGAAGTAGACCTCGCCGGGCCCCGATAGCCCCTGCGGCCCGATGACGCCGGCCACCCTGGCGGACCACCGCTCGCCCAGCACCGCACCGCCGGGCCCGTCGAGGAGCGCGGCCAGGGCGGGTGACACGACCATCTCCCCCGCCGCGGGCACCCGGTCGACCCCGGGCGGGACCGGCGCGCGGTCACCCTCGGGTCGCAGGATCCTGCCCCGAACAGCCTCGTCACGGAACCGGGTCTGCGTGGTCAGTGCCAGCAGCGTGCCCGGCCCGGGCTGCTCGGCGGTGGCGCCCATCGCCCGGTCGGCCAGCCGCTGCTGACGGTTCGTGCTCGCCGTCGGGGCGGCCGCCATGAGCAGCAGCATCGCGACACCGAAACCGACCCCCGCCGCGATCAGGGTCAGCCGCAGCCAGCCGGAACGGCCCCCGGCGACGCTCAGCCGCACGCCAAGAGCCAGATCACCGGCGGCGCTCACCGCGCGCCCTGCCGTTCCACGGCGGCTCCGTCACGGAAGACGGCCTCCCGGTCGGCGAACGCGGCGATGCGCGTCTCGTGCGTGACCAGCACCACCGCGCTCCCCCGCTCCCGCGCGGCGGCGACGAGCAGGCCCATCACCTGCTCGCCATTGCGTGAGTCGAGCGCCCCGGTCGGCTCGTCAGCGAAGATCACCCGCGGACCGGTGACCAGCGCACGGGCCACCGCGACCCGTTGCCCCTGCCCGCCGGACACCTGCCCCGGACGCTTGCCGGCCACCTCGCTCACCCCCAGCCGGGCGAGCAGCTCGGCAGCCGGCCCCCGCGCCCTTGCCCGCCGCACCCCGCTCAGCCGCAGCGGCAACTCGACGTTCTCCTGGCAGGTGAGCTCCGGCACCAACTGACCGAACTGGAACACGAACCCGAACTCCCGGCGCCGCAGGGCACTGCGCTCGCGGTCCGTCAGGGTCGTCAGCTCCCGGCCGTCGTAGAGCACCCGCCCGGAATCCGGCGCGAGAATCCCGGAGAGGCAGTGCAGCAACGTCGACTTGCCGGACCCCGAGGGCCCGGTGAGTGCCAGCACCTCACCCGGGGAGACCCGCAACGACGCCCCGTTCAACGCCCGGGTGACACCGAACGACTTACTCAGATCTTCAGCGACGAGCAGAGCTGGCGACAAGGGACGCTCCAGGGCGGTCGGCGATCGAGGACGCCTACCACGTTAGGAACAGAACCGCCCGGGGGCGTCCGTATAAAAGATGGCTCTTCGTGTACGACCTGAGGCGTACACCCGCGCCCTGATACGACCAAAGGGCTACCTCCGGGGAGGCTGTCGAACACCTTTCCGGAGCCGGCGTGTCCAGTGCGCGACTCAAGCGATCTGAGGCCCCGGGCGATCGATAGAAAGGATCGACCAGGAAGCGGGGTGCTCATGCGGGTGAGGCTGCTCGGGCCGGTCGATGTGGTCGACGGCGGCCAGGTGCGGGACGTGAGCGGGTTGCGGCGCAAGGCGGTGCTGGCAACGCTGGCGTTGCACCGGGGCCGGGTCGTCAGCACCGAGCGGCTGATCGAGGTGGCCTGGGAGGGTTCCCCGCCCGCGACCGCGCTGAACAGCCTGCAGAGCACCGTCTCCCACCTTCGCGGCGTGCTGGGCGGCAGGGACAGCATCGTGGCGCGGGCACCGGGCTACGTGCTCGACCTCGACGCGGACGGCACCGATGTGGACGTCGCGGAGCGTCTCGTGGAACGGGCATCGCTCGACACCGACCACACCGGTCGCGCGGCCCTGCTGCGGGAGGCGCTGACGCTGTGGCGGGGCCGTCCCCTGGCGGATGTCGCCGGGCTGGCCTGGCTGGACGAGCAGGCCGCCCGGCTGGACCAGCTGCGGCTGCGGGCGACGCTGGCGCTGGCCGAGAGCCGGATGGCGGTGGGCGAGCAGGCCGAGGTCGTCCCCGTGCTGCACGAGCTGGCGGGCGACCACCCGCTCGACGAGCAGCTGCACGCCCAGCTGATGCTCGCGCTCTACCGGGCCGGGCGTCAGGCGGAGGCCCTCGCGGTGTTCGACCGGATCCGGGCCGTGCTCGCCGAGGAGCTCGGCATCGATCCGGGCCGGGCGCTACGGGGGCTGCACGCGGCGGTCCTGCGCCAGGATGCCCACCTCGCCGGGGCGACCGGTGTCCCGGACTCCCGCAGGGGGACGTTCGGCGAGCTTCGCCTGGGCGGCCCGGTCCTCATCGGACGGCACCCGGAGCTGGCCGCGCTGCGCGAGCGGATAGCCGCCGCCGGGCGTGGTGCGGGCGGCGTGGCCTTCGTCGTGGGGGAAGCGGGCCTGGGCAAGAGCCGGCTCGCGCTCGAGGCCGGCCGGCTGGCCGGCGCTGCCGGGTTGCGGGTGCTGCGCGGGCGGGCCGCCGCACCGCCGGTGCAGTTCCGTCCGCTGCACGAGGCGCTGCTGGGTCTGGTGCGCCACGACGAGCCGCCGCAGACCCGGGAGCTGGCGCCGTACCTTCCCGCGCTGGCCCGATTGGTGCCCGAATGGCGCGGGCACACCCGCACGGACGCCGACGATTCCCCCATCGTGCTGGCCGAGGCGCTGCTGCGGCTGCTCGTGCACGCCGGACGCCCGGCCGGCACGGTGCTGATCCTGGAGGACCTGCACGAGTCAGACCCGGACACCCTCGCCGTCCTCGACTACCTCGCCGACAACACCGCGGGCGAGCAGCTCCTGATCGTCAGCACGCTGCGGCCGGATCCGGGCGAGGCGCTCAAGCTGGCGAACACCGCCGCGCAGCGCCGGGCCGCGACCGTCATCGAGCTCCACCACCTGGACGGTGCGGCGGTGCGCGAGCTCGCCGGGTTGTGCCTGGGCGTGGGCGCGGAGCAGGTGCCGGAGGCGGTGCACGAGCGGCTGGCGGAGAGCTGCGACGGGGTGCCGCTGCACGTCGAGGAGTTGCTGGCGGGCATGGTGGGCGAGCGCTCTCTCGTCCGCGACGACGACGGCTGGACGGTGCGGCGCCGGCTGCCCACGGGCGTGCCGGAAACCCTCGCCGCCACCCTCACGGCACGCGCCGGGCGGCTCAGCCCGCGCACCCAGCGGCTCCTGCAGGCCGCCGCGCTGCTGGGGCGGCGTTTTCCGCCCGCCGCGGCCGGCGCGATCGCCGAGATGGACGAGATGGAGCTGCTCTCCAGCCTGCGCGAGGCGGTGGAGGCTCGGATCCTCGACGGCGGCGGGGAACAATTCCGGCACGCGCTGACCGCCGACGCCCTTCGGGAGCGGCTGCTGCCGATCGAGCGGGCCGCGCTGTCGCGTCGCGCCGCCGCCACGATCGGCGCGACCGAAGGCTGGGAGCCCCTGGTCGCCGAGCTGTGGCTGGCGGCCGGCGATCCGGATCGGGCGGCGGCGGCGTTCCTGACCGCGGCCGCCCGTGCCGCCGCCCAGGGCGCGATCGGCACGCGGATCACCCTGCTGGAGCGGGCGCTGTCACTGCATCCCTCGGCCTTCGACGTGATCACCGCTCTCATCGACGGGTACGCCGACACCGGGCGCATCGACGACGCGTACGCCCTGGCACTGCGGGTCCGCGACGCACCGGACCCCCGGCAGCGCGCCGCCGTGCACCTGCGGATGGCCCAGGTGGCAGCCGCCGCCGGGCTGTGGATCCGCGGGCTGCGGGACCTCGCGGAGGCGCGCCGGCTGATCGGGCGCCCCGCCGACCACGTCACCAATGCCCGCTTCGACCTGCTCGCCGCGCGGCTCACCTTCGGCAACCCGACGCCCCACCGCTACGCCGGTGCGCGCCGGCGGGCCGAACGGGCGCTGCGGTCCGCGCGGCTGGCCGGCGATCCCGATCTGATCTGCGGTGCCCTGGAGATGCTCGGCCGTTGTGCCCGGCTGGACGATCTCGCCGAGGCCGACCGCCTCTACGAGCGGGGGCTGGCCGTCGCGGAGGAGCACAACCTGGCCGGGCGGCGCATCGGGTTGCTCTACCACCTCGGCACCGACCACGGCATCCGGCACGGCGACCCGAGCCGGCTGGAGTCCGCGCTGGCGACGGCCACCGCGTCCGGGGCTGTCGTGAGTGCGCTGAACATCGAGATCGAGCTGTGCGTCGTGCGCATCTGCCGCGCCGAGTACGAAACGGCTTCCGCGGCGGCGGCACGGTGCGAGGAGACCGCGGGGCGGCTGCGACTGACCCACACCCGGCTGATCGCGCTGGGCGTACGCATCATGGCAGCGGCCCATCGAGCCGCGAATTCCGATGTGGACGAGCTGATGGACCGGTTCCGCGCGCTCGGCGGGGAGGAGGACGATTTCGCGACAGCCGTACGCGGATTCGGCCTCGCCCTGCATCATCTGCTGAACGAGAACCCCGCCGCGGCCCGCGCCGAACTCGACTGGGCCACCGCCCACGAGGCGTCGCGACCCGCGTCCTATCTGTCGTTCGTGCCCGGCCCCGAGCTGCTGACCGCCGTCCTCGACGGCACCGCCGGGCTCGAACGATGCGCGGCCCTGGCCCGCTCCGCACACGCCCAGGCCGGCTGGAACCAGCAGTTCCTGCTGCTCTCCCGGGCGGTGCTGCACGGGCGCGCCGGGCGGACCACCGAGGCCGACGCCGACGCGCGCCGCTTTTTCGACCTGTCCCGGCGCTACCCTCTCGCCCACCATCTCGGCCTGCGACTGGCCGCTCCGGAGGCCGCCACCCACGGGTGGGGCACGCCGCACGCCTGGACGCGCAGCGCGGCCACCTACTTCCGGGACACCGCACCCGCGGTCTCCCGGGCCTGTTCCGATCCGCTCGTTCTCTGAAAGGACTGCCCATGGGACGCTGGCTGACCGGCCTGCTCGCCCTGCCTCTCGCTGCCGGCCCCGCCGTCACGGCGACCCCCCAATGGGTCCTCGGACCCGACATGCCCACCCCGGCCGGCGCCCTCGGCTCGGAATGGCACGACATCAGCGCCACCGCCGCCACCGACGTCTGGGCGGTCGGCGGCGCCGACGACGCCCCGCTGACCGGCCACTTCGACGGCACGACGTGGACCGAGGTGCCCACCCCGGCCGTACCGGACGGCTTCACCTACGACCTGTCCGCCGTGGACGGAGCCGGCGTCGACGACGCCTGGACCGTCGGCACCGCCGACGAGCTCGGTCAGCACGACCAGCTGCTCGCCTGGCACTACGACGGCCGCTCGTGGTCGGCCCCGGCCGGGGCGGTCCCGCCCATCCCCGACAGCTCGCTCGCCGACGTCGACATGCTCACCCGCGACGACGGCTGGGCGGTCGGTCACTACTCCACCATCGCCACCCGCGGCCTGCGGCCCCTCGTCCTGCACTACACGGATGGCAAGTGGTCCCGCGTCATCAATCCGATCGGCGACGCCATCAGCGCCGACCTGACCGCCGTGCACGCCCTCGCCACGGACGACGTCTGGGCCGTCGGCACCCAGAGCCGCATCGGCGGGAAACAGGACACCATCGTCCTGCACTACGACGGCATCCGATGGCAGGAGATCACCACGCCGATCGTCAACCCCGTGGGCGAGAGCGCGACGTTGCTGGCCGTGGCCGCCATCTCCGGCAAGGACGTCTGGGCGGCCGGCAAGTCCTGCCTGACCCTCGCCGACGACAGCTGCCACGCCGTGGTCCTGCATCTGACCCCCACCGGCTGGACGATCGTACCCACCACCGGTCTCGCGACCGAGCTGACCGCCGTCCTGCCCCTCGCCCCCGGCGACGTCTGGATCATCGGCTACGCCAGCAGCAAGGCCGAGAACGAGTACGACCTCGCCGAGCACTGGGACGGCACCAGCTTCACCCGAGACCCCCAGCTACCGCTACCCGCGCCGGACTACACCATCCTCGACGGTGAGCCGGGCTCGGCGCTGGAGGCCGCGACCATCGTCCCCGGCACCGGCGCCATCTGGGCGGCCGGCTGGTACCGCAGCCCGTTGAAGGGAACGAGCCACATCATCCACCGCGGCTGATTCCCGCTCAGGCGGCCAGTTTGCGCAGCACGGTCAGGACGGCGTCCTGCAACTCCGCAGGGGTGATGTCGTCGCGGTCAGCGGGCAGGCCCGCGACAACCGCGGCGGCCACACCCGGCGCGAGTTCGCGCGCCAGGACCACCTCGTCGACGGTGTCCTTCGCCGCCAGCGCGCTGATCGCCGCCGCCAGGCTGTTGCCGAGCGCGGTCACCTGCGACTTCAAGGCGACCAGATCGGTACGCACGGCGCCCGCACTCGTCGCCGCGGTGTGCGCCTGGTTCCACAGGTCGTAGATGGCGAAGTTGGCCCGTACCGTCGGATTGGTCTTGGCGTCGGAGCGCCAGGCCGGATTGGTGATGATGTCATCGGTCCACTGCATGCTGTCGTCCTCCCAGCCCGGGGCGGCCAGCGCGACGAGCTCCGCCAGCGTGCCCCGGAAGGCGTTGGCGTCGCACGTCGTCTGGCCACCGATCGTGGCTCTGCTCGTGTATTGCAGAATGGCGGGTGTCTGCCCCGAATAGGCGCCCCAGCGCGTCGAGGTGTCACCCGGATACAGATTCTTGAAGCCGCCGTTTCCCTCCACATAGGAACTGGCCCACAGGGGAAACCCGAGATTCTTCAGCGATTCGCCGTAGACCCACTTGGGGCCGTACACAACGGGTCGCAGTTTGGGGCATTTCTCGGTGAGCCGGCGGCAGAACGCCTGGATCTCCGCACGGCTGGGGACCGTGCTCGCCCTGCCGCCCCATTTCTCGCAGTCGACCTGGAGCAGGAACGGCCGGTCGCGCCAGCCCTGGCAGACCGCGTCGAGCCGCGCGAGAAAGGCATCGGCGCGGGCGGCCGGCGTGCCGGGATACTGCACCCAGTACGCCCCGAGCAGAACCTTGCCGGGATCGAGCCCCCGGACACCCGCCCACCACGCACCGAGCTCGGCGTCGTTCGCGTCCCCGCCGGCCTTGTGCGTGATGAAGACGATCCCCTCGCCCACGGCCTTCCCGATGCCGGGCGCGTCGTAATGGGACATGTCCCAGCCGAAGATCGTCATCCGTTCCTCCCCCTGCCGCGCTGTCCCTTGAAGACTGGGGCAAGGTCCTGAAACGGCGCTGACGTGGCGCTGACGCCGGATCAGTGCCCGGCTTCGGCGGGGGTCGCGCCGTAGACGAGGCGCAGGATCGCGTCGGTGAGGGTCTCGATCAGTTCGTCCTCGTCGTAGGCGCCGGGATTGGCGTAGACGTCGGCGAACATGATGCCGCGCAGGTGGACGGCCATCTTGGCGATCAGGTCGGGCGAGCCGCCCACCGTCAGGCCGGCCCGGGCGTCGCGCTGGATGCGTTTGCTGAACAGCGTGCAGCCCTCGTCGACGAACCGGGCGCGGACGTGCATCACCTCGGGGCCCGGGTCGGGCGTGATGAAGGCCTCGCTCAGCCAGCGCCCGTCGACCTTCCATCTCGCCAGTCCCGCGGCCAGGCCGCGGCGCAGCTCGTCGCGGCCGAGACCCTCGGCGGCGAGCCATTCGGCGATCTCGACGTCGGCCTCCGCGAGCCGCTGGTCGACGAGCGCGGCGAGCAGGGCCTGCTTGGACTCGAAGTAGAAGTAGAAGCCCGAGCGGGCGATGCCGGCCGACCTTCAGAGCGCGACTGGCGCTACCCGTCGCTTCCTACGCGGTGCTGCTCGTGTCGGCGCTGCAGACCCTGGTCGTCCCGGTCGTCGCGAATATCCAGGCCGACCTGGGCGTCTCCACCAGCGCGGCCAGCTGGGTCGTGACCGCCAACCTGCTCGCCGCCGCGGTGTTCACCCCGATGCTCGGCCGCCTGGGTGATCTCTACGGCCGCCGCCCGGTGATGCTCGGCGTGCTGACCGTCGTCCTGCTCGGCTCGGTGCTCGCCGCCACCACCTCCAGCCTCCCGCTGCTGCTCGCCGGCCGGGTCGCCCAGGCCGCCAGCTTCGGCCTGTTCCCCCTGGCCATCGGCATGCTCCGCGAGGAACTCGACCCGAAGCGACTCACCGGCGCGATGGCCCTGGTCAGCGGCATGCTCTCGGTCGGCGCCGGCTTCGGCCTCGTCGTCACCGGCCTGCTGATGCGCCACGGCGGCGACTACCACCGCCTGTTCTGGCTGGCCACCGCCCTGACCGCGATCGGCATGGCCGGCGTGTGGCTGCTCCCCCGCCGCGCGGGTGCCGCCACGGGCAGCCTCGACTGGACCGGCGCCGCCCTGCTCGGGCTCGGCCTGGTGCTGCTGATCCTCCCCCTCGAAGAAGGCAACGGCTGGGGCTGGGGATCGGCCCGCGTGCTGGGCTCATTGGCCGGCGCGGTCGTCGTACTCACCGCTTTCGTCCTCTTCGAACGCCGCACCACCCACCCGCTGATCAGCACCCGGATGCTCACCCACCGCCCGCTCGTGGTGGCCAACGCGACCGGCCTGTTCCTCGGCTTCTCGATGTTCGCGGTGTTCCTGTCCGTCTCGGCCCTCGTCCAGACCCCGCACGACATCGCCGGCTACGGCTTCGGCGCCTCGATGCTCGCCGCCAGCCTGGTCTACCTGCTGCCCGGCACCGCGGGAGGCGTGATCTCCGCACCCCTCGGCGGCCGCCTGGTCGTCCGCTTCGGCGCGAAGTCAACCCTGGTGGTCGCGGCCGCGGTGGCCGGCGCCGGCTTCGCGATGCTCACCGTCCTGCACTCCGCGACCTGGGAGATCATCGTCGGAGCCCTCATGGTCAACACCGGAGTGACATTTGGGTACGCCGCCCTGCCCGCACTCCTTATCGCCCACGTCGACCCCGCCGAAACCGGCATCGCGAACAGCGTGAACTCGATCTCCCGCTCGATCGGCATGTCCCTCGGCACCGCCTTCGTGGTCACCATGGTCACCCGCAACCCGATCCCGGGCCCGGTCCCCCTGCCCCACGAGTCCCAGTTCGTCGCCGTCTTCGTGACCGGCGCGATCCTCGCGGCCATCGCCGCCGTCATGGTCGGCCTGGCACTGCCCCGCGCCCGCCGGCCAGAACTCACGGTCCCCGAAGTAGAGGCCGACGAGGTTCTCGGCGCGGCCGGCCTGGCCAGCCGCTGAATCACCCGTTCGCGTACGGGTCGCGGCCGGTCCCGCGCACTGCGGCGGCCGCGGCCCCGGCGACGTCCGTAGCGGCACCATCGAGCACGTAGACCCGGGTGGTCGCATTGCCGCGCGGCGCCAGCAGCCCGGCACGCGTCAACGCCTGGATGTCACGGATGGCCTGGTCCCGGCTCAGTCCTTCGTCCTGCTGATACGTCGTACGCCGGACCTCGCCGACCGCGGCGCCGTAGAGCGCGGAAACTACGCGCTCAGGAAGCCCCTTCTCCTCGGCCAGGCCCGCGAGGTCGTTCCACAGGCGCACGGTCCAGTCGTAACGCCTCTTCACGCGCTGCGCCTGCCGATGATGCGCGCCGAACACGAACCTGAGCCACGCGTGGGCGTCCCGCTCCGGCTGGAACGTGCCGTCCTGCGTGGACCGCAACGCCTCGTAGTACAGGACGGTGTTCGTCTGCTCGCCCAGCCACTCCTCGATCGAGGAGAACTCAGGAGCCAACTCCCCCACCCGGGCCAGCACCAACGTATGCAGCGCCCGCGCCGTGCGCCCGTTGCCGTCCCGCCAGGGATGGATGGCCACCAGGTTGAGATGAGCCATCGCAGCCCGCGCGTACGCCGGAGCATCGGGGTCGCCGTCCCGCAGCCATTCGACCAGCTCGCCCATGAGCCCGGGCACCAGGTCAGCGTCAGGCCCGGTGTATGCAGGCTCCAGCGGGTCATTGCTTGTCACGTAGATCCCACCGGCGCGGTAGCGTCCCGGCCACTTCGCGGGCTGATACTTCGTGATCATGAAGTGCAGTGCCGACAGGAGCATCTCCGAATAGTCGAAGAAGCCCATCGTCGGCGCCTGCTGCACGTAAGTCATCGCATCCCGATAACCGATGACCGCCTGCTGCGTCTCGTCGCCGGCTTCCGCGGACATCGGAGCGCGCTCCACCAGCGCCCGCGCGTCCGCACTGCTGATCGTGATGTTCTCGATCGTGTTGGAACCCTGGATCGCCGCCGCGAACAGGCTCCGCCGCAGCTGGCCCTCCCAGTGCGGCTTGGACCGCAGCTGCGTCTCAAGCTCGGCACGCATCTCACCCAGCTCACCCAGAACCCGAAGGTCCGCAGCATCAAGCGCCGGCATCGCGTACAGCATGCGCCAATGCTACAACGCCAGTAGCATCAACGTCGGGGCGGAGAGTGGTCGGGCTGGTAGTTCGCCACCAATGTGGCTATATAAGCGAGCGGATCGACCTCGGCGTTGAAATTCGGCGGGAGGTATTCGGTGACGGCTTCCACGGCGGGCAGGAACGGTCCGAACCTCTCACCCCAGCGCTGGAAGACGTCCGGGGCAACGCCGGCTTGCACGGCGGCCAACTCCGCGTCGCGCTCAGCCCAGATTCCCCACTCCCCCGACGCACCAGTCACTGCCACAACGTCACCGCTGAAGAGGAACGGCGCCCCACTACCGCCCGCCGGCGGTTCGAGCATGGCGCGTAGATATTCATCAACTCCCGCGTCCGTACTCATCGAGAACGCCGGCCACCCGCCATAGCGGCATTTCTGGGAACCGCGCCGACAGATCGAAGGTAGCCGACGCATACGCCCGGAGACGACGATCCCCGCTCTCGCTTCCCGTCAGCCACCCAATCTCATTTCAGGGGCCTCAGCCGCCCACGATGAACAGATAGCCGCTCAGCTCGCGCGCTTCGGTCGCCGCGCTCAGGACCTCTTCGACCTTGGCCCGTTGCGCGCCGGACAGAGAGTCCCCGGCCAGCAGTTCTTTGAGCTCAGGAATGAGCCGGTCGAGCTGGATGAAGTTGAACATGGCGTCCGCGTAGGGATCGACCACATCGAGCACCCGCGAGCCCGCAGCCCGCGCCACCTGCAGAAACGAGTTGGCGGCGTCGTCCGTGACCCGTCGTATGCGGTCATGGTTCTGATCTTCAACGTAGAACGTGAGCACTGCGACCTCGAGGGGAAGGGACGATGTCCGGAAAATACCATCAATCGCCCAGGGACGTGCTGCGCGACACTGTGACGGCGGGGCTGCGGTGGGGATAGCGTCGGGGGCAGCGATGTTGGCGGGACCGAGAGGCGCGCATGACCGGGCGACAGGCGACCGTGGTGGTCATCGGGGGTGGGCAGTCGGGGCTTGCGGCCGGTTATCACCTGAAGCGGCGCGGGTTTGTCAGTGCGTTGGTGGAGCCTGAGGGCGAGCGGACCTTCGTGGTGCTTGACGCCGCGCCCGCGGCGGGCGGGGCCTGGCAGAACCGGTGGGAGTCGCTGCGGATGGCGACCGTGAACGGGATCTTCGATCTGCCGGGGTTTCCGAAGCCGCCGCTCGATCCCGGGGAGCCCAGCCGGACCGCCGTGCCGCGCTACTTCGCGGACTTCGAGAAGACCACCGAGCTTCCGATCGTGCGTCCGGTGCAGGTTCTCCAGGTACGGCCGGGGCCCGGCGACTCCCTGACAGTCGACTCCGACCACGGGGAATGGTCGACGCGGGCGGTCATCAACGCGACGGGCACGTGGACCAATCCGGTGCTCCCCCCTTATCCGGGGCAGGAGACGTTCGCCGGGCTGCAGTTGCACACTCACGACTACGTGGCGGCCGAGCGCTTGAACGGGCGGCGCGTGGCCGTTGTCGGGGGTGGGATCTCGGCGGTCCAGTTACTCGAGGAGATCGCCCGGGTGGCGACGACGTTCTGGTACACGCGCCGGGAACCCGTTTTCCGTGACGACGAGTTCAACGCTGAGGCCGGCCGGGAGACCATCGCGAAAGTCGTCGCGGATGTCGAGGCGGGGCGGCCCACCGGCAGCGTCGTCTCCTACACCGGGCTGTTGTGGACGCCGTACGCCCTCGCTGCCAAGGAGCGTGGGGCGCTGGAACGGCGGCCGATGTTCACGGCGATCGAGGCCTATGGCGTACGCGAAGCAGATGGGTCTTTCACTTCGGTCGACGTCATTTTGTGGGCCACCGGGTTCAAGGCGGCCCTCGCGCACCTCGACCCGCTGGGGTTGCGGAACGACAGCGGCGGCATCCGGTTGATCGGCACGCAGGTGGCCGGCGAGCCGCGCGTACATCTCATCGGGTTCGGGCCGTCGCAGTCCACAGTGGGCGCCAACCGGGCCGGGCGGGAAGCCGTCAACGCCCTCGTCAAGTATTTCGACAGGAACCAGGTGAACGCGTGAGATTCCAGGTCCTCGACATCCTGCCCCACCTGACGAACCCGGTGACCGGGCGCGAGATCCGGCCCGACGAGCGCTTCGCCCAGGCCCTGTCGTCGGCGCGGCACGCCGAGGAGTTCGGCTATGACGCGGTCGCCCTGGGCGAGCGGCACGCGGGCGCGCTTCTTTCCAGCGGGGTGGGGGTGCTGCTGGGTGCGATCGCGGCGACCACCACACGGGTACGCCTGCAGACCGGCGTTTCCGTGCTCTCGATCCACGACCCGCTGCGGATCGCCGAGGACTACGCGACCGTCGACCAGCTCTCCCGTGGCCGCCTCGAACTCGTCATCGGCAAGGGCAACGAGCTGCGCCAGCTTCCGATGTTCGGCATCGGGAACGGCGACCAGTGGGACGCGTTGTCCGAGAAGTACGAGCTGCTGCGGCGCTTGTGGCGCGAGGAGAACGTCACGTGGGAGGGCCGGTTCCGGGGCGCGCTCAACGACGTGACCAGCCTGCCGCGGCCGTTCGCCGGTGCGCCCCGGGTCTGGCACGGTTCGGCGACCACGCTGACCTCGGCGGAGCTCGCCGCCAAGTGGGGTGACCCGCTGTTCTCCGCCAACGCGATCCAGCCGCGAGACAACTACACCGTCCTCATCGACCACTACCGCAATGAGTACGCAAACCACGGCCACGATCCCCGGTTTGCCTACGTGGCCGCGGGTGCCGGCTTCCTCTACCTCGCCGACACCACCCAGGAAGCACGCGAGGCGTTCGGCCCGACGTACGAGAAGATCGTCGCGTACTTCAACCAGCCCGGGAACCACACCCCCGGCAACGACATGACGTTCAAGAACATCGACGACGCCATCGCTCGCGGTCCGGTGCTGGTCGGCTCCCCGCAGCAGATCGCGGAAAAGATCCTCTGGTTCCACGAGGGGTTCGGGCATGACCTGCAGTCGTTCAGCCTCCCGACGATGATCCCGCACGAGCAGCAGCTCGACATGCTCGAACGGCTCGCGAGCGAGGTCATCCCGGTCGTACGCAAGGCCGCACCCACGACCCTGTGGGGTGAGGATGATCCGTACGGCACCCGCCCCGCCGTCCACGGCCGCTCCACCGCCGACGCGGCCGCCGAGATCGCGAAGACGAGTAGGGATACTCATGCCGGGGACGGCGGGGAGGACAAGACTCATCGGCATGACTGATCACGCGAGCCCGATGCGCGCCGACCTGACCGTTCCCGTTCGTACGCTCGGCTGGGCTGCCGGCCTTGCCGTCCTGTCGGGTGGCGCCTACTGGGCGCTGCTCGGCTGGGACACCCAGCGCGACCTCGACCCGGCGACCGGTTCGATCACCGGGCCCTGGTCGGCGTGGCAGGTGCTCGGGCTGGCCGCGGTGGTCGGCGGGCTGGCGTTCGCGGCGGGTCGTGCCCGGCGGGCCTGGCTGGCGACGTTCGTCATTCCCGCGGCGGTGACCGCGAGCTTCATCGTCTCCGCGTCGCAGGACCCCGACGGTGACGGCCTCTGGCCCATCGGCGCGGCCCTGGTGGCGCTCGGCACGGTCGCCGGGGTGGTGCTGGTGTCCTTCGTGACCCAGGCGCTGTCCCGGCTGCGTTAATTCCTATCTTTCTGATAGGCAACACCGGCATCGGGCTCGCGATGATCGCCGCGCAGCGCGGATACCGGACGAAGGTCGTCGTCTCGTACAAGAGCAGTGCGGAGAAGATCGCGACGCTCCGCGCGTACGGTGCGGAAGTGATTGTGACCGTGGGTGGTGTCACGCGTGACGATCCCCGGCATGTCTCCCAGATCGCCGCGCGGGTCGCGGCCCAGACGCCC
>NZ_BOMN01000145.1 GCF_016862215.1 Winogradskya humida
GACTGCTGGAGTCTGCGGGGGATTGGCGGCGTCAGGCGGGTTGGGCGTCGTCGTCGAGGACGTGGGCTTTGAGGGGGATGGCGAGGGCTTTCATGCGGGCGATTGTCGGTGGGTCGGCGTTGCGGACCTGGATGGCGTCGTCGTCCATGAAGAACGGGACCGTGGTGGGGTGGGCGGTCCAGGTGGCGACCGGTGGGCAGGGGATCGTTCGGACGCCGGAGGGTAGGACGGCCTCGATCTGGGTGGTCCACTCGAAGTCTGGCTGGGTGTTCACTAGCGCGGCCCACTCGTCGGCGTGGATCGGTGGGGGGTTGCTTTCGCCGGTGCGCCAGGGGCCGCGGGTGATGAAGTGGCGGGTGGCGAAGGCTTTGGGGCCGCGTTGCCAGGCGTTGGGTTCGGCGTACACCTCGGAGTTGTCGCCGATGAGCCAGGCGTCGAGGTGGGCGGCGATGGCGGCCATGCGGCGCAGGAAGGCCGGGCGGGGGTTCTTTCGGGAGAGGCGGCCGTCTTGGAAGATCAGGTAGTCGTCGCTGTCGGCGGCCTCGGCTGTCCAGCTGACGTAGCAGTAGTCCGGGCGCTTCGGTGTGCCGGCTGGGATGAGCAGGTCGGGCTCGGCGTCCACCAGGGCGTCCACCTCGGTGCCGAGGATCGGGAACCAGTGACTCTCGTACGAGACGAACGCCCGGGTGATGTGCCAGTCGTAGCCCACCTACGCACCGTACTTGTCGTAGGAGACCGTCCAGTCGCCGAGGCCGTCGCCGATCGGGAGGGGTTTCGGGGTGTGGCGGACGTCGACGACGTCGCCGACCAGGAAGTTGTCGTAGACCCATTGGGCGTCGGCGGTGCTGAGGTTGATGCAGCCGTGGGAGAGGTTGGCCTTGCCCAGCGAACCGTTCCACGGGGCGGCGTGCAGGAATTCGCCGGAGTAGCTGATCCGGGTGCAGAGTTTGACGATCTCGGGGGCGTAGTAGTTCGGGTTGGCCGGATCGGTGAGCCCGTAACTCGCCGAGCTCATGCTGTGCGTCCGCTCCTTCGAGAGAACCACGTGCGGGCCCTCGTGGGTCCAGAAGTGGAGCTGCTGGCCGTCCGCGCCCGTGGTGTAGCCGCCCTTGCCGTTGCTGCAGGCCATGGTTCGCACGAGTTTGCCGTCGATGTAGACCTTGGTGTGGTGGGTGCTGTTGTCGCTGACCGCGAGCAGGGTACGGCCGATGGTGAAGTGGGTCTTCGCGTCCGTCGAGCCGTAGACGCCGTTGCCGAGGTTCACCCCGAACGTGTTGACGGACACCTTGATCGTGGTGCCCTTCGTCCAGTATTTCGCGGGGCGCCAGTGCACGATCGACTTGGTGACCCAGTAGAACTTGCCCTCGACCGCCGGCGAGGTTTCGACGGTGATCGCCTTCTCCGCCGCTGCCTTGTCGGTGACGTTACGGCTGAATGCCACGATGACCGGCTGGCCCATGCCGTACGTTCCGCCTGCTGTGAGCGTACTCATCGCATTGGCCTGGAAGGTTGTGCCCGCGGTGTGGGCCGGTTTGATGGTGGTGAAAGTCGACGTCTTCTCGATCTGCGCGCCCAGGCTGTCCAACACGGAGGCCGTCACCTTGTAGGTCTTGCCATAGGCCAGGGCGCCGGTCGAACGCCAGGTCACCCCGTCGGACTGCACCGCGCCGCTGACAGTCTTCCTCCCCGAGACGACCTTGACCGACGCCAGCTTGCCGCCCGCGACGGAGACGGTGACCGGTTCGGCCGGTGAGGCCTTGGTGCTGCCCGCCTTCGGGGTCACGGTCAGGCTGATGGGCGTCGCGGAGGGTGACTGCCAGGTGCCTCCTACTGGGCTTTCACCCGTCTTTGTGCCGCTGCTCGCGTGTGTCGGTGTGGAGCAGCCGGCGACGGTGAGGCCAGCAGTCGCGCCGAGTCCGCCGATGATGACGGTGCGTCGCAGCACTTTCCGATCGGGATTCACGTACTGAAGACGTCTGCCGCGGCTGTTGCGTTGCACAGATTGCGCGGATGCCGGCGGCAAGATTTCCTGGGCACCGGACATGTGGAGGGCGAGTGGAACACTTCGACCCTCCGGAGGTGGCATGGACGAGGACAGCTTCAGCGACTTCTACACCGCACAGTTCGCTGACTTGTGGCGCTTCGCACGCAGACGTACCGAATCAGGCGAGGACGCCGACGACATCACCGCCGAGACCTTCGCCGTGGCCTGGCGCCGCCGGGACGACATCCCGGCTGAGGGCGCCCGGTTGTGGCTGTTCGGGGTGGCCCGCAACGTCCTGGCCAACCAGCAACGCGAATCCCGCCGCCGTGGCCGGCTGCACCTGAAGATCGCCACCGAGGATCCGCCGCCGGTGGCCCTCGACCCCCCCGACCCGGCCGCCGCCGGCCTGTGGCAGGCCCTGGCCGCGCTGACCCCGGACGACCGTGAACTGCTGTTGCTCCGGGCCTGGGACCGCCTGGCCGTGACGGAGATCGCCACGCTGCTGGACACCTCCGCGGCCACGATCTCGTCCCGCCTGCACAAGGCCCGCCGCCGCCTCGACCAGCACCTCGACACAGCCCGCCCGCGAGAGGACGAACATGCCTGACACCGACCTCGACTTCCTGCGCTCCCTCGACCCCACCCTGCACGACGAGCCGCCGGCGCCGGGCTCGGCGCGCTACGAGGCGATCCGCCCTCGTCCGTCGGCTTCTCCTGCTCCGTGGCGCCCGGTCGACTCCGGGCCCTGGGAACCGGCTCGCCGGCCCGCGCTCCTCCGCCGGCAGCGATTCCGCTCCGGGGGCTCGCGCCGCTGGATGACCTGGGCTGCGGCCGGGACGGGCGTGGCAGCGTCGGTGGTGGCCACGATGGTCGTCCTCGGCGGCAACACCACCTCCGCGTCGGCGGCCGTCCTGACCGCCGCCGACAAGACCGAGACCGTGGTCACCCTGCGCGGCACCACCCAGGACGACGTCAAGACCGGCGGCTCCACCCACTCCACCATCGAGGCCAGCGGTCCCGACATGAAGATCATCACCCAGGACGACATAGGTACGATCACCACCACCATCGTCGGCAACATCGGCTACGAATCGAACTCCGACGGCGACAAGTCGAAGCAGGAAATGCAGCCGGAAGAGCGCCTCGCCCCCTTCGCCGACTCAGCCGCCGACGTCGTCCGAGCCGCCCTCAACGACGCCGACGTCAAGGACAAGGGCACCGATGAGGTACGCGGAGCCGAGGCCACCCACTACCACGTGCAGCTCACGGCGAAGTCCCGCGCGGCCCTGGCAGCCCTCCCGCCGGTGGAGACCGCCTGGTTCGAGGTGGAGCACGCCGAGGACATCCTCTCCCTCGACGTCTGGACCTCCGGCAACCTGATCCGCCGCATCGCCGTCGACCAGACCGACCGCCGCACCCTGACCGAGTTCTACGACTTCGGCCAGCCCATCACCATCACGGCCCCGACCGGCTTCTAGGCAGCGGCTCAGATCCGGTGGTGGACCCCGACGTTCGGCTCCACCACCGGACCGCGGCGACACCGGCGCCGCGGAACGCCGCCCGCCAGGTGGCCTCGACCGCACGGTTGACGGCGGGGATGGCACTGGGCGCATCCGAGATTCCGGGCAGCGCGGCCTCGGCGAGGACAAGCTCCGTGACCCGGGACGGATGGTCGGCCGCGAGGGCGTACGCCAGCATCATGCCGACGTCGTGGCCGACTGCCCGGAAACGGTCGTGGCCGAGCAGCGTCATGAGCCTGGCCAGATCTCCAGCCGCGGTGACGCTGTCCGCGAGAGCACCTGCTCCGCCCGTCGGATCTCGCCGATCGGCTGACGGCAGCCGGGCTCACGACCGAACCGCTCCCGGTCAGCGACGAACTGCTGCGGGACGCACACGGCCTGCGGCAACCGAGCCAAACGCGACGCCATGCGCACCCGGCACAGCCGGCCCACGCCGAAAGCGGCCCGTGGTCAGGGGGCGTTCTCCCTCAGCGGCGCGGAAGCCGGCTGGGTCATGTCTGTCCAGCTGGCCAGCAACCGCAGCGCCTCGGCGGATTCGGAGCCGGGTGACGCTGTGTAGACGAACAGGGTCTGCTCGGCGTCTTCCGGCAACTGCAGCGCTTGGTAGTCGATCGTCAGTGTGCCGACCACCGGATGCCGGTAGCGCTTGCTGCCCGACGTGCGCACATGCACCTCGTGGTCGGCCCACCGCCGCCTGAAGTCGTCGCACTTCACCGACAGCTCGCCGACCAGCGCGGTCAGTGCGGGATCGTCGGGGTGGCGGCCCGCGTAGCTGCGCAGGACCGCGACCGTTTCCGAGGCGACCGAGGCCCAGTCGGGGTAGAGCTCCCGGGCGTACGGGTCGAGGAACATGAACCGTACGTTGTTGCGGTCCTGCGCGGGCAGCGCGTTGAAGTCGCAGATCAGTGCTCGCGCCATCCGGTTGACCGCGAGATAGTCCATCCGCCGGCCCACCACGAACGCCGGGGTCGCCGCCGCGTCGAGACTCTCCAGCAGCCGGAACACCGTCGGCGGGACCTGCTGTGCCCGCATTGCGGCCGGCCGTCGCCCCCGCCTGGCCCGGGACAGGTCGAACAGGTGGTCCCGCTCGGCGTCGTCGAGGCGCAGTGCCCGCGCGATCGCGTCGACGACAGCCTCGGACGGGTTCAGGTTGCGCCCCTGCTCCAGCCGCACGTAGTAGTCCACGCTCACCCCCGCGAGAGCGGCGAGCTCCTCGCGGCGCAGCCCGGGCACCCGGCGTCCCGGCTGCTGCGGCAACCCGGCGTCCTCGGGCCGCAGCTTCGCCCGCCGTGACCGCAGGAACTGCTTGAGCTCGGCATTGTGGTCCACACCCCAAGTCTGCCCCGCCGCCCGCCGCGCCGTGGCCTCAAAAGTGGTACTGACTTTCCTACCCGGCGGTCACCGGGCGGGGGTACGGCCGGGCGGGGACAATGATCACCATGAGTACGGATGCTGCGGTGAACGCGTGGTTCGACACCATGGATCTGCTGGCGGCGGACACGGCCGGTGGCTCGTCGCGGCGGGCGGCGAACGGCACCCGGCTACTGGTCGGCGGCGCGCCGCTCGCAACGGTCAACGGCGTGTTCACTCCAGAATCGCCGTACCCGGATCTCGGCGAGGTGGCCGAGCTCGCCGCAGTGGCCGCTGCCGAGCTGGCAGTGCCCTGGTGCCTGCACATGCGCGGTGAGCCCTCCCCGGAACTGCTGGAGATCGGCGCCCGGCACGGCAGGACCACCCGTTCGGCGACGACGTTCATGACCTGCGCGGCCGGGGATCTGCGCCTCGGGCCGCCGGACGGGCAGCGGGTGCCGGTCCGGGCGGTGACCAGCGCGCAGGGCGTGGAGTACCAGGCGGCGGTCGCGGCCGGGTTCGAGGTGCCCGCGGAGCTGTTCGGCAGCTTCATGCGCGGGCCCGAGCTGGACGCGCCGGGGGCCACCGCGTACCTGGCCGGGACGCCTGGCGATCCGGTCGCGACAGGGTTCGGTGTGCTGGCGGGGGAGTGGCTCGGGGTTTTCAACATCGCCACCCCGCCCGCGCACCGCCGCCACGGCTACGCGCGGGCTGTCACCGAGCACATCCTGCGCTCGGTGCCGTACACGGGTGTCTTCCTGACCTCGACCGAGATGGCCCTCCCGCTGTACGAGTCGATGGGGTTCCGCGTCGCCGAGACCTGGACGTACCTGACCTGAGCGGCTACCGGGGCGGGGGTGGCGGTGCCGTGCTGGCCCGGTGTACCAGGGTGGGCGGCACGATGACGTGGTCGACCGTTTCGGCGTCGCTGGGGCGGTTCATGTGCTCCAGCAGGAGCGCGAGGCTGCGCCGGCCCAGTTCGCCGAAGTTCTGGCTGACCGTGGTGAGCGGGGGCAGGAAGAAGCCCGAGTCCGGCATGTCGTCGAAGCCGACGACGCTGACCTCCTCGGGGACCTTGCGGCCCGCCTCGTGCAGGGCGCGCAGGACGCCGAGCGCGATCCGGTCGTTGGCGCAGAAGATCGCGGTGACGGCCGGGTCGGCGGCCATGGCGCGGCCCTGCTCGTAGCCGGAGGCCGCGTCCCACCATTGTGGATGCACGGGTGGCACGACGGCGCCCGCCGCGTAAAGTGTGCGCCGCCAGCCCTCGGTGCGTTCGTGGGCCTCGGGCCAGTCGCCGGGGCCGGCCGCGTGGTGCACGGTGGCGTGGCCGAGATCGAGCAGGTGCTGGGTGGCCAGGCACGCACCCTCGGCGTTGTCCATGCGGACGGTGGGGACCGACTCGGAGTCTCCCGCGCCGCCGACGGCCACGCAGAACAGGTCGGTCGGTGCCTGCATCAGTGCGCTGGTGACCGCGGTCTTCGGCGCGATCGCGATGATGCCGTCGACCGCGTGCTGGGCGAGGCGGTCGACGGCGCTGAGCACGTCGGCGCGTTCCAGGTTGCGGACGGTGGCGATGCTGACCAGGTAGCCCGCTTCCCGGGCGGCGCTCTCGATGCCGTAGAGCATCGACGCCGGGCCGAACAGCGTGGTCTCGAAGCCGATGATGCCGAGCGTGTTCGAGCGGCGGGTGACCAGCGTGCGGGCGGCCAGGTTGCGCCGGTAGTTGAGTGATCGCATGGCTTCCAGGACCCGCAGCCGGGTCTCGGGACGGACGTTGGGGTGCTCATTGAGCACTCTGGACACCGTCTGGTGCGAGACCCCGGCCAGTTTGGCCACGTCGCGCATCACCGTGCCCCGTGGAGCCTTCTGGAGTGGCACCCGACCCCCTGTCGTTCATCACGGACAGAAATCGACTCTTGACGCTGCGGTTGAGAACGGTAACACTTCCGAAATCAATGTGGTTCAGGCCACATTGGCCTCCCGTCGTCCCTCCCCGGCAGGGCGAGTATCGACTGCCGTATCGATCAATCTCAATTGTGAACGCTAACAGCCCCCAGGAGTGTGTTGTGGTGTCGAAGAGATGGACCGCCGCCGTACTGAGTGGATTATTGATCACCGCGACCCTCAGCGGGTGTGGTGGTGACGACGGCGACAGCGGTAGCGGTGGCGGTGACGGCAAGCTGGTCCTCGGGTTCTCCCAGGTCGGTGCCGAGAGCGGCTGGCGCACGGCGAACACCAAGTCGATCCAGGAGTCGGCCGCGTCCGCGGGTGTCGAGCTCAAGTTCTCCGACGCGCAGGGCAAGCAGGAGAACCAGATCAAGGCGATCCGCAACTTCATCACCCAGCGGGTCGACGTGATCGCGTTCTCACCGGTGGTGGAGTCCGGCTGGGACACCGTGCTCAAGGAGGCCAAGGACGCGAACATCCCGGTCATCCTCACCGACCGCGCGGTGGACTCGCAGGACACGTCGCTCTACAAGACGTTCATCGGCTCGGACTTCGTGCTCGAGGGCAAGAAGGCCGGCGAATGGCTGGTCAAGGACTACGAGGGCAAGACCGATCCGGTCAACATCGTGGAGCTTCAGGGTACGCCCGGAGCGGCACCCGCCAACGACCGCAAGGCCGGATTCGCCGACGTGATCAAGGCGGATCCCAAGTTCAAGGTCGTCGCATCGCAGACGGGGCAGTTCACCCGGACCGACGGCAAGCAGGTCATGGAGACGTTCCTCAAGGCCCAGCCCAAGATCGACGTGCTCTACGCGCACAACGACGACATGGGTCTCGGCGCGATCGAGGCGATCGAGGCGGCCGGCAAGAAGCCCGGCACCGACATCAAGATCATCACGGTGGACGCCGTGAAGGACGGCATGACGGCGCTCTCCGAAGGCAAGATCAACTACATCGTGGAGTGCAGCCCGCTGCTCGGCCCGCAGCTGATGGATCTCGCCAAGAAGGTCAAGGCCGGCGAGACCGTGCCGCAGCGCGTGCTGACCGAGGAGACCACCTTCACCCCCGAGCAGGCCAAGGCAGTCCTGGCCGAGCGCAAGTACTGAGAGGCTCGCACATGGGTTCGCGGCCACCGGTCCTCGAGATGACCGGCATCCGGAAGGTCTTCCCGGGCGTCACCGCCCTGGACGACGTCGACTTCCGGCTCCTGCCGGGCGAGGTGCACGCCCTGATGGGCGAGAACGGCGCCGGCAAATCGACGCTGATCAAGGTGCTGACCGGTGTGTACGGCACCGACGGCGGCGAGATCCGGCTCGGGGACACCTCGGTGCTGTTCGGCAGCCCGCTGCAGGCCCAGCAGGCCGGGATCAGCACGGTGTACCAGGAGGTCAACCTCTGCACCAACCTGTCGGTCGCCGAGAACATCTTCATCGGCCGCGAACCCCGCAGTCTCGGCCGCATCCGCTGGGCCGAGATGCGGCGCCGGGCCGTCGAGCTGCTGGCCAGGCTCGACCTGACCCTCGACGTGTCGGCGCCGCTCAGCACGTACTCGCTGGCCATTCAGCAGATGGTCGCGATCGCGAGGGCCATCGACATCGACGCCAAGGTGCTGATCCTCGACGAGCCGACGTCCAGCCTCGACGCCTCCGAGGTGGCGCAGCTGTTCGCGGTGATGCGCCGGCTCAAGGACGCGGGCGTCGCGATCCTGTTCGTGTCGCACTTCCTCGACCAGGTCTACGAGGTGGCCGACCGGATGACCGTGCTGCGCAACGGGCGGCTCATCGGTGAGTACCGCACCGCGGACCTCCCACAGATGCAGCTCGTCGCGCGCATGATCGGCAAGGACCTGGAAGCGCTCGAGGAGCTCGAGAGCCAGCCCCGCAGCTCCGCCCGGGAACTCGAACGCGGCCCGCTCATCGCGAAGGCCGTGGGACTCGGGCGGGCCGGCGGGATCGCCCCGTTCGACATGGAGATCCATGCGGGGGAGGTGGTCGGGCTCGCGGGATTGCTGGGCTCCGGGCGTACTGAAATGGCGCGGTTGTTCTTCGGTGCGGACCGTGCCGATACCGGTCACCTGGAGATCGACGGCAAGCCGCTGGTCCTGCGCAGCCCGCGCACGGCCATGGCGCACGGGATCGGCTTCTCCTCCGAGAACCGCCGCACCGAGGGCGTGGTCGCGGAGCTGAGCGTGCGCGAGAACATCATCCTGGCGCTGCAGGCGGCGCGGGGCTGGACCCGGCCGATCGCCCGGCGGCGTCAGGACGAGCTGGTCGACAAGTACGTCAAGGCGCTGAACATCCGCCCCGCCGACCCCGACATGCCGGTGCGCAACCTCAGCGGCGGCAACCAGCAGAAGGTCCTGCTGGCCCGCTGGCTGATCACCGAGCCCCGGTTGCTGATCATCGACGAACCCACCCGCGGCATCGACGTCGGCGCCAAGGCGGAGATCCAGCGCATCGTCGCCGAGCTCGCCGACGGCGGCACCGCGGTGCTGTTCGTCAGCGCCGAGCTCGACGAGGTCCTGCGGCTGAGCCACAAGATCGAGGTCCTCCGCGACCGGCGGCTCGTCGAGGAGCTCGACAACACCGACGACGTCGACGCTGACCGGGTCATGCGCACCATCGCGGGCGGGGTGGCCTCATGAATTTCGTCCGGCATCGGCTCTTCTGGCCCGCCGCCATCCTGGTGGCGCTGCTGGCGAGCAACATCTTCTTCTCGTCGGGCTTCTTCAGCATCACCGTGCACGACGGCCATCTGTACGGCTCGATCATCGACATCCTGCGCCGCAGCGCCCCGCTGATCCTGGTGGGCATCGGCATGACCCTGGTCATCGCGACCGGCGGCATCGACCTCTCCGTCGGCTCGGTGATGGCGATCTCCGGCGCCCTGGCCTGCCTGCTGATCGGCGACCTCGACAACCAGAACAGCGTCATCGGCGTGCTGCTGGCCTGCGCGGCCGGGATCGTGCTCTCCCTGGTGCTCGGCATCTGGAACGGCACCCTGGTCGCGTCCATCGGGATCCAGCCGATCATCGCGACGCTGATCCTGATGGTGGCCGGGCGCGGCATCGCCCAGCTGATCACCGACGGGCAGATCCTCAACGTGACGTCCGCGCCGTACAAGGTGATCGGCGCCGGATACACCATCGCGCTGCCCGTGTCGGTGCTCATCGCCGCCGGGATGGTCGCGATCGCGGTGGTGCTCACCCGGCGTACCGCGCTGGGATTGCTGATCGAAGCGGTCGGCGGCAGTCCCACCGCGAGCCGTCTCGCCGGCATCCAGGCCCGCCGCCTCACGATCATGGTCTACGTCTTCTCCGCGATCTGCGCGGGTATCGCCGGGCTGATCTACAGCTCCAACGTCTCCAGCGCGGACAGCAACGCGGCCGGCAACCTGATCGAGCTGGACGCCATCCTCGCCGTCGTGATCGGCGGCACGAGACTCACCGGCGGCCGGTTCTCCCTCGCAGGCACGGTGCTCGGCGCCGTACTCATCGAGACCCTGAATGTCACGACCGTCAGCATCGGCATCCCGGTCGAGACCACCCTGTTGTTCAAGGCGATCGTCGTCATCGTCCTCTGCCTCGTCCAGTCCGCCGCCTTCCGGGCCAAGGTGCTGCGCCGTCCCTCGCGAGTGGGAGCCTCCGCATGATCGACGTCACCGCGCCACCCGGCACGCCACCGGCCAAGGCCCGCAACCGGGTCCTCAAGCAAAACCGCCGGCACGTCCCGGTCCTCGCGACACTCGCGCTCTTAATCATCATGTACGCCGTGGGCGTCGCGAACTACCGCGGCTTCTCCGACACCCAGGTCGTCCTGAACATCTTCGTCGACAACGCGTTCCTGCTCGTCGTCGCCGCGGGCATGACGTTCGTGATCCTCACCGGCGGCATCGACCTGTCCGTGGGCGCGGTCGTCGCCCTGACGACCACCGTCGCCGCGACCCTGCTCCACGCGGGCTGGTCCGCGGCCGTCGTGCTGCCCCTGGTCCTGCTCATGGGCACCGTCCTCGGGCTGGGCATGGGCGCGGTGATCCACTTCTTCCAGGTGGAACCGTTCATCGCCACGCTCGCCGGCATGTTCCTGGCCCGCGGCATCGCCCTGCTCATCAACCGCAACTCCATCCCGATCACCGACGGCTTCTGGACCGCGATGGCCGAGGAACGCATCCGCTTCGGCCCGGGCGTCTTCATCTCCACGAGCGTGGTGATCTCCCTGGTCGTGGTGCTGATCGGCGCGTACGTGCTGGCCTACACCCGCTTCGGCCGCACGGTGTACGCCATCGGCGGCAGCGCGGACTCGGCGTTGCTGATGGGGCTGCCGGTCGGGCGTACCCGGATCGCGGTCTACACCCTGAGCGGCTTCTGCTCCGCCCTCGGCGGCGTCCTCTACAGCTTCTACATGAGCTCCGGCTACAGCCTCAACGCCCAGGGCATGGAGCTCGACGCCATCGCCGCGGTGGTCATCGGCGGGGTCCTGCTCACGGGTGGGTCCGGCTATCTTTTCGGTACGGTGCTCGGCGTGCTGGTCCTGGGCCTGATCCAGACCATCATCACGTTCCAGGGCACCCTCAGCTCCTGGTGGACCCGCATCGTCGTGGGTGTCCTGCTCTTCGCCTTCATCGTCCTGCAGCGCGCGGTAACCCGAAGATCCCGCTGACCGGACGGCGATCGCGGGACCGGCGGGCCCGCCCTGGACGTCAGGGCTCGCCGGTCCACCGCTCGTCGAGCCGCGCGACCACCTTCAGCGCCTCGGCATCACGGATGACCAGGCTGCGGTAGTGGGTCCCGATAAGGTTCTTCTCCCGCAGCTCCCGCAACGCTTTGTGGACCGTGATGTCCGCGGCGCCGCACAGCGTTGCCAGCTCCTGCTGGGTGATGTCGAGGTCGACGGCGATGCCGTCCGGGGTTCTGCGGCCGTACCGGACACCGATCTCCCAGAGCGCACGGGCCAGCCGGATCTTCACCGGATAGGACGCGAAGTCGGCGCGCTGCCGGTTCGCCCAGCGCAACCGGTCGGCCACGATCCCGGCCACCTCGATGGCGGCGTCGGAGTGCGCCCGCAGGAACGCCCGGAAGCTGTCCCGCCCGATGACCCGGACCGTCGACGGCCGGCACGTCGTCACGGTCGCCGAGCGGGGGCGGCCGTTGAGGGCGGACATCTCCCCGACGATGTCGCCCGAGACCCGGATGGCCATCAGCGCCTGCCGGTGCTTCGGAAGCGTCGCGGTCACCTTGACCAGCGCGTCCATGAGGACGATCACATGGGATTCCAGCAGCCCCTCGTGTATCAGCACGTCACCGGTCGCGCGGTGCCTGCGGACACCCGCGCTGAGCAGCGCCGCCCGGGCCGGCGGATCCAGCCGGCCGAGCAGTGTGCTTGCCATCCACTGTGGTTCCTCCAACGGGCAGTCCCCTGGCTTCGACCGTGGTGAATACTAGCTCTCCGTATCATCGTGGTTACAGGTTGCAATATCAATCGGCAGAGGCCGATGGGAACTCATATTTGGATGAAATCCGGCGCGCGGCGGTCCGGTAGAGATGACGGGTCCCCTTCGACTCCATCACCGAAAGGCTGCCAACCCGGTGCCCGAAATCAGTGATCCGCGACGGCGCGTTGTCGTCTCCGTCGACATGGAAAGCTACAGCCGCCGCAACAATCTGCTGCAGTACCGCGCGCAGCAGGACTTCCGCCGCATCATGGACGATGCCGCCGCCGAGCTGGGCGTGGAACGGCCCGGCTGGCTTCAGCAGCAGGCCGGCGACGGTGAATTGGCCATCCTGCCGCCCGAGGCGAGCGAGCGTGCCCTGGTGGGCAGCCTGTCGCCGACCCTCGACCGGCTGCTGCGGCAGTACAACCTCGGGCGGAGCCGGGAGGGCAGGATCAGGCTGCGGGTGGCCGTCCACCAGGGTCTCGTGCATCTGGACGGCGCGAACGGGTTCCCCGGCGACGCGGTTGTCACGGTGTGCCGGCTCATCGACTCGCCGGTGCTCAAGGACGCGCTCAAGCGTCGTTTTCCCCGCGCCGACGTCGCACTGATCATCTCCGACCAGATGTATGCGGATGTCGTTCTCCACTATCAGGATCTGCGCTCCGATCAGTTTCAGGAGGTCGTCGCCGAACTGCCCGAGAAGAACTTCAAGCAGACGGCCTGGATCTATGTCCCCAACGAGAATGCGGCGGGGGACGATGCCGGTCCTGATGCTGGACCTCTCGCCGGGCCCGGGGAGCCGCCGCCGGGGCCGCCCGCCGGTGGGCAGGTCTTCCACAACATCCACACCAACGCGCCGGCGTCGTTCGGCAACAACAACACGATGGACCTTCGCGGCGAGTCCTGGCGATGACGGGCGGCCCTGAGCTACAGCCGGTTTCCGGCCCGCACCCCGCTCCTTCGGTTCCGCCCGAACCGGTGCCGGAACCGACGGACGAGCGTGAGGGGATCAGCGCGGACCCCATCACACCCGACGAGCACCGGATCGACGAGAGTCTCAAGGAAGACGCTCTCGGCGCCCGCTACGAGCAGCAGAAGTTCTTCGACGTCACCGCCAACGACCCGGCGATGTTCGGTAACAACAACACACAGAACAACTTCGGGGCACAGCAGCCGCAGATGACGGTCGGCCGGCCGCCGAACGCGGCGGAACTCGCGAAGTGGTACGAGCCGACCGGATGCGAGGAGCAGCTCCGGCACCTACTCGAGGGGAATACGACCGTGTGCCTGACCGGTGAACCCGGAACGGGCCGCTTCAGCACCGCGTGCCACGTGCTCGTGGGGCGCCACGGCGCCGACCGGCTCGCCGAGATCTTTCCTCCACCGGACCGCGGCATCGTGGACGCCGTTCATGAGTTCCCGCCGGAGAAGCTGAAACCAGGGCGTGCCTACATCCTGCGGATCCACGACGAGGATCCGGCGCCCATCATGGACCGGCTGAATGCCCTGGTGAGCGCGAAGAAAAGCAAGTTGTTGCTGATCCGCGATCTGACCGGCCGGGCCCGGGCGATGGAGTCCGCGGAGGTCCGGCACCGCTTGCCGTCCCCTATCGGGGTCTTCCGGATGCACGCTCGCCGCGAGCTCGAGAACACGTCACGCGACCCCGAGGCGTACGTGCAACTGGCCCAGAGTGCGGCGCTGCTGGTGGGACCTCCGCGGGAGGTGGCCGAGCAGGTGACATTGGCGTTGCGCTATCCGGCTGGTCCCGAGTGCCTGCGGGCGCTTCGTGAGCAGAGCCAGCAGGTTCTGCTGGCGAGGGCGCTCAACATCCTGGATCCGAAGGGTCAGGACGGGCCCGCCGGCCGGCGTCGGCTCCGGCAGCACCGAAGGGCTTTCCAACTCTCGTACGCGGCCCTGCGCAACGAATCCATCGACCGGGTCTTCGCCGCCACGGGCCTGCTGCTGTCCCAGGTCGACGCGGAGTCGGGCTGGGACGATCTCGGCCGTACCGCGCTGGAGCATTCGGTCGAGGCCCTGCTCGGCGACGTCCTCGCCGCGGACTGGAGCGCGGATCAGGTCAGCGGTGGACCACGGCTGGCGCGGCTCGACCCCCGCATGGCCGGGGCGCTCTTCAGCGTGGCCTGGCACGAGTTCGACCACACCCGCCCGGCGATCATCGCGTGGCTGAACGCCCTGGTCGAGTCGCCCGACGCGGCATCACGCCGCGCCGCGACGGCGGTGACGGTCAACCTCGCGCTCCTCGACTTCGACCGGGTCGACACGGACCTGATCAGCGTCTGGAGCGCGTCACAGAAGGTCCGGGTGCGGCGGGCCGCCGCCCAGGTCGTGGTGTACCTCAGCGCGGCCAACGATCTCGACCAGCGGATGCTGCGCACCGTGCACCGCTGGGTCGACGGCGCCGCCAACCTGCGCCGCGACACCGCCGCGTGGGCGTACGTGAGCGGTCTGCGGCAGAACTCCGCGAGCTGGAATCTCGCCGACCTGCGGCGTATCGCCGAGGACCCGATGCAGCGGAGCACGTCGACGATCGCCGAGGCCGTCGGCCAGATCTTCGACGAGGAGTCGTACGGCCTGATCGTGGCGACCCTCGCCGGGTGGATCCGGGCTGACGGGCCGCAGCGGCTGGTGACCCGGCACGCGGCCCGGGCGCTGATCCGGATCGCGGGTGTTCCGGCCCGTAACGGCCGTGGTGGCGTACCACTGCTGTTGCTCGCTCTCTCCGACGCCGGCACGGAGGAGCTTGCCGTTCTCTGGTACGCCGCCCTGCTCGGCGCCAGCACGAAGCGGGAGGCATGGCATGTGCTGCTCGGCTGGTTGCGCAGCGCCGATCGGGAGCCCGAACTGCGTAAGCCGGTCGTCGAGCTGTTGCACGAGATGGCCCGCGTGTCGGCCCTGCGCCGGCGGCTCCACCCTTTCCTGTCGAGGCCGGACGCCCCGGACTGGATCGCTGACGTCGTAGGGGAGTGGAACGATGACCGACAGCCTGGATGAGCAGACCCGGCCGGCGAGGTGGAGCCGGTTCTGGCGCCGTGTCATGACGATCTGGTCCCGGTTTCTGGGATTTCTCCGGGGTCCCGCGCCGGCCCCGCAGCTTCGCGTTCGCCTTCTCGAACGGCGCAGCATCACACCGATAACAGTGCCGGCCCGCGGTTTCGCTTTCAACTTCCAGGTGCACGGCGTCTTCGTGTGGGAGAGCGACGACATGGCCCGGATCGAGGAGCTGCGCGAGATGGTCGACCATTTCCTTCCCTATGCTCACCACCACCTGAAAGTGGCTGCCACGGGTCCGGCGCGTCAGGTCGAGCCGCACCGAGGGGAGGAGTTCGAGGCACTGCTGCGCCGCACGCTGGACGAATTCGTGCAGTGGACCTATCTCCGGCGGGGGTTGCGGGTCACCTGCCGTCCGGAGATCCGGGTGCAGCTGGACGAGCGGGTCCGTCAGCACATCCGGCCGTACTGGGAACAGCTGATCACCCTCGACTACGAGCGGGATCTCGCGGACCGCCGGGCCCGGCACACGGACGGGATCAGCAAGCAGTGGTCGGTGATCCTCGACCAGCTCCTGTCCGGACCGGCACCCGACGGCGCGGCGAGCATGACCGACGAGCAACTCGCGCACGTGGTCAAAGGGCTGCTGGCCGAGCGTGCCGCGGCGGATCAGCTTCTGGCGGACGGTCTGGCCGGCCTGGATCCGCAGAACGAGTACGAGCGGGAGGGCTATTTCGACCTGCTCAGCGAGCGCCGCAGCCGGCGGGCGGCCGGATAGACGCCGTGAGCCCGCCCGGTGACCGGGCGGGCTCAGACCTCAGGTCAGTTCGCCAGCGTGGTGATGATGGACTTGTAGCGGGCTGCAGCGTTGGGGTTGGTGGTTGTCGGGTAGAGGTTGGACTGCCAATTGGCCTGGTCGTTGAAAACGGAGACGAAGGCGATCGAGCCGGGGTCGGCGGCGTTCCTGGCCGAGAGCCAGTTGTAGGCCAGCGTGAAGAACGCCGGGTTGTCGCCGCCCGCGTGGTTGGCTGTCTTGTTGATGGAGATCACGCTGAATTCGCCGAGGGCGAAGGGGAAGCCCTTCGAGCGGGCGAAGTCGTACCACCAGTTCCAGCCGTACGTTTTGGTGAAGTGGTCCGTGCCGGCGGTGGTGTAGGGCTCCCACCAGTCGTACGCGTCGATGGCGATCACGTCGACCTTGTCGTCGACGAACAGCGTGGAGGCGTCGGCCACCGTGCCGTTGTTGCTGGTGCCCTCGTTCGGGTTGAAGACGATCTTCAGGCCGGGGGCGGCACCCCGGATCAGATCAACGGCGCGGACGAATTGTGTACGCCAGGACGCGGCATCGGTCGCGTGGGAGAAGCAGCAGTTCATCTCCCAGCCGAGCCGGACGTACCCGTCGGGGTCGACATCCGCGATGGAGCTTGCGAGCTGACGCCACTGGGCGTCCGTGCCCTTGTCCCCGTTGTCCGTCCACAGTGGCACGGACAGAATGAAGTCGTCCGTGTCCGGCTCGAACGTGTCCGGGACGGTGTTCGCCCACCACGTGTTGAGCTGGGCGCCCCAGTTCTCGCGCGACGTGAACGACACGATGTTGTCGACCGGGCGGCCCCGCCAGTCCTGGAAGTTCTTGGCCAGTTGCGCGTCGTGCTCGAAGAATCCGCCGTCCGACCATGGCAGGCCGGACCGGTGCGCGGGGGCCGGCGGCGTGTCGTCGCCGGTCACGAGCGCGCTGTCGAAGGTGATCGACGACCCGCCCTTGGACGCCGGGTTACGCCGGTCGGTGATGGTCAGCACCAGGGTGTGCGTGCCCTGCGCGAGGACCGGTGACGTGTAGACGTCGACGGTCTCGGTGGTGGCCTTGGCCGCATAGAAGTCGGCGTCCGTCGCCGCGGTGCTGTCGATCTTCGCCGTCGCGATGTTCGCCCACGGCTCCTTCATACCGAACAGGGTGATCTGCGTGCCGGTGAACCGGACGGTAGCGGTCGAGCCGGCGGTCGACGTCCACAGGAAGCTGTTGTCCGAGGCGGCGTCGCAATTGCCGTCGCAGGGACTCCAGCCCGCCGAGAACTGGACCTGCCCGGTTCCCGTCCCCTGCGCGGTGTCCTCGATGAGCGAGGTCGTGGGCGCGGCACTTGCGGCCGGCGGGACGGCGAACGCCCCGCTCAGCGCCGTGACGGCCGCGACCATTCCCGTCATGATCGTGCGTGCTCTCACCTGGTGTGCCCTCCTGATAGCGAATGGTGGCAGATGGGAGATTAAGGTCCGTCTGTATACGCCTCGTATATTCCTACCGCCGCTGCCTGAGGGCCAGGCCGTCGAGAATGAGCGCCAGACCCGCGTCGAACGCCACCTCGTGACCGGCGCCCGGGTCGGCATCCGCCTGCTCCTCGAGGACGCTGCCCACGGTGTAGCGGCTGGTGGCCAGCATCGCCGCCCGGACATCCGGCTCGGGCAGGCCGGCGGCGACCAGGAACTCGTACTTCCGCATGGCCCGGTCGAGGTCCGTGCCGGCGGGCATCGATCCGGCGTGCAGCCTCGCGCCGTCGCGGCGTAGCAGCAGGGTCCGCCGGAAACCGCGGGTGTTCTCGGCGAACCAGTCCCGCCAGTCGTCCGCCGGAGTCGGTAGGGGAGCGGCGGCGTGTGGTGCCATGGCGGCCTCTGCCATGGCGCTGAGTAGGTCTTCCTTCTTGCGGAAGTGCCAGTAGAGCGACGGTTGCTCGACGCCGAGGCGCCTCGCGAGCTGTCGCGTGCTGACGGCATCGAGGCCGACCTCGTCGAGCAGGTCGAGCGCCTCGGCGATGACGGTGTCCCGGTTCAGCTTGGCCATGCCGCCAGCCTATCAGCGATAGTCCTTGACAAAACTATCGCCGATAGGCGACCGTAGCCTTTCACTGATAGGCAGGAGTTGACGACATGAAGATCCTCATCGCCGGCGGCGGCATCGCGGGGCAGGCCCTGGCCTTCTGGCTGGCCCGGGGCGGTCACCAGGTCGTCGTCGCCGAACGCTTCCCGGCCCTGCGCGCGACCGGCGCGCAGGTCGACCTGCGCGGGCAGGGCATCGACGCCATCAAGCGCATGGGCCTGCTCGACGCCGTCCGGGCCGAGCTCGTCGACGAGGCCGGGGTCGCCTTCGTCGACAGCCGGGGCCGGGCCCGGGCGACGATCATGGCCAACACCTCCGGCCGGGGCCGGCAGTCCTTGACCTCCGAGTACGAGATCATGCGCGGCGACCTGGTCCGCGTCCTGCACGACGCGACGAAGGACGACGTGGAATACGTCTTCGGCGTCAGCGTGGACAGCTTCGAGCAGGACGAGAAGCGCGTCATCGCGTACTTCTCCGATGGCACGTCCGGCGAATTCGACCTGCTGGTCGGGGCGGACGGGCAGGGGTCACGGATCCGCCGGGCGCTGCTGCCCGACAGCGCTGATCCCTACTGGCGGGTGGGGATCCACATGGCGTACTGGTTCGTGCCGCGCATCGCGTCGGACAGCAACATCCGGGACACGTACCTGGCCCCCGGTGGTCGCATGATCATGCGCCGGAGTCACAACCCGGCCGACACGCAGGCCTACTTCGTGCTCCGGGAGCAGTCCGCGGAGGCCTCGGCCGTGCACCGCGAGCCGGTCGAACGGCAGAAGGAATTCTGGGCCGGGCGGTTCCGCAACGCCGGTTGGCAGACGCAGCGGTTCATCGAGGGCATGCAGACCACGGAAAGCTTCTACTCCCAGGAAGTGCTCCAGGTACGCACGGACACGTGGTCCCAGGGACGCGTCGTGCTGGTGGGGGACGCCGCGCACTGTGCCTCGCCGTACAGCGGCATGGGGATCTCGGGTGGACTTGTCGGCGCGTACGTCCTGGCCGGCGAGCTCAACCGCAACCCGCACGACCTGCCCGCCGCCCTGGCGAGCTACGACACCACGCTGCGGCCGTTCGTCTACAAGATCCAGGCCGAGGTCAAACCCCAGCTACTGAAGCTCGGCATGCCGATGCACCAGTTCGAGATCGACACCCTCCATGCCGTCACGTCCCTGGCGTGTTTCCTGCGAGTCCCCGACCTCGTCGCCCGGCTGGCCAAGGAGGACCGCGGCGGTGCCTGGCAACTCCCCGACTACGCCTGAGCCCGCGAGATCCGCCGGCAACCGCGCGACCCGTTGTCAGGTGGTGAGGACCAGCGCAACGCCTCGTCGTCGAGGTCCTGCTCACTGAGCCGGTCACCGCGTACGGGGTATGCCTCGGTCACGCCAGCCTCGGCGGCCTGCCGCAGCCACGGCACCGCCGCGGGTGACTTGCCGAGCATCATCCCGACGTTGAAAGCGGCGATCGCGTCCCCGCCCTCGGCCGCGGACCGGTAGAGCGACATGGCCCGGCCGGGATCCTCCACCTGGACCAGAAAGCCGAGACTCCGCTGCGCGACCGGGTCACCGCCTTTGATCCGTTTGCAGTTGGTGGCGGGGCGGCAGGTTCTGGTCCACGGGCACGAAGTTGCGCCGAAACCGGCTATGCCGCAACTTTCTGCGGCGTCAGATGTCAAGTGTGGGCCAATCGCGTCTGGTCATGACACATATGGTCTTCTGTCAGACGTGATTGGCCGGTTTTGAGGAGCAACGCCGCAGAAAGTTGTCGTCTCCCGGTGTCCAGCGCAACATTCAGCCTTACGGCATGACTGCGACACCTCGGTGGCGGCCAATGGGTGGTGTTGGCGGGCTTCGCGACCATTCGGCCCTCACCGATGCAGGGCGGCATGGCGCCCCCTGTGGGTCCGAGGAGAAGAGATGTCGCGGGAGCAGTCGCTCGAGGAGATCGAGAAGCGTGCGTGGGGCAGCGGACCCGCCGATGCGTCGAAGTTGGTGGAGACCGTGCATCGGTTGCGGCGCAAGCCTGTCGGTGCGCTGGGCGTGGAGGACCTGCGGGTGCTGATCGGCCAGCGGGTGGGGGTGGCGACCCTGGTGCCGCTGGCGTTGGAGGTGTTGGAGCGGGATCCCCTCGCTGAGGGCGACTTCTACCCGGGTGACCTGTTGGCGGCGGTGCTGCGGCAGGTGCCCGCCGAGTACTGGGTGGCGAACCCGGCTGAGCGTGAGCGCCTGGTGGGCGTTGCCCGGTCGGTCGACCCGGGTGACCTCGAGGATGACGAGAAACTGCGTGAAGAGATCACGCGTTTCGGGCGGTGACGGTCTCTGATACGCGAAGGGCGCGGGGCCTGCTCGGGTTCGGGCAGGCCCCGCGTCGCATGCTTGTCAGGTCAGTCCGGTAGGTAGACCGGCGTCTTGTCGGGGTAGGGGAAATCGTCGGCGAGGACCGGCACCACCAGCTCGCGGCTGAGGACGGCGGCCAGGAAGTCGCTCAGGCAGCCTTCGAACACGAACCATTCGTCGAAGTCGCGGGCCGCGTTGACCGCGACGCGCCACTGGTCCGGGGATTCCAGCGGGTCCCGCAGCCAGTAGAGCGTGTCGCCGTTGTCGGTGAGGCCCACCGCCAGCAGCCGGTCGGCCGGTGCGGGCAGTGTCTCGCCGCTCGATTCGTACGCCTCCAGCAGTTCGGCGGTTTCCTTGACCGAGTGCAGCAGGTCAAGTCGCTGCACCTCATGATGGGGCTGGAGGATCGCCAGGAAGTCGTCGAACTTTCCGGGGCCGTAGACGTCGACGAGTTCCTTGTAGTCACCGGGCAACCCGAACCCGAGCGTGCTTTCCACCCCGGCCCAGTCGGGCAGGGGCTCCTGTCGCGGGGGAGGCGCAACCGCCCGGGTCAGCCGTTCGACGTGACCGTTCATCAGATACCACCGGGGTTGATGATGACGAGACTGAGGTTGAAGCCCTTGTTCCCGTACGCCGCGACCTCGAGCCCGAGCGGAGCCGTCTTGCCCGGCCCGTAGATGGCCGTGACGGTGTACTGGACGGTCTCTTTGTTCGCGTTGACGTGGTCGTAGATCATCTTCTCGATCTTGTCGCGCATGTACGGGCTGTTCATCGGCTTCTGCTGGATCGTAGCGATGTTCTGGTACTTCGTCTGCCCGGAGCCGAGGCCCCCGAGCTTGTTGCCCAGCAGGTGACCGCGAGCCTCGTTGAACTTCGTTCCGTTCCCCGACCAGCCCGGCGGTTCCCAGTCCCGCGACGCCGCGGTTCCCTTCGAGATAGCGTCGGGGCGGAGCACGGTCGACGCGAAGGTCGCCCGTCCCTGATCGTCCAGGGCACCGTACCGGGTGGATCCGTCGTGGTCGTAGAGGTCCTCGTTGCAGTTGTGGACCAGGACCGGGGTGCTGCCGGCGAGGACGTAGTAGGTGTGCAGGTCGTCGACGGTGAGGTTGTAGGCGTACGCGTGCCGGGCCAGGGTGTGGATGCCGGCGACCTTGACCAGCCGGCCGTCGGCGGATTTCAGCCAGTCGCCGCGGCGCAGGTCCTTGGCGTCGACCCAGTGCCCGTCCGGCGTCCCGGCTCTGCCGTCGTTGTCGGTCCAGAACGGGTGGCCGTCGGTCGCGGTGACCGAGCCGCCGTCCGCCGTGGTGACGGTGACGAGTTCCTTGTCGCCGTGCCCGGTGATCGTCGCCGACACCTTCCGCGGCGTCCGGTCACCGGTGGTGGTGCCGGAGGACGCGTCAGCCGCGAACGGGTCGGCGGCCATCACCGTGTCGCCGGGCTTGATCTTGTCGATGGCCTTGCTGGTGCCGTCGGCCATCAGGACCTGGGTGCCGGCCGTGAAGCTGTTGCAGCCCTCGGGGTTGAGGCCCATCGGGTCGGTCAGCCCGGTCGGCTGGTTCAGCACGTACGTGTACGGGTCGGTGCTGCCCCCGGCCAGGCCGAGCGGGTCCTTGCTGATGAACCGCTGCTGCGAGGTGGAGTAGTACCGGCTGCGGTAGTAGTACAGGCCGCTGCCGTCGTTCTCCCGCCCGGTGAACTGCGTCGGGTTCCCGCCGTCGTCACCGGTCACCGTCGAGGTGCCGAACGGGTCGTACGTGTATTCGGCGCCCACCGACGAGCTGTCCGACAGCCCGATCGTGGAGCCGAGCGCGTCGGTCATCAGGGACTTCGATCCGGCCGGCGTGGTCCGGGAGAACACCTCGTCCCGCCCGCCGGACAGCAGCGTCGCCGCCACCGAGGAGCCGTTCTTCTCCTGGACGGCGTTCAGGCCGTCGTAGAGGTATCCGGTGGTCGTCGAGCCGGAGGTCTTGGAGGAGCGACGCCCCAGCCCGTCGTAACCGTAGTTCACCGACAGCCCGGACTTCGTCCAGCCGGTCAGCTGGTTGCGGGCGTTCCACGCGTACGTCGTGGTGCCGTCCGAGGCCAGGTTGCCGTCGTCGTCGTAGGTCAGGCCGGTGAGCTGGTCCGCCGCGTCATAGCCGACCGGCCCGTATTCGGCGGGGAGGTTCATCCGGCCGTAGGAGCCGTCCTGGTGGATCGGGCGGCCCAGCTCGTCCAGCGTGTACATCAGCGCGCCCAGCGTGCTCGTGCCCCGGGCGTACGCGATGCTCGTCAGCCGTGAGGCGTCGTCGTACCCGTACGTCTGGGAGACACCCGCGGGGAGCGTGACCGAGGCGCGACGCCCGGCCGTGTCGTAGCCGATGGCCGCCGTCTCCGTGCCCCGCGCGACGCCGGTGAGCTGGTCGGCGTTGTTGTACGAGTAGACCGTGTCGGCCTGCCCCGCCACGGCCATCGTCGTACGCCGGTCGGCCGCGTCGTACGTGTAGCCGACCGTGCCCGACGGGTCCGCGACCGAGATGGTGCGGTCGAAGATGTCCGGCGTGACCGTCGTCGTGCCGGCTGCCGAGTCGGCCACCGTGCGGGTGCGGTTGCCCGCGTCGTACGTGAAGGTGGCGGTGCTCTCCTGCGCCGTGTCGCTCGTGACGCCGTAGCGGATCACGTCGACCCGGTCGAGGTCGTCGTAGCGGTACGTGGTCTGTTTACCGCGTGCGCTGGTGGCCGTGGCGAGGTTGCCGTTGGCGTCGTAGGCGAACGACGTGATCCGGTTGAGTGGATCGGTGATCTTCGACAGGCGGTTGCTGGTGTCGTAGTCGTACGTCGTCGTGTGCTGTTTCGCGTCGGTGACCGTGTGCAGTTCGTCGCTCGCGTCGTAGGTGAACCCGGTGGTCCGGCCGATCGCGTCCTTCACGCTGCTGACCAGCCCCGTCGGGCCGTACTCGACGGTGGTGATGTTGCCCTGGGCGTCGGTCTGGCGGCGCACGGCGCCCGCGGCGTCGCTGAAGCTCGCCGTGACGTTGCCCAGCGGGTCGGTCACGCTGACCGCATCGCCCAGGGCGTACCCGATCCTGGTGAGCTTTGTCGCGGGGTCGGTGATCTGGGTTGTCTGGCCGCTTTCGTCGGTGTCGAGCGTCGTCACCCGGTTCAGCGGGTCGGTGATCGTGTGCAGCGCGCCGTCGGCCTGGTAGCCGAGCAGTGTGGCGTGCTGCAGCGGGTCGGTGACCTTGGTGGCCTGGTCGTACGGCCCGTTGCGCTCGACGGTGGTGGTGCGGGCGTCGGTGGTGCCGGCCAGCTCGGTGACCGTCCTGACGTTGCCGTAGTCGTCGTAGCCGAGCTCGGTACGCCGGTTCAGCGCGTCCGTCACCGCGGTGACCCGGTTGTACGTCGCGTCCCGGGTGACCGTCGTGACCTGCGCCGACGCCGTGCCGTACGCGGAGGTGTCGCTGATGCTGTAACCGGCCGCGTTGAACACGACCCGGCGCACCTTGCCACGCGGATCGGTCAGCGTCGTGACCCTGTTCGTGCCGTCGGTCGCGTAGTCGATCGTGTAGACCGCGTTGCCGGGCAGGGTCTGCTTGTGCACGCGGCCGCTTGCGTCGTACTCGTTGGACAGCAGCACGTTGGTGCGGGCGTTCGTGATCGTCTTGAGCCGGCCCGACTCGTACGCGTACGTCTTCGTGTGGTTGTTGAGGTCCGTGACCGTGGTCAGGTAGTCGCCGGTGTAGCCGTAGGTGGTCGCGTTGCCGAGCGCGTCCTCCGCCTTCACGACGTGCCGGTGCTGCCAGGTGATGCTGGTGTCGGTGTCGCTGTTGTAGGTCAGCCGGATCCAGCGGCCGTTCGGTGAGGTGATCTGGCGGATCGGGCCGTTGGCGTGCACGATGCCGTCACCGGTGGCGGGTGGTGCGACGTCCCGGGTGATCGTGACCGTGTTGCCGAAGTTGTCGCGGATCGCCTGCAGCGGCGCCTCGTCGCCGAAGACGTAGGTCAGCCCGGTGCGCAGCTTGAGGTCCCAGCCGTCGCCGTTCCACGCCAGCACCGAGCCGTTGAACGCGGTCGGCGTCGCGTCGGCGACGAGCACCGAGTTGAGGTAGCCGTTCGGTGGCGCACCGCCGGCGCTGATCCGGTGGAACCTGATCCGGCCGCCGTCCGGCAGGATCAGCCAGCAGTCGTAGAACCGGTTGGTGGAGTAGAGGTCCAGGCCGTAGGTGAAGTTCGTGCCGATGCCGAACGCCCGGTTGCCGGTGTCGCTCTGCTGGTAGGTGCGGGTCAGATCGATCGGCAGCACGTCGGCGGCGGCCAGGTCGGTCTCCTCGTCGACCAGCAGGCCGGAGGCCAGGTCGACGGGGTCCGCGCCGCGCTCCCCGCTGCCCTGCGGGTAGCTGGCGGGCGGTGCGAAGGTGTCCGGCGTGATCAGCATGGCGCCGGTGAACTGGTAGACCTCGGTTCCCTTGTCCGGCTCGACGCGCTTGCCGTCGCCGGTCACCTTGCCCTTGCCGTACACGAACCAGCCCTTGCCGGCCGGGTCGTAGTGCCAGAAGTTCATCCGCGCACCGGGTGCGTCGTGGGTGAAGTTCGGGTAGATCACCCGGGCGCCTTCGGGGAAGACGTACGAGCTGCCCGGCTGCACCGTGAAGTACGACGGGACCTGCGAGCGCGGCAGCGGGAAAGGCGTGCGGTCCACCGGGATCGCCGTGATGCCCAGCTCGGTGACGACCTTGCCGTTCACGTCACGCACGACCGTGCCGGCCGGCAGCTTCACCTCGAGCCCCGGGATGTCCGGGGTGGCGATGGTGACTTCCTTCGCCGTCGGCGAGGCGAACTTCACCGTGTGCCCGGTGTCCAGCTTGGAGAGCCAGATGGTGTACGGGAGAACGGTCGTCCGCCCGGCGTCCACGTCGACGCCGATGTCGTGCAGGCCGAACGTACGCCCGGCGGAGCTCGCCGTCGCGCCGTCCACCCGCAGCACCCGGTGTCCCGGCTTGAGTCCCTGCAGGAGGAACTGGCCGCCGGCGTCCGAGCGCCCGGTCACGCCCTCGACGGTGACGGTGACGTTCGCGAGCGGCTTGTCGTCGAGCGTCAGGATCCGGCCGCTCAGCGCGGTGACCCCGGCCGGTGCCTTCGGGGACGCGGGTGCGCTCTTCGGGAAGGCGCGGCCGGTGTCCCAGCCCTGGCCGTCGAGGTTGCGCCGGGTCGGCGTCCAGGTCTCCGCGGACGAGGCGGCGGGGGCCTCGGCGTACGCGACCGGTGACTTCGGGGCCTTGCGTGTCGCCGGCTTGCTCAGCGTACGGTGCTTGGCCGCCGGGATGATCTGCTTGATCGCGAGTGGGGCGGAGTCGGGCCTCGGCGGTGCCGCCGTCCCCGCCGTGGTGGCCGCGAGCGCTGTCCGGGTCTTCAGGGTGCCGGTGGCCGAGCCGGATGCGGAATACGGCCCGACGACGAACTCGTAGGTGCCCGCGCTGGGCAGCGCCGGGATGGTCACCGTGGCCGCGGAGCCCGCGACGAACGCGACCTCCGTGCCGTTCAGGAAGATGTCGATGTACGGGTAGTACGTCATGGTCACCGACGACCAGGTCATGCTGAGCAGCTGCCCCGCGGTGCCCGTGTAGGTGACGTAGGTGCTCTGCCCGATCCGGTCGGTGCTGAACACCTTGGCCGTGTTCAGCGCGAGCGTGCTGCCGTTCTTCTGGTTGGACAGCGTCAGCGCGACGGCTCCGGCGCCCCGGTCGGACGCCATGACGGTCAGCCGGTAGGTGCCGGTCGTCGCCAGGGGCCTGGTGTCGAGGCTGCCGGTCTTGCTCACCGTGGTGTAGATGACCTTGTTGCCGGACGGGTCGGTCAGCCGCACGATCAGCGTCGTGCTGGTGAAGGTCCAGCCGCTGAAGCCCAGCGACAGCCGCTGGTTGGCGGTGGTCACCGCGATGGTCGTGTCGATGTAGCGCCCGGCGCTGGCCGCGGTCAGCGTCTTGTTCGCGCCGTCGATCGCGGTGGCTCCGCCGTCGACGCCCTCGACGGGGTAGAACGCGAACGTCCCGGTCTCGGCCTGCGGCTCGATCGTCAGCGTATAGGTGCCGGCTGCGGGCAGCTGGGCGAAGGCCAGCCAGGTCTCGGTCACCCAGCCGCTGAACAGGGTGGTCCCGTCGGGCTTCGTGAGGGTCGCCCACACCACATAGGAGTACGTGTACGACGTCACGTACAGACTGAGCCGCTGGTTGGCGGTGCCGGTGAACGTCGTCGTGGTGGCCTGGCCGGGTCGCGGCGCCGTGGTGGTCTTGAGCGTGTTGATCGCCAGCGCGCCACCGCTCAGGAACGTCGACAGCGTCACGAGCACGGAGCCCGTGGTGGTGCCGGACGGCGCCAGCGAGACCCGGTAGGTGCCCGTCGTGGCCGGTGTGAACCTGAACGTGTCGAGGCTGGACACCGGCCCGTCGACCTTCAGCGTGCCGGCGGAGTCGCTGATCCGGACCCGCAGGGTCGCGGTGGAGGGCAGGGTCCAGCTGCTGAACGCGAAGATCAGGGGCTGGGCCGCCGTCCCGGCGAAGCTCAGGTCGAGGGCGCGCACCGAGCTGGTGAAGGTGGCCGTCGTGCCCGCGCCCGTGGTGGTGAGCGTGCCCGCGCTGGCCCGGGGGAGCACCGTGAGGGTGAACGAGCCGGTGCTGGAATACGGGCTGATGGTCAGCGTGTAGGTGCCGGTCGCGGGCAGTGCCGGCAGATCGACCCAGTTGTCGCTGATCAGGCCCGCGCTGAGCACCGTGCCGTCGGGGCTGGTGACGGTGAGATACGGCGAATACTGCGGGGTGTAGCTGTCGAAGGTCAGGCTGAGCGCCTGCCCCTGGGTGCCGGCGAACGTGGCGATCGCGTCCTGGCCCGGCCGGGCGATGGTGACGGCCTTGCCGGTGCCCAGGGTCAGTGCGCCCACCGCGACCGGGGCCGACACGGTCACCGTGATCGAGCCGGTGGCCAGGTCGCCGGTGCCGAGAATCAGCGTGTACGTGCCGGCGAAGCTGGTGGTGAAGTCGAGGTTGCCGCCGGGAAGGCCGACCGCCGTGCGCGCGGACCCGCTGCCCCACAGGACCGGGGTGCCGTTGGGCTCGAAGACCGCGGCCGTGAGCTGGGACGAGGTCATGGTGGCGGCGGTGAAACCGAGGCTGACGCGCTGATTGGCCTCCGCGGTGAAGGTCAGCTCGGCCTGCTTGCCGGCCCGGTTGAGCGCGACCGTCGTGCCCGTGCCGGTGAGGCTCAGTACGCCGGTCGCGCGGGTGGACAGCGTCGCCGTGAACGAGCCGGTGACCGTCTTGGAGACGGGCTGCACGACGATCTGGTACGTGCCGCTGGTCGGCAGCGGCGGCAGCGCGAGCCCTCCGGCCAGGCTGGAGGCGGCCCACGGCGAGTCGTACTCGTTGTGGGCGATGGAACCGCCGTAGGGCGTGTACGCGTAGATGTTGACGTCGCCGAGCGTGGACCCGGTGACGCCGAAGCTGAGCCGCTGGCCCTTGGTGCCGGCGAAGCGCAGCACGGCCACCTTGGCGGCGGTGGCGACACTGACGCTCGACGCGGTGCCGTCGAGGGCCAGGGCCGCCGCGGGCCCGACGTCGCCGGAGCCGAACGGGTTGGTGACAGCCACGAACTCGCCGGAGCTGACGGCGGTCCCGCCCGGGGTGCCCACGGTGATCTTCCCGGAGACGGCGGCGTAGGGCACCTTGACGGTCAGCGAGGTGGCCGTCGCCGCGGATACCTTCGCGCGGGTGCGTCCGAAGGAGACGTTGTTCTCCGCGGGCACGGTCGAGAACCCGGTGCCGGTGACGGTCACCGTCGTGTCGGCCGCGCCGGCGGCCGGGGTGAACCCGGTGACGGCCGGTGCGGGCACCGACGCCAGCACGGTGAACGTCTGCGAACTGGTCGCCGTGCCCGCAGCGGTGGCGACGGTGACCGTGCCGGTGGTGGCACCGGAGGGGACCGTCACGGTGAGGCGGGTCGCCGTGGCGGCGGTGACGGTCGCCGTGGTGCCGTTGAACGTGACCGTGTTGGCGCCGGTCGTGGTCGCGAAGCCGGTGCCGCCGACCGTCACCTTCGCACCGGTCGCGGCCCGGCTCGGGTTCAGAGCGGCGACGGTCAGCGCTCCGGCCGCTGAGCGGTTGACGTCGGTGATGTTGCCGGCGTCGTCATAGGTGTACTTCGCACCGGCGCCGCTGGGCACCTGGGCGATGCCGCGCACCTGGCCGGCGCCGTCGTAGGAGAGGTCGACGGGCTGCGCGGTGGCGGCCGCGGTCTGGACCGGCCCCTGCCGCACGCCCGCCGGCGCTGCCTGGGGAACGCGTTGCGGGACCTGCTCCGGTGGGTCGGCGTGGGCCGGGGCGGAGAGCGTGAACTGGGCCGCGATCAGGATCGCGGCCGCGGTGGTCGTGAAGACGGAACGCCGAGCGGGCATGACACACCTCCGGATGGCCCCCGCCCCCGGCGGGTGGCCCATGCCCGTCGATTGTGGAAGAGGGGACTGACATTTTTCGATACCTACCTCACAGAACGGGACAGAGGTGGGACACGGGGCGAGTGGCTGCCCTAGGCTCGTCCCGGGCAGTCTTCTCGCGGGGGTGAAAGTCATGTCGACCGATGAAAGCCGTCCACCACGACTACTACTGGCAGCGGCGTTGCGGCTCGCACAGGAGCGATCCGGCCGCACGCTGCGCGAGCTCCAGGCCGTCACCTACGCCAGCGATTCCGCGTTGTCCCGCTACCTGTCGGGGCGTTCCGTGCCGCCGTGGATCGTCGTGGCCGCGCTGTGCAAGGCCGCCGGAACTGACCCGGGGCAGCTGCTGCCGTTGTGGCAGCGCGCCAAGGCCGCGGCGAGCGCCGGCAGGCGTTCGGGTAGGGAGCAGGCGACACTGGCCCGCCGCGTCTCGACCCTCGCGGCCGACGCCGCGGCCGTCATCCAGGCCATCCGCGAGCGGGGCGAGGCCGTCCCCGAGAACCTGCTCACCGCCGCCCTGCGGCTGAGCGACGCGCAACGGCTGATCAGCCAGGAATGACCGCGGCCAGCGCCGTGACCGTCGGCGGCACGAACCAGTAACCACCGCCGAACGGCAGCACGTAATGGTCCAGGGCCTCACCCGCCAGCCGGCGCTGGGCCGCCGCGAAGCCCAGCTCCGGGTCGCGCTGGAAACAGACGAAGATCAGACCCTGGTCCGCCTCGCTCCGGCGGTAGGAGTAGCTGCGGCGCAGGATGCGGTGCTGCTCACTTTCGGGGGTGCGAGGGTTTGCGCGGCGGATGTGCGCGTCCACGGACGTGAGCGCGCCGTCCGGGTCGGCGGCGTAGTCGAACTCGGCGTCCTCCGGTCCACCCGCCAGCGGCGCGCCGTCCGCGCGGTGCCGCCCGACGATCTCCTCCTGACGGGCCGGTGCATCCCTGCTCCACAGGCCGACGGCGAACCGGATCAGCCGCACGACCGCATAGGTGCCCCCGGCGGCCCAGGACGGCTCGCCGTCCCCGGCCCACACCAGCCGCTCCATCAGCCCGGCGTCGGCCGGGTCGGGATTCCCGGCGCCCTCGCGGAACCCGAACAGATTGCGCGTGCTCGGGCGGCCCGCCGCGGTCGTGGTGTTCTCCTTGCGGAAACCGGCCGACTCCCAGCGCCGCCGCAGCCCCTTGCCGAGGTCGGCGAGCACGGCCGCCGCCGTCTCCGCCCGGGTCGCGCCGATCTGCAGCAGCAGGTCGCCGTGGCACGAGTCCGCCGAGAGCACGTCGTTGGGGAACGCCGGCATGGCCGTCAGCAGCCGTGGCCCGGCGCCCGCGAGCCCGAACCGCCCGTCGAACAGGGACGCCCCGACCGCCACGGTGACCGTCGCCGTCCCTGCCCGGTGCACCGCCGCGATCCGCTCATCGAGGCGCCTGAGCACCCCGGCCGGGTCCGCGTCGAGGTCGAAGGCCGCGAAGACCGCGAACTCCTCGGGCGCGGTGACCACACCCGGCTGATGCGGATGCACCACGCCGGGCGTATCCGATGCCGTGGAAGGCGTCGAGCAACCTGCGAGAGCGGCCACCGCCGTGCCGGCGAGCACGGTACGTCTGCGAACTACCACTTCGCGAGCGTAGGAGCGGGGACGACCGGACAGAAGCATCGCCGGCGAACGCGGGACAAGAACGGGACCCCGCGCTGATGGCTCTCCACACAGGAACCGTATAGAGTCCTTACAGATTTGCATCTCTCTATGTATGAGAAGGGGCGTACCCATTGCTCTTCGTGCGTAAGGCCGCGCTCGCCGTCGCCGCGGGCCTGACGGCGGTGGTCGCTCTCGCCGCACCGGCCGCGGCTGCCATCCCCATCGGTGAGACCCAGACCGGCACGACGACCTATTACAACGATGCCGGGTACGGAGCCTGCGGCACGCAGATCAACGCCGCCACCGAGATGCTGGTCGCCGTCTCCTACCGGTGGTGGACCACGGCGAACCCCAACGCCGACCCGCTGTGCAGCGGCATCTCCGTGCAGGTCACCTATCAGGGCCGAACCATCACGGTCCCGGTCAGGGACAAGTGCCCCAGCTGCGACGCCACGCACATCGACTTGAGCGCGCCGGCCTTCGCCCAGTTCGCCTCCACGGATCCGGCGAACACCCCCGGTGTCCTCAACGTCACCTGGAAGTTCGTCTCCGACAGCGGCGGCGGCACCACTCCACCGCCCTCCGGCGCGACCGGTCAGATCACCGGTCTGGCCGGTAAGTGCATCGGCGCGGCGGGCGGCGCCACCGCCAACGGCACAGCTGTCGATCTCTACTCCTGCGTGGCCAGCTCGACCCAGCAGTGGACAAGATCCACAGACGGCACTCTCCGTACGGGTGGCAAGTGCCTCGACGTCTCCGGCAGCGGGACAGCCGACGGCACGAAGGTGCAACTCTGGGACTGCAACGGCACCGGCGCCCAGCAATGGGTCTACACCGGCGCCCGCGACCTGGTGAACCCGCAATCCGGCAAATGCCTCGACCTGACCGGCGCCAGCTCCGCCGACTTCACCCCCACCCAGCTCTGGACCTGCACCGGCGCGGCCAACCAGAAGTGGACCGCCCCGGTCTGACGTGCCCGCTTGCGATCCACGCCCCGGAAAATGCCGCGCGCTCGGAGTCGGTGTCGCGAGAGAATGGGGCGTGGACGACGCGACCCTGGTATCCCGTTTTCTCACCGACGGCTTCGTGAAGCTGGCGGGCGCAGTCGCGCCGCGCGTGGCCGCGGACTGCGCGCGGCTGCTGTGGCGGGAGACGGGCTGCGACCCGGACGATCCCGCGACGTGGACGCAGCCGGTGCACTGGGTGCCCGGCATGGCGCAGGGCCCGTTCGCCGCCGCACCCAACTCCCCGTTCCTCCATCACGCGTACGACCTGCTCGTCGGCGCGGGCCGCTGGGAGCCGCGCTACTCGCTGGGGACGTTCCCGCTGCGCTTCCCGCACGAACAGGAGCCGGACGACGCGGGCTGGCACATCGAGGGCAGCTACCTGCCGGAGGGGGAGAGCTGGTACTTCACCAATGTGCGCTCCCGGGGCCGGGCGCTGCTGATGCTGTTCCTGTTCAGCGAGGTCGGTGCCCAGGACGCCCCGACGGTGATCAGGGTCGGCTCGCACCTCGACGTGCCGAAGGTGCTGGAGAAGTACGGCGAGAGCGGGGCGAGCGGCCTGACCCTCGCACCCGACCTGGTGGCGGCATCCGACCACCGGCCCCTGGCACTCGCCACGGGCTCTCCGGGTGACGTCTTCCTGTGCCATCCGTTCCTGGTCCACGCGGCGCAGCCCCACCACGGGACGCAGCCACGCTTCATGGCCCAGCCGCCGCTGATGCCGGCCGCACCGTACGAACTGGAGCGGCCCGACGGCGCGTACTCACCCGTGGAGATCGCGATCCGCCGAGGCCTCGGACGGGAAGCCCACGGGGCCTGACTTCACGGCAGAGGGGCGGGCGGGCGACCCGGTCCGCGGCGGTAGGCTGGGCATTCGGCACCGGACGAGGGGAGGCGGGCTTGGGCTACGGCGACAAGCTCTTCTGGCTCTCGGTCCTGATCCAGCGCAAATATGCGCAGATCTGCGCCGAGCTTGATCTGACCCCGATGCAGGCCACGCTGCTCTGCGCGATCAAGGACGAGCCGAAGCGGATGACGTACCTCGCAGCCTCGCTCGGCATGACCAAGAACGCCCTGAGCCAGCTCGTCGACCGCACCGAGCGGCGCGACCTGGTCAGCAGGGTGGGCTCGGAACAGGACCGGCGCGTCATCATGCTCGGCGTCACACCCACGGGAAAGGTACTCGCCGACGCGGTGTACGCCGAGACCGCCGAGCGCCTGCCCGACATCGCGGAAAACCTCAGCGCTGACGACCAGCGTGACCTCGAACGCATCGCCACCGCCGTCGTCGACGCAGCCGACGTCCCGGCGTCCGCCCGGTCCTGACCCTCCGGTCAACTCCTGGCGAAAGCCTTGTCGAACTGCTTCATCGATTGGTCGTCAAGAAAGTTCGCCGAGGTCGATGACCGGCGATGAGGTCGTGATTACGTGGGCCGGCCGGTCTCGGCCGTAGCGGGCCAGAAGCTGCCACCCAGTAAGCCGGGTGGTCGCCGTAGCCCGGCTGCACGGACCATCGCCCGTGCGGATCGCGGTGCAGCCGTCATCCCGCCCTTCTGGAGGCGGTTCTGGTCGCACTGGCGGGCTGCGCGCTGGACGCCTCCCGGGCTACCTGAGCCACCAGGCATGGAGGGGGTCGGAGACTTTCAACGCGCCGAGACCGACGCACTCGTGGCCTGGATTCTTGCGGGCTTAGCTCTGCCGAACCGTTCGTGTTTTTCGTCTGCGACCACCCTGCGACCACGGAATACTCAAAGGCCCCTCACCCGGAAGGGTGAAGGGCCTTTGAACTGCAACTACTTTGTAGCGGGGACAGGATTTGAACCTGCGACCTCTGGGTTATGAGCCCAGCGAGCTACCGAGCTGCTCCACCCCGCGTCGGTAACAACAGCCTACCTTGTCCGAATTCCGGCCGCGGGGCGGACCCCCGTGCTAGCTCATGACTTCGCGGTAGATCTCGGTGAGGTACTGCTCGGCGCGGGGGGAGCCGAGGATGCCGGGGCTCATTTTGTTCATCACGTAGGCGATGGCCATGCGGCGCTGTGTGTCGATGATGGCCATGGAGCCGCCCCAGCGGCCCCAGTAGGCGATCCTGCCTTCGGGGATCCAGGGGAGGGTGCGGTGGTCGCTGAGGGCGAGGCCGGGGCCCCAGCGCAGGTAGAGGCCGTTGACGAGGTCGGTGCCGGCGGTTTGTTGCTGGTGGATGCGGTCGTCGCTGATCAGGGGGGACAGGATCCGGGCGACCGAGCGGGCGTTGCCGTGGCCGTTGGCGGCGCCGATCTCGGCGGATTGCCAGGCGGGGGTGCCTGCGGCGTCGGCCGGGACCGCCGGGGCGGTGAAGGTGCGGTATCGGATGCTGGCGGGGTCCAGGGCGGAGGTGTCGATGGCCGGCGGCGGGATCAGGTCGGCGACCCGGTGGCGGTCGGCGGGGGCCGCGCCGATCTGGAAGTCGGCGTTCAGGGGGCCCGCGATGCTTTCGGCGACGTAATCCCGCAGTGATCGGCCGGTTCGCCGCCGGACGAGTTCGCCGAGCAGGAAGCCCTGGGTCATCAGGTGGTAGCCGGATGCCGTGCCGGGCTCCCACCACGGTGCTTGGGCGGCGAGGCGGTCGGCGGCGGCACGGGCGTCGTAGAGGTCGTCGACGCTGCTCGGTGGGTCGAATCCGGGGAGGCCGGCCGTGTGGGCCAGGAGGTGGCGGACCAGGATGCCGCTCTTGCCGTTGGCGGCGAACTCCGGCCAGTACGACGCGACCGGGGCGTCGAGGTCGAGGTCCAGGGTGAGGACTGCGAGCGCGGTGACGATCTTGGTGATCGAGAAGACGTTCGTGATGGTGTCGCGTTCCCACGGGCGGGTCCGGGCGGCGTCCTGGTGACCGCCCCACACGTCGAGGACGAGCTCGCCGTCGATCTCCACGGCGATCGAGGCGCCCAGTTCGGCGCCGGTGGCGAGGTTGTGGCCGAGCGCTGCGCGTACCGCGGCGAAGCGTGTTTCTGTCGTCATGTGGTCAGGTTGCGGGCTTCACATCGGTGGGAAGGTCAAGGCGTAGTGGAGGAGATCACCTCGGCGAACTCCAGGATGGCCCTGCGGCGTGCCGCGAGATCGTCGATGCGTTCCTGCATCGCACCGGCCTCGCGGCGGAGCCGGGCCACGAAGGCGGCGTCGGCCGTGAGCTGCGGGCCGGCCAGCAGCGGCAGGGCGTCCCGGATGAGCCGGGTGGGCAGTCCCGCGGCCAGCAGACCGCGGATCTGGCCGATCAGCCGGACGCCCTCGGGGCAGTACACCCGGTAGCCGTTGCGGTCCCGGCCGGGCGTGATCAGCTCCTGCTCCTCGTAGTAGCGCAGCAGCCGCGCCGTCACTCCGGTGCAAGCGGTCATCTCACCGATTCGCATGCCTCATATCTTGGCAGCGACGGCGCCGTACGCGTCGAGCCATTCGGGGTCGTCGGCGGGGCCGGGGCGCCACAGGGGGAGCTGGACCAGGCCGGGTTCGATCAGGGTGAGGCCGTCGAAGCAGGTGGCCAGGTCCTCGGGGCTGCGCAGGATGTACGGCACGCCGCCGCTCTCGGCGAGCTTGGCGCTGCCCTCGACCACGGCGGGGGTGGTGTCCGTGCCGTCCCACAGGACCAGGTGGCTGCCGGGGACGGTGCCGGACATGGTGGTGCGGACGATGTCGCGCAGGACTGTCAGGTCCGGCTCGTAGCCGAGGACGCCCATGAACATGACAGCGACCGGTTTGCTGAAGTCGAGGGTGCGGGCGGCTTCGGCGAGGATCTTCTCCGGGTGGTGGTAGTCGGCGTGGACGTAGGTCGTGTCGCCGCCGGCCGGGAGGGATCTGGCGTGGGCGAGGACCAGGGGGTCGTTGTCGACGTAGACGATGCGGGATTCGGGGGCGACGCCGTGGGCCACCTCGTGGGTGTTCTGCATGGTGGGCAGGCCGGTGCCGATGTCGAGGAACTGGCGTACGCCCGCCTCGCCGGCCAGGTGGCGGACCACCCGGATCAGGAACCTGCGGGACTGCCGGGCCATGAGCACGATCTCGGGGTAGACCTGCGCCACCGCGTCGCCGGCGGCACGGTCGGCGGGGAAGTTGTCCGTCCCGCCCATCCAGTAGTTCCAGATCCGGGCCGCGTGCGGGATCTCCACCTGCAATTCCGAGTCCACCATGGAATCATTGATATCTCACCTGTCAACGCCCCCCGGGCAGGCCAGCCGGGCCGGGACGGGTGAGGATGATCAGGTGAAACGCCTGACCTTTCTGTTCGCCGTGGCCGCCGGTGCCGCCGTCGGCAACCTGTACTGGGCTCAGCCCCTGCTCGACCTGATCGCGGAGGACCTGCACGCGCCGACCGCGGCCGCCGGGTGGCTGGTCACCGCGACCCAATTGGGGTACGCCGCCGGCATCCTTCTCATCGTCCCGCTCGGCGACGTGCTCGACCGCCGCAAGCTGATTCCCGTGATGATGCTGTGCGCGGCGGTCGCGCTCGCCGCGTGCGCCGCCGCGCCCAGTTTCGGGGTGCTGCTCGCCGCGATCACCGCGCTGGGCGTCACGACGGTCGCCGGGCAGATCCTGACGCCGCTCGCGGGGGACCTCGCGGACGATGCCACCCGGGGGCACGTGGTCGGCACGGTGGCGTCGGGCATCCTGACCGGGATCCTGGTCTCGCGGACGGTCAGCGGGCTGGTCGCGGGTGTTGCCGGGTGGCGCGCGATCTACGTGGTCGCCGCGCTGGCCGCTGTGGTTTTCGCGGTGCTGCTCCACCGGGCGATTCCGGCATTGGAACCCAAGACCAGGCTTGCGTACCCCCGGCTGATCGGTTCGGTCTTTGCCGTTGTCGTGCGGGAGCGGACCGTACGCTGGACGCTCGTCCTCGGCGCGACCGGCTTCGCCACCTTCACCCTGTTCTGGACCTCGCTGACGTTCCTGCTCAGCGCGCCGCCGTTCGGCTATCCCGTGTCGGTGATCGGGTTGTTCGGCCTGGCCGGGCTCGCAGGCGCCGTGGCCGCCCAGCGCACCGGCAAGCTGCACGACCGGGGGTTCTCGCTGCCGGGCACCGGGATCGGCTGGGCGGTCATCCTGCTCAGTTTCGTGGTCGCTGCGTTCTCCGGGCGCTCGGTGCTGCTGATCCTCGTGGTGATCGTCGTGCTGGACATCGCCATGCAGGGTGTCAACATCCTGAACCAGCTGCGCGTCTTCGCCGTCTCGCACGAGGCGCGGAGCCGGCTCAACACCGCCTACGTCACCAGCAACTTCATCGGCGGCGCGATCGGGTCCGCGGCGGCGTCGGTGCTCTGGTCCGCCGGCGGCTGGACTGCGGTGACCGTCGCCGGGATGGTTCTCAGCTGCTTCGCGCTCACCGTCTGGGCCCTCGGTCGTCGGGGTGCCCTGATCACTGCCGGTTAAGTTGTGTGCAATTAAGTTGTGTGCAATTTAATTGCACACAACCTAACGCTGCGTATCGGCTTGCGGCTGTCCGGGGCTGGGCCTGTGGTGGGCTGGGCCTGTGGTGGGCTGGGCCTGTGGTGGGCTGGGCCTGTGGTGGGCTGGGCCTGTGGTGGGCTGGGCCT
>NZ_BOMN01000146.1 GCF_016862215.1 Winogradskya humida
GGGCAGGGCTTGCGGTGGGCAGGGCTTGCGGTGGGCAGGGGCAGGGGCAGGGGCGGGGCTTGCGGTGGGCAGGGCTTGCGGTGGGCGGGGGCTTGCGGTGGGCGGGGCTTGCGGTGGGCAGGGGCGGGGGCGGGGCGGGGCTTGCGGTGGGCGGGGCCTGCGGGGGCGGGCCGGTGCGGGTGGGCTAAGGGTTTCGGGACGGGTGCCGATCGGGTGTGGGGGAGCACTCGGCCGGGGGGAAATTTGACATGGGCGTGGGGCGCTTGGTCGCAGACCGGGGGATCCTGACGAAGATCGCCGCCGCGGTGCTGGTCATGGCGGCGGTGGCGGTGCTCGTCGGCATACTCGCCATCGTCGGGATGGCGAAGCTGAGCGACGACGCGAACGATATCTATGAGCAGGGGCTGCTGCCGGTCCAGGAGATCGACGCGGTCGAGCTCGATATGGATCAGACGCGGCGCAACATGCTCAACTATGCGATCTCCAGCACGGAGGCGTCGTACACGAAGTATCAGCAGGCGCTCGACGCCAACGATGCCGCGTTCGCCGCCGATCTGAAGGTCTATCAGGCGACGTCGGTGCAGCCCGCGCTGGCCGCCGAGCTGGGGACGACCTGGGCGGAGTTCCAGAAGCTGCGTGACAGTGATCTGCTGCCCGCGGCGCGCAAGGGTGATCTGCCCGGCGTGGAGAAGGCTCGTGACGAGATCACGCTGCCCGCCGCCACAAAGGCCGGGGACATCGTCAACAAGCTGGCCGAGGCCGAGGCCGCCGACGCGAAAAAACGCCAGAGTGCGGCCGCTGACGCATACGGCACCGCGCGTACCCAGATCATCGTCCTGCTCATTGCCGGGGTGCTGGTCGCGCTGGCGTTCGCCGGGTACGTGGCGCGCTCCGTGATCTCCGGGATGCGCAAGGTCTCGTACGCGCTGGAAGGACTCGCAGCCTGCGACCTGACCCGGTCGGCGGGGCTCGATTCCCGTGACGAGCTGGGCGCCATGGGCCGGGATCTGGACCAGGCCGTGACGTCCGTGGCCGACACCATCCGCGAGCTCGTGACAACCGCGACGGCGTTGTCCGCCGCGGCCGTGCAGTTGTCGAAGGTGAGCGACGAGCTGACCACCGGTGCGGGGGAGGCGTCCGGCAAGGCGGGGGCGGCGGCGGGCGCGGCCGAGCAGATCAGCTCGAACGTGCAGTCGGTGGCGGCCGGCGCCGAGCAGATGACCGCGTCGATCCGGGAGATCGCCACGACGTCCTCGAAGGCCGCGGAGGTTGCCAACGAGTCGATGTCGATCGCTCAGGAGACCAGTTCGCAGATCGCCGAACTCGGCCAGGCCAGCACGGAGATCGGTGACGTGGTCAAGCTGATCACCTCGATCGCCGAGCAGACGAACCTGCTGGCGCTCAACGCGACGATCGAGGCGGCCCGGGCCGGCGACGCGGGCAAGGGCTTCGCCGTGGTCGCCAGCGAGGTCAAGGATCTCGCCCAGGAGACCGCCCGCGCGACCGAGGACATCACCGCCAAGATCGGCGCGATCCAGCAGCGCAGCGCGGGTGCCAGCGCGGCGATCGCCCGGATCGAGGAGGTCATCGGCCAGATCACCGATTACAGCACCACGATCGCCTCCGCGGTGGAGGAGCAATCGGCCACCACCAACGAGATGACCCGCTCGATCAGCGACGCCGCCCAGGGCAGCGGTGACGTGCAGGCCAGTTTCGCCGCGGTCTCCCAGGTCACCGAGGCGACGTCCGACGCTGCACGCTCCAGCAAGGAGGCCGCCGATGACCTCTCCGGGCTGGCGACCAAGCTCAACACCCTGGTCGGCCGGTTCAGCTACTGAGGCCCGGCCGGACAAGACGAGGCTAATGAAGACGCCGGACACGACGAGGCTACTGAGGACGTGGACGTATGACGAGCGACGATCCGTACCATATGCGCCGGCCCGACCTCGCCGAGGCGAAAGCCGCGCTGGAAAAACTCTACGGGCACACCGCGGCGGAGATCTGGCAGCGGCTGCTCACGCAGTCCGGCCTGACCGGCAAGGAGACCGACCCGGATGCCGTACGCCGGCTGGCCGACACCATGGTCGCGTCGGACCCCGTCCTCGCCCTCTCCGGCCGCGCCCTGATGATCCGTGTCAAGTCCTACGAATACCTGCAGGCGGCGGCGTCCGCCGTCGCCGACGCGCGCTGAGCTGAGAAGGGAGCCCGTCATGACCACCGACACCGCGGCCCTCGCCGACCTCGATCGCCTCACCGCGATGGCCGCCTACGACCTGTTCAACCCGGATCTGACCGCCGAGCTGGAGGAGATCTGCCGGGACAGCGCCGAACGCCTCGAGCTGCCGTTGAGCGCCGTCCAGGCCGTGCTCGACACGGCGACCGCGACGATGGCCACCAACGCCGGGGAGGCCGACTTCCTGTCGGTGATCGGGGGCTCGCCGAACGAACTGTCGTTCTGCCCGCACGTGGTGGTCGACGCGGCGCCGTACGTGTGTGGTGATCTCACCGAGGAGGATGAGTACCGCAATAATCCGGCGGTACGGGGTGGGCTCGTCCGGGCGTACGCGGGAGTGCCGCTCGTGCTTCCCGACGGCCACATCCTGGGCAGCCACTGCGTGATGACGCCGGAGCGGCACGACTTCACCGACGCCGATCTGGCGGAGATCAGCCAGGCCGCGGCCCTCGCCTCGGACGCGATCAGTCGATACCCCCTCCGGTAGCCCGTCGTTACGTAAGCGTTGACAGCACGTAACGTAGCCATCAACATATCTGCATTGCCCGATGGCTGGAAGCGCTCCCAGGGAGTCGTCACGTGATCCGAACCGCTGTCGTCCTTGCCGCAACACTGCTGCTCGTGCCCGTGTCCGCCAAGGCCCAGGCTGCGAACGCCGATGACGTCGAGCAGATCGTCAACGGGGGGTTCGACAACGGCGTCGCGCCATGGTGGGCCAGCTCCGGCGCGATCACCGTCGCGGGCGGGCAGGCCTGCGTGGACGTGCCCGGCGGGACCGTGAACAAGTGGGACTTCTCCATCGGGCAGAACGACATCGACCTGGTGGCCGGGGAGAACTACCGCTACTCGTTCACGGCTACCGGGGCCGGGCATGTCGTGCGGGCCATCGTCGGGGGCTCCGCCGCGCCGTACGACACGTACTTCGAGGCGTCACCCGGACTGACGGCGGACGCGGAGCCGTACGCGTACACCTTCACCTCGGCAGTGACCACCGGCCAGGCGCAGGTGGCGTTCCAGCTCGGCGGCAGCCCCGATCCCTGGACCTTCTGCGTCGACGACGCCTCGCTGCTCGGCGGCGTGCCACCCGAGGTCTACGTCCCCGACACCGGCCCGCGGGTCCGCGTCAACCAGGTCGGCTACCTGCCGGACGGCCCGAAGAAGGCCACCCTCGTCACCGACGCGACCACCGCGCTGCCCTGGCAGTTGAGGAACGCCGCCGGCAAGGTCGTCAAGAGCGGCCGGAGCACCCCGCGCGGCGTCGACGTCAGCTCCGGGCAGAACGTGCACTCGATCGACTTCAGCGGATACCGGGTCCGTGGCGCCGGGTACACGCTGGTCGCCGATGGTGAGACCAGCCGGCCGTTCGACGTGGACACCGCCGCCTACCGGCAGCTGCGGACGGACGCGCTCAAGTTCTTCTACACCCAGCGCAGCGGCATCGAGATCCGGGAGGACCTGCGTCCCGGGTACGCCCGCCCGGCCGGCCACGTCGACGTCGCCCCGAACCTCGGCGACGGCGCAGTCCCCTGTCAGGCTGTGCCGCTACCCAAGCCTGGACTATCAGTCGGCGGAGCCTGCGACTACACGCTCGACGTGACGGGTGGCTGGTACGACGCGGGGGACCACGGGAAGTACGTCGTCAACGGCGGGATCTCGGTGTGGCAGGTGCTCAGCGCGTACGAACGCTTCGGGGTGAAGAGTGAGCTGGCCATCCCGGAAAGCGGCAACGGCACCCCGGACGTGCTCGACGAGGTGCGCTGGGAGCTCGACTTCCTGCTGAAGATGCAGGTCCCGGCCGGGCACGCGTACGCCGGGATGGCCCACCACAAGATCCACGACGCGGCCTGGACCGGTCTTCCCCTGCTGCCCCACCTGGACCCGCAGCAGCGTGAGCTGCACCCGGTCTCGACCGCCGCGACCCTGAACCTCGCCGCGACCGCCGCGCAGGCAGCCCGCGTCTACCGCCGCTTCGACCCGGCCTTCGCCGCGAAGGCCCTCGCCGCCGCCCGCACCGCGTTCACCGCCGCCAGGGCGAACCCGGCGCTCTACGCCCCCGAGTCCGACGGCATCGGCGGCGGCGCCTATAACGACAGCAAGGTCGACGACGACTTCTACTGGGCCGCCGCCGAGCTCTACCTGACCACCGGCGAACGCTCCTACCAGGACTTCCTGCTGGCCTCCCCGCAACACACGGCCGACGTCTTCACCGGCGCGGGCGCCTTCGACTGGGCCAGCACCGCCGCCGCAGGTCGCCTCGACCTGGCGGTTCTGCCGAGCAAACTGCCGGGTCGCGCTCAGATCAGGGATTCTGTCGTACGCGGAGCAGCGCACTACCTCGCGATCCAGCGCGACCAGCCCTACGGCGTGCCGTACGCCCCCGCGAACAACGCCTGGGACTGGGGCTCGAACAGCGCCGTCCTCAACAACGCCCAGGTCCTCGCCACCGCCTACGACCTCACCGGCCGGGCCGCCTTCCGCGACGCCGCCCTCGAAACCATGGACTACGTGCTCGGCCGCAACGCCCTCAACCAGTCCTACGTCACCGGCTATGGCGAGGTCAGTTCCCAGAACCAGCACAGCCGCTGGTACGCCCACGAGCTCGACGCCACCCTCCCGCACCCGCCGAACGGGTCCCTGGCCGGCGGCGCGAACTCGTCGATCCAGGACCCGTACGCGCAGAGCAAGCTCACCGGCTGCGTCGCGCAGTTCTGCTACATCGACGACATTCAGTCCTGGTCCACCAACGAGCTGACCATCAACTGGAACTCCGCCCTCGCCTGGATGGCCGCCTTCAGCGCTTCGTGACCATGACCCCCGCCGCCCGGCTGTCGGGCCGGGCGGCGGGGCTGCTTTCCGGGCGGGCCGTCGGGCTGCTTTCCAGGCGGCCGGCTGGGTCGCTTTGCCGGCGGGTGGCTGGGTCGCTTTCCGGGCGGGTGGTCTTTGGGTTATTTGTCGGGAGGATGATGGCGGGGATGATCGCGAGGACGGTGATGGCGATCGCGCACCAGAAGGCGCCGCGGAAGGCGCCGGCCGAGGTGGTTCCGAGCGTGGCCTGCAGGGCGACGGCGACAATCGCGGTGCCGAACGAGGCTCCTACCTGCTGACCGATCCGGGTGTTCATCGTGGCGTGCGGGATGTCCGCCGGCGCGATGTCCCGGTAGGCGACGGACATCGGCGGGATCAGCACCGCCCCGATACCCACCCCGCGGACCAGCAGCACGGCCGACAGCCACCACAGGTTCGTGCCCGGCCCGGCGAGCGCGAACGGGACGGTCGCGGCGGCGGCGAGCAGGAAACTGGCGATCGTCACGGCGCGGGCTCCGTACCGGTCGACGAGCCCGCCGACCACGAAGCGCGCAGCGAGCGCACCCACGCCCTGGGGGATCAGCAGGAGCCCGGCTTCCAGCACGCTGTCGCCGCGCAGCTGCTGGAAGTAGAGCGGCAGCAGGAACATGGCGGCGTACATGGCGGCGCCCGCGGTGAACAGGACCGCGGAGGCGCTGCCGAGCGACCGTAGCCGCAGCAGCCGGATGTCGACGATCGGCTGACCCGCGCCGGGCCGCGCCGCCCGGACGATGAACGCGGCCAGCAACGCGACCCCCGCCAGCAACGGCACCAGTGCTGCGGCACCCTTGCCGGGGAGTTGCGAGAGCCCGAGCAGGATCCCGGCCAGCGCGGGTGCGAGCAGCGCCAGGCCGGTCACGTCCAGGCGTGAGCGCCGCGCCGCGGGTCCGGGGCGGTCGGCGGGCAGGAACCGCCACGCCAGCACCAGGCCGACGGCGATCAGCGGCACGTTGACCAGGAACAGCCAGCGCCAGCTCAGCCAGTGCAGGATGATCCCGCCGAACACCGGGCCGAGGATCGGGCCGAGCGCGATCGGCAGGGTCACGGACGCCATCAACCGGCTGCTGACCCGCCCGCCCGCGGCCCGGACGGCGAGGGTCTGCATCAGCGGGAAGATCAGCCCGGCGCCGAAGCCCTGCAGCACCCGGAAGCCGATCAGGGCGAGGTCGTTCCACGCCACCGCGCACAGCACCGACGCCAGCACGAACAGCGTCAGCGCCGCCATCCAGGCCTGTTTGCCACCCCAGCGCCGCTCCGCCCACCCGGTGACCGGGATCGCCACGGCCATCGCCAGCAGGAAGCCGGTGGTGACCCACTGGATGGTGCCGGTGCTCGAGTGCAGCTCCACCGTCAGCGTGTGGACGGCCAGCGTCACCATCGTCGAGTCCAGGATCGCCGCGATCCCCCCGACGAGCAGCGCCAGCAGCGCCATCCTCACCTGCGGCGACAGCTTCGCCTCAGCGGTCACAGTCATGATCGGTCCTTCTTAAGAGAAGTATTCATCTCTTAAGAAGGTAGGGCGCGTCTTTAAGGAATGCAACCCTTCCTTATGCTGGAGTGGTGATGCCCGATGCTGGAATGGTGACCCCCACCAACCCCCCGCGCCGCCGCCGCGGAGCCGAGCTCGAGGCCGCGCTCCTCGACGCCGCCTGGGACGAACTCACCGCGACCGGTTTCGCCAAACTGACCATGGAGTCCGTCGCCACCCGCGCCGGCACCGGCATCGCCGTGCTCTACCGCCGCTGGGCCAACAAGGACGAGCTCATGCTCGCCGCCCTCGAGCACTACGGCGCCACCCACCGCATCGACCTCCCCGACACCGGCACCCTGCGCGGTGACCTCCTCGCCGCCCTGACCGCCATGGGCGAGGCCCGCGCCCCCTTCTTCGCCATCGCCGCCGCCGCCGTCTCCTCCGGCCTGGCCGCCGCCGGCCGCACCCCCGCCCAGATCCGCGACCGCATCCTGGGCGACCAGCGCCACACCCGCATGCGCACCCTCTACCAGCGAGCCCACGACCGAGGCGAGATCAACCTCGACACCATCCCCGCCGCCGTCCTCGCCCTGCCCTTCGACCTCGTCCGCCACGACCTGCTCATGAACCTCGAACCCCTGAAACAGGACCGCATCCGTTCGATCGTCGACGACATCGTCCTGCCCCTGGTCCGTCCCACAGAGGCCACTACCTGACCGCATTGCCGTACATGCTGGTCCGCATGACAACCATTCCCGGCGGCAAATCGGCAGTGACCCCCTACGTGGTGGCCAAGGGCGCGGCCCGCTTCCTCGACTTCGTGGAAGCGGTGTTCACCACGGAGAAGGCAGTCCGCGTCCCGAACGAGGACGGCACTATCGGCCACGCGGAGATCACCGTCGGCGGCGCGGTCATCATGACCTTCGACTCGCGCCCCGAATGGCCCTCGACGCCAAGCTTCCTCAGCGTCTACGTCGATGACGCCGATGCGGTGGTGGCACGCGCTCTCGACGCCGGTGCCACCCTCGTCACCGAGGTCGTCACGTCGAGGATCGTGGGGGACCGCGGCGGCCGGATCAAGGACCCGGTCGGCAACATCTGGTGGATCCAGACCCACCTCGAAGACGTCGACCCCGCCACGATGCGGGAGCGCTTCGCCGACCCGGCCGAACTCACCGTCATGCGCGGGCTGCAATTATCGTTCGACGCGGCGATGCGCAGCTGACTACCGTCGCGGCCGATGACACTTGTGAGCAGTAGATGGCCGCTCCTTGCCGCTGAGTTGAAGACCGCCCTGCTCGACGAGGGCGAGAACGCCCTGGCCGCCCAGATCGACGACCTCCGGGCGCTGAAGGAATGCGGCTGCGGCGACGGCTTCTGCCAGGGCTTCTACACCCAACCCCCACCCCGCGGCGCGTACGGCCCCGGCCACCGCAACGTCGGCCTGAACCCGGCCGGCCCGGGCATGCTCATTCTCGACGTGGTCGACAACCTCATCATGTACGTCGAAGTGATCGACCGCCCGCCGTTGGCGTGACGAAAGCGATCGGTGTCCGGCCGCCGGGGCGGGGTCGCATCAACGTCGTTCGATCAGGCCCCGGAATGCGATCATGGGCGGGTGGGGATCGATCTGGGGTTGGCCGACTGTGCAGCGGCGCGGGATCGGTGGGCTGCCACCACGGCGGTTTCGAAGCTGAATGAGCCGGCTGGGTGGTCAGGGGGAGACGGCGACGGTGGAGTCGCGGATGACGAGGTGGGCGGGGTGGGTGTGGGTGCCGGTGGCGGGGTTGCCGGCGATGGCTTGCAGGAGGAGGTTCGCTGCTGCGCGGCCCAGGCCGGCGAGGTCCATGTCCACGCTGGTGAGGGGTGGGCGGCTGGCTTCGGCGATGACGGCCCAGTTGTCGAAGCCGGTGACGGCGACGTCGTGGGGGACGCGGTGGCCGGCTTCGCGCAGGGCGTCGGTGACGCCGCGGGCGATCTGGTCGTTGCCGCAGGCGACCGCGTCGAAGTGCTGGCCGCGGGCGAGCAGGATGGCTGCTGCCTGCCGGCCCCAGGATTCGCTCCAGGCGCCGTACAGGGAGTCGGGGAAGACGGAGGCCCGTACGCGCGCCGAATGGTGATGGGCGGGGCCGGTGACGTGCACGATCCGGCTGCGGCCGAGCGCGGTCAGGTGGTCGAGCACGGCCTGGGCGCCGCCGGCTTCGTCGGGGACGACCGAGCAGTCGGCCGGGTCGGCCGAGGCCAGGAAGGCATAGACGACGGGTACGCCCGGACCCGCGTCGATCGGTGGCCGGGTGCCCGCGCGGCGGCCGGTGACGATGATGCCGTCGACGCGACGGCTGAGCAGGACGTCGAGGTGGTGGCGTTCGCGGATCGGGTCGTCGCGGGCGTCGCAGAGCAGGACCGAGATGCGGCCGGCGCCGAGGGCGTCCTCGACACCGATGAGCATGGGGATGCTGAACCGGCCGATGGTGTCCGTGGTGATCATGCCGACGGTGTAGGTGCGGCGGGTCTGCAGGCTGCGGGCGGCCGCGTTGGCGACGAAGCCGAGTTGCTCGGCGGCCTGGCGGACCCGGGTGATCGTCTCCGCGCGCAGCGAGCCCTGGCCGTTGAGCGCTTTGGAGGCAGTGCCCACCGCCACTCCCGCCAGGGCGGCGACATCACGGATGGTGGCGATACGCGGCCGGGGCATGATCTGCAACGTACCGCCACCTCTCCACGCGCCCTCAGCTGAGGGTGATGTAGTCCAGTTCGGCGTAGCCCGTGCCGCCCGCGAAGAACGGTGAGCCCTTCGCCAGCCGGATGACGTTGTAGCCCGCGCGCAGCGTCACGCTGGTGCTCACTGTGGAGCCGAAGACACCCCAGGCTGCGGTGGCGGGGTACGAGACCGTCGTCCACGCGCCGCCGTTGTACGCGAGCCCCTGTGTGGCCGTCGCCCCGCCGCCGTTGGCGTACCCGATGCCCAGTGTGTACGCCCGGGCGCTGGGCACGTTGACGATGAAGTCGACGTAGCTGTCGGTCCGGAAGTCACCTGTGTTGTCGATACGGCCGACGTAGCCGCCGTTCGAGGCGCTCGTCGCGGACAGTCGCGCGGCCCGGAACACCGACGCGTTCTCCGCCTCGTAGCGCTGCTGCCACGTCCCTGCCCCGGCGGCGGGTTCGATGACCAGGTGGTACGCGCGGGCCGCGTCCATGTTGGCGATGGGGACGCTGATCGTCCCGCCGCTCACGGCGTACGGTGAGGAAGAGAGTGCGGTGGGCGCAGAGACCGCGGTGAACCGTCCTGAGCTGGGCGCGGACTCGAGGGTGACCTTCACGCTGGAGCCCAGGGCCGACAGGCCGGTGACTCGGATGGTGTTGGCGCCGGATTCGTTGCCGAGGACGACGCTGACGAGTTTGCGGGTGCCGTCGTAGGACGCGAACCCGTCGAGCCCGGTCTGCGTGGCGGGCACGGTCTGGACCATGTTCCCGGCCATGTCGCCGTACCACTTGTACGGCCACCACGTCCCGGTCGGCTGACTGTTGCCGACGACGAGCCCGTTGACCGTGCCGTACTCGTACCAGAAGGCCCGGTGTGCGGCCTCGACCCCGGTGCGCTCGAACTTCGCGATGTAGCTCGTCACCGCGCCCGGCACATCCACCTCGGTAGGCGTGGCGTACTCATTGATGACGATCGGTCGCGCGCCGATCCCGAGAGAGGTCTCCATCGCACGGTACGCCGCCACGTGCGCGGCGATCCCGCTCGCCCCGGAAAGCTCGTGCCACACGGTGATGTCGGGCAGCGCGTTGTTCGCCTTCGCGGTGGTGAGGAACGCGCTCATCAGCGTCGGGTTCCACGTCGAGTAGCCGGGCCCGGCGACGGGCGTGACCGTGTCGAGCGTCCGGATCCGCTGGACGGTGCGCACCCAGCCGTCGGGGAACGAGCCCGCCGCGGCGGTGTTCCAGGTCCAGTCGGGCTCGTTCCAGACCTCCCACGCCTCGATGTTGCTGACGCCGGTCGCGGCGAGCCGGTCCCGGACCATCGTGTCGACCTTGGCGTACCAGTCGGCCCAGCTGATCCAGCCGTACGGAAAATCGGGATAGATGTCGGGCATGCGCAGCAGCTCCGCCGCACCGACCCGGCCGGCCTGCGGTGCGACCAGCAGGCCGTCACCGCCGGCGGGCTGGCCGTTGGGCTTCTGGCCCACGCGCGGCGGTGGCTGGGTGATGCTGTTCATCTTGACCGGCAGCAGGGTGCTGTCGGCCGGGCGGCTGTTCTCGGCGAGCGCGTAGAGCCCGCCGGACGCCACATGGGTGACCGGCCGGATCGCGGTACCCACGTTCACGGTGAGGGTTGATCCTGCGGCGTTGGCCGGGCCCGGGAGCGAAAGCCCGGCGAGGACGAGGGTCAGGACGGTGAGGGTCGCGGCTCTTCGGTGGTGAAGCACGAGGTCTCCTCAGGAAGCCATCGTTCAAGGAAAACGATTTCCCTGACGCTAGGTATCCACGTACTTCGATGTCAAGGCTCTGTTTCTGTCGCCTTACGCCGCCGCTCGGAAACAAGCTCGGTCACGTCACCCCCGGCGCCACGTCGAGACCGGCACGCGCTGCCGGCGCGCTCTACGATGAGGTCGGCGGCGCACCGGGCAACCACTACGTGAGGGTCTGACCGCCACTCAGGCGTGCTGGGTTTAATCGAAGCGGCTGACTGGGCCGCGGTCGTACCGTGTGCCGGTGCATGACGATGATCTGGTGGGTTTTCTGGCGGCTGCGGGGGCCGGTCTGGCGTTCAATGCGCCGTTGGGTGAGCGGCGCGCCGTGGATCTGGTTCGGAGGCTGGCGCCTTCGGGGCCGGGGTGGCGGGCGCTGGATCTGGGGTGTGGCAACGGGGAGTTGCTGGAGCGGCTGTGCGAGACCTATGACCTCAGCGGCGACGGCGTGGAGTTGAAGCCCGTCACGCGGATCTCAGAACGGGTGACGTTCCACATCGGCGATGCTGCCCGCTGGGACCGGGCCGCCGAGCTGGTCGTGAACGTCGGGGCCGGTCATGTCTGGGGTGGTGCCCCACAGGCCCTCGCGGCGCTGCATCGGCTGACCGCGCCGGGCGGGAAGCTGCTGTTCGCCGACGGGTTCTATCGCAGGCCGCCCAGTGCTGACGTGCGGGAGATGTTCGGTGACCTTCCCGGCTTGAATGCCATGGCTCAGGCGGCCGTGGAGGCCGGGTTCCGGCCTTTGCATATCGCGGAGTCGGCGCTGGGCGAGTGGGATGACTTCGAGTCGGACTGGCGGGCCGGCATCGAACGCCTCGGTACGCCGCAGGCGCGCGTGTTCGCGGATCAGCGGCGGGACGGATACCTCGACGGGTATCGGGGTGTTGTCGGGTTCGGCTGGCTGGTTCTGACGCCGGCTTGAAGGCTCAGGGTGGTGGTAGCACCACGGTGGACAGGCGTGCTGGCGTCAGCGCGGAGTAGCTGGTTGCTGCGAAAGGCTTGGGCGGACTTTCCGGATGGAGGAAACATGTCTGAGGTGGATGGTCGTACGGTCAGCCGGCGGGTGGTGCTCGGTGGGGTGGCTGCGGGGTTTGCCGGAGTGCTGCCCGTTCGGAAGGCGTCGCCGGTTGGTGAGGCAGCGATCGATGCGGTGGCGGGGCGGCTGGATCGGGAGCTCATCGCGTTGCGGCGGGATCTGCATCGGCATCCGGAGGGGCCGGGGGACGAGAGGCGGACCTCCGGGATCGTGGCGTGCAGGCTGCGGGACGCGGGGCTCGAGGTGGTCACCGGGGTTGGCGGGTACGGCGTGGTCGGGGTGTTGCGCGGGGCGCGGCCGGGGCGGACGGTGGCGTTCCGGGCTGACATGGATGCGGTGCCGCCGCAGGATCAGGTGAACGGCGGGCCTGACGTCGCCCATCTGTGCGGGCACGACATTCATACCGCGGTGGGGATCGGGGTGGCGGAGGTGCTGGCGCGGTTGCGGCATCGGCTTGCGGGCAATGTCGTGTTCGTTTTCCAGCCCGCTGAGGAGAGCGTGTCGGGGGCGGCGGCGATGCTGGCGGACGGGGCTTTCGCGCGTACGGTGCCGGTCGAGATTCATGCCTTGCACTGCTGGGCGGTGGACGTGGGGCGGTTTGTCGTGACGCCCGGGTTCGGGCTGCCGGGGCAGGACCGCGGGACGGTCACGCTCACCGGGCCGGATGCGGCGGGTCAGGCTGAGCGGCTCGCCACGGCCCTCAATGCTCTGAGTACGGTCAGAGCGCCGTCGACCTCCGAAGAGCTCGACCGGCTCGTGGCCGACATCGAGCGGCCGGACGGCCCGTTGCGCGAGTTCGTCTACCTCCGGGCCCAGGCCGCGCAGGACCAGGTGCGCGTGATGTCACGCTGCTGGCCGGAGCGAAACTATGTCGCCGTCCGCGAGGAGATCCGCCGGCTCGCCGGCCCGGCGACCGTGACGTTCCCCGCCGACCCGCGTCCCGCGATGGTCTGCCCCGAACCGGAAGGCATCGCCATGCAGCGCTACCTGACCCGGACGCTCGGCGCCGGACAGGTCGGCAGGGCGCACGCCGCGGTGCCGTTCAGCGGCGAGGACTTCGGGTACTTCCTCGACGGGATGCCGGGCACCTACACGCTGCTCGGCGTCCGCAGACCCGGGGAGGACGTCATGACCGCCTACCCGCACTTCGGCACGTTCGACCCCGACGAGCGCGCGATCGGTCACGGCGTACGCGTCATGGTGGGCTGGCTCTCGACCCGCAGCCGCCCGCTCATCGGTCTGTGACGTCCGGCCCGGGCAGGTCGTAGACGGTGGTGGCGATGTCGCCGGCGCACAGCGTCGAGACGATGAGGGGTTCGATGCGGTCCCAGGAGCCACCCGCCACGCCGCACCCGATGCGTGGCATGTGGACCGAGGCGGTCAGCTCCCGCGCGTGGACGGTCAGGGTTTCCAGGCATTCGCGTACGGCGTCGTAGCGGATCGGCGGCACATCGCTGTCGTGGATGCCGGTCGCCGTGCGGACCTTGCCGCCCCGGACCGCGATGCCGTGCTGGGCGACCATGTTCGCCACCCAGAGGCCGGGGGCGACCGGGACCAGCTGCAGCGCCCCGAGCCGGGCGGCCCGCCACCGGGTGAATTCCCGCTCCGGGCCGGGCCAGCGGCGCGAGAGCGCGTGCACGAAGCCGCGGCCCCAGGCGCCGATGTCGTTGCAGACGTGGGCGATGATCCGGGGGCCTTGCGCCTGGGGGTCGGTGGCGTCACCGGTCAGGACGGTCAGTTCGAGCACCGCGCGATGCTACAGCGGGGCGGTCCCCGCCGGGAGCCGGCGCGTGGTTGGCTGGGGCCATGGCGCATCCCATCATGTTCGACGAGGCGGACCCGGTGCTCGGCCGGGTCCGGGAGCTCGCGCTGGCCTTCCCCGACGCGGCCGAGAAGGTCTCGCACGGGCGGCCCGCGTTCTTCACCACGAAGGTCTTCGCCTACTACGGCGGCTCGATCAAGGTCGACGGCGTCTACCAGCAGCACGACCGGTCCGTGATGGTGCTGACCGAGCCGGACGAGCGCAAGGTGCTGGTGGCGGAGGAGCGCTGCTACGTTCCCGCGTACCTCGGGCATTCCGGTTGGGTCGGGGTCGATCTCGGCGCGGGCACCGACTGGGCGGAGATCGGCGAGCTGCTCGACGCCAGCTACCGGCTCACCGCCGGGGTGCGCCGGGTGCGGCTCCTCGACCGGTAGGGCGGGCGGTGGCCCGGACCAGTTCGGGGCGCGGCGCGAGGGCGGCCAGCAGCAGCGACAACGCGGCCAGGGGAGCGCCGGTCAGGAACGACAGCGAATACCGCGGCTGCCCGAGCCATTCCCACAGCTGAGGCTGCCGGTCGGAGGCGATCAGGGAGAAGGCCGTCAGCGCCGGAGCCCACCAGCAGATCAGCGCGAGACCGCCGGGGAACAGGACGGCCAGCCGCGCGGGATGGCCGGGCCGGCCGGTACGGCGGCTCGCCCACCCGAACAGCAGGAACGCGACGACCGCGGCGGGCAGTCCCGCGGCCACGCCGCCGAACCAGGCACCGGGCGGGGTGGTGCGCGAGAACTCCGCCCGCGCCGTCGCGTCGTCGTCGGAGAAGGCCGGGGTCGCCTCGAGCGTCAGGGCCAGGCCGTCACGCGTCGCCTCGACACGGGTCGTCCACGAGGTGTACGCCGGTTCGCACGGCGGCGCGAGGCAGTCGTACACGACGGTGTGGACCGGGGCCCGCACCGCCCAGCCCGTCGCCGTCAGCCGGGTGACCGCGACGCCGATGAGCGCGTCCGGGTCGGCATCGGCGGGGAGCCCGAGGACGCTCGCACCCGTCGTCGTCGCCCGGTAGTCCCCGCCGCGACCCAGCAGCAGGTCAGCGGCGTTCCCGTCCGGGATCTCGAACGGCGCCGTCGCGGGCGGGTCGATCGTGGAGAAATCGTGGCCGGGCAGCACGTCGGCGAGCAGCGCCCGGGTCCACTCCGGCGCCGGCAGCGGTCGTGCCGTCTGCCAGCCCGCCCAGGAACCCGCGGCCGCGCCGAGCAGGCCCGCGATCACGGTCGCCGACAGCGCCCAGGCCACCACCGTGCGGCTCGCGGGACGGCCGAGCCGGGTGCGAAGACCGTGCAGGAACAAGTTCGCGGCTTCGCGTATGCGCGGACGACGGCCCTCGGCGAGCACCGGTTCGAGCAGCTCCCCGCCGTGCTCGCGGCGGTAGTCCCGGGGATAGGCCAGCAGCACCCACGCGTACGCCATCAGGCCACCCCCGGCCGCAGCGCCCCGCCGAGCCGTTTGTCCGCCGCGTCGGCGAGCTCGCGCAGCCGGACGGCCTCGGCCCTGAGCGCCACGAGCCCGTCGTCGGTGAGCCGGAAGTAGCGGCGGCCGCGACCGGCGACCTGCTCCTCGTGGTCGAGAACGACGAGGCCCTCGGCGGTGAGCCGTTCGAGCGCCGTGTAGAGCGTCCCGGTGAGCAGCTTGACCCGCCCGCCGGACAGTTCGCCGACGTCCTGGATGACCCCGTAGCCGTGGCGTGGCCCCTCGGCCAGGGCGGTCAGGATGAGGAACGTGGGTTCCCGCATGGCTCTCATGACCCGAGACTATAGGTAAATCATCAACCTATGGTCAACGGTGTTCATGTGGTGCGCTTATCCTGCGCCGGTGAACCGGGTGATCTCCGAAGGTACGGCCGACGCGTTGCGGGCCGCCTACTACTACGCGGTGGTCGACGACCGGCCCGTGGTGGACGTGGCGATGGTCCGGGCGGCGGCCGGCCGGATCACCGCGAAGCGGCCCGGCCCGCGTGAGGTCACTCCGCCGTCCGAGCCGGGGGAGACCGGGGACGCGCCGGATCTGCGGGAGGCGCGCTGGTGGGTGCGCCGGGACAACGATCCTCTTCCCGCGGTGGACCCGGGATGGTCGATTTCGGTCGTGACCGCGCTGGCGGGTGGGGAGTTCGCGACGCTGCCCGGTGATCCCGCGCCCGTGACGACGATCATCGGGCTGCTGGGGGTGGGCGGTGGGCTGGAGCATCCCCGGCGGGTGGTGCGCTGGATGAGCGGCCTGACCCGGCGGATGCTGGACCGCGCGGACGGGCCGGTGCTGATCGCGCTGGAGATGGAGGCTGCCCGGCAGGCGGTGCGGCTCGGGCGGCAGCTGGATTCCGCTGCGGTGATTCTCGCGGCGCTCAGTCTGGACGAGCAGCTCGCGGCGGCGGGTCAGCGGCTGGTGCCCGGCGCCGGACCCGCCAATCAGGGTGGTGCGATGCTGCGATCACGGGGGGTCACGCTGGCTGCGGCGCAGGAGGCCGCTCCGGGCGTACGCGAAGAAGTGGAGCTGTCACCGCGGCAGCTGGTCTGGGGTCACACGGCGGTTGACCCGTCCTGGACCGCCGGGGCGGTGGTGTTGTGGGAGGCCGCCAAGGAGCTGGCCGAGGACGGTCCCGCGGGGACGACCCACCTGGTCCGGGCGCTCGAGGTGACCGGTGCGCCCGCCGCCACGGCGATGCTGGCCGCCGTCGGCTAGCGGCCGCCGGCGGGCACGAAGGCCTCGTGCCCGCCGGGGTTCAGCCGGATCAGGGGGCCGCGCTGTTCAGCTCGGCGAGCTGGTGGGTCAGGTGACTCTCCAGCGCTTCCTGGTAGCCCCGGGCGAGCTGCCCGAGCCGCTCGATCTCGTCCAGCAGGGCCGCGCGCTGCGTCTGCAGGTTGTTGATCGCCTCGGTGTGGTTGCGGCGGGCGTCGCTCTCGATGGTGCCGGCCTTGAGCTGGGCCTCGCTGGTGATCTGCTCCGCCTTGACCTGGGCGTCGGCGATCAGGGCCTCGACCTCGCGCTGGGCGTCACGCATGTGGTCGTCGGCGGTGCGCTGCGCCATCATCAGCACCCGGGCGAGGCGGTCCTCGTCGGCGGGGGACGTCGGCGGGGTGGCCGGCACCGAGTTGCGGGCGCGCTCGAGCTGCGACTGCATCTCGCGGGCGTGCTCCTCGGCGCGGGCGCGGGCCTTCTGGAGCCGTTCGAGCTGCGCGGCGACGTCGGCGAACTCGGAGTCGATCACCATGGTCGAGGCGGCCGGGCTGGGCCCGCCGGCACCGCCGCGCTGGGCGCGGTCGCGCAGGCTGGCGTTCTCCTCGAGCAGGCGGATGAGCTCCTGCTCCACCTCGTCCAGGAAGGCGTCGACGTCTTCCTCGTCGTATCCGCGCTTGCCCATCGGCGGCTTCTTGAAAGCCATGTTGTGGATGTCAGCTGGCGTGAGCAGGATCGTGCTCCTTCGCTTCCTGTCGACTGCGGTCGAGCATCTGCGATCCTACGCAACGCTCCGCAGCCGGCTACGTCGGCGTGATCACGCGAGCCTTTCACCGGGCTTTCGCGCTCACGTGCTTGGGTGGGCGGCGTACAGCATAGGACCAGGAGGAAACGTATGGCGTTCACGTGCCGCCGGGCGCTGCTCTCGTTGCTCGCGCTGGGTGCTGTTTCGGCGTGTGATGCTCCTGACAGTGATCCCGAAATCTCACCCAGCGTGTCTGCGCCGGCGCCGTCCCGTGACAACCTGGGCGGTCCGGACGAAGTTGCTCACAATATCGATGTTCCCTGGGGTCTCGCATTCCTGCCGGGCGGCGATGCACTGATCGCTGAACGGGACACCGCGCGCATCGTGCGGGTGCCGGCGCGAGGGGGCGACGCGAAGCAGGTCTACCGGGTGCCCGGAGTCGCCGCCGCGGGGGAGGGCGGGCTGCTCGGGCTCGCCGTGTCGCCGGACTACGCCTCCGACAACCTCGTCTACGCCTTCTACACCGCGGCGTCCGACAACCGGATCGCGCGGTTCCGGCTGGACGGCGGCGAACCGGAGGTCATCTTCGACGGGATCGCGAAGGCCGGGAACCACAACGGCGGACGGATCGCTTTCGGTCCCGACGGTCTGCTCTACGCGGGCACGGGCGACGCGGGCGACACGTCCCGGGCGCAGGACCCGTCGAGCCCCAACGGCAAGATCCTGCGGCTGACCCCGGACGGCGCGCCGGCCCCGGGCAATCCGTCGCCCGGCTCGCCGGTCTACAGCCTGGGTCACCGCAACGTGCAGGGCCTCGCGTGGGACGGCGACGGCCGGCTGTTCGCCACCGAGTTCGGTCAGAACGAGCTCGACGAGGTCAACCTGATCCGGGCCGGTCGCAACTACGGATGGCCGCAGGTCGAGGGCGAGGGCGGCACTGACGGCGGGCGCTACACGAACCCCGTCGTCACCTGGCCGACCGATGACGCCTCGCCGTCGGGGATCGCGATCGCCGGGGACACCGCGTACGTCGCGGCGCTGCGCGGGGAACGGCTGTGGACGCTGCCGTTGAACGGGGACACCGCCGGGGAGCCCGCCGCGCAGTTCGAGGGAACGTACGGGCGGCTGCGTACGGTTCAGGTGGCGCCGGACGGAAGTCTCTGGGTGACCACGTCGAACAAGGACGGCCGCGGCGACGTTCGCGACGGCGACGATCGGGTACTGCGAATCCCGGTGAAGTAACACCGCGACACATTGTTGACAATCTTGTTGGCACTTGGATACGTTCGGCGCCTCCCGGGAATCACCCCAATCGAGGAGTGTCGATCACAGTGGCCGGCCATTACGTCGTACGTCAGGTGGAGCGGGCCGATCCCGCAGTCCTCGCCGACCTCCGCGGGGCCGGAGTGGCCACAGTGCACGAAGCGGCGGGCCGCATCGGCCTGCTCGGCCCCTCGATCCAGGCCCGGCAGGACGGCGCCGCCGTCGCAGGCTCCGCGATCACCGTCTCCTGCCAGCCGGGCGACAACCTGATGATCCACGCGGCGGTGGAGGTGTGCCGCCCCGGCGACGTGCTGGTGGTGACGACGACCTCGCCGTCGACCGACGGCATGTTCGGGGACCTGCTCGCCACCTCGCTGATCGCGCACGGCGTCGTCGGCCTGGTCATCGACGCCGGGGTGCGGGACATCGCCACCCTGCGCGAGATGGGCTTCCCGGTGTGGTCGCGCGCCGTGCACGCCCAGGGCACCGTGAAGGCCAGCCCCGGCTCGGTGAACGTGCCCGTGGTTGCCGCCGGTCAGATCGTGCGCCCCGGTGACATCGTCGTCGCCGACGACGACGGCGTGGTCGCGCTGCCGATCGCGCTCGGCCCCGCCACGGTCGCCGCGGCCAGGAAGCGTCTCGACAGCGAGACCGCGAAACGCGAGCAGCTCGCCGGCGGTGTCCTCGGCGTCGACATGTACCACCTGCGCCCCCTGCTGGACAAGCTCGGCGTGCAGTACGTCGACGAGCTGCCGTGACCGCCGGCATCCCGTGCATGCAGATGCGCGGCGGGAGCTCCAAGGGCGCGTACTTCCTGGGCAGTGACCTGCCCGCCGACGCCGGCGAGCGGGACGACCTGCTGCTGCGCGTGATGGGCTCACCGGACGCGCGGGAGATCGACGGGCTCGGCGGCGGGCACCCGCTGACCAGCAAGGTCGCCGTGGTCACGCCCTCGGCCGACGATGACGCCGACGTGGACTACGTGTTCCTGCAGGTGGTGCCCGACCGGGCCGTCGTCACCGGCGCGCAGACCTGTGGGAACCTGCTCGCCGGGGTCGGGCCGTTCGCGATCGAGCGCGGCCTGGTCGCGCCCGGCGGCGACACCACCCGGGTCCGGATCAGGATCATGAACCCGACGGTGGCGTACGCCGAAGCGCGCGTACAGACCCCCGGCGGTGTCGTGCGCTACGACGGTGACACGGTGATGGCCGGAACCCCGTTCGCGGCCGCCCCCATCCGGCTCGTCTTCCCCGGCGCCGACACGTCGATCTTCCCGACCGGCCGGCTCGCCGACACGTTCGCGGGTGTCGACGTGACCTGCGTGAACGCCGGCATGCCCGTGGTGCTGCTCCGCGCCGCCGACCTCGGGATCGCGGGCGACGAGGCACCCTCCGTGCTGGAGGCCGACTCGGTGCTCCGGGAACGGATCGAGGCGGTGCGACTGAAAGCCGGCGCGGCGATGGGCCTGGGTGACGTAACGGATCTCACCGTTCCGAAGATGACGATCGTGTCGCCCCCGCGGGACGGGGGAGCCGTCACCACCCGCACGTTCATCCCGCACCGGGTGCACGACGCGATCGGTGTGCTCGGCGCGGTCTCGGTCGCCGCGGCCGTGCGCGCGGGCGGCACGGTGCTCGATGCCGCCGCACAGCCCGGCAGCCTCATCAAGATCGAGCATCCGAGCGGTACGTTCGCGGTCACCATCGATCTCGACGGCGAAGGGGCGGAGGCGCGCGTGCACACCAGCGGCGTGGTCCGCACCGCACGGAAACTGGCCGACGGCCTCGTCTGGCCGCGCAGTGGAAAGGCGATCGCATGACGGGCGTACGCATAGCTGTGCTCGGGCTCGGGGAGGCCGGCGGGGAGATCGCCCGTGATCTGGTCGCGGCCGGCGCCGACGTGCGCGGCTTCGATCCGGTGGCGACGGCCCCTCCCGGAGTTCTTGTCAGGAAGGACGACGCGGACGCTGTCCGGGACGCCGCACTCGTGCTCAGCGTGAACAGTTCGCACGACGCGCTGCCCGCTCTTGAGGCGTCCCTGACCGCGCTCAACCCCGGCACGATCTGGGCCGACCTGAACACCGCCGCGCCTTCGGTCAAGGCCGCCATGGTCGGCCTGGCACCCGATGTCCTCGTCGCCGATGTCGCGCTCATGGCTCCGGTGCCCGGCAAGGGGCTGCGTACGCCCATGGTCGTCTCCGGTCCCGGAGCCGGCGCCTATGCCGAGATCCTGGGCGGGCTGGGCGCGGACGTGACCGTGCAACCCGGACCGGCGGGCGAGGCGATCTCGCGCAAGCTGCTGCGCAGCGTCTTCTACAAGGGCCTCGCCGCCGCGGTCGTCGAGGCGCTCGCCGCCGCCGAGAAGGCCGGCTGCGAGGACTGGCTGCGTGCCAACATCAGCGCCGAGCTGGCCGGTTTCGACGACCGGACCATCGACCGGCTCGTCGACGGCACCCACCGCCATGCCCGGCGCCGCCACGACGAGATGATCGCCGCCGCGGATCAGCTGACGGGCCTCGGCGTCCCGCCCCGCATCGCCTCCGCCGCGCGTGATCTGCTGCTCTCCCTGAAGGACGAATCATGATCATCGACTGTCACGGGCACTACACGACGGCGCCGGCCGCGCACACCGCCTGGTGGTCCGACACTGCCGCCTCCTATCCGGTGATCACCGACGACGAGATCCGGGCCACCATCGAGCCGAACCAGCTGCGGCTCATGGACGAACGCGGCATCGACCTCACCATCTTCTCGCCGCGCGCCTCCGCGATGGGCCACCACGTGGGCGACGACGCGATCAGTACGGCGTGGACGCGCGCCTCCAACGACCTCATCGCCCGCGTCGCAGGGCTCTACCCGCAACGATTCGCTGGCGTGGGACAACTTCCGCAGACGGCGGGCGTACCCATCTCCGCGGCAGTGCCCGAACTGCGGCGCTGCGTCGAAGAGCTCGGTTTTGTCGGCGTGAACCTCAACCCCGACCCCAGCGGCGGCAACTGGACCTCCCCGCCCCTGACCGACCCGTCGTGGTACCCCCTCTACGAGGCGATGTCCGAACTCGACGTCCCCGGCATGGTCCACGTCTCCGCCGTCACGAACAAGAATTTCCACGCCACCGGCTCGCACTACCTCAACGCGGACACGACGGCGTTCATGCAGCTCCTGCAATCCGACCTGTTCAAAGAATTCCCCGGCCTGCGCCTGATCATCCCGCACGGCGGCGGCGCGGTGCCCTACCACTGGGGACGTTTCCGTGGCCTCGCCGACATGCTCGGCCGCCCGCCGCTCGAGGAATCGGTGATGGGCAACGTCTTCTTCGACACCTGCGTCTACCACCAGCCCGGCATCAACCTCCTCTTCGAGGTCATCGACACCCGCAACATCCTGTTCGGCTCGGAGATGGTCGGCGCCGTCCGCGGCATCGACCCCCGCACCGGCCACAACTTCGACGACACCCGCCGCTACGTCGACGCCCTCACCCTCACCCCGGCCGACCGCGACTCGGTCTACGAGGGCAACGCCCGCCGCGTCTATCCCCGGCTCACTGCCTGAAGCTCATCCAGGTACGCGTTCAGCTGCGTGACCATCACGCCACTGCTCAGGTGCCCGGCGAGGACATGCACCGTCAGCCCGTCGACGACGGCGTGCAGGCGGTGCGCGAGGGTCTCCGGCGTGGTGCCCACCGGGTCGGGGACCAACTGCGAGATCAGGCGCAGGCAGAGCTCGTACATCGTGCTGAAGTGCAGCCGCTGCACCCGGGCCAGCGCGGGGTCGCCGAGCCCGAGCGCGAGGAACGCGAACGCGATCGACGCCTCGGTGTGCCGCTCCTCGTCGACCGGCATCGTCTGCAGCAGCACCTCACCGGCCGCCTCCCGCACGCTCCCGGTGGGCCGGATGGCCGACACCCGCGCGGTGACCTGGCCGATGACCTCCTCACACGCGAAGGCGAGCAGCTCCGCCCGGGTGGCGAAGTAGTGCCGCAGCGCCCCGGACGACCAGCCCGACTCGGCCGCCACCGCCCGGATCGACACATCGGCGACACCGTCGCGCACGATCACCCGCCACACCGCCCCCGCGAGTTCCCTGCGGCGCTGCTCATGGTCGACCACTTTTGGCATGTCCCATTCTCGCACGGTCGTGTTATAAACGATGTAACACGGTCGTGCGAAAACGGGGAGCGTCATGATTGCGGTGATCATCGGGTGTGAGGTGGCGTTCTGGGTGTTGCTGCTGGCCGGGCTGGTGGCCCGCTACCCGCTGCGCCTCCGGCGGGCCGGCGCGGCCCTGCTGATGGCCGTGCCCCTGGCCGACGTGGTGCTGCTGGTGGTGTCGGTCATCGACCTGCGCGGCGGCGGGGAGGCCGGCATCGCGCACGGGCTGGCCGCCGTCTATCTCGGGGTGTCGATCGCGTTCGGCCACCAGATGATCCACTGGGCTGATCGGCACTTCGCCCACCGCTTCGCCGGCGGCCCGGCCCCCGTCCGTCCGCCCCGGGCCGGCCGGTCCCACGCCGCCCACGAGCGCCGCCAGTGGCTGCGGCACCTGCTCGCCTACCTGATCGCGGCCGCCGTCCTCGCGGTCTTCACCGCCCTCGTCGGCGACCTCGACCGGACCCGCCCACTGTGGAGCGTCATGGCCCCATGGACGGTCGCCCTCGTCGCCGACTTCCTGATCTCGTTCAGCTACACCATCTCCCCGCGCCGCGTCCGAGGCGAGGCCTGAGCCCGTCCGGGGCGAGGCCTGAGTCGGTCCGGGGCGAGGCCTGAGTGCGTCCGGGTGGAGGCCTAAGTCCGTCCGGGGAGGTCTGAGTCCGTCTCGGGGGCCTGGGTCAGCGGGGGCGGACGAGGCCCAGGTCGTAGGCGACGATGGTGGCCTGGACGCGGTCGCGGACGCCGAGTTTGGGGAGCAGGGCGTTGATGTGGGCCTTGACCGTGCCGGTGACGATGCCCAGGGCCGCGCCGATCTCGGCGTTGGACAGCCCCTGGGCGAGGCTGACCAGGACGTCGCGTTCGCGCGGTGTCAGCGTCGCCAGCCGGGGATCGCCCTCCGGTGCCGCGCTCACCGTGCCGGTGGCGAACGCGTCGATGAGCCGTCTCGTGACCGCCGGGCTCAGCATCGCCTCGCCGCCCGCCACGACCCGGATCGCCGCGACCAGCTCGGCCGGCTCGGCATCCTTCAGCAGAAAACCGGAAGCCCCGGCCCGCAACGCCTGGAACACGTACGCGTCCTGATGGAACGTCGTCAGCACCAGCACCCGCGGCGGATCCGCACCCGCCGTGAGCCGGGCGGTCGCGGTCAGCCCGTCCATGCCGGGCATCCGGATGTCCATCAGGACGACATCGGGGCCCACCTCCGCGGCGAGCTCGAGCGCGGCCTCGCCGTCCCCGGCCTCACCCACCACGTCCAGGCCGTCCTGCGAATCCACGATCGCAGCCAGACCCGCCCGCACCATCACCTGATCATCGACGACCATCACCCGCACACCGATCGCGCCCACCCCCTCGTGCCCGCCCGCCCAGCGCCGCGACCGGCGATTCCGGCGATGATGGTACGGCCCGGGGCCTGCCAGGGACCAAGACCCGGACCGCGTTTCGGGGCCGGCCCGGAACAAAGCCGGTCAGCGTGCCGGCCAGGCGGCCATGGCGAGCTCCGCGGTGTCGGTGAGCTCCGCCGCCGTGGCGCCGTCCCGTGCGCGCTGGGACATGCCGTGCATGACGGCGGTGAAGTACGCCGCCAGCCTGCGGGGGTCCGCTGCCGCCGGTATCTCGCCCTCGTGCCGGGCGGTCGCCAGGCGCTTCTCGAAGGTATCGACGCTGGCGTTGCGCAGGTCGCACATGTAGACGGCGACGTCGACGTCGGCCGCGGCGGCGCTGCACAGCAGGTTGCCGGCCGGTGTCCCGGGGTCGGTGTACATCGCCGCGGCATCGAGCAGGATGCGGTGGAAGGCGTCGAACGCCGTGGGCTCCCTGGCCATGGCGGCCCAGATGAACTCTCCGGCCGGGGAGCGGCCGTATGCCGCGATGACCTCGTTGAACAGAGTCCTCTTGTCCCCGAACGCCGCGTAGAGGCTGCCCGGCCGGATCCCCATCTCCCGGGTCAGGTCGTTGATCGAGGTCGCCTCGTACCCGTTCTCCCAGAACAGGCGGGTGGCGGCGGCCCTCGACACGGTGGAGCGCATCCGCAAGGACGGCGGGCGCGCCTTCGCCGTCCACGCGGAGCTGGGCCTGCCCGGCGACGCCGCCCGCCTCTGGGCCGCCTTCGACGACGCGGGCAGGGAGTATGTCCCCGACGGGAAGCTCGACATCCTCGTCCACAACGCCGCCGTGGGCAGCTCCGCCCGGCTCGCCGACCTCCCCGAGGAGGAGTTCGACCAGGTGATCGCGGTGAACGTGAAGGCGCCGTTCTTCATCACCAAGCTCGCGTTGCCGCGACTGCGCGACGGCGGCCGGATCATCACCATTTCCAGCCTCGCGGCCACCGTCGGAAGTCCGGAACTGCTCACCTACGGCGTCAGCAAGGCGGCCCTGAACACGTTCACCCTTGACCTGGCGCTGGACCTGGGCCCGCGCGGCATCACCGTCAACGCGGTGTCACCCGGCATCGTCATGACCCGGAACAGTCAGTACCTGCGCGACAGCGAGGAACTCGCGGCGCAACAGGTCGCCCGGGTCGCCCTCGGCCGGCTCGGCGAGCCGGACGACGTGGCGAGCATCGTCGCCTTCCTCTCCTCCGATGAGGGTCGCTGGGTGACCGGCCAGGTCATCGACGCCTCGGGCGGCACCGCACTCTGAGCCCGGCTGGCGACCATCCCGGCTCGCGGCCATCCGGGTCTGCGGGGCTGAATGTTGCGCTGGACGCTGGGATGCGACAACTTTCTACGGTGTTGTCCGTCGAATCCGGCCAATCGCGTCTGACAGCAGAACATGTGTTTCCCGCTCAGACACGAGTGGCCCGCGCTTGACACCTGAGGCCGCAGAAGGGTGCGGCACAGCCGGTTTCGGCGCACCTTCGTGCCCGTGGCCTGAGTCTGCCGCCCTCGCCACCCGCTGGAAGGCAGGTCTGGACTCCGCCTCGCTCCGACCTCACCTGCGACACAGAATCTAGCCGGGCTGGGAGCGGTGGGGGTCGGGGGTGGGGGCCGTGGGCGGGGGTGTCCGGCCGAGGCCGTCGAGGAGGGCCCGCATGGCGGTGAGGGCCTGGCGGGCTGCGGTGAGGACGCGGGGGAGGTCGCCGGCCTCGGCGGCGGCAGGGACCTCGGCGGCGTGGTGGAGGACCGCGTCGCGCAGGCCCGTGGCGACGCGGGTGCGTTCCTCGTGGGTGCGGGCGGTGGCCTGGGCCAGGGCGGTGGCGACGCCGTGGTGCTCGTGGTCGAGGCGGCGGGTGCGGCGACGGCGGATCGCCCAGCCGGTCAGCCAGGATGCGGTCATGGGCAGGGTCAGGGCGACGGCGGCGAGGACGGCGACGACGGCGATGGAGGCGGTGGTCAGCACGGCGCCGGTCGGCAGTGCTTCGCGGGGTGGGTCCTGGGGCGTCGTGAGGACCATGACGGCGAGGGACAGTGACCAGGAGGCCGTGGCGGCGATCGGTGCGAGCCAGGTCAGGCCGGGGCGGGCGCCGCGGGCGGCGACCGAGTAGACCGCGACCAGATCGGCGCCGATGGTGACCAGGAAGATGGAGGCGCTGACGGCGGGGGCGCCGCCGGTGGCGAGGAGCAGCGGTGCCGTCCACGCTGTCAGCGCGACCGCCGCCAGGGCCCACCAGGGGTGTCCGCGGCGCCAGAACAGTGGCAGGGCGTGGCTGAGCAGCGCCAGCAGGATCAGGGTGGCGGCGGCGGGGGTGATGCCGTCCTCCTCCACGCCGAGGATGAGGCTCAGCACCGGGAGGATCAGGGCACCGGCCATGAGGGCCCCGTCGATCAGGGTGTCGCTGCGGACCCGGCGCAGCGCCGCACCCACGATCCCGCGCACCCGGACCCCGAAGGGCCTGCCCCGCGCGGCACCGCCGAGCGGAAAAGCGGCCGCGAACTGCGGGGATGCGGCGTCTAGGTGCGGGAAGGTGGCCTGGACGCGCCAGCCGCCACCGTTGTCGCGGGGGCCGGAGACGAGGGTGCCGCCGAGGGCGACGGCCCGGTCCCGCATGCCGTCCGTGCCGCGGCCGCCACCGAGCCCGGCGGCCGCCGGGGCGGCGACGCTGCCCGCGTCGTCGATCACGAGCTCGGTGTGGTCGCCGGTGTGCCGCAGCAGGATGTCGACCTTCGCACCGGGGGCGTATCTCAGCGTGTTGGTGAGCGCCTCGCGGGCGATGCCGTGCACCGCGGCGGCCAGGGCAGGCGGCAGGGGGCCGGCTGGCGCCGTCACGGTGATGACCTGGCCGAGCTGCCGGAAGTCGTCGGCCAGGTCGCCGAGGGCGGGGACGGTTTCCGGTGACGGCTCGGCGTCCCACGGCATGATGGCCACGAGCTCGCGCAGTGCCGCGAGGGTCTCGCGACCGGTGCGGGTCGCGTAGTCGAGGGCTTCCTCGTGCAGCTCGGGTCTCTTCGCGGCGAGCATCTGCGCGGCGGACGCGTTCACGACGATCGAGGTCAGGTGGTGCGCGGTCACGTCGTGCAGCTCGCGGGCCAGCCGGCGGCGTTCGGCGTCGGCGGCGTCGCGTTCGGCGCGGGTGGCCTCGGCGAGCCGGCGGGCGGCCTCGGACCGGTCGGCCCGCCAGTGTGCACGGCGCCGGCCGAACGCGGCGACCACCACGTAGAGCACGGCCGCGAAGATCAGGTCGGGCAGCAGGTCGCCGGTCACGCCGTCGCGGGCCACGGTCAGCGGGACCTGCCAGAGGACCAGCCCCACCAGGGTCAGGACGGTGGCGCGGTACGAGCGGAGGGCCGCCACGCTGAACAGGGCCACCTGATCGGCGAAGGAGATCACGAGCAGGGCGTCACCGGGGAAGGCGACCAGCTGGCCGGCGGGCGCGACCCAGGTGCCGAGGCTGATGCCGGCGACGACGGCCACGGTGACCTCGACCGGCCGCGACGTGCGCAGACCCAGCGCCGCGCCGATCAGCAGAATCACGGCGCCGCCGGCCACGGCGGTCACGGACGGGAAATCGTCGCCGGGCCACAGCGCGAGCTGGCCCGCGCACAGCAGCACGGGCAGCACCCACGTCGTCCAGCGATTCATGACGGGCACGATAGCGACTTTCTATAACCGGGGGCGGGGGTCGGGTTCAGGCTGTGGACAGAGGCGCGGACGGCGGCGCGGTGACGAGACTTGTCCGCATGCTGAGCGCGTACCCAAACAAAGGCCGCACGTTGCTGACGGGCCTGGTCATCGCGGTTTTCGGGGTTGCCGGTGGGATCGGCGTCTATCTGCTCGCGGCCCTCGCGGCGCTGGTCGCGGGGCGCCCGGAGAACGCGGACGGGGTGCCGAGTTTCGGGCCGCTCGCGGACCTGGCCGTGGCGTTCCTGACGGTCGCGGCGGTGCTGCCCGCGACCCTCCTCGCTCAGCGGTGGATCCAGCGGCGTCCGGCCGTACGGTTGCGGTGGGGCCTGTTGTTCCGTTGTCTTGCGGTGGCGGTGGTCCCGGTCGTGCTGTTGCTGTCCGTGGACGGGATGCCCGACGGGAAGGTGGTCGGGCTCGCCGAGTTCGCTCCGGCTGTGCTGGTGGCGCTGCTGGTCGTGCCGGTCCAGGCCGCTGCGGAGGAATACCTGCTGCGGGGGTGGCTGCTGCAGGCCGTCAACCAGTGGGTACGCAGCCCGTGGCCCCCGATCGCGCTGCAGGCCGTGGTCTTCGCGGCACTGCACGGCTGGGGTACGCCCTGGGGCTTCGCCGACCTGGTCGTGTTCGGACTCGTCGCGGGCTGGCTGACCGTGCGCACCGGCGGCCTCGAAGCGGCGATCGCCCTGCACGTGGCCAACAACCTGATCAGCGTCCTGCTCGCGGCGGCGTACGGGGAGCTCGGCGTCGACCAGACCGCCGCCGACATGCCCTGGCAGTACGCCGTCGCCGACCTGCCGCTCCTGCTCGGCTATGCCGCGGTGATCGTGATGCTGACCAGGCGCCGGGATGCCGGAACGATCGGGCCGGGCCCGGACGGTGTATCGGGCCGTAGCCGCCGGCGCCGCATCCGAGTGCCTGACACCGAGATTGCCTGACACTTTTGCCCGCTTAG
>NZ_BOMN01000147.1 GCF_016862215.1 Winogradskya humida
TGCGGCGCAGCACTAGTCGTCCTTCCAGGTCCTCCGGCTCACGCCGGGCGACAGGGTAGAACCGCGATACCATCGGGCTCTTTCCGTCAGAGAGGGTTGTGGCCGGGGCCATTCCCGAGTGGATTGCGTATGCAGGAACCCTCGTCGGCGGTGGCTTGGGCGGCGCCCTGATCCAGGGTGCGTTTGATCGATCGAAAACCAGGCTGACCGGCAGTCAGAACTCTGAACTTCAGGCCGTGAAGCTGTTACACCAGCGCGATGTGCAGGATCTCGACCTGGAGGGCCAGGAGACCCGGCTCCGTCGAGAGCATGCCCACCAGCGCGTCATGCTCGCGCAAGCGGCGCACTTCGAGGTACGCAAGCAGATGGCCGAGCTCGCCCGCGACGTTGTCCTGTGGCGCGAGAAGGAGCTGCTGACGCTGTACGGGGATGAGGTGAGCATGTTTCCCCAGCACTACAACACCATCGACGCGCCGAACGGTGTGATGGGCTCGCCGAGCCTCGATGATCTTCTCGACTGGGGCAAGCTGCTCTCGGAGCTGATCGAGCTGATCAATGAGCCACCACCGGCAACGAACCGCACGGCGAGAAGCCAGCTCGAGGAGTAACGCCCGGAGCGTGAGCCTGGTCGCGGCTGCACGCGCCGGGAATATGACCACGTGGGTGATGTCGTGGGGAAGGTCAGGGGCCGACTGCCGGTTCGAGCAGGGACAACGTGCGCTGCCCGGCGTCGAGGGCGGCCCTGATGCCGACTGGCGTGGGGAGGTTGGGGCCCGCGTGTCCGATGTCGACGTTGCCGAGGACGGGGATGGGGCGGTTGCCGAGGACGTCGAGGACGATGTCGGCCAGGGTGGGAGAGGCGTCGAGGCCCTGGATGTCGCGGGGGGTGCCGACCACCATGCCGGAGATGCGGTCGAGGATGCCGCTGTGGCGCAGGACGTGGAGGTAGCTCCAGACGTATGAGGCCAGGCCGCCGAACTCCTCCCAGAACAGGATCGCGCCGTTGAAGCGGTTGAGGGGGAGGGCGTAGGGCGTGGCCTGCACCAGGGCGATGCGGTTGATCACCCCGCCGATCAGCGTGCCCTCGGTGCGCCCGGGGCGCCAGCATTCCCAGGTCGGCGAAGTGGGTAGGGGGCCGAGGGGGTCGGTGCTGGTCAGCAGTCGGTAGTAGAGCTGGGAAAGTTCCGCTCGGCGGGCCGGCGGCGCGGTCTGCCAGGCGTGGCCGAAGCCGGGGACGGCCATGTCGGCGTGGAAGCCGACCAGGCCGGTGCGGGCGTGGAGGGCCAGGTGCAGCAGGGAGATGTCGCTGTAGCCGATGATCGGTTTGGGGTCGGCGCGGATCGCGTCGATGTCGATCAGGTCCAGGTAGCCGAACACCGTCTGGCCGCCGTCGCTCGCGACGATGGCGCGCACCTCGGGGTCGCGTAGCAGGCCGTTGAGCTCCGCGGCGATCTCCGCGGGTGTGGCGGCGCTCCACCAGCGGTGGCGTTCCGCTTCGAGGAGCGGCGCCCGGCGTACGCGGAATCCCATTCGCTCGAGGATGACCACCGTCCGGTCGATGTTGGGCTCGTAGGCGGCGGGCAGCGGTGAGGACAGCGAGGCGATGACCACGAGATCACCGGGCCGCAGGGCGCGTGGTCGGAGCAGGGCGGAAACGGTCACCGACGCAGTGTCCCGACGCCCGCGGCAGCACGCCACGAATTTACCGTGGGAGCGTTTCCATCTTTACAAGGAGATTAACGAGTATCAACATTACGGAGTAAAGCCGACAGATGGAGACGATCATGAACAAAGCGCGCCTGCTTGCCGTCATCGCCCTGATGATTCCGCTTTCGCTGACCGCTCCCGCCGAGGCCTTCCAACAACAATGCGCGGCCCAGGCCTCATCGGAGATAGAAGCCGCGTCGCCGACGGTCTGGCTGGCGGGGGATTCGACGATGGCCAACCCGGGCACGAGCTGCCCCGTCGGCTGGGGGAGTCAGTTCGCGCCGCTGTTCAAGAGCGGGGTCGTGGTCAACAACCGGGCCGTCGGCGGGCGCAGCATTCAGACCTGGATGTACGAGGGGAACGTGACCTCCGTCAAGAATTCCGCGGGGGAGTGCACGCTCAGCTCGACGGCGTACTCGTCGCGGTGGCAGGCGATGCTGGACGCGAGTACGGGGATGAAGGCCGGGGACTACCTGTTCATCCAGTTCGGTATCAACGACGGGGACACCGCCTGCCCGCGGCATGTCGGTACGGCGCGGTATCAGCAGCTCATGACGACGATGGCGCAGGCGGCGCTCGCGCGTGGTGCGCACCCGGTGCTGCTCACGGCGGTTGCCGCGATCACGTGTTCCGGAAGCAGCGCGGTGAAGAACCGCGGGTTCGTCACGCAGACCGTTGCCGCCGGTGCTGCCACGGGTGCCCCGGTCATCGATCTGCAGACGCTCAGCGTCAATCTCTACAACCAGCGGGCATTCTGCCCGAACAACGGTGACTACGGCTCCGGCACGGTCGGCGCGTTCTTCTGCAACGATCACACCCACTTCGAAACGTACGGTGCTCAGCAGATCGCCGTCCTCGTAGCCGGCGCCGTGCGCGCCCAGAACATCCCGCTCGCCGCGTATCTGGCGTGAAGAAGGGGTGAAGAACTGCGCATATGTGGATGGGTGCATGTTGATCCCGGGCGTTTACGCTGCCCGCCATGGAGGCCGTCCGGCGCGGTAGGCACGCCCACACCCATGCGCATGCGCACGGACCGGCGGCGTCACGGCGTACCCGTCGGATGGTGACCCTTGTTCTTGTGCCGCTGGCGGCGGTGACCATCGTGGGGATGATCCTGCTGTGGCCCGCCGCCGCACCACGGGACGCGGCCGGGATCGCCGGCGCGCGGGTGCCGGCCACCGTTGTCTCGATCGACGGGCGTGGGGCGTTCGCGCAGGTGGGGGATGCCGCCGTTGCTTTCGCGCCCCCGCAGGGCGTCACGCTGCGCGCGGGCGACAGGATCGTGCTCGACTCGGTGAAGGACCCGGCCACGGGTGTCGCGGTCTACACCTACCGGGATTATCAGCGGTCGACGCCGATGATGTGGCTGCTCGCCCTGGCGGTGGCCGTGGTGCTCGTCTTCGGGCGGTGGCACGGGCTCGCGTCGCTGGCGGGGCTCGCGCTCAGCTTCGCGGTGCTGGTCTGGTTCGTCATCCCCGGGATCCTGGACGGCTCGCCGCCGCTGCTGATCGCCGTGGTCGGCTCGGCGGCGATCATGCTGGGGGCGCTCTACCTGACGCACGGCGTGAACGTGCACACCTCCGTCGCGGTCGCCGGCACGCTCGCCAGCCTGGTGGTGACCGGCCTGCTCGGGGCAGCGTTCACGGCCTCGATGCACCTGAGCGGGATCAGCAGCGACGACACCCTGTACCTGTCCACGACGCACGCGACGATCGACCTGCGCGGGCTGCTCCTCGCGGGCATCGTCATCGGTGCGCTCGGCGTACTCGACGATGTCACCGTCACCCAGGCCGTCACCGTCGCGGAGCTGGCCACCGCCCGTCCGCGGAGCCGCCGCGAGCTGTACCGCTCGGCGATCCGGATCGGGCGCGCGCACGTGGGTTCGGCGGTCAACACGATCGTGCTCGCCTACGCGGGGACGTCGCTGCCGCTGTTGCTGCTGGTCGCGGTCAGCCCACAACCGCTCACCGAGCTGCTGACCAGCGAGTTCCTGGCCCAGGAGATCCTTCGTGCGGCGGTCGGTACGATCGGCCTGGTCGCCTCCGTACCGATCACCACGGCCCTGGCTGCCCTGGTCGCCGGCTACGACCCCGCGGAGCGTCCGGTGAATGTCCCTCGTGGACCGTCCAGCGGCGGTCATTGACTGGAGTCCCCATGGTCTACCCCGGCCCGGCCCAACCCGGTCCCGGCACACCCCCACCGCCCTCCGCCGCCCCGGCCCCATCAGATCTCGCGCCGTCCGGTCCCGCGCCGTCCGGTCCTTGGCCGTCGGGTCCCGGGCCGCAGGGCTCTGGGTCGCAGGCGCAGGGTTCTGGGTCGCAGGCACAGGGTTCTGGGCAGCTGGGCCGGGACAACCGGCTCGCCCTGATCCTCGCCGTCGTTGTCGGCGTGCTGCTGTTGTGCTGCGGCAGCGGGACGGTGGTGGCCCTGGTCGTCGGCAGCAACAGCGACGAGACCACGGCGGCGCCCGCGCCCGCCCCGGCCCCGGCGAAGACGACGACCACGACGGCACCGGAAGAGGCGGAGCCGACCACCCAGGTGCCGTCCAAGCCCGCGACGCTGCCGGCCGACGTCACCTATCAGGGCCGCGGGGAGAAGGTGGTGAAACTCAAGCCGTTGTCGGCCGACTACGCCCACTTCGCGGTGTTCACGCACACCGGCAGCAGCAACTTCGCCGTCTGGTCGCTGGGCGAAGGCGGCGAGGAGCTCGACCTGGTCGTCAACGCCGTCGGTAAGTATTCGGGCGCCCGCCCCCTCGACTTCGACGACGATCCGACGTCGCTGCGGGTAGAGGCCGACGGTTCCTGGAAGGTCGTGGTCAAGGTGCTGGAGAAGGCGCCGGTCTGGCCCACCAAGACCTCCGGCAAGGGCCCGGCGGTGCTGACGCTGGCCCCCGGCGCCGACGACGGTCTGACCACGGCGAAGCTGACCCACAAGGGCGAGTCCAACTTCGCCGTGTACGCGTACGGCGACAACCCCGACCTCATGGTCAACGAGATCGGCAAATACACGGGCGAGGTCATGATCCCCCGCGGGACCGTCGCCATCGCCATCGAGGCGGACGGCACCTGGACGATGAAGCCGAGTTAACGCGCCGGGAGCCATTTCTGCCAGTCGGGGCGGTGGCCGTCGAGCCAGCGTTTGGCGGCCTCGTCGCGGCTCATCTTCTTGACGGTGATGTCGCGGGCTACCTGGTTCTGGTCGTCGTTGGTCCAGGTGAAATTCTTGACGAGGTCGGCCGCGGGGCTGCCGGAGTCGACGAACCGCTTGCGGGCGATCTTGTCGAGGTCGTACGGCTGATAGTCGCAGGCGACCGTTTTGGGGTCGGCGTCGCAGCCGGGTTTGTAGAGCGGCAGCGGGATGTGGACGAGTTTGACCTCGGAGAGCAGCCATTGCGGGGTGTAGAAGTAGCCGATCAGCGGCTCCTTGCTCGCCTCGGCCTTCTTGAACGCGGCGATGAGCGCGTCCTCGCTGCCCGCGTAGACGACGGAGTAGTCGAGCTTGAGGTTCTTGATGAGGGCGGCGTCGTTGGTGACGAAGGACGGGTCGCCGCCGAGGAGCTGGCCCTTGCCGCCGGACTTCGCAGTGCGGAACAGCTCGGCGTACTCGTTGAGGTTCTTCCATTTGACGATGTCGGGGTGTTCCTCGGCCATCCACGGTGGCACGTACCAGCCGATGACGCCCTTGTTGCCGGTGAGGCCCTGCTCGACGGCGACCTTCTTGTCGTCGATGTAGGTCTTCTTGAGGTCGTCGTGGCCCCAGTTCTCCAGGATGACGTCGACGTCGCCGCTGGCGAGGCCCTCCCACGAGGCGTCCTCGGTGAGGTCCTTCTCGACGACCGTGCAGCCGAGCTCCTGTTTGAGCAGATAGCTGACCACGGCGACGTTCGCCTCGTAGCCGACCCACGGGTTGACCGCGATGGACACGGTGCCGCAGTCGGTGCGGGTCACGCCGGGCGGGGCGGTGATCGCCGTCGTGGAACCACCGCAGGCGGCGAGGGTGATGGTGCTCAGCAGGGCGGTGAGCTTGTACAGCCGGCGCATTGAATTCCGTTTCTCAAGTATCACCACGTCGGGACCGGCCGTTCCCGGCTCAGCCGTTTCGTGAGGACCTCTTCGGTGAGGGCGACCAGGAGGTTCTTGACCGACTCGCGGCGGCGCGCGTCGCATTCGAGGATCGGGACGTCGCTGTCGATGCCGAGGGCGTCGCGGACCTCTTCCAGGTCGAAGCGGCGCGAGCCCTCGAACGTGTTGACCCCGATCAGGAACGGGATCTCATGTTCCTCGAAATAGTCGATCGCGGCGAAGCAGTCCTCGACGCGGCGGGTGTCGAGCAGCACGATCGCGCCGAGGGCACCGTCGACGAGGTCGTCCCAGAGGAACGCGAAACGGTCCTGTCCGGGCGTACCGAAAAGATAGAGAAGAAGGGCGTCGTCCAGGGTGATGCGTCCGAAGTCGAGCGCGACCGTGGTGGTGGTCTTGCCGGACACCGCGGACGTGTCGTCGATGCCGATCGACCGCTCGGTCATCTCGGCCTCGGTGACCAGCGGCTCGATCTCGGAGATCGCGCCGACGAACGTGGTCTTGCCGACGCCGAAACCACCGCTGATGACGATCTTGACGGCGACGGGTGCCAGCCGTTCAGCCTCGTTAGAGAGCCCGTACACGGTCCCTGATCCTTTCGATCAATGCGATGGGCAGCTCGCCGAGCTGCTGCTCGATGCGCAGGTAGCCCTCGGTGACGAGATCGGCGACGATCACCCGGATCACCCCGAGCGGCACCTTGAGGGCCACCGCCAGGTCGGCGACCGACATCGGTGCCTGGCACAGCTCGATGATGTGCCGGGCCTCGAACCGCAGGGGGGCGGACAGGGCGGCCGGCGCCGCCTGCAGGAGGGTCTCGATCCGCAGTCCGTCGTGCAGCGGCCGGGTCCGGCCGCCGGTGAGCATGAAAGGGCGCACGACGGGATCATCCGCGGGCTCCGGGACCTGCCGCGGCGTTTCCTTTTCGGTACGCGCGGGAGCAGCCGGTTCCGCGTACGGGATCATGCGGGGGTCCGGTCCCCACTCGCCCCGGTGGCTCATCGCGGCAGGTATTGCCGGGACTCGGAGATCAGCGCCGGGGTGAGCAGCGTGCCGAACCGCTCGGCGAGCAGCGATATCTCGTAGCCGATCAGGCCCACGTCGCTGTCACCGCCCGCCACGACACCGAGGCAGCTGCCGCCCGAGATCACCGAGACCAGTAGGAATCCGCGCTGCATCTCGATCATGATGAGCTTCAGCCCGTCGAAGTCGTAGCGGCGCGACGCACTGCGCGCCACGCTCGCCAGGCTGGAGACGATCGCGGCCAGGTGGTCGGCCTCGGCGCGGGCCAGCCCGTCGGAGGCGGCGATGAGCAGCCCGTCGGAGGAGACCGCCACCGCGTCGCGGACGCCGTCGGTCTGGTGGACGAAGTTGCCCAGCAGCCAGTTGAACTGGTGCCGGTCGGCGGACGTGTCAACGCTCATAGTTCTCGGCCTCGTCGCAGGTGGGGGCGGGTCAGGACTGGTCAGCGGAGGTGCTTCCGCGCTGGACGCCGCTGCGGAAGGCGGTGAGCCTGGCGCGTACGTCGTCCGGTGAGGCGCTGACGGGGGCGGGCCGTTCCGCGGTACGGGTGGGGGCCGTGGCCGCGGAGCGTTCGGTGCCGGAGTTGGCCTGCTTGCGGGCGCGTGGTGCGCGTTTGCGCAGGCCGTTGGGGGTGCGGTCGGCGTCGTCGGCGGGCCGCTCGAACGTGTACATATCCATCCCGAGGGTGTTCTCCGGGCCCTGCCGCAGCGCCGCCGGGCTGCCGGTCATGGGCACGAACTCGATGGTGGCCGGCCTGATCCGGCTGTCCGTGGACACCGGCTGCTCGACAGGCGTCATGGTGACGACCTGCGTGTCGGCCACCGCCTGCGTGTCGGCCACCGCCTGGCTGTCGGCCACCGAGGCCAGCTCGCGGGCGGGCTCCGGGCGGCGGGGTTCGGCAATGCGGGGTTCGGCCATCCGGGGTTCGGCCATGCGGCGGGGTTCGGCGATCCGCTGGGTGCCGCGTTCCGGTGCGCCGACGGCCGGCTGACCGGCCAGCAGGCTCGGCGGGAGCACGATCCGCGCGGTCACGCCGGTCACCGGGGACGGCGCGAGCTGCACGTCGATGTCCATGTCGGTGGCGAGCCGGCCGACCACGTAGTGACCGAGGAAGCGGGTGGGCGCCGTGATGAAGTCGCCCTCGCCCCGCAGCCGCTGGTTCGCGATCTCGAGGTCGTCCCTGCTCATGCCGACACCCTGGTCGGTGATCGCGATCAGATAACTGTCCCCGATCCGGCGTCCCTGGATCTCGACGTCGGCGTCGGGCGGCGAGAAGACCAGGCCGTTCTCGACCAGCTCGGCGAGCATGTGCGCGATGCCGCTGACCACGGCGCCGGCGACCAGGGCCTCGTCGACGCGGCGCAGCGCGACCCGGCGGTACTCCTCGACCTCGGAGACCGCGGCGCGGATGACGTCCGCGATCGGCAGCGGGTCCGACCACTGCCGGGGGCTGGCCGCGCCGACGAGCACGAGCAGGCTCTCGGCGTTGCGGCGCATGCGGGTGGCGAGGTGGTCGAGCTCGAAGAGGTTCGCGAGCCCGGCCGGGTCCGACTCCTCCCGTTCCAGGGTGGTGATGAAGCCGAGCTGGCGGCGCAGCAGGTTCTGGTTGCGCCGGCCGAGGTTGGCCAGCGACTCCGTGGTGCTGTGCCGCAGCATCGCCTGCTCGGTGGCGAGCGAGTACGCGGTGGCCTGCACCCGGTCGAGTGCGTCGGCGACCAGGCGGACCTCGTCGCTGGAGCGGGCGGGCACAGCCACGGCGGGGGGTGGCGTGCGGTCGTCACCGGCGATGGCCGTACGCACCGCCGCCGGCAGCCGCTCACCCGCCAGCCGGTTGGCCTCCGCGGCGAGGGTGGCCAGCGGCGACGCGATCGACCGGGACGCCACCGTGGCCAGGTAGACCGAGCCGAGAACGCAGATGAGCACGGCACCGAGCAGGATGCCCATCCGCCGGGCGGCGTCGGACTGCAGGGTGCCCGCCCGGTCCTGGATGACCGAGCCGACGTGCTGCTGCAGCTGGCGCATGTCGTCGAGGACGGTGGTCTGCGCCGACCACCAGGACTGCGGGTTGAGCTGCAGGTTGCGCCCGTCACCGGCGTTCAGCGCGACCTGTTCGAAGTACGCGGCGACCTGGGCGGGACCGGTGCCGAGAACGTAGTCCTTCGCGGTGCGCTGGGTGTCGGTGGCGTACCGGGTGAACGCCGTGAGGGCGTCGTCCTTGGCCGCGCGCATGGTGACGAACTGCAGGAACTCGCCGGAGCGGAAACCGCCCGCGGAGAAGACGCCGTTGAGGAACGCGCGCTCCTGGGCGGTGCTCTCCTTGGCGTCGCCGAGCGCCTCGAGGGCGTTGACCCCGCGGCGCAGGGCCGGGTCGGCGGAGCTGTCCAGGCCGTAGTCGACGCTGCTCAGCTCGGCGATGCGTCCTGTGTAGAACGTGAAGGTGGGTGCCCGGTCGGCGGCTCCGGCGTCGGTGCCGGCCCGGACGCCGGCGAGGCCGTCCAGCTCGCGTACGGCCCGGGCCACCCGGTCCTGGGTGGTGCCCCCGCTCGCGATCAGCTTCTCGACCCCGGCACGCCGGTCGTCGACGCGTTTGCGGGCGGGGCCCAGCTCGGAACGGAAACCGACGTTGCCGCCGAGCAGGCCGGCGGTGAGGCCACGCTCGGTCTGCAGCTCCTGGACGAGGTCCTGCACCGCGAGGACCAGGGTGACGGCCTTCGCGGAGGCGTCGGCGTTGCGGTAGTTGTCGATCTCGATGACGCTGATGACGCCGAGCAGCACCAGGACGGCGACGACGGGCAGGGCCAGGGTGCGGACCACCCGGCGGCGGATCGTGCCACCGGACCGGCCGGTGGTGGGTGTGGGCGGCGCGGGGATGTCCTCGGCCCGGGTGACGGGGAGGCCGGAATCTTCGGTGGCTTGGCGTGGGCGCGGAATCTTCATCGGGGCGGACTCGCAACCTCTAGCTCTGTCGAATATGTGTCTGATGCGTGGCCGAGGGTTCCAGACATCGCCATGATTTGACCGGGGCGGTCCGCGATGTACGAATTTTCTACCCGGACGGGGTCTTCGAAGCAGGCCCCGCGGACGCCGGATCGACGTCCGCGGAGCGGTGATTCTCAGTAGCTCAGCTCGCGGCGGGGATCCACGGCTTCCAGGTCGCCTCGTGCTCCTTGACCCATTTCTCGCCGGCCGCTTCCGCCGTCATGCCCTGGTTGGTGATGTAATCGGAAACCAGGTTCTGATCATCGTTGGTCCAGGTGAAGTTCTTGATCAGCTTGAACGCGGTACTGTCGGAGTCCGCGAATTTCTTACTGACGATCTTGTCGAGCGTATAGTCCGGGTAGTCGCAGGCGATCTTCTTCGGATCCGCGTCGCAGCCCGCGGTGTATGCCGGCAGCTTCACCCGCGCGTACTTCTCTTTCGAGAACAGCCACTGCGGCTCGTAGAAGTAGAACAACAGCGGCTTTTTCTGCGCGGTCGCCTGCTGGGCGGCCTTGATCAATGCGGCCTCGCTGCCGGAGTACACGACCTTGTAGTTCAGCTTCAGGTTCTCCACCAGCGCCGCGTCGTTCGTGACGAACGAGGGGTCACCGTCCAGGAGCTGCCCCTTGCCGCCGGACTCCGAGGTCTTGAACAGGTCGGCGTACTTGTTCAGGTTGGCGCCGTCGGTGATGTCGGGGTACTTCTCGACCATCCACTGCGGGACGTACCAGCCGATCACGCCCTTGTTGCCGGTCGCTCCGAGGTCGACCGCGACCTTCTTCTCCTCGATGTACGTCTTCTTCAGATCGTCGTGGCCCCAGTTCTCCACGACGGCGTCGACCTCACCGGTCTCGAAGCCCTGCCAGGAGATCTCCTCCTTGAGCGACTTCTTGTCCACGGTGTAGCCCAGCTCGTGCTCGAGCAGATATCCGAGAACGGCGGCATTCGCCTCATAGCCGACCCACGGGTTGATCGCGAGTTTGACGGTGCCCTTCGACCCCGCCGCCTTCTCATCCGTTCCGGCATCGGACGACGCACCGCCACAACCGGCCACCGCCATCCCGAGCGCCACGGTTACCGCGGCGAGGCGGAACGGCATTGCGAATCTCGTCAAGGAATTCCCTCCAGATGATGCACTGCCGCCACTCACCGCCCATGGCGGTGAGGGCGCCGACCGCCGCCATAGGATTGTGGTGACGCACCGATACGGTCAATGGGCCGGACAGAGTTTTACCAGAGCGCAATAACTATTGCGTCACTCATCGCCGACCTTCGGGCGACCTGACTCCGGCTGGTCCACCAAGGATCATCGCCCTCAGTGATCATGTCCCGGAGGGATTTACTCATGACGAAATCGCCAGGTTACTTTTCCGGATATCAGCCCGGAACACAAAGGAGGCATCTCTGCGTGCGCAAATACCCAATGCGAGGTGTGATCGCACCGTCCACATCGCGGACACGGGATGATTTCCACACGGTCCCCACCCGGTCACGATGAGTCAGCCTAAAAGATCTTGAAATAAAGATCCGCAACACGATCGTCACCGGCCCCGCGGACCCCCGGCGAAACCTGACAGAGAGAGACGGTCAGGAGGGTGTGCGACCGATGTAGAGCAGATGCCCGGCGGTGCCGAGGAGGCTGGGCTCTGTCGCCGTGCGGGCGAGGAGGCCGAGGTGAAACGGCCGGGATGCGGGTTGCTGTACGCCCCGCGGGTCAGCAGCGCATCAACGAATGCGAGGTCGGTCAGGCGGGCGCGTTCGTCGGGGATCGTCAGCGTGCGCCGGAGCAGGGTGAACCGCGGGATCAGGGCGATGGCGACCAGGCCGCCGGGGGCGGTGACCCGGATGATCTCGCTCAGGGCCCGGCTGCGGTCCTCGGGGTCGGGGAGATGGTAGAACGGGCCGAGAGCCAGCGTCGCGGCGAACGTCGCGCCGGGCCAGCGGGTGAGGTCGCGCGCGTCGGCTTCGGCGATCTCATGCACCCCGGTCGGCGCCAGATGGTCGCGGCCGGTGGCGGGGAGGTGCGGGTGCAGCAGCCGTGTGGTGAGCTGGAACTCCAGGCGGCCCTCGGGGGTCTCGAGCCGGTCCAGCTCGCGCCGGTTGGACGAGCCGTAGTAGTCGCGGACGGCCTCGGTCACGACAATGGCGTCAGGGCGTCGTTCACATAACACACAATTCCCATGGGCTATGTATGTTTAGTCGGCGCCACAACACCGTTGTCAGTTCTGGATCTCATCCCGCGCAGCAGTGGCGACAGCACCGTGACGGCTGTGCGCAACGTCATCGATCTGGCTCAGCAGGCCGAGCGCTTCGGGTGTCAGCGCTACTGGTTCGCCGAGCATCATCTCAACCCCGGGGTGCTGGGCGCGTCCCCGGCGGTGTCCATCTCGCTGGTCGCGGGGGCCACCAGCACCATCCGGATCGGGTCGGCAGGGGTTCAGCTCGGGCATCGGCAGCCGCTGGCCACGGTGGAGGAGTCCGGGCTGCTCGATGCGGCGTACCCGGGGCGGCTGGATCTCGGTCTTGGCCGGTCGTTCGGGCGGCAGAAAGAAAAGCCCGAAGCAGAAGCAGCAGCCGCAGCGTACGCCGTAAGGGGCGGAACCGGCTCCCACACCGTCGAGCAGCGCGCCGGGAACGGGTTGCTGCTGCCCAAGCAGTACGACGTCACCAAGCTCCTGGCGACCTCGCGCACCAAGGTCGCCGCGCTGCTCGACCTGTTGCAGCAGCCGGGCGCGTACACCCCCGATTACGAGTCACAGGTCAGCGACATCCTCGCGTTGCTGGCGGGCACGTACGTGTCGCCGGGCGGGGTGGCGGTCCACGCGTAACCCGGGGAGGGCGCGGCGGTGCAGGTGTGGATCCTCGGTGCCTCGGGCGGGTCCAGTGCGACGGTGGCGGGGGAGCGGGGGCTGCGGTTCGTCGCCGGGTACCACCGCAGTCCGAGCACGGTGATCGACGCCGTGGACGCGTACCGTGCCGCGTTTGTGCCCTCCGCCGAGCTGGACCGGCCCCACATCTCGGTCTCCGCCGACGTCGTAATGGGTGACAGTGACGAGCAGGCTGCCGTGCCCGGTGGGGCAACTGCGCGTCGTTCGCGGTCCGGGCCTGTCGTGCGGTCAGCGGGCTTTCTGGTGCACGGGCGGGGTGAGGGGCAGCGGGCCCGGCTGACGGGTGTCGAGGGCTGCGAACGTCGCCGAGAGGGCGAGCATCGCGCAGCAGACCGTCAGGCCGTACGCCGCTGACGTCCGGGTGACGCCCGTGGCTGCGGAGAGGGCGAGGTCCGCGACGGCGGCGGTGCACACGGTCGCGGAGATGCGCTGGGAGACCTGGAGGAATCCGGCGGCGAGCCCGGCTGCGCCGGCCGGGGCGTGGGCGAGGGTGAGCGCCTGGTTCGGGGAGATGATCAGGCCGTTGGTGATGCCCAGGAGCAGCTGGGTCAGGGTGAGCCCGAGCGCGAGGTGCCGCTCCGGTGCCCACAGCAGCACCGCCACGGTGCCGGTGAGGGTCGCCAGTGAGCCGGCGAGCGCCCAGACGACGCTGATCCGGCCGTAGCGGCTGACCACGCGCCAGCTCAGCGACGAGGCCACGGCGAAACCGAGGGCGCTGGGGAGCGTGACGAGGGCGGCGCGCAGCGGGGTCCAGCCGAGACCGTCCTGCAGGAACAGGGTCAGCGCCAGCGAGGCGGACAGCGACGAGCCGAACTGGAACATGGCCACGAGGGTGCCCAGGGTGAAGCTGCGGGACCGGGTCAGGGCCGGGAGCAGGATGGGCGTACGCCCGAGCCCCGTGTACCGGCGTTCCCAGAAGATGAGCAGGGCCAGGAGCGGGGGCAGCGCGAGCAGCCAGAGCGCCCGGGGCGGTCCCTGGCCGGCGGGCAGCACGAACGGCAGCAGCAGGCAGATCGTCGCCAGCGCCAGCAACCCGATCCCGGGCAGGTCCAGGCTGACCCGGCGTGCCGTGACCGGCCGTGACTGCGGCAGCCACACGATCGCCGCGGGGATCGTCAGCAGGCCGAACGGCAGGCTCGCCAGCAGCACCCAGCGCCAGCCGTCAGCCCCGCCGAGCCCGCCGATCCCGCCGAGTCCGCTGAGCAGGGTGCCGCCGACAAGGGGACCGATGACCCCGGCGATGCCCCCGACCGTGGCGTAGGCGCCGAGCGCCCGGGTGCGCTCCCGGCCGGTGAAGTGCTGCTGGATCAGGCCCAGGACCTGCGGGTTCACCGTGCCGGCGCCGACTCCTTGTAGCAGCCGGGCGACCGCGACGACCCAGTCCTGCGTGGCGGTGCCGCCGAGCACGCTGCCGAGGCAGAAGACGCCCATCCCGGCGATGAAGAGCCACTTGCGGCCGTACGCGTCGCCCAGGCGCCCGGCAGGGATCAGCGCGAGACCGAACGTCAGGGAGTAGCCGGCGATGATCCATTGCAGCGTCGCGGGACCGGCGTCGAGCGACGACCGGATCGCGGGCAGGGCGGTGTTGAGGACCGACTGGTCGAGCAGGGTGGTGAACGCGGCCGCCAGGCAGAGGGCGAGGGTGGATCTCGCGCCTGGCGGCCGGTCGTGCGTCACAGCACCTGGGACAGGAACTGCTGCAGGCGCGGGCTGGTGGGGGAGTCGAAGATCTGCTCCGGCGGGCCGGCCTCGACGACCACGCCGCCGTCCATGAATGCCACCTTGCCGGCGACGCGACGGGCGAAGCCCATCTCGTGGGTCACGACCACCATCGTCATGCCCTGCGCGGCGAGATCGGCCAGCAGCGCGAGGATGCCCTTGACCAGCTCCGGGTCGAGCGCCGAGGTCACCTCGTCGAACAGCATCGCGCGCGGCGACATCGCGAGCGCCCGGGCGATGGCCACCCGCTGCTGCTGGCCGCCGGAGAGGTTCCCGGGGCGCCGTCCGGCCTTGTCCCGCAGGCCCACGATGTCGAGCTGGCCCAGGGCCACCTCGTTCGCCTCGTCGGCGGACAGGCCCTTGAGCTTGCGCAGCGCCAGGGTGATGTTCTGCAGGACGGTCTTGTGCGGGAACAGGTTGAACTGCTGGAACACCATCCCCACCCGCCGGCGCAGCTGATCGGGGTTCCAGGTGAGCGTGTTCTCGCCGTCGAGCAGGACCTCGCCGCTGTCGGGCTCGATCAGCCTGTTCACCGTACGCAGCAGGGTCGACTTGCCCGACCCGGACGGCCCGATGACACAGACGCTCTGTCCACTGGGGATGTCGAGGTCGACGCCGCGCAGGACCTTGTTGGCGCCGAAGGCCAGGTGCAGATCGCGCACCTCGAGGTGCACCGGGTCGGCGGTCTTCCATGAGGTCGTCGTGCTCATCGGGGTGCTACCTCACTGAGCTCGGGGTCGGCTTCCTGGACGGCCTCGGGGCGGCCGGACCGCAGGCGGTTGTCGATGAAGTTCACCAGGTGCGTCAGCGGGACGGTCAGCACGAGGTAGAACAGCCCGGCGAGCAGCAGCGCCGACTCGTTGCCGGTGTTCGCCGCGTAGTCCTGGCCGATCCGGAACAGCTCCCGCTGGCTGGCCAGCAGGCCGAGGAAGTAGACCAGGCTGGAATCCTTGACCAGGGCGATGAACTGGTTGACCAGGGCCGGCAGCACCCGCCGGATGCCCTGCGGGATGACGACCAGTCGCATCGCCGTGAAATACGAGAACCCCAGCGCCCGGGTCGCCTCCAGCTGACCGCGGTCCACACTCTGGATCCCGGAGCGGAAGATCTCCCCGATGTACGCCCCGGCGACCAGTCCGAGCGCCAGAATGCCCAGCGGATAGGGGTTGGTGCCCCACAATTCGAGCGCGAGCGGCGCCAGCCCCACCCCGATGAGCAGGATCGTCACCACCACGGGCAGCCCGCGGAAGACGTCCGTGTAGACCCGGGCCGGCCAGCGCAGCCAGCGCGTCTGCGAGATGCCGGCCACCGCCAGCAGCAACCCGATCAGGGTGCCCAGGATGGCCGAGGCCAGCGCCAGGATCAGCGTGTTCGGCAGGCCGACGGTGAGCATCTCCGGCAGCGCCTCGCGCATGGAGGGCCAGTCGAAAAAGGTGTCCCAGATCTGGGTCAGGGTGTCCACGGACGTCTTCCTGTAGGTAAAAGCGGAGGTCAGCTACCGGCGCTGGCGGACGGCGCGGCGGCCGAGCCCGCGCTGCCCGGCTTGAACGTGTCCGGGATCGGGCGGCCGGGGTAGTACTGCTCCTGCAGCTTCTTCCACGTACCGTCGGCGATGACCTCGTCGAGCCCCTTGTCGAGGGCCTCCCGCAGCTTGTCGTTGCCCTTGGCGACGGCGAACGCGGTCGGCTCCGAGCTCAGCTGCTTCTCGACCACCACGACGGCGCCCTTGCTGTCCCCGGCGAGCTTCTCACCGATCTCGGCGGGCGCGATCCAGGCGTCGGCGGTCTTCGCCTTGAGCTGGTTGACCGCGCTGTTGTAATCCGGCACACGGACGGGGTTCAGGTTGTTCTTCGTCGCGTAGTCGTCCTGCACGGTGCCCTGGACAACGGCGACCCGCTTGCCGGCCAGAGCGTCGAAGCCGGTGATCGTGGAGCCCTTGGGCACATCCAGGCCGAAGTAGCCGAAGTCGTACCCGTTGCTGAAGTCCACGGTCTTGCGGCGGGCCTCGGTGATGGTGATCGACGAGCTGCCGACATCGAACTTGTGCGTGTTGACCTGCGCCAGCAGCGCCGAGAAGTCCGTACCGACGAACTCCACCTTCAGGTCGATCTTCGCTGCCACGGCGGTCAGCAGGTCGTTGTCGAACCCGGTGAACTTGCCGTCCTTCAGGAACACGTTCGGCGGCGCGTCGGTCAGCGTGCCGGCCCGGATCGTCCCGGCCTGAAGCAGATCGTACGGATTGTCGGCGGCGGCACTGGACGAGTCATCCCCGCCACCGCAGGCCGCACTGAGAGCAAGAGCGGTAGCTGCGAAAACACCGAGGACGGCGCGGACGGACCGCGAACCGGAGCTGAACAATGTTTCAAACCTTTCAAATTCTAGTAAACATACGTGTCTGCTAGGAAAAAACAGGCTACCCACAAGCGGCGCCGAACGGATGGTGACCTTGCTCATCCTCAGGACAGGTCGAGGTGTTCGCGCAGGGTGTGGCCTTCGTACCCGGTGCGGTAGATGCCACGTTCCTGGAGCTCCGGGACGAGCTTGTCGACGATGTCCTCGATCGTGCCGGGGAGTTCCTGCGGAAGGATGTTGAAGCCGTCGACCGCGCGGGTTCGCACGTAGCGCTCCCATTCGTCCGCGATGTCGCCCGGTGTTCCCACGAACGAGTTGTGCCGCGGGTTGACCTCGATGACGAGGTCGCGAATGGACAGTCCGCGGTCGGCTGACAGTCGGCGCCATTCGGCGACGCGTTCGAGTTTGCCGGTGCGGAGGTGGATCGGGATCGTGCCGCGGGACGGGTCGAGTTCGCCGTCGGCGGGTTCGATGTCGGGGAGCGGGCCGTCCGGGTCGTACCCGGAGAGGTCCTTGCCCCAATATTGTTCCAGGAACGCGATCGCCCGCGGTCCCGTTGTCTGCTCCCGCTGGATCCACGCCGCCTTCTCCGCGGCCTCCGCGGGGGTGTCGCCGAGCACCACCGAGGCGCCGGGCAGGATCCGCAGCGAGTCGGGCGACCTCCCGTATTCGGCGAGTCGTTTCCGCAGGTCAGCGGCGTATTCAACGGCTTTGTCGTAATCGGTGTTGGCGGAGAAGACCACGTCCGCGTGCCGGGCGGCGAGGTCGCGGCCGCCCGCTGAGTCGCCCGCCTGGAACAGCACCGGGCGCCCCTGCGGGCTGGCAGGCACGGTCGGTGCCGCGCTCAGGCCGACCAGATCGGTATGGCGCTCCACCCTGTCGCCGGCCCACAACGCCTTGGCGGCCTCGACGAACTGGGCGGCGCGTTCGTAGCGGCGCTCGTGGGGGAGCCAGCCGCCGTGGCGGAAATTCTCGCCCGTCCAGGCGTTGTCGGTGGTGACGATGTTCCAGCCGGCGCGGCCGCCGGAGACGAGGTCCAGGCTCGCGAGCCGCCGGGCCAGGTCGGCGGGGAAGTTGTACGTGGTGTTCTGCGTGGCGACCAGCCCGATCCGCTCGGTCTCGGCGGCCAGCGCGGCGAGCTGGGTGATGGCATCCGGGCGGCCGGCCACGTCGAGGTCGTACACGCGGCCCCGGTTTTCCCGGACCCGGAGCCCCTCACCGAGGAAGAAGGCGTCGAACAGGCCACGTTCCAGGGTTTTCGCCGTGGCGATGAACGTGTCGATGTGGGTGTGCTCGGCGAAGTCAGGGGCGGTCCAGAGCAGCTGGGGCCCGACGCCGGTGAAGAACACTCCGAGGTGCAGACGGTGCGGCATGGCTCTTCCCCTATCGGGCGGCGGCGAACTGGTTGACGGGCCGTGGCAGCCCGAGCGTCTCGCGCAGGGTGCGGCCGGCTCCCGGGCGGGCTCCGAGCGTGGCGGCCAGCCGGGGCAGGTCGATGGAGAGCACCGCCGGGTGGAACCGGACCCCGTCCACGAGGCCCTCGAGCCGGTCCAGCAGGGTGCGGAGCTCGCCGGCGCTGCCCGTGTGCCGTAGCCGGCGCGGTGGCCCCCACGGTGTCAGCGCATCGAGCTGGTCTTCGCCGAGCAGGACGTCGAGCTCGGCGAAGACCAGCGGGGCACCGTCGGCGCGGGCCTGCCGGGCGCGTTCCGCGACCTCGTCGAGGTCCGGTGCGGCGATCAGGGCGATGTCCAGCCGGCCCGTGACGCCGAGCGTGTCCGCGCCGAGCACCACCACCTGCCCCTGCGGCGGGCGCGGCGTGATCAGCGGGCCGGTGACGGAGAACCGGGCGCCGGTGAAGTTCACGTGGTGCACCCGGTCGGGGTCGAGGAACCGGCCGGTGGCGTGCTCACGGATGACCGCGTCGTCCTCCCACGAGTCCCACAGCTGCCGGGCCACGTCGATGACGTCCGCGACTTCGCGGCGCAGTTCGTCCTCGCCCAGCGGCTGCGCGCCGACTGTCGCGAGGGCCGCCTCGCTGTTCTCGGCGCCGACTACCCAGCCGGCCCGTCCCAGCGAGGCGTGGTCGAGCGACGCCAGCTGGGTGGCCAGGTGGAACGGCTCGGTGGTGGTGACGTGCAGGGTCGGTGCCAGACCGATCCGTCCCGTCCGCCGGGCGAGAAAGGCCGCGCGGACCCCCGCTTCGACCCGCCCGCCCCCGCCGGGCGGTGGTAACGGCGAGTCCGCGAGGGTCACCAGCGCGAACCCGGCTGCCTCGGCCGCCTGCGCCGCTCCCAGGCCGATCGCGGTGGCAGGCGGGGATCCGGCGCCGGATCCGTCGATCTCCAGGGCAAAATGCACTCTCGGACCTCCAGGCTCGCTTCAAGACTTTTCGAGACAGCGGTACGCCCCGAACGTCGTCGACCGGCGCAGCTCGAAGCCGATCGACTCGTACAGCCGGATCGCCGTCGTATTGGCGGCCCCGGTGTGCAGGAACGGCGTCTCCCCGCGCGCCCGGATGCCCGCCGCGACCGCCCGGACGAGCCGGGTGGCGAGACCACGCCCGCGATATGCCGCGTCGGTGCAGACCGCGCTGATCTCGGTCCAGCCGGGTGGCCGCAGCCGTTCCCCGGCCATGGCGATCAGCTTCCCGTCGTGGCGGAACCCCAGGTACGTACCCAGCTCGATCGTGCGGGTCCGGAACGGCCCGGGCCGGCAACGATCGATGAGGTCGAGGATCTCCGGGACGTCGGCCGGCGTGAGAACCACCGCTTCGGGCTCCTCGGCCGGCTCCAGGGCGACGTCGACGAGCTGCACCCCGGAGACACTGCCGGTCACCGCCCAGCCCGGGAACGGGTCGAGCGGCGCACCCGCCACCGTCAGGTCGGCACCCGGCCCGACCAGTGCGGCCAGGTCAGCCCAAGCCCGCGCGTCGGTGGGATCCGCCAGAGCGTGGAACGGCGCCACCTCGTGCTCGTAACGTGCGGCCCGCCCGTGCACCTCGGCGAACCGGGCATGTGCGCTGCCCAGCGAGGCCCACGCCGGATTGTCGAGCACGGTCCGGTCGTGAGCGTCGATGGTGGTCATCGGGCCGCCCTGACGGGTTCCGCGGCCGGGGGTCTCGGCGAAAGATCCGGCTCGTTCGCCCGCTCGGGGACACCGGCGGGACAAGCCACGGGAAACGTGAACGCTCCGATGCGGCCGTCCTCGAAGTAGATCCCGCTGTCCCACTCCGCGACCGCGGCGAGCTGACTCTCCATAGCCTCTGACGCTAGGCGCACATCCCCATAATCCTCAAGTCCTATCTGCGATGTATGCAATACGGTCCGGTTAACGACAGTCGTCTACTGTGGCGGCCGTGACGCTCACGACGCCTCCGCCGCCCCTCGATGTCATCACCGCCTTCCCGGAGTTCGCCGGGCTTGAGAAGACGACGGTCCGGCTGCACCCCCGCCGGGGCGAGCCGGACGTGACGGCCAGCTCGCTGGGCGGGCCGCTGCTCTGGCCCGGCGACGAGCCGTGGCCGGTCTGCGAGTCCGAGGACCATGCCGACTCCCCGGTGCCGATGGTCCAGGTCCTTCAGCTGTACGCCCGTGACGTGCCCGAGCTCCCGTTCCCGGACGGCACCGACGTGCTGCAGCTCCTGTGGTGCCCGTGCCTGCACGACGAGGGCTCCTGGCCGCTCGCGTCGCTGCATTGGCGGACCGAGGCCACGGTGACCGGGCCGCCGGCAGCGCAGCCCGAGCTGCCGGACGACGATGAGGGTTACCTGGAGGACGATTACGTGTCGAAGCCGTGTGTCCTGCAGCCCGAGCGGGTCCGGGAGCAGCCGGAGGGGTTCGAGCTGGACGGGGACCTGCTGGACCGCGTGGACGCATGGGCCGAGCAGCGGGGGTGGAGCTATTACTCCCACCTCGGTGCGGCCACGGGTACCAAGGTCGGTGGCTGGGCTGACTGGATGAACGGTCCGGAATATCACGACTGTGCGTGCGGGCAGCCGATGGCCTATCTGCTCACGGTGGCCGACGTCGAGTGGGACGGCGCATCCTGGCGCCGGTGGGTCCCGGTGGAGGAATTCCCGGTCGATCGGCGTAGCGAGGGCGGCCACCCGGCGGAGGCGTTTACCCACTACAGGGACGCGGGCCTAGTACTCGCCGACGGGTCGTTGTACTTTTTCACGTGCCTGACCTGCCCCGGCCGCCCGTTCGCGATGGTCCACCAGAGCTGAGTGATGATGAAAGCCGTGCAGTGCACCCGCTTCGGCGGGCCCGAGGTGCTGGAACTCGCCGATGTCGCCGAACCGATTGCGGGTGAGGGGCAGCTGCTCGTCACGGTGAGCGCCGCCGGGGTGAACTTCGCGGACACCAGCCGGATCGCGGGCTCGTACCGCCCGGCGCCGGAGCTGCCGTTCGTGCCCGGCACCGAGGTGGTCGGGCGGACCGCCGAAGGCCGGCGGGTGCTGGCGCCGATCTTCGGTGGTGGGGGCTTCGCGGAACGGGCCGTGGTCGACGCCGCTGATGCCGTGGACGTGCCGGTTGCGGTGGGGGATGCCGAGGCGCTCGCTCTGCTCGTACAGGGATTGACGGCCTGGCATGTCCTGAAAAGCAGTGCCCGGGTGAGCGCCGGCGAGACGGTGGTCGTCAACGCGGCGGCCGGTGGCGTCGGGTCGCTCGCGGTGCAGCTCGCCAAGCACTTCGGCGCGCGGCGGGTCATCGCGACGGCCTCCACGGAGGCCAAACGGGACCTGGCGCTCGCTCTGGGCGCGGACGTCGCGGTTTCAGGCCATGCCGACGGGTACGCAGACCGCGTCCTCGACGCCAACGACGGCCGCCCGGTGGACGTGGTCCTCGACTCGATCGGTGGCAACGTGTTCAGCGCCGGCCTCGACGTGCTGGCGAACTTCGGGCGCCTGGTCACCTTTGGCAACGCCTCCCGCGAGGGCCGCGCGCCGGTGGACCCCGGTGAGCTCGCGGACGGCAACAAGACGGTCAGCGGCTTCTGGCTCCGCCCGGCGCTCACCGTCCCCGGCGCCTACGCGGAACCCCTGACCGAGATGTTCGGCCTCGTCGCCGCCAGGACCCTGAAACCGCTGGTCGCCGCCGCCTATCCGCTCGCGGACGCCCGCCGCGCCTTCGAGGACCTTCTCGCGCGCGCCACCACCGGCAAGATCACGCTACTGCCCGGCTGAGCAGCCCCACGGTCAGCTCGTGCAGGCGGGCGGCGTCGCGGCTGTCGAACAGCGCCGGATCCAACGGCACCCGCACGCCTTCCAGCACCGCGGTCAAAGGCTGCGACCAATCCGGATCAAGGTACGGCCGGATCTGCGCGACGCTCGCCTGCACGGATTTGCCCACGGTCTTCAACCGCTCCACTTGCACGGCGAGCCCCGGGGCGTAATCGCCCGCGAAACTGGTCGCCACCACCCCCGGATGGTTCAGCACATAACGGATCCCGGTATCGCGGTGCCGGTCGGCGAAACTGACACCCAGCAGGTCATTGAGCCGCCCGGCGTGCCCCATCGCACCGACCCCGTCGTACCCCTGCTTCAACTGCAGGTCGTCCCACCGGACGCCACCGGTCTGCCCCGCCGCGGCGAAGTTCATGACAACCGGATGCTCCGCCCGGCCCAGCGGTCCGGCAAGACCATGGCTGAGCAGGAACCGGCTGAGATAGAACAGCGCGAAATTGCTCTCGAACCCGTCCGCGGTCACCGTCCGCGCCGACCGGTGGTACCGCGCACCGAGCACCAGCACGTCAACGACCGGGAAGCGCTCGGCGAGATACCCGGCGAGCCGGCGGTTCTCGGCGACCAGGCTCAGATCGGCGGCCAGAAAATGCGCCCGCTCGCCCGGCTCCTGGAACTCCTGTCCCTTGCGCGCACTGCGCCCGACAACCACCACCTCGAACCCTTGCCGCAGATAGTCAGCCGCAAGCCCCCGCCCGATGCCGTCCGTCCCACCCGTGATCACGACAACGCCCATCCCAAAATCCTACTCACGTAATAGGGTATTGGGATGCCCCTGGTACGCGAGATCCTGGCCCGCGTGTTCGTCGACGACCTGGACCGCGCCCTGCCGACCTACGTGAACCTCAGCGGGGGAGCGGAGCCGCGCATCTTCGAGTTCCGCGCCGTCCGGCTCGCCTGGATCGGCTCGTTCCTGCTCCTCCAGGTGCCACCGGACCAGCGGGCCGCCTACGACCGGGTAGCCACGGTCCTCGTCGAGAACATCAAGCTTGCCCAGAGCATCGTGGAATCCGGCGGCGGCGCTGTGCTCGAGGGTCCCGCCGACGGCCCGAACGGCCCGCGAATGATCGCCCGCCACGCCGACGGATCTGTCTTCGAATACATCCAGCCCGGGGCCGGTTAAGCGTTGGCGGCCTGCCAGGCGCCGGGGCGGGTGCCGGTTTCGCGCAGGAAGAAGGCCGAGAAGTTGGCGGGGTCCGGGAAGCCGAGGTGCTGGCCGCAGCGGGCGGGGGTCAGCCGGTCGTGGGCGAGGAGTCGCTTGGCTTCCAGGACGATCCGTTCGACGAGGAGGTCCTTGGCGGTGCGGCCGGTGGCAGCCTGGGCGCTGCGGGACAGGGTTCGCGTGGAGTAGCCGAGCCGCTGGGCGTAGTGGGCCACGTCGTGATGAACGTGAAAGTCCTCCTCGACGGCGTCGCGGAAACGGCGGAAAGCGTCGGCCGCGGGCTGTGGGCCGGCGGCAGGCGGATCGAGCCGCAGCAGTAGTGCCGACAGCAACAGGCCCGGGATTTCCCCGGCGGGGGACGCCGTTTCGAGGCGCAAATGGTCGAGTGCCGCCCGGAGCAACGGCCAGGCGTGGTCGTTGACGGTCCAGGATGGTGCGGTGACCAGGGTGCTGTTGCCGGTGATGGCCGGGGCGGTCGGCGTGAAGAGGACCAGGTCGCCGGTGAGGTCGCCGAGGTCGTCCCAGCGATGCACCACGCCGGGGCGGATCCACACGACGCTGCGAGGGGCGAGCGGGTGGGCGGTGAAGTCGACCGAGACCCGGCCCTGCCCGCGGCGGACGACGGCGAGGACGTGGAAGTCGCCACGCTGGGTCGACCCGTCGTTGAGACGCCGCAGGGTGGCGAACGACATCGTCTCGGCGGGCAGCGGCGCGCCCCGGGGTGGCTGATAGGTGAGCTGCCGTACTACGACCACCGCAAAGGCACCGGACCGACCCTGGTCTTTCTTCACTACTGGGGCGGCTCAGCGCGCACCTGGCAACCGGTGATCGACCGGCTTCCCGGCCGCGCCACGCTTACCATCGAAGCCCGCGGGTGGGGGCGTTCCCGGGAACTGCCCGGCCCGTACACCCTCGATCAGCTCGCCCAGGACACGCGAGCCGTCATCGCGGATGCCGGCCTGACCGACTACGTGCTGGTCGGGCACTCCATGGGCGGCAAGGTGGCGCAGCTGGTGGCCGCGACCCGTCCCGCGGGGCTCAGAGAGCTCGTCCTGGTCGGCTCCGGCCCGGCGAAGCCCGCTCCGGTCGTCACTCCCGAATATCAGCGGGGCCTCTCCCACGCCTACGACTCCGACGAGTCCGTGGCCGCCGTGCGCGACAACGTCCTGACCGCCACCCCGCTGAGCAACAAGGATCAGATCGTGGAGGACTCCCGCGCCGGCAACCCCGAGGCCACCGCCGGATGGCCGTTGCACGGGATCGCCCAGGACATCACCCGCGAGGCTCGCGAGATCGAGGTGCCCGTCCTCGTCATCGCCGGCGAGCACGACCAGGTGGAACCGGTCGACGTGCTCCGCGACAACCTGATGCCGTACCTGCGGAATGCGCACCTGCACGTCATTCCCGGCGCCGGCCACCTCATGCCCCTCGAAGCACCTGGCGAACTCGCTAACTTGGTTTCCACCCCAGTGCCGGTGCCACCGTCCCGGTCAGGTCGCTGAGGAGGCGTACGTTCTCGGCCAACCCGAAGGCCGGGGGCAGGAAGAGCACCACCTCGTCCGCCGCCGACAGCCCGGGATCGGCCAGGACCGCGGTGATGACGTCATCGGGCTCGCCGTGGTGGACCGGGCTCATCACGATGCCGGGCGGGAGGGTCGCCGTCATGGTGGGATTCAGGGCACCCTGTGGGCGGGAGGCTGCCGGGCCATGGGTACGCCGCTCCAGGTCGTACGCGGCATAGGTCTCCCGAAGTGCCTTCGTGGTCCCGGGCAGGATCGAGGCGGCGACCGCGACCGGCGGGGGCGGTGTGTCGTGGGCGCCGGCCCAGACGGCACGGTAGGCGCCGATCAGGCGGGCCTGGTGGACCGGGAACGAGTCGCCGGCGGGGACGTCGTGCAGGATCGTGCCGGTGATGAGGCGCAGGCCCTGGCGGGCGGCGTTCTCGGCCGAGGCGATGCTGCCGGAGCCGTACCAGATGCGGTCGCGCAGGCCGGGGCTGTGCGGCGTGACCTTCAGTTCCGTGCCCGCAACCGGGCCGGTGGGACCGGAACCGGCGGTGACGGTGTGGAGGGTGTCGCCGGCGACGGCGGACAGGAAGCGGGCGAGGCGACGCTGGCCTTCGGTGCGGGCGTCCGTGGCGACACCGCCGAAGACCGCGTCCCACGTGTTGTTGCCGCTGGAGAACGCGAGCTGGAGGCGGCCGCCGGTGAGCAGGTCGGTGGTGCCGGCGGCCTCGGCGAGCAGGACGGGTTCCTGGTAGCGGGCCGGGATGACCGCGCTGCCCAGGGTTATCCGGCTGGTGTGCTGGCCCGCGGCGGCGAAGAACGGCAGGGGTGACGACAGGTAGTTGTCGAAGTGGCGCTGGTACGCCCAGCCGGACTGGTAGCCGAGGGCCTCGGCGGCCTGGAACAGTTCGATGCCCTCGCGCAGCCCGCGGGCGGCCTCGCCGGCCGGGAACGACACCCGAGTGTTGAAGCCGAGTCTCATGGTTGTCCTTCCGCGGACGCCAGCGCCAGGCCGGCGTAGGGGCCCGGCTCGTGGACGAGTTCGCTGTGGTGCCCGGACTGCACGATCCGGCCGTCGGCGAAGACGAGGACCCGGTCTGCCGTTTCGGCGGTGATCATCCGGTGGGCGATGGAGACGGTGGTGCGGTCGCGGGTCAGGACGGCGAGGGCGCGTTGGACGGCGAGGTCGGTTGCCGGGTCGATGCCGGAGGTCGCCTCGTCGAACACCACGAGGTCCGGGTCGGCCAGCGCCGTACGCGCCAGGGCGACCAGCTGCCGCTCGCCGACCGACAGCCGCTCGCCGCGCATCCCGGTCGGCGTGTCCAGGCCCTGTGACAGGGTTCCGTACCACTCGTGCAGGCCGAGCCGGTCGATGACGCCGAGAACTGTCTCGTCGCTCGCACCGGGCGCGCCGAGCTTGATGTTGTCCCCGATCGTGCCGGTGAACAGGAACGGCTCCTGCGGCACGATGACCACCCGGCCGGCCAGGGACAGGCCCGCCAAGCGCTCAAGAAGCTCACCGTTGAGATAAATGGAACCCTCAGCGGGTACGAGCCCGCGGGTGAGCAGCTTCGCGAACGTGGACTTGCCCGAGCCGGTCCGCCCCACGATGGCCACGTGCTCGCCCGGTTCGATCCGCAGGGTGACGTCGTGCAGCACGATCGGCCCGTCCGGGTAGCGCGCCGAGACGTTCTCGACGGTGACGCCGACCGGGCCGGGTGGCAGGGTGACGCCGTCGGCGACCGTGGCGCTCTCGGTGGTGACCAGTTCGAGGGCGCGCCGCCAGCCGGTGAGCGCGTTCTGGGCCTCGCCGAGGCTCTGCACGAGGAACTGCAGCGGTCGCACGAAGAACGTGACGAGCAGGACCATCGCGACGACCTGCCCGGCGGTGAGGCTGGGATCGCCGGTGATGCCCCACCACACGCCGCCCAGCAGCACGGCCACGGTCATGGTGGAGATCGCGATCTCGCCGAGCGAGGTGTTGCCGTGCAACGGGACGAGCGTGCTGACGAGGCTGTCCCGGGCGCGGTCGACCGCCTCGTCGAGCTTGGCGCGGGCTCGTTCTCCGGTGCCCGTCGACCGGATCACCGCGGCGCCGAGCACGGATTCGGCCACGGCGGTCTGCATCCGGGACAGGTCCTGGCGCGCTCGGGCGTACCGGCGGGCGATCAGCTTCTGCATTCCGGCCATGGCGACGAGCAGGAGCCCGGTGAGCACGAGGACGGGCAGCGCGAGCCGCCAGTTGTAGACGAACAGCAGCCCGGTCGCGATCAGCAGCTGCGCGGTGTTGGTGAGGAACTGGATCCCGCCGCCCTGCAGGAACGTCGTCACCTGATCGACGTCGCTGGTGAGCCGGGAGACGAGGTCGGCGCTCGGGATCCGGTCGGCGGTGCTCGCCGCCATCTCGTGCACACGGCGCAGCCCGGCCCGGCGCAGTCCGGCGAGCGCCTGCTCGATCCGGCTCTGCAGGCGCCGGTTCAGCAGCAGCGACGCGGTGCCGGCCACGACGACAGCTGCGGCTCCGATCACAACCGCCGGGATGACCGTACGCGGTACAAGCCCACTGTCGATCGACCGCTGGATCGTCAGCGGCGCGATGATCCGTCCCGCACCGGCGAACAGCGCGAGAACACCGGTGAGCAGCAGGCCCTGACGCAGCGACGGTGAGACGCGCACCGCCGTGGCGATCAGCTCCCGCGCCCCGGTCCGGGACAGGTCACGAAGCACGGGACTCCTCCAGGGACGCGATCCGCCCGGCGCGCAGCTGCACGACCCGGTCGGCGATGGTCAGCGTGGCGGGCCGGTTCGTGGCGACGAGCAGCGTCGTGCCGCCCTCCGCGACCAGGTCCTTCAACCCGTCGAGCACCTGGCGCTCCACGCGGGTGTCGAGCGCGGAGGTCGCGTCGTCGAGCACGAGCAGCCGCGGCCGGCGCACGATGGCACGGGCGAGGCAGATCCGTTGCCGCTGACCGCCGGACAGCGTCGCCCCGCGCTCGCCGACGATCGTGTCGAGGCCGTCCGGCAGCTCGCGGACGAAGTCGTCGGCGGCCGCGACACGCAGGGCCCGCCAGAGCTCCTCGTCGGAGTAGCCGCCGGAGAGGCTGAGGTTGTCGCGCAGGGATTCGGCGAACAGGAACGGGCTCTGCGACACGACGGCGACGTTCTCCGGGACGGCACCGCGGGCCAGCTCGCGGACGTCGACACCGTCGAAGAGCACCGTCCCCCGGGCGGGATGGTGCTGCCCGCCGGCGAGGTCGAGCAGGGTGGTCTTGCCGGAGCCGACCGCGCCCATGACCACGGTGATCGTCCCCGGTTCCAGGACCAGATTCACCCCTTCGAGGCGTACGGCGCCCACGTCCCGCAGTTCGACCCGCAGCGGGACCGGCGTGGCCAGTCGTTGTGACCCGAAGCGGACGACGTCGGGGCTGTACAGCACCGACCGCACCCGTTCCTGACCGGCGCCCGAGAGCGGGAGCATCGACAGGAACCGGCTGATCACGTTGAGCGGGATCGAGATGGTGATCAGCAGGTAGACGACGCCGACCAGGTCACCCACGCTGAGGCTGCCGTCGGCGACCCGGGGCGCCGCCGCGGCGAGCACCACCAGCACCGCCGCGGTCGGCAGCAGCTCCAGCAGCGGATCGAAGACCGAGCTGACCGCGGCCATCCGCACGTCGGCGGCGCGCAGCCGGTCGACGCCGGGTGCGAACCGGGCGTCCTCCACGTCCGCCCGGCCGAGGCTGCGGACGACCGGGCTGCCCTCGATCGACTCGTGCGCGATGCCGCCGACGACGCCGCGCGCCTCCTGCGCCTCACGGGCCCGGGGAGCGAGCAGCCGCTGGTAGAGCAGGTTCAGCGTGAGGACCAGCACGACCAGGGCGAGCCCGACCAGGCCGAGCAGCAGCTCGCGGAAGAACAGCTCGGTCAGCGCGAGCAGCAGCATGAACACCATGCCGACCGCGAAGTACGCGAACTGCATCGGCGACCACAGGGCATCCACATCGGACACGGCGTGGGCCAGGAGCTGGCCGGGGGAGCGGCGCCGGTGCCAGCCAAGGTCCAGGTCGAGATACCGGCGCACCACGGCGCGGCGGGTCTCGGCCTGGGCGCGGTACTGGACGTGCCCGGTGGCGATGCCGCGGATGAAGATGGTGCTCCACCGCAGCGCGGAGATGCCGAGGATGAACGCCGCGCTGAGCCACCAGACCCCGGCGCCGACGTGGTGCCCGGAGAGCGCCGGGATCACGAGGTGGTCGGTGGACCAGCCGATGGCCCAGGCGCCGGCGACCATCGTGGCCCCGTTGACAAGACCGCTGACCGTGGCGACGATCGCCGGCCCCGGATGGGCCCGTGCGCCCGCGAACTGGGTTGCCAGCGCCGAGCGGCGCCGAGGGTCAGGCACCGGCGGCCGACAGGAGCGCGGTCAAAGTCCTCTGATCACTGAGGTACGCGGCCCCGAGCAGCTCCTGCAACCGCCGGTTCAGCGGCGCCGCGTGCCCGTGGCGCCGGGCCAGCAGCACGATCTCGCCGTTCAGGTAGTCGATCTCGCTGGACGCGCCGCGCGCGAAGCTCTGCCACGTCGACAGCCGCCCGCCGATGTGACCCTCCACCTGCTGGACCCGGAACTCGATGCCGTGGAAGTCGAGCTTCTCCCCGGGCGGCAGCGGCACACCGGCCGCGGCGAGTACCTCGATCGCCTCGTCGCGCAGCAGGGCCCGGGCCCGCTCGCGCAGGTCGTCCGGCCCTTCGAGCAGACCGGTGCCGTTCGCCGCGAGGTTGCCGAGCAGCTTCGCGGCCTTCTGCGCGCGGATGTCGTCGACGGAGAAGGCCGCGATCCCGCTGGCGTTGAGGTCCGCGACGACCTCCTTCTGAAGAGGGTCCGAGCCTCCGGGGTAGCGGCCGACCCACACCACCGCGGCGGGGTCGAGCGACGGTGACACGATCTCGCCGGGGCTCAGGTAGCTGGCGGCGACCGCGATCGTGGCGCCGTACACCCGCTCGAAGCGGCGCAGGGCCAGATCCTCGGTGGCGATCCCGTTCTGGAACGTCACGATGGGCAGGAGGGCGGCGGCCGGGCCCCGCGGCGTACCCGTGTCGTCGAGAACGGCCCGCCACGCCCAGTCGGCGATGGCGGCCTCGGCGTCCTGGGTCTTGACGGCGAGCAGCAGGACGTCGCCGGTGTGCAGGCTCAGCTCGCCGGGGCCGGAGACGACCGGGACCTTGACGACCTCGTCACCGGTGGGCCGCCGGACGGTGAGGCCCTCGGTGGCGATCCGGTCGCCGTGCTCGCCCCGGGCCACGAGCACCACGGAGTGCCCGGCCGGGACGAGTTGCGCGGCGAGCGCGCCGCCGACGGCGCCCGCGCCGATCACGACGTACCGCCGGGTGTTGAACTCAGACAACTTTTTCTCCAAGAGGGAGCCGGCCGGGGATGGCGTCGATGAGTTCCCTGGTGTGCGGGCTGCGTGGGTTCGTGAAGACCTCCGCGACCGGCCCCTGTTCGACGACGCGTCCCTGGCTCATGACCGAGACGGTGTGCGCGACCTCGGCGACGACGGCGAGATCGTGGGACACGAACAGGTAGGACAGGTTCAACGCCTGCTGCAGGTCGGCGAGCAGGCGCAGGATCTGCTCCTGCACGAGCACGTCGAGCGCGGAGACCGGCTCGTCGAGCATGATGAGCTCGGGTTGCAGGGCGAGCGCCCGCGCGATGGCGACCCGCTGGCGCTGGCCGCCGGAGAGCTCCTGCGGCAGCCGGTCCAGATAGGACGTCGGCAGGCCCACCTGGTCGAGCAGTTCCAGGGCCCGGACCTTACGGGTACGCCGATCGCCCACCCGGAACGACACCAGCGGCTCGGTCACCGACTGCCCCACGGTGAACTTCGGGTCGAGCGTGGCGAACGGATCCTGATGCACGAGCTGGGCCTTGCGCCGCAGCGGCCGCAGCTTGTTCCAGGACAGGCCGCTGATCTCGGTCCCGTCGAGCCGCACGGAACCGCTCGTGGCGCTCTCCAGGCCGAGCGCGATCCGCAGCGTCGTCGTCTTGCCGCAGCCCGATTCGCCGACCAGTGCGTGGGTCTGCCCCCGCGGCACGGAGACGGTGACGTCCTCGAGCGCGTTGAAACCCCGCCGCCCGCGCCGCGGATCGTTGCCGGGGAACGTCTTGCTGACCTTGGTCAGGGTGAGGATCGGCTCCGGGCGCTCCTCGTCGCGTACGTCGAAACGCGCCACGACCCGCCCGCCGTGAGCGAGCCTCGGGGCGGCGGCGATGAGCCGCCTGGTGTAGGGCTCACGCGGATCGGAGAGGATGACCCGCGGATCGCCCTCCTCGGTCTTGCGCCCGTGTTGCATGACCACCACCCGGTCGGCGCGGTCCGCGGCGACGGCCAGGTCGTGCGTGATGATGAGCAGCGAGATGCCCTGCTCGCGGACCAGGCCGCCGAGGTGGTCGAGGATCCGCTTCTGCACGGTCACGTCGAGCGCGCTGGTGGGCTCGTCCGCGATGATCAGTTTCGGCCGCCCGGCGAGGGCGATCGCGATCAGGGCCCGCTGGCGCAGTCCGCCGGAGAGCTCGTGCGGATACTGCCGGGCCCGCAGCTCGGGATCCGGTACGCCCGCCTGGTCGAGAAACTCCACCACCTCGGTGTGCACCGAGGGCCCGGCGATCCCGCGCAGCTTCACGACCTCGCCGATCTGGGCACCGACGCGCTGGGTCGGGTTGAGGCCGACCATCGGATCCTGCGGGATCAGCCCGACGACCGAGCCCCGCAATCCGCGCAGCGTCTTCTCCTTGGCGCCAGCCGTCTCGATGCCGTCCACGATGGCCGAGCCCGCGGTGATCCGGCCGTTCGGGGGCAGCAACCCGATGATCGCGTTGGCGGTGGTGGTCTTGCCCGACCCGGACTCGCCCACGATGGCGACGACCTCGGCCTCACCCACGCTCAGGTCGAGCCCGATGACCGCCGGCCGGACCGTGCGATGCCGCACATACCCGACGTCCAGCCCTTTGATGTCGACGAGGCTCATCTCTGCCCTCCCGCGGCGGAAAACCGATTCAAGTTCATCGACTGAGTCCTCCCGCGGCGGAAAACCGATGCGAAATCATCGTGAGAGCTCCTGCAGAGTCTTCGAGATGTGGTTGAGGCTGAGCACGAGCAGGGCCACGAACAGGCCCGGCATCAGGCTCAGCCACCACGAGGTGACGAGGTAGTTGCGGCCGTCGGCGATCAGCGTGCCCCATTCGGCGGCCGGGGGAGCGGCGCCGAACCCGAGGAAGCTGAGCGACGCGATCGCGATGATGGCCACACCGGCGTCGAGGACGGCGAGCACGGCGACCGGCCCCCACGAGTTCGGCAGGATGTGACGGACGAGCACCCGGCCCCACGAGGCACCACCCGCGCGGGCGGCCTCCACGTACGGCAACGTCCGTACCCGTAGCACCTCGGCCCGGGTCGTCCGGGCGAAGCCGGGAACGATGCCGACACCGACGGCGACCGCGACCGGGATCGTGCCGTAGCCGAGCGCGGTGACGATCGCCAGCGCGAGCAGCAGCCCCGGGATCGCGAGCAGGACGTCGACGACCCGCATCAGGATCGCGTCGGTGACCCCGGCGAAGAAGCCCGAGACGACGCCGAGTGTGAGCCCGGCGACCAGCGCGATCCCGAGCGCGATCAGCGTCGCCTTGATCGTCAGCGGCGAGCCGTAGAGCACCCGTGACCACAGGTCCCGGCCGTAGACGTCGGTGCCGAACAGGTGGTCGATGCTCGGGCTGAGCATCGCCGACTTCGGGTCCGTGCCGTACGGGTCGCGCGAGGTGAACAGGCGGGGCCAGAACGCGGAGACCAGCACGAACACCACGTACAGGGCGGCGAGGAGGAAACCTGGTTTGCGTACCAACTGGATGAGGTTTGCTGTGAGGTTGGCGCTCCGGCCCCCGGCTTCCTGCTCCGGGACCGGCGCGTCCACCTCGATGCGCTCGGCGACCTCGGTGGTGGTCACAGCGTGCCCCCTTCCAGCGCGGGTGCCGGGGCGGGCGCCCGGACCTTGCCGCGGGTGTGCGAGATCCGCGGGTCGAGCAACGGGTAGATTAGGTCGACGATCAGGTTGACCAGGACGAACACCGACGCGGCGATGGTGACCACCGCGAGGACCACGGGCACGTCCTGCGACAGCACGGCCTCCTGGGCGAGCCGGCCGACACCCTCGCGGGTGAAGACCGTCTCGACGACGATCGAGCTGGTGACCGTCACGCCGACGATGACGCCGAGGATGGTCATCGCCGGCAGGGCGGCGTTGCGGAAGGCATGCCGCAGGTGCACGGCCGAGCGGGACAGCCCCTTGGCGCGTGCGGTGGTGATGTACGGCTGCCGCAGCGTCTCGTCGAAGCTCTTGATGAGCACCTGCGCCAGCACGGAGGAGGCGAGCACCGAGATCGTGATCACCGGCATCACGAGCGAGGACGCCCCCTCCGAGCCGGTCGCCGGGAACCAGCCCAGCTGGAACGAGAAGAACTGGATCAAAAACAGCGCCACGAAGAACTGCGGGAACGAGGCGCCGACCGCGGGCAGCCGGCTGAACAGGATCCGCAGCAGGCTCCACCGCACGAACGTCGCCAGGTAGGCCAGCGCCGAGCCGGCGACCAGCGCGACGATCGCCGCCGAGGCGCTGAGGACGAGGGTCGGGCCGATGCGCTCCCCGATCATCTCGGTGACCGGCACCCGCTGGGTCAGCGAGATGCCGAAGTCACCGTGCAGCGCGCCGCCGAGGTGATGCCAGTACTGCGTCCAGATCGACTGGTCGAGACCGAACTCGGCCTTCATCGCGGCGACCTGATCGGGGGTCAGGCTGTCCTCCTGGACCCCCGCCGCGGCGAGCTGGAGCTGCATCGGGTCGCTGGGCAGCAGGTAGAGGATGGCGAACGTCAGGGTGTAGGCCGCCCAGAGGACCACGAGGGCCTGGGCGATGCGACCGGCCACGTACCGCGTCATATCCGGGTCACTGCTTCCAGACGTCGTTGAGCTTCAGGAAGCTCTCGGAGGTGAACGCGAACCCGTGCACCTTGTCGCTGATCCCGGCATTCTGCAGCCGCTCGAACAGCGGGAACGTGATGGCGTTGTCGATCAGGTAGTCCTGCAGGTCGGCGTACGCCTGCGCGGCCTGCTTCTCGTCGGTGGTCTGGATCGCTTTGGCGAACAGCGCCTGGATCTGGGTGGTCTCCGCCGGGGAGGCGACCCGCTGGGCGAGCGCCTTGGAGTTCGCGACGTCCGGGTTGATGATGAACTGCAGCGCGCCGGGGTCGGCCCGGGTGAAGTACGTCGAGGTCAGGTCGTAGGAGCCCTCGGTCAGGTACGTCGCCGACTGGGCCGTGGTGAGCGGGCGCAGGTCGAGCTTGATGCCGACGTCCTTGGCCTGCGACTGCAGCAGCTCGCCGCCGGGGATGGGCAGCGCGCTCGGGTAGTCGATCGACAGGACCTTGCCGTCCTTGGCGCGGTACCCGTCGGCGCCGACGGTCCAGCCCGCTGCGTCCAGGATCTGCTTCGCGGCGGCCGGGTCGAACGTGATCTTCGCGGACTCCGACTTGAAGTACGGCGTGGTCGAGTTGAACACGCTCTGCACGACCGGGTAGTCGGCCCCGAAGATCGTCGACGAGTACGTCTTGACGTCGATCGCCTTGTAGAACGCCTTACGCACCTGCGGGTCGCTCAGCGGGTGACCCGCCGTGGTGTTGGCGAACAGCGTGTACGCGACGCCCGGCAGCGCCCGCTTCTGGATCGTGTCGCCGGACTTCTCGATCAGCTTCTGGTCCTGCGGGGTGAACGGGTTGCGGGGCCACGCGATGTCGATGGCGCCGCTGACCAGGTTGCCCGTGCGGACGCTGTCCTCGGCGACGTAGTTGAAGATCACCTTGTCGAGGCGGGCCTCGGCGCGGTTCGTGGACAGCTCGGAGCCCCAGTTGTAGCCGGCGCGCTTGGTCAGCACCGTCTCGACCTTGGGCGTGTAGTGGTCCAGGACGAACAGGCCCGACCCGATCACGCCCTTGCCGAGGCACCGCTGCGCCGGCGTCAGCTGGAACTCCGCGGGGTCGGTGATCGCGAGGTTCGTGGTCGACGTGGCCTGCAGGAACGACGAGTTCGGCTTGGTCAGCTGCAGGACGACCGTCTTCGGGTCGACGACCTTCGCGCCGCTGAGCCCCTGGATGTAGGAGGCGCCGTACGCCGCCCCGTTGGTCGCCTTCACCGTGGCGATCCAGCCCGCGACGTCGTCGGCGACCGCCTGCGCGTCGACCGGCGTGCCGTTGCTGAACGTGACGCCGTCCTTGAGGTGGAACGTGTACGCCAGGCCGTCGGCGCTGACCTCCCACTTCTCCGCGAGCCACGGCACGATCTTCCCGGTCTCCGGGTCCTGATCGGTGAGCGAGTCGGCGAAGTTGCGGGCGATCGTCCGGTGCTCGATCCAGTACACCTGGAACGGGTCCACGCAGGAGAAGTTCGCGTTGTCGGGCCAGAACGACACCTTGAGCGTGCCACCCGACTTCGGCGTACCACTGGCCTCGTCACTGCCGCTCGATCCACCGCCGCAGGCGGCCAGGGCTAGCAGGGCGGCGGCGCTCAGGGCAGCGGTTATCGGTCTGAAGATGCGCATGCTGGGGGTCCTTGCCTATGAGGGGCTGGTGGGGTGGGGGTCAGATGCTGAGGACGCGGCGGCCGCCGGCGAGCAGGACGACGTCCTCCTGCGGCGGGTGCACGCGGATACAGAGGGCGTCGCGCAGGTGCCGTTCCAGGGGGTTGTGCCGGGAGAGGCCGGGGTTGCCGAGCGCCGCGACCGCCGTCTGGGTCGCCGCGATCACCGACCGGGCGATGGCCACCTTGATCGCGGACAGCTGCGGCAGGAACGCGGTGTCGCCGGCCTCGATGCGCAGGAGAGCGCCGTACAGCAGCGTCTCGGCCTGCGCGATCTGCAGGTCGATCTCCCCGGCGACGGCCTGGATCCGCTCGGTCTGCGCGATCGGCTTACCCAGGGCCGCAGGGATACGGGTACGCGCATAGTCGGCGAACGCCGACCGGGCCGCGCGCGCCACTCCGATGTACAGGGCGGGGTGCCCGAAACTGCCCGGCCCGGCGGCCGCCGCGGGATCGCGGTAGACGCCGTCCGCTCCACGCGGGATCTCGGCGAACGCGTCGGCCGGCAGCTCCACGTTGTCGTAAATGACGTCATGGGTGTTCGAGGCACGCAGCCCGAGGTGGTCCCACATGGGCACCCATGTGATCCCGGGCAGGTCACCCGGCACGATGACGTGCCCCACGCGTGGCTTCTCCGGATCTCCGTCAGGCTCGACCGCAACCGCCCACACCACGTGGTACGCGAGCCCGGCGCCCCCGGTCGCGTACGCCTTGCGCCCGTCGAGGCGCCAGCCGTCCGCGGTGCGGGTGACCGTGGTCCGGGGCAGCCCGCCACGGGCCGGGGCGCCGAGCTCGGGTTCGGCCCGGACGGCGTTGGCCGGGGCGGGGCCGGTGCGCGAGCGGCGCAGCAGGTCGTCGTAGTACGCGGTCGGCCAGCTCGGCCGCGCCGCCTGCCCGGCATGGGTGATCAGCGTGTTCGCGGCGATCAGCGCGACCGAGGCGTCGCCCTCGCCGAGCGCGGTCAGGATCCGGGCGGTGTCCTTCGGCCCGAGCTCCGGCCCGCCGTACTGCCGGCCGACGGTCGCGGTGAGCAGGCCGGCCCGGTACGCGGCCTCGAGTCCCGCCCAGGGCAGATCGCCGGTACGGTCGTACTCCGTGGCGGTCGACGCGATCTCGGCGGTGACGGCGGCGAGCCCGTCGTCGGACAGGTCGGGGACGACGAACGTGTACGGGGAAGCCTCGGCCTGGGTCACGACGGGGGTTCCTCTCGGGTGGCCTGCGGTAAACTCCTATAACGCCTACCAATCTTGTAGGTAATACCCGCGGATGTCCAAGCCGAATTCGCGATCAACACGGATCACGAACGCTTATCGGTGCAGGTGGAAGTGCGCGAAACGCCCACCGTGCGGCAACACGGCGGGCGGTTTCGGGCGATCGGTCAGCGTGTGACCTGTTTGATCTCCGGGGCGGATTATTTGATCTCCAGGGGCAGGCCGGGCGGGTTGATCTCGGCGGCTGGGACGGCCTCGTTGCTGAGGTTCCAGCGGGCGAGGATCTTCGCGTAGTCGCCGGACCTGATGAGCTCGTCGACCGCGGCCGCGTACGCCTTGATCAGGCCGTTGTCCTTCTTGGTCGTGACGGCGATCTTGCCCTGCAGATCGGCACCCGCGCCGGAGTAGGTCCCGATGATCTCGGTCTCCCCGGCGATCGCGACGTGGTAGGCCGCGCCGGGGTTCGGGCCGAGGTAGGCGTCGATCTGGCCGGAGCCGAGTGCGAGCCAGGTCGCCTGGTTGGTCTGGTAGTACTTGATGTCCACGGGCTTCAGGCCGTTCGCGACGTCCTGCTTGCTCCAGTCGACGAGGATCTTCTCCTGGTTGGTGCCCGAGCTGACCGAGATCTTCTTCCCGGCGACGTCGGCCGGCCCCGTGACCCGCCAGTCGCCGCCCTGGCGCGCCTCGAACGCGAGGTTGTCCAGGCGGTATGTCACGAAGTCGTACTTCTTCTTGCGCTCCTCGGTGACGGTGATGTTCGACGCGCCGAGCTGGTACTTGCCGCTGTCGAGACCGATGAACAGGTTCTCCCAGGACGTGTTCTCCAGCTGCGGGCGCAGGCCGAGGATCCCCGCGACGGCGACCGCGATGTCGGGCTCGTTGCCGATCAGCGTGGTGTTGTCGGTGGCGGTGAACGCGAGCGGCGGGAAGCCGGAGCCGGCCGCGCCGCTCCCGATGGTGAGGGTGCCGGCCGTGCGGACGGCGTCGGGCAGCAGCGCGGCGATCGCGTCCACCCGGGCCGGGATGATCCGGTTCTGCTCCGGCGAGGTGTTGATGGCCGGGGCGCCCGAGGCGGCGGCGTTGCGGGGGGTGTCGGCGGGGGCGGCGCAGGCGGTGAGGGCCGCCAGAACGGTGACGATCAGCAGGGCGGGGCGGGTGCGCACAGTGGGCTCCTAGGTCAGGACTTTGGACAGGAACGCGCGGGTACGGTCGTGGCGTGGGGCGTCGAGGACCTGCGCGGGAGGGCCCTGCTCGACCACGCGTCCGGCGTCGAGGAAGACGACGGTGTCGGCGGCCTCGCGGGCGAAGCCGATCTCGTGGGTGACGACGACCATCGTGGTGCCGGTGCGGGCCAGGCCCCGCATGACGTCGAGGACCTCGCCGACCAGCTCGGGGTCGAGCGCGGACGTGGGCTCGTCGAAGAGCACGAGCTTCGGGTCGAGGGCCAGCGCGCGGGCGATCGCCACGCGTTGCTGCTGCCCACCGGACAACTGCCGCGGGTAGGCGCTCGCCTTGTCGGCCAGCCCTACGCGATCGAGCAGCTCACGGGCGTACCCATGAGCCTCGGATGGTGATCTGCGAAGCGCGGCGATCGGGGCCTCGGCGATGTTCTCGAGGGCGGTGAGGTGGGGGAAGAGGTTGAAGTTCTGGAAGACGAAGCCGATGCCGGCGCGCTGGCGCAGGATGTGCCGCTCGCTCAGCTCGTGGAGCCGGTCACCGCTCTGGCGGTATCCGATGAGTTCGCCGTCGACCCGGACCTGCCCGCTGTCGACCTTCTCCAGGTGGTTCACGCAGCGCAGCAGCGTCGACTTGCCCGAGCCGGACGGGCCGAGCACAACGGTGACGCTGCCCGTTTCAGCGGTGAGGTCGATGCCGTGCAGCACCTCCTGCGTCCCGAAGTGCTTGTGGACCCCGCGGACCTCGAGCATCGGGTGACTCATTTCGTCACCGCCGCTCGGAGCCGTTGCCACGGGGTGGGCGGCAGGGTTCTCAGGGCGCCGCGGGCGAAGCGGCGTTCCACGTAGTACTGCAGGATCGACAGGACCGCTGTCAGGACGACGTACCAGACGGTGGCGACCATCAACAGCGGCACCACGCGGCCGCTGCGTCCGTAGACGACCTGGACCTGGTAGAACAGTTCGCCGATGGCCAGCACGTACACCACCGATGTGCCCTTGAGCAGGTTGACGAGTTCGTTCGCGGCGGCGGGCAGGATGGCCCGCATCGCCTGGGGGAGCAGGATGCGGCGGAACTGCCGGCCGCGGGGGATGCCGAGCGCGGCGGCGGCCTCACGCTGTCCCTGGTCGACCGAGATGATGCCGGCGCGCACGATCTCCCCGGCGTACGCGGCCTCGTGCAGCGCGAGCCCCAGCAGCGCGGCACCGAACGAGCTGACCAGGTGCAACGTCTCGACCTCGGCGAACCCGGGCCCGAACGGGACGCCGAACTGCAGCGTGTCGTAGAGGTAACCGAGGTTGGCCCAGAACAACAGTTGCACGATCAGCGGCACCGACCGGAAGACCCAGGTGTAGGTCCAGCTGACGGCGTGCAGCACCGGGTTGGGCGACAGTCGCATCGCAGCGAGCACGATGCCGCCGAGGAAGCCGAGCACGGCCCCCGCGACGGTGAGCTCGAGCGTGACCAGCAGGGCGTTCAGCACGGACTTCTCGAAGAAGTACCCGGCGAACGTCGGCCAGTCCCAGCCCGGGTTGGTGACCAGCCCGTGGGCCAGCTGGGCGAGCAGGACCAGCACCACGGCCGTGGCCACCCAGCGCCACGGATGCCGGGCGGCGACGACCTGCGGAGCTCTGTCAGCGGTGCGCGGGCGGGATGAGGACAGCAGTGTCACGGGGCGCCTCCGGCAATCCAAGGTTGCCGATGACGCTATGTGGCCGCCGAATATCCCTCAATACCTATCTGTGTTATAGGTTTTACGAGGTGGTTACACGCTCGTACGGGATCTTCTCCCCGGCCTCGACCGCCACCGGCAGATGGTTCTCCCGGGGAGGCAGAGGGCAGGTCGCATGATCGGTGTACGCGCAGACGAGGTTGGTCGCCCGGTTGAAGTCGAGCACCACCGTGCCGTCCCCGGCGGGCGCGTCGATGGCCAGGCTCCGATTCGCCGCGTACGTCGTGACCCCGGACGTCTCGTCCACGAACAGCGCGAACAACGCCCCCGGCGTCTGCCCGTTGAACACCGTCAGCGCGAGCGCCACACCCCCGGCCTCGAACTCCACCCGCCCCGGCGACTCGTACACGTGCTCCAGCCCCTCAACCGCCGCCCCGACGGTGACGTCCCGCGGCTGCTCGAACGGCACATAACGCCCGGTCAACTGCCACTTCTCCGTCGGCTCGTACGCCGGCACGCCCTTGAACCGCACCCGCAACGGATTCTCCGGATGCCGCGGCCGGACGATGTCGAACCCGCCCCGCCTGGCCACCTCGATCACGGCATCCCCGGCTCCGGCATCGATCCCGCTGCGCTCACCGAGCACCCCGAAGCCGTACCGCCCGGTCACGGTCGCCCGTCCACGGTCAGGGTCTCGCCGCCGGCCAGCTCAACCACGGGACCGTCCGGGCCGGTGCTCCACGACCCCGGCGCGTCGGGGAAGCGCTGCGGCGTCGCGTTCAGGAAGTTCAGGCTCGTGATGGCCAGAAACCCGTGCGGATCGGCAAGCTGCCGCTCATGCCCGGCATGCCACTGCGCCCACTGCTGCTCAATCTCACTCATGCCCCGAGCCTATGCCTACTTCGCCGATAGGAGATAGAGCGGAACTGTCTCAGCGCCGCGTACTACCTTGCCTCCGATCAGAGCAGCTACACCACCGGCTTCGAGCTGGTTGCCGATGGTGGGGTCACCGCGATCTGATCGGGGTGAGCTGCTGGCAGGCCGGTGGCCCGGCCCGGGTGTCCGGGCCGGGCCAGGTCGGGGGGTCAGCTGGAGAGTGACGTGGTGTAGAGGAGGCGGTTGGGGGAGCCGCTGCCGGGGCTGGTGACGACGCCGGTGGTGGCGGCGGCGACGATGGCGGCGTTGACGGTGGTGACCGATGCTCCGGGGTGGGCGGCGAGGTAGAGGGCGGCGGCGCCCGCGACGTGCGGGGACGAGAACGAGGTGCCGCTGCCGGTGTAGGTGGCGGTGTTGCTGGTGCGCCAGGCGGAGGTGATGTCGACGCCGGGGGCGAAGAGGTCCAGGACGGAGCCGTAGTTGGACCAGGAGGCCTTGGCGTCGGTGCGGCTGGTGGCGCCGACGGTCAGCGCTTCGGTGACGCGGGCGGGGGACGTGGTGCTGGCGTTGACGCCGGAGTTGCCCGCGGCGATCGCGTAGGGGATGCCGGCCGCGATCGAACGGCGGACCGCGGCGTCCAGGGTGGTGCTGGTGCCGCCGCCGAGGCTGAGGTTCGCGACGGACGTGCCGCGGGCGGCGTTCGCGGTCACCCAGTCGATGCCGGCGATGACCCCGGCGGTGGTGCCGGAGCCGTTGTTGTCGAGCACCCGGACGCCGACGACGTTGGCGCTCTTCGCGATGCCGTACGTGCTGCCCACCGCGACCCCGGCGACGAACGTGCCGTGACCGTTGCCGTCCTGCGCGACGTTGTCCCCGTCGACGGCGTCGTAGCCGTAGGAAGCCCGCCCGCCGAAGTCCTGGTGGGTGATCGTGATGCCGGTGTCGATGACGTAGACGGTGACGCCACTGCTCGGGCCGTACGTGTACGTCCCGCTCAGCGGTAGCGCCCGCTGGTCCGAGCGGTCCAGGCCCCACGGCGCCGACGTCTGCGTGTCGGCGATCCGCACGATCTGGTCGGCCTCGACGGAGGCCACGGCCGGGTCGGCGGCGAGCCGGGCGGCCTGGCGTGCACTGAGGTGGGCGGTGTAACCCTCGACGGCATGCCCGAAGACCTTGCCGACCCTGCCGCCGTAACGACTGGTGAGCCGTTGCGCGACGGCATTGTCGGCCTGGGTGCCGTCCTTGAGCGTGACGAGGTACGAGCCGTCGATCGCGGTCGCGCTGCCGGCGTGCTCGACGGTCCCGGTCGGCTCGGCGGCGAGGGCCGGGGTGGCGGCGGCGAGGGCGAGAGCCGTGCCGGCGAGGGCGGCCGCGGCACGGGTGACACTGGAGCGGATCATCGGTCCTCCTGGATCTGCGGCGTCGCGGTGACGCCTGAGGAAGACGCTAGGGACGAACTTTGTATTGACGGTCAACGATGGCCGAGACCCTTGATACGACTCCGGCACAAGCTTGTTGCGCCCGTTAACCGAAGCTCTCACCGAACGCTGTGTCCAGCGGCTTTCCGGTCAGCGGCGCGACGAACAGGTCTTTGAGGAACAGGTCAGCGGCATGGACCGGGTTGAGCCCCGATTCCTTGCGGGCAAGGGCCTGCGACAAGCCGCCGAGTTTCGTGGCGGCGCGGACGACGCCGGCCGGCAGAGGCCGGACCCGGCGGCTGTGCCCGGTTGCCGCGGCGATCCGCGCGATCATGTCGTGCCAGGTGAGATTCTCGTCCGCCACGGGAATGTCCGCGCCGCTCGCCTTCTCGACCGCGTCAGCGGCGAACTCGGCGACGCTGCGCGCGGACACCACGGCGGTCCCGCCGGCCGGTGCGACCAGCGGTGCGCGGGACCTCGCCCACCGGTCCAGCTGCCCGACCCAGTTGGGCAACCGGTCCCCGGCCCGCCCGACGACGAAAGGCAACTCCAGCACGGCAACGGGCAGCTCAGGCCCGGCTGCCACGCGAGCTTCCCGCGCCTGCTCCACCCGGCACCGTACGTACATGTGTCTGCCCGCGAGATCCCACTCAGGCCGCACCCGCTGGAAGTACGTGTAGTACGAGCCCATGATGACCCCGCCGCTCAGCCCCTCGTCACGGGCCGCCGCGAACAGCCGTACCAGGGGATCCACGAGGTTGCTCCGGAAAGCCGGATAGATCGGCTTGGGCAGCGCCTGCTGCTCATCGGTTCGCGCGGCGTAAACCACAGCGTCGTGCCCCTGAAGCACTTCCCGCAGCTCACGCTGCGTGGCAACTTCACAATCCAGGACCCGATCAACCCCATCCCGCACCGTACGCGCGACGCTGGTCACCCCGTGCCCCCGCTCGCGGAGCACGTCCACCACATGCGCGCCGATCAGCCCGCTCCCACCCACCACAAGAATCCGCACGCCGCATCCTCCACGGTGGAGCATGCCGCTTGTCAAGAAGCGCGGACGACCGCGGTGAAGGCGACGCTGAGCATGCCTGCCCGGGTGTTGACGTGGTAGCGGCTGCGGCCTCGTTTGACGATCGTGCCGGTGAGGTCGGCGTACTTGCCGGTGCTGGTGAGGCGGACCCGGTCGCCGACGCGGAGCTGGGCGGGGATCGGCGCGGGGGCGGAGCGGGCGGCCTGGATGCGGGACAGTTCGGCGTCGTAGCGGGGGTCCATGTCCGCTGGTTCGCCGCGGTAGGTCCAGGTGTACAGCGCGGCGACCGTGAATACGCGGGAGCAGTGGGTGCAGGATTTGACGCGGATCGGGCGGCGGTGGGCCGTGGTGCGGTGACCTGCCGCACAGGTGCCCACCCAGGGGCCCTCGACCTGGGGTGCGTCGGCGGGCATGCACCTTTTGCCGGAGCAGCCGATGCGTTTGGCGGTGGTCTGCCAGACGCGGTCGTGGCCGTGGCGGGGGCCGACGAGGGCGTGGGCGATCTCGTGCAGCACCGTCTCGGTGACCTGGTCCTCGGAGTAGAGGCGCATGAGGGTGCGGGACAGGCTGATCTCCTGGCGGCCCGAGTGGCACGAGCCGGCCCGGGTCTTGGCGTTGTCGAACACCAGCCGCCATCCCGGGAGCCTGTGCTGGGCCATCAGGCCCGCTGCCAGCTCCCGTGCTTCCGTGAGATCCAACCCCGTGCTCCCCGTCGTCCCGCCTGTCCGCCGGCTCCATCGTGCCACGGACCAGCTTCTACCCTGTGTACGCCTCCAGCGCGCTCACCTGCCCGGCCGGCCACCCGGTGTTCGCGGTGACGGTGACCCGCAGGTAGCGCACCGGCACCGGGCTGACCGGGATCGTGACGCTGTTCGCTCCGGAGGGGGCGAAGGTGTACCCGGCCGCGGCGGCCAGCGTGGTGAAGCCGGAGCCGTCGGTGCTGCCATGCACCGAGAGCGTCTGGGTGCGGGCACCCCAGGACGCGGGGAGACGCAGGACGATCCGGTTGAGCGTCACCGCCGTTCCCAGGTCGGTCTGGAGCCACTGGGGGAAGGCGTTGTTGCTGCTCTCCCAGTAGGTGTCCGGGTCGGCGTCGGTGGCGTTGACGCTGCTGTAGCCCTGGGTGTGGCTGCTCTCCGAGGTCGGCCGGCCCCGGGCGAGGTCCGTGGTCACGGGCGGCGGGGTCGTGAGGGCAGGCTGCGTCGGGCGTACATCGGTCAGGGGGATCTGGCCTTTGAGCATTTTGCCGCCGTCGGTGGTGATGCGCAGGTAGTAGTCGGCCGAGCAGGCTGTGCCGTCCTCGTCGAGCGCGCGGATGCCGCTGCCGGCCGGCACGAACGCCGCGGTCTCGGCTGTCTTGGCGATCTGGTTGCCCTCGTTGAACTCGTCGAACATCGACACGTAGAGGCCCTGGGAGCCGAGCCGGATCATGTTGTAGAGGCTGCGCCAGTAGTAGTCGCCGTGCCGCCGGTCGCCCCACTGCAGGTCGCCGGGGAGCACACAGGGCAGGTAGTCGATGCCGTGGGCCTGGCAGTCCTGATAGTCACCCACATTCGCGTTCGCGTAGTACGAGTCGAGGTCGGCGGTGGTCCGGGCGCGGCCGACCATCCAGGGCGAGATCGCGTGGAAGGCGTGGTACGCGTCGGTGAACCCGGGCCGCGAGTCGTTGATGCCCTGTCGCCACCAGGTCGGCACGCCGCCGATGAGGTAGACGTCCTGCGCCTTGAACCAGGTGATCACGTCGAGGGCCTGCGCGGGGGTGAACGGGCGGGCGTCGTCGGCGAACCCGAAGCCCCACACGCACACGACCGGCTTGCCGTTCTGCCTCGCGTAGGCCGGTGACGCGGTCAGGGCGGACATCTTCGCCGACCAGTCCGCCTTGAGCTCGGACTGCATGGCCGTCCAGCCCGTCACGTCGTACATCACATAGAACTTGCGACCGGTGGCCTCGGCCGCCGCACGGACCTTGGCCGCCATGGCGTCGCGGGTCGGGCCCTCGTCGCCGGTGGGGTTGAAGCGCTGCAGGGCGGCGGTGTCGATGCCATAGGTGCGCATCCAGCCGAAATGCGTGTTCACGGTCTGCGCGTCGTAGGACGAGAACAGCTGCGCGGGCTGTCCGTTGCCCAGATTCGCGTACGCGGTGGGGTAGGCGTGGTCGAACTCGCGCACGTCCGGCCAGGACTCGATCGTGGTGTTGGCGGGCGACGGGGGCTGGAAGCGGTCGCGGCTCCAGTGCCACCAGCCGCCGATCGGGGCGCCGTCGCCGGGGCAGGCGAACCACCCCTGGTACCCGACGGTGATCTTGCCGACGACATCGCCGGGCGGGCTCGCCGCTGCCGGGGCCTCAGCGGGCCTTTCGCCTTGTTTGAGCTGCAGGGGGAGGGCCGTGGCAGCGGCTGAGGACAGCAGGTTACGGCGGGAGAGGGGCATGGGGTCTCCTGGGTGATCCGGGGGAGGGGAGTGACCGGATCGATCGCCATCGTGACAACGCCCGACACTTTGATGCAATAGTTTGACTTAGATCTGAAACAACGCGGTAATCTGGCAGCAAGAACAGGACGACCGCCGGAGCCCGGTCGGGCGCTGGCATGATCGGGGGGTGACTACGACCATCGAACTCGGCGGCAGGACCGTCAATCGGCTCGGGTACGGCGCCATGCGCATCGTCGGCGACGGGGTGTGGGGGCCGCCCAGGGATCATGACGCGGCGATCCGGGTGCTGCGTCGCTCGGTGGAGCTGGGCGTGACGTTCATCGACACCGCGGACTCGTACGGTCCGTTCTATTCCGAAGATCTCATCCGCGAGGCCCTGCACGACGGCAGCGGGTACGGCGACGTCGTCATCGCGACCAAGGGCGGCTTCACGCGTACGGGTCCGAACCGGTGGACGGCGGTGGGGCGGGCTGCGTACCTGCGGCAGTGCATCCTGATGTCGTTGCGGCGGCTCGGGGTCGAGCGGATCGACCTGTGGCAGCTGCACCGCATCGACCCCGAGACGCCGCGCGAGGAGCAGTTCGGCGAGATCAAGGCGTTCGTCGACGAGGGGCTGGCCGGCCAGATCGGGCTCTCCGAGGTCAGCGTCGAGGACGTTCAGGCAGCTCAGGCCGCCGGTCTGCGGATCGCGTCGGTGCAGAACCGCTACAACCTGGGCGACCGCCGGGCCGAGGAACTGCTCGATTTCTGTACGCGCGAGAGCATCGCGTTCATCCCCTGGGCCCCGGTCGACGCGGGCACCCTCGCCCGGCCCGGCGGCCCGCTCGAGGACGTCGCGAAGCAGCACGGCGGCGCCTCCACGTCCCAGCTCGCGCTCGCCTGGCTGCTGCGTCGCTCGCCGATCATGGTGCCGATCCCGGGTACGTCGTCCGTCGCCCACCTGGAGGACAACATGGGCGCCGAGGGCATCGAGCTCACCGACGCGGAGTTCCAGCTGCTCTCCGACGCCGCCTGACCGCTCCGGGTCTCAGTTGTTCTCGGCCACTGCCTGACCCACGCCGGGTGTCAGTCGCTCTCGGCCACTGCCTGACCCGCTCCGGGTTTTAGCCGCGGAGCCCGGCGCGGGACAGCTCCGGGTGCGCGTGCGCTACGCCGGGGTCGGCCCGACCGACCTCGCCATCCGGGCCGGGCACCTCGACGCCGTGTTCCCGGCTCCGTCCGGGACCGTGCTCGGCTTCGAGGCCGCCGGGGTCGTCGACGCCGTGGGCGCGGGCGTGACCGGTGTCGGTGCCGGCGACGAGGTGGCGGTGTTCCTGCCTCGCCTCGGGGGTTACGCCGAGCTGGTCCTCGCCGACCACTGGGCGCGCAAACCCGAGTCGGTCGCCTGGACCGACGCGGCTGCCGTTCCCGCGTCGGGGGAGGCAGCGGTGCGCGTGCTGGGGCAGCTCGGGGTGACCTCCGGGTAGACGCTGGTCCTGCTCGGCGGTGCGGGCTCGGTCGGCCGGATCGCCATCCAGCTGGCCGTGGCCCGCGGTGTCACCGTCGTTGCCGCGGTCCGCGCCGGCGACTTCGCTGCCGTGCGTGAGCTGGGCGCGGTGCCGGTCGACTATGCCCAGCCGCTGGTGGACGCCGTGGGCGCGGTCACCGCGCGGGTCGACGCCGTGTTCGACGCCTTGGGGCGCAGCGACCTGGCCGCCGCGGTCAAGCTCGCCGGTGGCGCCGAGCGGGTCATCACCCTCTCCGACCCGCGCGGCCCGCAGCTGGGCGTGACGCTGTCCAACGTGGTCCCTTCGGGGGTCGCGGCCGCGCTGGCCGAGGTGCTGGGGCTGCTGGGCGCGGGTGCGCTCACGTTGCAGCCGCAGACCGTGCTGCCGCTGGCCGACGCCGCCGTCGCGCACGCCCGCCTGGAGAGGGGCGAGCTGCGCACCAAGGTTCTGCTGGAGATCTGACCGGCCGCCCGTCTAGGCTCGGGTCGCGGGCCTCGGCCCTCGGGTCCTCGGGGGAGGGGCGTGGCGGGTGGGTGCTGTGGTTCGGCGCGTCCGGGCGTACGCGGGGCACATCGGGTTGCTGGCCGTGCTCGCGTTCATGGCGGCGCTGCTGATCGGCGGCCTGCCGCGGCTGGCCAACCACTACACCGACCAGGGCCTGCACGGCGATCTGGCGCGGCTGCCCTGGCAGACCGCAGACTTGATGTACGCCGCCCGCCCGGCGCTCGTCGACACGCTCGAACCCCGCGCCGGCGACGGGGAGCTGGCCCGGATCGGGGCGGGAATGCCGGCGCCGATCCCGCAGCTGACCGAGGGGCGCTGGTTCACCGCCGATGTGGACGTGCCCGGGGTTGGCCTGTCCGGCGCGGCGCCGTACGACGGGTTCTGCAAGCCGTCGCTGCGGGTGCGGTACCAGAGCGGCGCCGCGGACGCCGTGCGCGTGATCGACGGCCGGTTGCCCGCGTCCACGACGGTGACCGAGACGATGGTCTCCGTGGAGTCGGCCCGGCTGGCGGGGCTGCGGGTCGGCTCGACGGTGCTCGCGTCGGGAGCGGGCGGGGCGCCGGCCACCGTACGCGTGGTCGGCGTCTTCGAACCCCGCGATCCGGCCGCGCCGTTCTGGGCCGGGCACGAACCCGAGCGGCTCATCTGCCCCGAGCCCGAGAACGACCGCATGACCTGGCACGCCACCATCCTCACCGACGTGCCGGGGGTGACGCTGGCGGGACGGACCACGGGCCTGCTCGCGTACCAGTGGCGTTACCGGCTCGCCACCCGGGACCTGAGCGCCTCCGGGGTCGACCCGCTGGTCACCGCCGTGGTGAACGCGCGCCGCAGCCCGCCGCGGGAGAACGTGCTCCTCCGGACGGGGGTGGATGCCGCTCTCGGCGGGTTCACGGAGCGGGAGCGTGCCGCCGGGGCTACCGGGTCGGTCGCCCGGACGGGCCTGCTGGCCACGACGCTCGGGCTGCTCGTGCTCGCCGCGACCGTGATGGCCGGGCGGCGCCGGGAGGAATCCGCGCTGCTGGGAGCCCGTGGCGCCGCCGGGTGGACGATCGCGGTGCGGGTTCTCGCGGAGCTCGCCCTCGTGGTGCCCGCGGCGGTCCTGGCCGGGTGGTACGCGTCGACATGGCTTCCCGGGCGGGCCGGCACCGACGGGCCTCTACTCCTCGCCGTGCTGGCCGTCGCGTTCGGAGTTCCCGCCGTATGCGTGGCCGCGCAGACCGGAGTCCCGTGGGCCGGGGCCGGGGCCGGGTCTGGGGCTGGGGCTCGGGCCGGGGCTGGGGCTGGGCCCGGGCTTGGTGCCGGGAGGGCTGGGGCTGCGGGGTCTGGGTTTGCGGGGTTTGGGATTTCGGGTTCTGGGGCCGCACTGCCCGGGGCGGCGTGGGTGGCGGTGCGGGTGTTTGTGGTGGGGCTGGCCGCGCTGGGGGTGGTGTTGCTGCGGCGGCGGGGGTTGCCTCAGGAGGGGGATCCGTTCCTGGCTGTCGTGCCGGTGCTGCTGGGTGCGGCGGTGGCGTTGGTCGTGGTTCAGGTGTTGCCGGGGGTGCTGCGGGTGGCGGGGCGGTTGTCCGGGCGTACCCGTGGGATTGTGGTGTTTCTGGGTCTTGCTCGTGCCGGGCGTGCGGCGTCGCTGTCGGTGGGGCCCGTCGCCGTGCTGATCGTCGCGACCGCGACCGGGGTGTTCACCGCCGCTGTGAACGCGACGATCGGCGATGCCCGGGACAGGGCCACCGATCAGAGCGTCGCGGCGGACGCGGAGGTGACCGGGTTCTCGTTCGCGCCCGGCACCGAGCGCCGGCTGACCGCGGTGCCCGGCGTCGACGCGGCCGTGCCGATGCTGCTGTATTCCGGCGCGCCCATCATCGCAGCCTCCGGCCGCACGTTGCAGGCCCAGCAACTGGTCGTCGACGGTGCCGCAGCCGACCAGGTCCTGCGCGGCGGCGGGCACCTGCCCGCGGCGCTGTCCGCCGGACCCGGTGCAGACTCGATCCCCGCAGTGGTCTCCCCAGACGTCGCCGCCGAGGTAGGCCCAGGTGGTGTCATCCAGGTCCAGGCCCGACGGTACGCCTTCCACGTCGCCGCCGTCGTCCCGTCCCTCCCCGGCCTCGACGTCGGCACCCGTCGCTTCGTCGCCCTGTCCTGGCAGGCCGTCCCCGCCCCGGACCACTCACCCCTGATCCCGACGCGCTACCTCATCCGCGGCACGGGCTTCGCGACGGAGGCGTTGCGCGTGGCGGCCGACGCCGGTCAGCGTGAGTACTACCTGGGCGTGCTGCAACGGCAGAGCGACGCCCGCATCACGTCGATCTCCGACACACAGCTGCCCCGCCGGGCCACGGTGACGACGTGGCAGCAACATCGCAGTGCGCTCGAGGACACCAGCGTCAATGGCGTGCTCACGTTCGTGTTCGTCGCCGGCGCCGCAGGATCGGCGGTGCTGGCCCTGCTCGCGGTGGGTCTCCAGGTGCTCGCCGGCGCACCCGCCCGCGGCCTGGCGCTGTCCCGCCTGCGCACCCTCGGCCTGTCCGGTCGCCAAGGCCGCGCAGTCCTGTGCGTCGACCTGCTGCCGTCGATGGCCGCCGCGTTCGTCGCGGGCGCGGCCATGGGCTGGCTGCTGCCCGTGCTGATCGGCCCGGCCCTCGGCCTCGACGCGTTCACCGCTGGAATGCCGGCGCGCGCCAGCGCTGATCTGTCGCTGCTGGCCCAGACGTTCGGGCTGCTCACCGCAGGAATGCTCGTCGCGGTATCGGTAGAGACCCTGGCACACCGCCGAATGCGGCTCGGCAGCCTGCTCCGCCTCTGAGTGCGACTCGGTCTCTGAGTGCGACTCGGTCTCTGAGCCCACCTCCGTCTCTGAGTGCGACTCGGTCTCTGAGTGCGACTCCGTCGCTGAGCCCACCGCCGCCTCCGAGCGCGACTCAGTCTGTGAGTCCGGCGAAGCCGCTGGTGGTGGTGAGCCTTCGTGCCCTGTTCATCCCGGCGTCGCTCGCGCGGCGGCGCCGGTCCCTATTCTCCGCCAGGTCAATCAGTCACGGGAGGAATGTTGATCTCACGGGGAATTCTCGCGGTCGTACTGGCAAGCACCGCCGGTGCGGCTCTGGCCGCGCCTGCTCTGGCCGCGCCGGGTTGGGCCGCGCCGGAACCGTCCACTTCGGCCTCGGCTGGGCCGTCCGGCTCGGCCGTGACTCCTGCCAAGCCGTCGGCCTCAGCTGCTGTCCCACCTTCGGCTTCGCCTTCCGTCTCGGGTGCGGCGGGTGCGTCGCCCACGGCTACGCGGGCGCCGCTCGGGGCGAGCTATCGGCTTGAGCCGGAGCGGGTGACGCTGGGTGCGACGGTTGAGTTGGTGCAGTTGGACAAGTGGGGTGACGACGGGTCCGGCGCCTATATGCAGGCGCACGTGAACTGGGGTGACGGGACCCCGATCGAGGATTACGGCTTCGTCTACGAGGAACACGCGAAGCCGCACAGGTACGCGAAGGCCGGCACCTATCGCGTCAGCGCGACCGTGGAGAACATCGACGGGATCGCACGGGCCACGTTCCCCGAGGGCGACACGGTGACCGTGGTCGACGCTGCCAACCCCGGCGGCGGCGATGGCGGCGACGGCGATGGTGGCGGTCTGCCCGTCACCGGTCCCGGCATCGGGGCGATCGCCGCGGTGGGTGGTGTTCTGGTGCTCGCGGGCGGGCTCATTTTCGGATTGTTGCGGCGTCGTCGCGTACGTTTCATGGGTTAGTCCTTGACGGCTCGGCAGGCCTGCTGCCCGCGGCATCCGGAGAGGTTTTTCAGGGTCGCGTGCAGCTGGGCCAGCTTTTCCGGGGGCAGCGTGCGGACGACGTTGTGCAGCTGGTCGGGGTCGGCGTTGTTGTCGTAGAACTCGCGGGCGCCGTCGCCGTACTCCGCGTAGGTGAAGGCTGCGCCCCGGATGGCCTGGTAGTCGGGCGGGTTGCCGTTGCGCCACGGCTGCTTGTCCGGGTCCGAGGGGTCGGTCGGCGGTCCGTGATGTTCGATCAGTGCCACCGAGCGCCATGCCGGGTTCTCGCCGCGCAGCAACGGCATCAGGCTAGCTCCGTCCACATCGGCCGGTGGGGTGACGCCGGCCAGCTCGTCGAAGGTCGGGCGCAGGTCGATGTTCTCGGCCGGGACGGTCACGGTCGCACCGGGAACGATGCCGGGGCCGGCCGCGATGAGCGGGACGTTGATGTCGGTGTCGAACGGCGTCTGCTTGCCGGGGTTCAGGCCGTGCTCACCCATGTGCAGGCCGTTGTCCGAGGTGAACACGACCACCGTACGGCCGGCCACGCCCGCCTTCACCAGGGTGTCCCGCAGCGCGCCGATCATGCGGTCGACGGCCTGCACAGCGCGTACCCGCTCGCGGAAGTCATGATCGATCAGCTGGATGTCCTGAACGGTCAACGGTGTGTGCCCGGCGAGCCATGGCGTCGCATCGGTGGGCAGTTTCCCGAACGACGGGCCTCGCGGCGCCTTGACCTCCTTGAACGCGGCAGCGTCGCGGGGCGCCGGGGTATACGGCAGGTGCGGCGCGTATGTCGACACCTCGACCAGGAACGGCTGCCCGGCCGCCGCTGACGAGCTGATGAACGAGGACGCCTTCCTGCTGAGCACGTCGGTCAGATAGTCCCCGGGCTTTGTGCCGTAGTGCCGGATCCGGCCGTCCTCCAGCAGGTCGTAGTTGAACTCGGTGTACGCGTCCCCGCCCGCCGCCCACGTCGACCAGCCCGGCGCGATGTGCTTCGACTTGGGGAAGTATCCGTTGATGTACTTGCCGAGGAACGCCGTACGATAGCCCGCCTGCCGCAGATCGGTGGCGAACGTGGAGTTGCCGTTGCCGAGCCGCTGGAAGGTCGCGAACCCGCCGTCCGGGCCGGTGTTCGTGAAGACCCCCGTGTTGTGCGGATACTTCCCGGTGAGGATCGACGTCCGCGACGGGCAGCACAGCGAGTCGGTCACCGTGTAATCCGTGAACGAGGTGCCCTGCGCGGCGAGCTCCCGCACGTGCGGCATGTATTCCACCAGGTTCATCGCCAGATCGTCGACGAGCACAAAAACGACGTTGGCCCTCGTGGCGACCACGGCCGGCGGCGCCGAGCTCGGGGGCGGGGCCAGCGCTGTCCTGTCCGGCTCGCAACCGGCCAGGCACACGAGCAGCAGCATCGAGGTCAGGAGCTTCCACACCGCGCGCACCCTACTGGGCCACATCAGCGGCAGGTGGCGGCGAAAGGAACGCAGGATGACCAGTGAGCCAGGGATAGGATCGGCCGTGATGATCACCGCCGACGGATTTCCGCTCGCCGTGCAGGTCAGCGGTCGTGACACCGGCCCCGTCCTGCTGCTGCTCGCCGGTCAGGCCAACTCGCATGCCTGGTGGGACGGGCTGCGGGCGACGTTCGAGGACCGCTACCGGGTGGTGACGTTCGACTACCGGGGGACCGGGGGCAGCCGTGGCGCGGTCGGTGAGTGGTCGACGGCGAGTTTCGCGGGCGATGCGGCGTACGTGCTGACTGCGCTCGGTATCGGCAGTGCGACGGTCTACGGCACGTCGATGGGCGGGCGGGTCGCGCAGGTGCTCGCGGCGGCGTACCCGCAGCTTGTGGAGCGGTTGATCCTGGCCTGCACCTCGCCGGGCGGCCCGCACGCGCAGGAACGCACGCCCGGGGTGCGCCGCCGGCTCGCCACGCCCGACCGTGCCGAGCGCCGCCGGATCCTGCACGAGCTGTTCTACACCGATGCCTGGCCGCAGGACCCCGGCGACAGTCACCTGCTCGGCGATCCGACGATGACCGCCGCCGAGAGCCGTGCCCACCTGCGCGCCAGCGATCGTCACGACGCCTGGGACCTGCTGCCGCGCATCGCCGCGCCCACCCTGGTCCTGCACGGCGACGACGACCTCATGGTCCCGACCGCGAACGCTGCGCTGATCGCCGGCCGGATCCCGGGGGCGACGCTGCACCTGCATCCCGGCGGGCGGCACGGCTTCTTCGAGGAGTTCGCGCTCGAGTTGACGCCGGTGCTGGACAATTTTCTCCACTAGCATCGACAGGCATCGAGGTGATGCCCCATGTCCTCATCGTCCGGAGGAGCACGGTTCCCACGGCTGTCGCTCGGCGTCGTCGCCGATGTGGTCGGCCTGATCCTCGCCGTCGTGACGGTGGTGTCGTTCCTCGTCGGCCGGGGCGGCTGGCTGCTCGGGCTCAGCAGCGCGGTGCTCGTCGCGGGATGCGCCGGCCTGGTCCTCTGCTGGCGCCGCGGGCGTTCCGTGCCGGCCGCGGTGGCCGCCCTGCTCCTCGTGCTCGGTGCCGGCGGCGCGGGCGCGGCTCTCGCCCGGTCGGAGCCTGCCGGCCCGCCGGTCGTGGACCTGCGGTTCAGCCCGCAGCCGGACCCGGTGCCCTACTGCCATTCCTATCCGGGTACGGGCACAGTCCCCGACGGCTACCAACTGCTCATCTTCGACCGGGGCGCCACCGGGCCGTACTACTTCCACGGCGTCGCCGAGACGACCAGCCGGGGCTGGCGGGCCCGCGACGTCGGCATCGGCCTGGAACCGACCGCCGCCGAGCCGCAGAAGGACAGAGGTGCGGAGATCAGCCTCTACGCCCAGCTGGTCACCGACGAGACCGCCCGGGTCCTGCGCGACCGCGACAACATCACGATCTTCCCGGAAAACCCCGGCAACCAGTGGCTGTTACGCGACCTGCCGGGCCGCACAGCCGACACCCTTCCCCTGGTACGCGCTGCCGGGCCCGGCGACTGCACTCCGGCCTAGCACTGCTATTTGGTGGCACAATCCGGTTCGTGAATCTTCAGGACGCGCTCGACTCTGAGGCAGGTCTGCTTCGCGCAGCCGCGGGCACCTCCACCGCCGGCTCTCGGCAGTTCGCCGCGCGTGGTGTGCCGACGGAGTCGTCGTTCCGGATCGCGTCGCTGACGAAGACGTTCACGTCCGCCGCGCTGGTGCTGACGATGCGCGAGCAGAACATCCCGCTGAACGTCCCGGCGATCAGCCTGCTCCCTCAACTCGCACCTGACTGGCAGGCCGATCGCGGGCTCGCCGTCGACCAGATCCTCGGCCAGGTCTCCGGGCTGCGCGAATCCGTGGACGCGTCCACCGTCGCGCCCCTGACCCTCACCGAAGCGGCCCGGCTCGTGGTGCGGGCGGGCAACGAGCGCGACCCGGGGGCCCGCTGGTCGTACTACAACGGCAACTATTTCCTGGCCGGCACGATCCTCGCCGCCCTCACCGGCGCCGACTACGAAACGGCGCTGCGGCGCACACTGCTCGATCCGTGGAAGCTCACACAGACCACGTTCGCCGCGCCGCACGAATACCCGCCTGCGCGTCGTCCCAGCGGCGGGCTGTGGTCGTCCGTCCCGGATCTGCTCACCCTCGGCGAACACCTGATCGGCGACCGGTCACTGCTCCAGGAGACCCGCACTCCCCGGACAAACCCCGACGATCCGATGACGTACGGCCTGGGCTGGGCAATCGGCCCCTCAGCCCAGCTGTACCTCAACGGCCGCCTACCCGGATACCGCGCCGCGATGCTCCTCGTGCCCGACCGCGCCTACGCGAGCGTCATCCTGACCGACAACGAGAACGCCCTCCCCGCCGCGGCGCGCGTTCTCAGCGCGGCCCAGCGTTCCTTGACCGGCGACGACCTCGCGGCGGACATCGACCGTTTCGCTGCTTGAGGGCGCGCTGGCCTGGGGCGCGCTGGCCTGGGGCGCGCTGGCCTGGGGCGGGCTGCTTGAGGGCGGGCTGCTTGAGGGCGGGCTGCTTGGGGGTGCGCTGTTTGGGCCCGCGCTGCCTGGGGTGCGCGGTCTGGGGGGCGCGCTGCCTGGGGTGCGCGGTCTGGGGCGGCGGTTTGAGGATCAGGCGTTGTCGGCGGGGCCGAGCAGGGCCTTGTGGAGGGCCGTTGGGGGGAGGCGGCTCAGGGGGCGGGCGGCGAGCCACGCTGCGCCGGCTGCGGGGTCCCTGCTGGTGGTGGGGATCAGTCCGCGTTCGTGCAGGATCGCGAGCACGCCGTCGCGGATCGGGGTGTCACCGGTCAGGAGTCCGCCGGCCAGCACCACCGGCCCGTCCATGCCGAGGTCGTCGAGGGTGCGGACCAGGTGCGTGACCGCCTCGCGGACGATCGCCGTCGCGTGCGGGTCGGCTGAGCGGGCCGCCGCGCAGACCAGTGGTGCCAGGTCGCCGATCTCGCCCAGGGGCAGCGCCTGCGCCCAGTAGACCATCTCGTCCGCCGTGGACACCCCGGCCTGCGCGGCGACCCGCGTGGCGAACGGCGCCGACCAGTTCCGTACCGCGCTGCGGACCGCCTGCAGGCCCAGCCAGCGACCGGAGCCCTCGTCGCCGAGGAGCCAGCCCAGACCGTCCGAGGTGCGTTCGACGGCGTCCGCGCGCACGGAGGCGGCGATCGCGCCGGTGCCCGCGATGAGGACGGCCCCGGACGCCGCCGGGCTTCCCGCCGCGAACGCCGTGACCACGTCGCCGACGACGGTGACGGGCCCGGGGACACCGAGGGCGGCCAGCGCGGGTGCGAAGTGCGCGGCGGTCGCCGGTCCGGCGATACCGAGCGTCGCCGCGGCGATCACCGTGGGGGAGCGGCCCCCGAGCGCGTCCCGAACGGCGGCGGTGACCGAGGCGGCCGCATTCCGGGCACCGGCGGTCAGCGGGTTCCCCGGCCCGGACCGTCCACGCCCGACGACCACGCCGTCCACCGTCGCGACCACGGCAGTCGAAGCGGTACCGCCCGCGTCGACGCCCACCACGTACCCCATGGTCCCGTCCTTCATGGCCCGTCCTTCATGGCCTGTCTTTCATGGCCTGTCTTTCATGGCGTAGATCGAAACATAGGCAAGAGTTATTGACTAGGTCACTTGCTGGTCGTAATTTTCATCAACAACAGCGGACGGCGAAAAGGATGACCACTGTGCGGCAATATCGCTATCTCGCAGCAGCAGCCCTGAGTACCGCCGCGATCCTGACCCTGAGTGCGTGCAGCAGTGGGTCCGGGTCCACCGCGGGTGGCGGCAAGTCGCCCACGGTGGTCCCCAGCACGCGGGGTGAGGGGAAGACGCTCACCGTCTGGGTGATGGACGGCGACTACACCGATGCGACCCTGAGCGCGATCAACACGAAGTTCACGGCGGCGACCGGTGCCAAGGTCGACGTGCAGGTTCAGCAGTGGGACGGCATCACCACGAAGATCAGCACGGCGCTGTCCACCACCGGCACCCCGGACGTGCTCGACCTGGGCAACACGCAGGTGCCCGGGTTCGCGGCGAACGGCGGGCTGCTCGATCTCACGGCGTACCAGGATGATCTGAAGCAGGGCCGGACCTGGCTGGCCGGGCTGGCGGACCCGGCGACGGTGGACGGATCGCTTTACGCCGTGCCGGGCTTCGCCGGGGCGCGCGCGGTCATCTACAACAAGAAGACGTGGGCGGCGGCCGGCATCACGCAGGCGCCGACGACGTACGCCGAGCTCACCGCCGCGCTGGACACGATCAAGGCAGCGAACCCGGCCGCGGACTTCTCGCCGTTCTACCTGCCCGGCCAGTACTGGTTCGCCGGCCTGCAGTTCATCTGGGACGCCGGCGGCGAGATCGCCAACAACGACGGCGGCACGTGGAAGGGCGCGTTCGCCGCCGACGCGGGGCAGAAGGGGCTGGCGGAGTTCAGGACGTTCCAGAACGCGTACTCCACGCCGGCCTCGCAGACCCTCGACACGCTCGTGCCCGACCAGACCCAGCTCTTCGCCGACGGCAAGACCTCGGCCGTGCTCGCGACCAGCGGCTCGATCGGCCTGATCCAGAAGGCCAACCCCAAGATCACCACCGCAGATCTGGGTACGTTCCCCTTCCCCGGAACGTCGGGCAAGAACCAGCCGGTGATGCTCGGTGGCTCCGACTGGGGCATCGCCACCAAGAGCGACGCCCACGACCTGGCCCTGCAGTGGACGAAGATCGCCGCCAGCCCCGCAGTGCAGGACAAGAACGTGTTCGGCAACGACGGCTGGATCCCCAACAGCACCGAGGGCATCCAGGCCGCGCAGCCCAGCCTCAACGAACAGCAACAGGGCTTCTTCGCCGCCGCCCTGACCTCCAAGGCGACCCCCGCCGCGGCGCAGTGGCCGACAATCGAGGGCGACAAGAGCATCAACCAGGTCTTCTCCGCCGTCGCCTCCGGCGCCAAGACCCCCGCCGACGCCGGCAAGGAGTTCGACGCCCACCTCGGCACCACCCTCGCCGCCGGTCGATGACGGTCACGCACAAACGGCGGGACCGGGCTCCGTGGCGGGGGCGGGCTCCGATGCGTGACATGGTTCCACGGTTGGGGCGGGGTCCACGGCGGAAGCGGGCATTACGGCGGGAGCGGGGTTCACGGCGGGATTGGGCTCCGTTGTGGCTGCTGAGCCCGGCGGGACTGGTGCTCGCCGTGGTGACGCTGGCCCCGATCGGGTTCCTGGTCTTCACCTCGTTCACCGACTACAACCAGCGGACACTGTTCACCGGCGTGTATTCGGGCGTCGGGTTCGCGCAGTACTCCGAACTGCTGGGCAGCGGCGCTTTCTGGGTCTCGTTACTGCGTACCGTCATCTTCACCGTGGCGATGGTGGCCGGTAGCGTCCTGATCGGCATGGGGGTGTCACACCTGCTCACCCGGCTGGGCCGGGCATGGCGCTACACGGTGACCGTGGTGCTGATCGTGGCGTGGGCGATGCCGAACGTGGCATCGTCGCTGGTGTGGAACTGGATGTTCCAGCCCGGGTACGGCGTCATCAACTGGCTCCTCGGCCAGCTCCGGATTTTCGGAGACACCGCCGGGCTGAACTGGGCACAGGACCCGGCTCTCGCGTACGTCTCCATCTGGCTCTTGATCGTCTGGCAGGCGGTCCCGTTCATCGCCCTGACCCTCAACGCCGCCGAGACCCAGGTGCCGCCCGAGTATCAGGAGGCCGCCCGCCTGGACGGCGCCGGTGAGCTCGCCGTCTACCGCATGATCACATTGCAGCACCTGCGGCCCACGCTCCTGCTGGTCACGATCCTGTCGGTGATCTGGGACTACAACGTCTTCAACCAGATCTGGCTGGTCTCGCGCGGCGGCCCCGGCGACGCCACATCCACACTCGGCGTCTTCACCTACAAGACCGCGTTCGTCGGCTTCCGCATCGGCCAGGGCGCGGCGATCTCGGTCGTCACCACCCTGCTGCTGCTGGGCCTGACCGCGTTCTACATCCGCAACTTGCTCAAGTCGGGGGAGGACCTGTGAGCAGCTCGGGACAGATAGGCGGGTCTGGACAGCGGGGCGGGTCTGGACAGCGGGGCGAGTCTGGGCAGCGGGGCGAGTCTGGGCAGCGGGGCGGGTCTGGGCAGCGGGGCGGGTCTGGGCAACGGGGTGGGTCTGGGCGGCGGGGTGAGTCTGGGCGGCGCAATGAGCCCGGACGGATCCGTGGGTCTTGGCGGCGCAGCGTGTCTTGGCGGCGCAGCGGGTTTGGCCGGATCGGCGGGGCTGGGCGGCGCAGCGGGTTTGGCCGGATCGGCGGGGCTGGGCGGCGGAGTGGGTCCGGGCTGCGCGGCGGGTCTGGGCGGCGGTGGGGTGTGAACACGCTGGCGGCGGGCTTCTGCGTGGTGTGGATCTTCCCGGTTTATTGGATGGTCAACACGGCGTTCAAGACCCGGCCCGAGGTGATGACGCCGACGCCGCACTTCGCCCCGGCACATCCCACGCTGGACAATTTCGTCAACGCCGTCACTCAGGAGCAGTTCCTTACGAACCTGCGCAACAGCGCCATCGTGGTCGCCGCGACCGTGGTGGCGTCGATCGCGCTGGGCATCTTCGCGGCGGCGGCGCTGTCCCGCTTCCGGTTCCCCGGCCGGCGCACGATCATGGTCGTCATCCTCGCGGTGCAGATGCTGCCCGGCACCGCGCTGCTGATCCCGATGTTCGTCATGTTCAACAGCCTCAACCTGCTCGGGACCTACCTTGCGCTGGTACTCGCCTACGTGGCCACGGTCCTCCCGTTCTCGATCTGGGTGATGCGCGGCTTCTTCATCGCGATCCCGGCCGAGATCGAGGAGGCCGCACAGATCGACGGCGCGTCCACCTGGCGCGTACTCGTCAGCGTCCTGTTCCCGCTCGTCGCCCCCGGCGTCATCTCGACCAGCATCTTCGCGTTCATCGCCGCGTGGAACGACTACCTGTTCGCCTACACGTTCATGCAGGACGAGAGCCGCTACACACTGCCGGTATGGCTGGCGTCGTTCACCAACCCCGTCACCGGCACCGACTTCGGCGGGCAGATGGCAGCCTCGGTGCTGTTCTCCGTACCCGTCGTCGTCTTCTTCCTCATCGTTCAGCGCAACCTGGTCGCCGGCATGTCCGCCGGCGCAGTGAAGGGCTAGGCCCGTGATCCCCCGTCCTGTCACCACCATCCCCGGCACGGGCGAACTCGTCCTCGACCGCAGCACCACCCTCACCGCACCCGCCGAGCTGACCGCCGTCCTGACCTGGCTGCAGGGTGCCCTACGCCCGGCAACCGGCCTGCCCCTGCGCGAAACTGGCCTGCCCCTGCGCGAGGCTGGCCTGCCCCTGCGCGAGGCTGAGTTGTCTGTGGGCGAGACCAGCCTGCCGCTGCGTGAGGCTGGCCTGCCGCTGCGCGAGGCTGAGTTGTCTGTTGGCGAGACCGGTCTGCCCATGGGCGAGAGCGGGCTGGTTGAGGCGTTTCCGCGGAATCCGCAGGATTCTGGCGGGGCTACGGAATTGGCGGCCGGGTCTGCGCTGGCCACCATCACCTTGGAACTCGACACCAGCCTTGGTGCTGAGGCCTACCGGCTGCGGGTGACCCCCGAAGCCGCCACGATCAGCGCCGGTGACGCGGCCGGGGCGTTCTACGGCTGCCAGTCGCTCCTGCAGTTGTTGCCGCCGGCGATCCACCGCCGCGCGCCCGTGGCCGGGCAACGCTGGGCGCTACCCGCTGTGGAAATCCACGACGCCCCCCGGTTCGTCTGGCGCGGGGCGATGCTCGATGTCGCGCGGCACTTCATGCCCAAGCACGACGTTCTGCGGTTCATCGACCTGATGGCGCTGCACCGCCTCAACACGCTGCACTGGCACCTCACCGACGACCAGGGCTGGCGCGTCGAGATCCGCCGTTATCCCCGGCTGACCGACGTCGGCGCGTGGCGGCACGAGAGCCAGGTCGGTGCCGCACGGGACGCACCCACGGACGGCCGTCCGCACGGCGGGTTCTACACCCAGGACGACATTCGCGAGATCGTGGCGTACGCCGCTCTGCGCCACATCACCATCGTTCCCGAGATCGAGTCGCCGGGGCACGTGCAGGCCGCGCTGGCCGCGTACCCCCAGCTTGGGGTCTCTGGTCGGCAGTTGGAGGTCTTCACCCGCTGGGGCGTGAACCCGAACGTCCTCAACGTCGAGGAATCCACCGTCGACTTCTTCACCGGCGTCCTGGACGAGGTGCTGGAGCTCTTCCCGTCGCGCTACATCGGCGTCGGCGGCGACGAATGCCCCAAGGACCAGTGGCGTGCCGACCCTCGCACCCAGCAGCGGATGGCCGAGCTCGGGATCAGCACCGAGGAGGGCCTGCAGGCATGGTTCATCCGGCGCCTCGACGATCACCTGACCGCCGCGGGGCGCCGCCTGTTCGGCTGGGACGAGATTCTCGAGGGCGACGTGGCCCCGGGCGCCACCATCGCTTCCTGGCGCGGCATGACCGGCGCGGTCTCCGCCGCCCGCCGCGGCCACGACGTCGTCGCCTGCCCCGATGACCTTGTCTACCTCGACTATCGCCAGTCCGAATCGGCCGACGAACCCATCCCGGTCTCCATCCCGTTGACCGTCGAGGATGTCTACGCCTTCGACCCGGTTCCCCCGGAACTGACCCCCGCCGAGGCCCGCCACATCCTGGGCGGCCAGGCCAACATCTGGACCGAGCATGCCGACTCACCCCGCACGGTCGACTACCTGGCCTTCCCCCGCCTGTGCGCGGTCGCGGAAGCGCTGTGGAGCCCCGCCGGACGCGACTACCCCGACTTCGCCCAGCGCCTGCAGCAACACCTGGCCCGCCTCGACGCACTCGGCGTGGAGTACCGGCACGCGGACGGTCCCCGCCCCTGGCAGCGCCGCCCCGGCATCCCCGGCCGCCCCGACACCCGCGAACAGCGCGCCGCCCACATTGCACACCTCGTCTCGAACATCTGAGTACACCCCCGCGGCGTCGTGTAGCGAGCATTGAGGTGCTCGGTGGGGAGATGCCGACGTGGGGTGGTTATTGGCGTTGGTGGTAGAGGTTTCGCTGGGGTTGTTGGTTGGGGTCGATGTCAGGTGGTGGGATGAACTCGGGTCGTCGGTCGGGTCCGAGGCGGATTTGCCAGCCTGCGGTGGGGTTGTGGATGAGTTGGTGGTGCTGGCGGCAGAGTAGGGCCAGATTGTCCAGGTTGGTGGGGCCGCCGTCTGCCCAATGCCACAGGTGATGGCCGTCGGTCCATCGCGGGGGCCGATCGCACCCTGGGAAGGTGCATCCTTTGTCGCGGATGTGGAGGGTGCGGCGGATGGCTCCGGTGGCGTTACGTCGGCGGCGGCCGGCGTTGAGGATTTGGCCTTGTCCGCTGAGGATGATGGGCAGGATGCGGGCGTCGCAGGCCAGTCGCCGGGTTGTTTCGGGTGAGAGGCGTTGGCCGGTGTCGGTGGTGCCGGTGCCGAGGGTTTGGGTGAGTGGGTCGTAGGCGACGGTGACTGATAGTTGGGGTGGTTCGCCGCCGTCGATGGGGAGTTCGGTGGTGCGTAGTGCCAGGCGGCAGATGTCGGTCAGGGCATCCACGCGTTGCTGGGCGGGGGTTCGGTTGTCTTTCGGGTCGGGTTGGCACAGTGGGTGCAGGGCGGCGTGGACGATGGCGGCGTCTTCGGCGCCGAGTAGGCCGGAGATTCGGACCATGCCGTGCAGGGGCATGGACAGGGTGAGGCCGCGTCGTTGCTGGGCGCGGGCTTCCTGTCGGGTGAGGGCGGCTTGGTCGGCGTGGTCGGCGAGTTCGGGGGCGACGTGGTCGAGGATGCGTTCCCCGACGCGCCTGAGTTGGTAGGCGGGTAGTTGCCCGGCGAGGTCGATCATTGCTTGTGAGGCGTTCTGGATGATTTGGGTGCTGTCGACGGGGCCGTTGAGGCTGGCGAGGTTGTCGGGGATCGCGTGGAGAGTTGAGGCGATCACGGTGGCTTGGCGGACGTCGGCCTGACCGTCTAGGACGACCTGTTGGATGCTTGGGTCGTGTATGGCGGTGGCGTGGGTGACGAGGTCCCGGGCTGGTTGCGGGTCGAGTAGTAGCAGGGAACGCAGCCACCCTGCGGTGGAGCGATGTCCTTGCTCAGCGGGGATGCCACGGTCGGCGGCCTCCTGCACCAGTCGTGCCTGTAACACCAGCACGGCCTGTTCCGCCCGTCGCGCCAATCGCAGCGCATCGGCTAGCGAGGCGTCGGTCAGCTGCCACAGCGGGGCTGCGGCGAGGACCGCCGCGTCGTCACCGAGTTGCTGCACCTGGGCCAACATGAGCACGATTTTCGACCGGGGGTACGACATTTTTCGCCGCCGCTGAGCGACCAAGGAGATCGACATCCACCATCTGAAACCGTGGCTCAGGGAGTGGTCGTTTGGATGGCGTGGCCGTATTCCTGGGACAGGGCGGTCAGTTCGGGTTCGCCGTAATGGGTGACCAGGGCGGTGAAGGTGGCTTCTTTGCCGGGACCGAAGCGGCGGGCGGTGGTGGCGTACGTGGAGGCGGTGAGGAAGGTGGGGGGCGTTTTCTTGCTGTGGAACTTGTCGGCGTACATGACGAGTTGTTCTTCGGGGGTTCGGGGTTGGTAGTCGCCTGGGGGGAGGGGGAGGTGCTGGCGGGTGATGTCGTCCTGGGTGAGGCCGACGCCGGTGTGGCAGGAGCAGAAGCGGCAGAGTCCTTCGGGGAGGCCTTCGGTGCGGAGCATTTCGTGGCCCAGGATGCCGTGGCGGATGTAGTTGGCGTGGTCGAGGGTGCCTTCGGGGGTGTAGAGGGCGTAGACGCCGATGTCGTGCAGGAGGCAGCCGGCTCGGACCAGGGCGGGGTCGAGGTCAAGGTCGAGATTGGGGGAAGGTGCGGCGAGGAGCTGTTCGGCTATCCGGCAGACGATTTCGCAGTGGGTGAGTACCGAGGTCAGGGCTTGCGGGGTGGGGGCGAGGCGTTCGTGGAGGGCGCGGATCTCGCTGTCCGTGGGGATGTGCATCAGAGGATTTGATCAGGTGGGGGTGCCGGGGCTCGTGGTGGGCAGGGCGATGATCATGGTGAGGCCGCCGCCGGGGGTTTCTTCCGGGGTCAGGGTGCCGTGCATGGCTTCGGTCAGGCCGCGGGACAGGGCCTTCCGGGGTCTCGTCGGCGAGGCTGGACAGCTGGGCGGCGTCCGCGAGGGTTGCCACCGTGACACCGTCGACCGCGACGAACTCGGCGGCCTGCCGGTTGCCCAGCGTGATGGTGCCGG
>NZ_BOMN01000148.1 GCF_016862215.1 Winogradskya humida
ACGGCCACCGCCGAGGAATAGGCCCGCCGCCTAGGTGTAGGCCCGCCGCCTAGGAGTAAGCCCACCGCCCCTAGGTGTAAGGCCGCAACGAACCGCGCCATCCATCGTGGTGGCGCGGTTCGTTCATATGCCCGGCTCAGGAATACAGGCGGGCGAGGTCGACGAGGAGGATCCGGTCGTCGGTTGCGGCGGCGGCCGTTAGTTCGGCGGTGAACCCGGCGCCCCCGTAGAGAGCGAGCACCGTGGTTTCGGTGTCGTAGCCCTTCGGCCGCAGGAGGTCGCGGGCTGTCGCCAGGCGCTGAAGGTGATGGTGGCCGATGACCTCGCCCCATTTGACCTCGCCCAAGGACAGGATTCGCCGGGGGCCGCTGCCCTGCTGCGCGGCCAGCGCGACCACGTCGATCTCGATCTGGGTGCGGCTCGCCGGGTCGTTGACCGTCCCTGACCCGACCTCGGACGGCTGCTCGGCGAAGAGGGCGTCGCCGGATTCCAGGGCGAAGGCCCGGCACAGGGCTTCGAAGTGCGGGCCGACGACCTGGGTGAGGAAGGTCTGGCGGGTTGTCGTCCAGACCTGCTCGGCGCGGTGGATCTCCAGCTCCGCCCAGCGTTTCCGCATGATCGCCTCGTAGAACGTGATCAGCGGTTCGACGATCCGGTAGCGAGCGCGGCCTGGCCGGAGCAGGTCCGGTTCGCGGGCGATCAGCGCACAGTCCTCGAGGACGTTGAGCGGGTGCGTGATCTGGTCGGATTTCCGCCCGATGAAACTGGCGATCCCGCCGTTGGTGTTGTTGCCGGCGGCGATCGCGGCCAGCACCGAGTGATAGAGGGCGGGGTCGCGGATGGCGGCTTCCTCGGCCAGCAGGTATCGCGCTTCCCTGAACAACGGCGTCTGCGGGTTCAAGGCGGTCCGGATCACCCAGGCGTCGTAGTCGTCGATCGTGGCCGGGGCGTCTCCCTGGGTGAACTCGTAACGATAGGCCGGGGTGCCGCCGACGACCGCGTGGACCAGGATGGCGAGTCTGGGATCGGTGATGCCCCAGAACCGGGCAGATTCGCGGTAGCGGAACGGCTGGACGACGAGCTCGAGGCTTGCCCGGCCACGTAGCGGTGCCTGCCCGGCCAGGAGGCTGCCCATGACCGACATCGCCGATCCGCACAGCACCAGCCGTGCCGAGCTTGCGCGGCCGCTGCCTCCCGGGCCGAGCTCGCGCTGAATGATCGACGGCAGCGCTGGTGAGGTCTTCGACAGGAACGGGAACTCGTCGATCGCGACGACAGTCGGGCGGTCGGTGACGCTGTGGAACATATGAGCTATCGCGTCGTTCCAGTCCCGGAACGGCGCTTCGATGAACTCGTTGGTGTGCCGTGCGAGCGTCTCGGTGAACAACCGCAGCGACTCCGCCTCGGTCGCCTCGGTGGCGGCGAAGTACATGCCTCCGGCGGCTTCGGCGAGAGCTTGCAGCAGGAAGCTCTTACCCTGACGGCGCCGGCCGCTCATCACACCCAGCGCCGCGGCGCCGGCCGTTGCATCGGAGGACCTGGTCGCGAACGCGGCGAGACCGTCCCACTCGCGGGTCCGGCCGAAGATGCGGGGCGGTTTGTCCATCAGCACGGCCTCCATAATGTCACAAGTCACAGAAGTATAGTTCTCAGAACTATACTTCTGCGACCCAAACAGTCCAGGTTCCTAGGACGGTAAAGAGGGTGTGGCGGGCGGTGGGGGACTTTTGCTGATTGCGGCGAAAGTTGTGGACTTCGTGACAGAAGGCGCCTAGCGTCAGCAGGCATCGATGGTTGTCGACCTGTCTGCGGGGCGCTCGATGAAGAGATCGCTGTTCACCCGACCACGCGCCGCCCTTTTGGTGGGCGCCCTTCTGCTGCCTGCAGCACCGGCCGGGGCGGCGGCCGCGCCTCCTCCGCAGGAGCCCGGAGTCACCCTTCGGACCTACGATCTGCAGACGGCGCGGGATGCGATCTGCACGCTCAAGCCCGCGCAGACGCCGAACGTCGACAAGCTGATGCCGGCGATCAACTGGACGACTGAGGCGGACTTCGGGCTGGCGGACCACTTCCAGTCGGAGGTGATCGCGAACATCAGCATCGGGACGGCGGGGGCGTACGCGTTCAGGCTCACCAGCGACGACGGCTCGCGGCTCCTGATCGACGATGCGACGATCATCAACCACGACGGCGCGCACGGGGCGACCGCCAAGGATGGCAGTGTCACGCTCACGACCGGCTACCACGGCCTGCGCGTGGACTACTTCGAGCGCGACGGCGGCCAGCAGCTGACCCTGGCGTGGCAGCCTCCGGGAGCGACCTCGTTCGTGCCGGTGCCGACCAGCGTGCTGAGCACCGATGCCGGCGTGGTCCGGGTGACCGCGCCGGGGCGCAAGGAGTGCGAGGGGTCGGCGGACAGCCCTGGTGACGGTCTTCCGCTGGATGCCGTGTACCCCGGGTACACGCTGAAGGATCTGCGGCCGGCCGGGTTCGAGCCGCAGGTGAGTGCGATGGACTGGTTCCCGGACGGGCGGCTGGCCATCGCGACCTGGGGCGGGAGCGACACCGTGGCGGGGGAGGTGTACATCCTCAACGGGGTCACCGGAGACGGCCCGGTGACGTACCGGAAGATCGCCTCTGGTCTCCGGGAACCGATGGGGTTGAAGATTGTCGACGGGACGATCTATGTCTCGCAGAAGCATGAGCTGACGGAGCTCACCGACACCACCGGCGACGGCGTGATCGACCAGTATCGCCGGGTCGCGACGTGGCCGTTCGACGGCAATTTCCACGAGTTCGCGTTCGGGCTGCTCTACAAGGACGGCTACTTCTACCTGAACCTGTCCGTGTCCATCGATCTCGGTGGCGCGACCACCCAGCCGCAGGGTTCACCGAACCGCGGCACCAGCTTGAAGATCAACCGCGCGACGGGTGCGGTGCAGTACGTTGCGGGCGGGCTGCGTACGCCGGATGGGCTGGGGTGGGGGCCGGAGGGCGACCTGCTCGTCCTCGACAACCAGGGTGGGTGGCTGCCCGCGTCGAAGCTCGTGCAGATCAAGCAGGACCGGTTCTTCGGGCACTACACCAATCCGGACGGACCGTACGACGACCGCCCCGTGACGCAGCCGGTGCTGTGGCTGCCGCAGAACGAGATCGCGAACTCGCCGAGCACTCCGCTGATGCTGGACTCGGGGCCGTACGCGGGGCAGGTGCTCTTCGGTGATGTCACCTACGGCGGGATCCAGCGGGCGTACCTGGAGAAGGTCGGTGGTCAGTATCAGGGTGCGGTTTTCCGGTTGACCCAGGGGCTCGAGTCGGGGGTGCTGCGGCTGACGCAGGGGCCGGACGGTGCGCTCTACTACGGCGGGCTCGGTGCGGGCGGTAACTGGGGTCAGGAAGGCAAGCTGACGTACGGGCTGCAGAAGCTGACACCCAACGGCACAAGCGTTTTTGACATCAAAGCTATGCGTACGATCGCCGGCGGTTTTGAGTTCGAGTACACGCAGCCGGTGTCGGTGGACACCGCCGCGCAGCTCGCCGCGCGGTATCGGGCCGAGCAGTGGCGTTACGTGCCGACCCCGGCGTACGGCGGACCGAAGGTGGATGAGGAGTCGCTGCCGGTGGCGTCGGCGTCGCTGTCCGCGGACCGGTTGAAGGTGACGCTCAAGCTGACGGGGCTCAAGCCGGGCCGCGTGGTGCACGTTCGCTCACCGCGTCCGTTCACGTCGACGTCCGGTGCGTCGTTGTGGAGCACCGAGGCCTGGTACACGCTCAACAGCCTGGCCGATGGTTCGACGTTGCCGACGGGCCGGGTCGAGGCGGAGAATGCCGGGCTCAGCGGGAGCGCCGGGGTGGCTTCCGACCACACCGGGTACACCGGGTCGGGTTTCGTCGCGGGGTATGGCTCGGTGGGGGCCGCGACGACGTTCAGCGTTGACGTGCCGTCGGCCGGGGCGTACCCGGTGTCCCTGCGTTTCAGTAACGGCCCGAATCCGTCCGCGGGTGCCAAGACGGTCAGCCTGTACGTCAACGGCAGCAAGGTCAGGCAGATCAACCTCGCCGACACGGGTACGTGGGACACCTGGGCGACCCAGCTCGACACGGTGACATTGCGGGCCGGGGGCAACACGATCGCGTACAGGGTCGACGAGGGCGACATCGGGCACGTCAACCTCGACAGCCTGACCGTCGGCGACACCACGGCGGCCGCGCCGCGGACAGGAACGCTCACCGGCATTGCTGGCAAGTGTGTCGATGTGGACAACGCGAGCACTGCCGACAGGGCCAAGATTCAGCTGTACGGGTGCAACAACTCGTCCGCGCAGAGCTGGACCCGCGACGGCGACACCCTGCGCGCGCTCGGCAAGTGCCTGGACGTGGACAACGCCGGAACGGCCAACGGCACCAAGGTGCAGCTCTACACGTGCAACAACGGCGCCGCGCAGGTGTGGCGGGCCCAGGCCGACGGGTCGTTGCTGAATCCGCAGTCGGGCAAGGTCCTCGACGCGGCGGGCGGGGCGAGCACGGACGGCACCCAGCTGCAGATCTGGGAACCGGCGGGCGTGGCCCAGCAGCGGTGGACCCACAACGGCCCCGGCCGGGTGACGCTGTTCGACGGCGGCAACCTGCAGGCCTTCCAGAACGCTGACGGTACGCCGGCCACGTGGCCGGTCTCCGGCGGCTCGGCGGAGGCGTTCGGTGGGGACCTGCGCACCAAGCAGACGTACGGCGATTTCCGGTTGCACGCCGAGTTCTGGCTGCCGAACCTGCCCGGCGACGTGACCGGTCAGGCGCGTGCGAACAGCGGCATCTACCTGCAGGACCGCTACGAACTGCAGATCCTCGACACGTACGGTAAACCGGCCCTGGCTGACAACGACTGCGCCGCCATCTACCTGAAACGGGCGCCCTCTGCCAACGCCGGAACAGCCCCGGAGACGTGGCAGACCTACGACGTCACATTCCGTGCGGCCCGCTACGACGGCACCACGAAGATCGACAACGCCCGCGTCACCGTGGTCTGGAACGGCACCACCGTCCACGACAACATCGCCATCGACGGCCCCACCGGCAACGGCGCCGCGGAGGGGCCGTCCTTCCTGCCCGTCCGCCTGCAGGACCACGGCGACCCGGGGGCGAACGTCCGCTACCGCAACCTCTGGATCGAACCGGCCTGACTGTGCTCGCGTACCCGGGCCCGCCCGCTCCAAACGGGCCCGGGTGGGTGACGTGATGCGGCGGCCCGGCTCCGTGTGAAGCGCTGACGTGGGGGTAGCCGGGGCCGACAGCATCTCGGCTACCGGAGGATTCCCATGGCGAAAGACACCCTGTCCCGTTCCCTGCACGACGTCGGCCTCGCCGCCTGGTTCGGCGGCACCCTGGCCAACGCGGTAGCCCTCAACCCGGCCGCCGCGCAAGCGGACACGGCGAGCGGCACCGGCCGCGTCGCGAACACCGGCTGGAACAAGTGGACCCCGGTCAACGCGGCCGCCATCGGCGCGCACCTCGTCGGCAGCGTCGGCGAGCTCGTCGGCAACCGCTCGCGTCTGGCCGGGCAGAGCGGCGTCGGCTCGATGGCGATCGCGAAGACCGGCCTGACGGTGGTGGCACTCGCCGTGACCGGCTACAGCCGCCTGCTCGGCCGCAAGGTCGCCCAGGAGGAGTCGGTGCCGGCCCTGGCGGGCACCGAACCGGCCAGCAGCACCCCCGGCGACGTGGCCACCGCGCAGAAGCGGCTGTCCACCCTGCAGTGGGCCATTCCGCTGCTGACCGGCGCCCTGATCGTCGTCAGCTCCTTCGCCGGCGAGCAGCAGCGCGCCGGCGAGGTCAAGAAGGGCGTACTCTCCCGCTTCACCAGCTGACCGGCGCCCGGTTACCGCGCTGGCCCCGGGCCCGGCTGGATTACGCTGGCCCCGATCGGGCCGTGATCTGGTGACAACGGGCCCGGCGGCAGGCGAGGGGGATGCCCGGTGTACATCAAAGAGATCAAGCTGCGAAACGTGCGAGGATTTCACGACGCCCGTGACGTGTCGCTTGACCTCACCCGGCCGGACGGATCCCTCGCCGGCTGGACCGTGCTGGCCGGGCGTAATGGTTCGGGTAAAACGTCACTGCTGCGGGCTGTGGCCCTCGCTGTCGGCGGTCCCGGCGTAGCCCGCAACCTGGTCTCCGACTTCTCCAACTGGGTGTCGTTCGGCAAGCTTCACGCCGTCGCCACGGTGCAACTCACGCATGACACGGGGGTCGATCTCTTCGCCGGGGACGAGGAGTGGCCGGCGGGGCAGTTCGGGGCCGGTTTGAGCTGGGCCATCCAGGAGGATGCCCGTTATGCCGGACAAGACAGGCAGCCGGCGATGATGGAACACCGTGGCTTGTCCGGCGGTGAACTAAGAGCGTCACAGCGGGGGCCTTGGTCCGACAACCCGGCCGGGTGGTTCTGCGCGGCGTATGGCCCGTTCCGGCGGCTCGCGGGCGGTTCGGGTGACGCTCAGCGGCTCATGGTCAGCAGGGGCCCGGCCACGCGGATGGCCACGGCGTTCCACGAGGATGCGTCCCTCGCCGAGGGCGTGAGCTGGCTCATCGAGCAGCACCTGCGATCACTGGAGAAGCGGTCCGGCGCTGAACAACTCAAGGCGGCCGCTCTGGCAGTCCTGGGCGACGGGCTGCTACCGGACGGATACGCGATTCAGGGGGTCAACTCGGATGGCCTCTGGGTCGAGCGCGGCGGTCACCGTTCTCCCCTGCGAGAGATGAGCGATGGATATCGTACGGTCGCCGCGCTGGTGGTCGACCTGCTCAAACAGGTCTACGAGGCTTACGGCACCCTCGACGTCGTCACCGTCGGTGGGCTGACCACGGTCAACGCGCCGGGCGTGGTCATCATCGACGAGGTCGACGCCCACCTGCACGTCTCCTGGCAGAAGCGGATAGGCGGCTGGCTGAAACAGCACTTCCCCCGGACCCAGTTCATCGTGACGACCCACAGCCCCTACATCTGCCAGGCGGCGGACGAGCGCGGCCTGATCCGCCTGCCCGGCCCCGACGAGGACACCCCGCCCCAGATCGTGGAGCAGGACCTGTACGAGCGGATCGTCTACGGCAGCGGCGACGACGCCGTCATGTCGGAGCTGTTCGGCCTCGACACCCCCTACTCGGACCAGGCCGTCCAACTCCGCCGCGAGCTGGTCATTCTCGAGACGGACGTGCTCACCGGCCACGCCAACGACCAGCAAATCCGCCGCTACGTGCAGTTACGTGACCTGCTTGCCAGCTCGCCACCCGCCAGAGTCGACGAACTCGCGGCACGACTGGTTGCGAACGGGGAGCAGCACCGTCCGTGATTCCGATCCACCGCTTGCCGTTACCCGCCGAGGTCACCGATCGTATGACGACCCTGAGCGGGCACATCCGTTCCGAGGACCCAAGCCATCAGGTTCAAATAGCGCGTGACCTGTGGCGTTCGAAGACCACGCGGTCCCAGGTGGCGACGCCGATCCGTACAGTGCTGCAGCGGATGGCACCCGGTGCTGAACGGTGCATGTACTGCGGCGACAGTTTTGGCACCGACATCGATCACTACGAGCCGATTGCGCAGGCTCCACTGCGTACCTTTGATTGGCCCAACCATCTTCTGGCTTGCTCGCACTGCAACAGTCACCACAAGCGTGACCAGTTCCCCTTAGATGAGCAGGGGATCCCGTTGTTGATCGACCCCACGGTCGAGGATCCTTTTGATCATCTGATGCTGTCGTTGTCGGTCGGGGAGTATCGGGCGTTGTCGGAGAAGGGCCGCCGGACGATCGAGGTGTGCGGTCTGAACCGGTTCGCCCTGGCGAGGGCCAGGCAGAACGTCTTCCAGGTGGTGGTCCTCTGCCTACGGACATGGTCAGCTGCTGTGCGCGGCGAGAACCTCTACGATCCCGCTCAGGTTCTGCACATGATCCGGGAGCAGCCGTGCGCTGACGTCTGCCAGGCGATGCTCCGGCAGGTCGAGCAGCCCGGAGCGGCGGTCGTGTTCTCCGAGGTGCCCGACATCGTTGGGCTGCTCCGTGATCGCCGGGTCCGCGAGGTCCTGCTCCTGACTTTGTGACGAGGGCGGCTGGACTACGTGCGTCAATCGTTCTGATCCAGCGACGACGGTGATCTCCGAGAGGACAGGTATTGACAAATGTGAATTGAAAAGAGTCCTATCTGTGTACCGGTGACAGCGTTGTCACCTTCGGATCTCAGAAGGGACGGCATCCCCCATGCTCCGTACCCTCGCCGCAGCGGTCGTCCTCACCGCTGCTGTGCTTTCCGTTCCGCAGGCGGCAAGCGCCGCGGACCTGGCCCTCACGCAGTACGTCAATCCCCTGATCGGTACGGATGACAGCAACTCGCCCAACCCCGTCGGCGGCGGTGCGGGTGGCAGCACGTTCCCCGGTGCCACCGTGCCGTTCGGGATGGTGCAGTTCAGCCCGGATACGCCGACGGGGTCGCCGTCGGGGTACCGGGACCGGGACCGGACGATCGAGTCGTTCAGTCTCACGCATTTCAACGGGGCCGGGTGCCCGAACAACGAGGATCTGCCGATCCTGCCGGTGACCGGCGCGCTCGGTGCCTCGCCCGGGAATTCCTGGACCAGTTATGCGTCCGCCTACACGAAGTCCAACGAGTCGGCCTCGCCCGGTTACTACAAGAACCGGCTCGACAAGTACGGCGTGGACGCCGAGTTGAGTGCCACCACGCGCACCGGCGCCCTGCGGTTGACGTATCCGGCGAGCACCACCGCGCGGGTGCTGATCAACGCGAGCCGCTCGGCGACCGGGGACCGGGACGGGAACGTGTCGATAACCGGGAACCGGGTCTGGGGTGAGCACACCGCGGGCGGGTTCTGCGGTGGGCGTACGTTCAAGATGTACTACTCGATCCTCTTCGACCGTACGCCCACCGGCTTCGGCACGTTCAACGGCGCGACGGTCAGCGCGGGATCGGCGAGCGCGAGCGGCACGCAGGCCGGCGCGTACGTCACGTTCGACACCACGAGCAACGCCGTGGTGAACGCGACCGTAGGGATCTCGTTCGTCAGTGTCGCCAACGCGCAGAACAACGCCACCGCCGAGGCCGCGTCGTTCGCCGATGTGCGCAGCAACGCGGACGCGAAGTGGAACACCGCGCTCAACCGGGTGCAGGTCACCGGTGGCGCCGCGACGGAGCTGCAGAAGTTCTACACCGCGCTGTACCACGTGCTGCAGAACCCGAACATCGCCAGCGACACCAACGGCGAGTACCGCGGCTTCGACGGCGCTGTGCACACCGCGAGCCATCCCGTCTATCAGAACTATTCGGGCTGGGACATCTACCGGTCCTGGTCGGCGCTGGTCGCGCTGATCGCGCCGGACGTGATGACCGACATCGTGAAGTCCATGGTGCTCGACGGCCAGCAGGGCGGCTCGCTGCCGAAATGGTCGCACCAGAGCATCGAGGACTTCGTCATGCCCGGCGACCCGGGACCGATCGTCGTGGGCAGCGCGTACGCGTTCGGCGTACGCGGATTCGACACCGCGGCAGCCCTGGCCCTGATGAAGAACAGCGCGAACGGTGGCGGCTCGCAGGGCTACGTCCTCCGCGGCAACCAGTCCGTCTACGCGGCGAACGAGTTCATCCCGGGCAACCCTTCGGAGACCCTGGAATACGCGTCCAGCGACTTCGCCATCGCCCAGTTCGCCAAGGCGGTGGGCGACACGGGCGCGTACACCACGTTCAGCACCCGCTCGCAGTTCTGGCGCAGCTCGTTCAACGGTGAGTCGTCCTTCATCCATACCCGCGACGGCGGTGGCGCGTGGTCGACGCCGTTCAACCCCGCGCAGGAAAGCCCCTACGTGGAAGGCAATGCTGCCCAGTACAGCTGGATGGTCCCGCACAACCTCGGCGCGGTCGTCACGCTCATGGGTGGCCCGGCCACGGCGGTGCAGCGTCTCGACCACCACTTCACGGAGCTGAACGGCGGGCTGTCCCGGCCGTACTTCTACATCGGCAACGAACCCGAGCACGGGGTGCCGTGGGCGTACAACTTCGCCCGCAAGCCCGCCGGTGCCAGTGACGCGGTGCGCCGGGTGATGGCCGAGTCCTTCACCACGGGCGCGGGCGGCCTGCCCGGCAACGATGACCTCGGCGCGACATCGGCCTGGTACGTCTGGTCGGCGCTCGGCTTCTACCCCGTCACCCCGGGCGCCGACACGCTCGCCGTGCACGGCGGCTCGTTCCCCAGCGTGCTCATCCAGCGCCCGTCCGGGAACATCACCGTCACCGGTGGCAGCGCCGCGAACCGTTACGTGCAGACACTTTCCGTCGGCGGAACAGCGACGAGCCACAACTTCTTCAGGTACGCCGACATCGCGGCGGGCGGCACCGTCGCGTTCACAATGGGCAGTGCTGCTTCGGCGTGGGGGACCGGCGCGGGTGACGTACCCCCCAGCTTTGCCGAAGGTCGCACACAGCCGCCGGCCGAACCCGACCTCGGGGCGAACCTGGCCCAGGGCCGGTCCGTCACCGGGTCGGCGGCGTGCAACAGCGCGGAGTCCGCGGCCAAGTCCGTCGACGGTGCGATCGCGGGCAACAGCAAATTCTGCTCCGGGACCGCCCCGCAATTCCTGCAGGTGGACCTCGGCTCCGCCCGCACGGTCAGCTCCTTTGTGGTCAAACACGCCGGCCTCGGCGGTGAGCAGACCAACTGGAACACCGGCGCTTTCACCCTTTCCACAAGCCTTGACGGTACGGCGTGGAGCACCGCGGTCAGCATCACCGGCAGCAAGGCCAGCCGCAGCTACCTGCCGATCGCCGCCCGCACCGCGCGCTACGTCCGGCTGGACACGACCCAGCCGGCCGCCGACGGCAGCGGCACCGCCAGAATCTACGAGGTCGAGGTGTACGGCAGCAGCAGTGCCCCGACCGACCTGGCGCTACGCCGCACCGCCACAGCCGACTCTTCCTGCGCCGCCACGGAAAGCCCCGACCGGGCGTTCAACGGCAGCTGGCTGGGCGGCTGGTTCGACAAGTGGTGCTCGCAGGGCACGACGAAATGGCTGCAGACCGACCTCGGCAGCACCCAGCACATCGGCTCGGTCGTGATCCGGCACGCCGGCGCTGGTGGCGAGTATCCGAAGTGGAACACCCGCGACTTCGACGTCCAGACCTCCCCGGACGGCACGACCTGGACAACCCGCGCCCAGGTCCGCGCCAACACGGCGGACACGACGACAACAACGGTCAACGCCGACGCACGCTATCTGCGCGTCGCCGTGGTGACCCCGACCCAGGACGGCACCACCGCCGCCCGCATCTACGAGGTCGACGTCCGCGCCTGACCGAGTGCGCCGGGCGGGTGAGACATGCCCGCCCGGCGCTGTCACGGACGTCACGAAGTTTGGACTTGCTGGTTCACTTTGCGAAGAGCAAAGTATGGACCAGGCGGTCCGATCGGGGCGCCGGATCAGGGGATGAGGCGGTCATGAACAACTACTATCTGCTCGGGCGTTCCGGGCTGCGGGTCAGCCGGTTGGCGCTGGGGACGATGAACTTCGGGGTCGACGGGTTCCACAAGGCGTACGGGAAGACCGAGGAGGAGGCCGAGCCGATCTTCCGCGCGTACGTGGAGTCCGGTGGCAATTTCATCGACACCGCAGACTTCTACACCGCGGGGGAGAGCGAACGCATCCTCGGCAGCCTGATCAAGCGGGCGGGCAACCGCGAGCGGCTCGTGCTGACCGGCAAGTTCACCAACAGCATCGACCCGGGCGACCCGAACGCCAGCGGCAACGGGCGCAAGCACATCGTCCGGGCGGTCGAGGCGTCGCTCAGGCGGCTCGGCACCGACTACCTCGACCTCTACCTGCTGCACACCTGGGACCGGATCACCCCGGTGGAGGAGGTCGTGCGGACGCTGGACGACCTGGTCCGGGCGGGGAAGATCCGCCACGGTGGGCTGTCGGACGTTCCCGCCTGGTACGCCGCCCGCGCCCAGAGCTACGCCGAGGCCCACGCCATGAGCCCCCTGGTCACGGTCCAGTTGCCGTACTCGCTGGTGAACCGGGCCATCGAGGCGGAGTTCGTGCCGATGGCGCAGAACCTGGGCATGGGCGTGACCGTCTGGAGCCCTGTCGCGGGCGGCCTGCTCACCGGCAAGTACCGGCGTTCGGCCGGCGGCATGGACGGCACCGGCCGGCTGACCAACCCCGAGGCGGGCGGCGCGGCCGTCACCGACCACGACTGGCAGGTCATCGAGACCCTCGAGAGCGTCGCCGCCGACCTGGGCCGGCCGATGGCGCAGGTGGCGATCAACTGGGTCGCGACCCGGCCCGGCGTCGCGTCGGTGGTCCTCGGCGCCAGCAGCGCCGCGCAGGTGCGGAGCAACCTCGCCGCGCTCGACTTCGACCTCCCGCCCGATGCCCGGCGCCGGCTCGACGAGGTCAGCGCGACACCACCGGCGCTGCCCTACGCCATGTTCACCCCGGAATACCAGAGCTGGATCGTCAGCCCCGGCCTCGGCATCGGTGACAAGCCGGCCGGCTACCACCAGCCCGTCTTCAACGCCGTGAATTCCTAGCGGCCTATCCTCGACGCCATGACCGGATTGACCGCTAAAGGCGCCGCGACCCGTGAACGGATCGTGCGCGCCGCCACCGAGCTGATCCTGGAGCGCGGGGTCGCCGGGATGACGCTCGACGAGATCCGCGACGGCACGAAGACCAGTAAGAGTCAGCTCTTCCACTACTTCCCCGGCGGCAAGAGCGAGCTGGTCGCCGCGATCGCCGGTTACCAGAATTCCCAGGTCATGGCCGCCCAGGAGCCCTGGATCGACCGGCTCGACTCCTGGCGGGCCTGGCAGGGCTGGCGCGACGCCGTCATCACCCACTACACCGGGCTCACCCACAAGTACTGCTCGGTCAGCGCGCTGGTCAACGAGGTCGCCCCGACCGAGCCGGAGCTGTCCACCCAGATCGCGGCGTATGCCGACCGCTGGCTCGCCCAGCTGGCTGCGGGCCTGCACCTGATGCGCGACACCAAGCTGCTGCGCTCCGACGCCGACCCGGACCGGCTGGCCCTGGCCGTCTTCGCGTCGTTGCAGGGCGGCCTGCTGGTCATGCAGTCCAAGAACAATATCGAACCGCTCGCCGCCGCTCTCGACGGTTCGCTGGCGATGCTGCGCAGTTACGCCACCTGACAAGGCGGCGTTTATCCGCGCCATACATGACGCGGACGACGATGGGTGGATGCGAACCACCTTCACGCGGGTCGCCGTCGGGGCCGCGATCGTTCTCGGGGTCGCGGTGAGTGCGCCGGGGCCCGCCCAGGCGATCGCTCATGGGGAGGACGCTGCCGCGGGGCAGTACGGGTTCTCGGTGCGGCTGAGCATGACCGGTCTTCCGGCCGCCGACCACGGCAGCCGGGACAGCTCGTGCTCCGGGGCGCTCATCGCACCCCGGTGGGTGATCACGGCCGGTCACTGCTTCCGGGACGCGTCGGGCAAGCGCGTCGGGCGTACGGTCGCCGGGCGCACCACCGCCACGATCGGCCGCACCGCCCTGACCGACCACACCGGCCACGAGATCGACGTCGTGGCGGTCCATCAGTCGAAGACGGCCGACGTGTCCCTGGTCGAGCTGGACGAGGCGGTCACCGATGTCGAGCCGCTGCGGATCGCCACCACCCCCGCCGCGCCCGACGAGACCGTCCGGCTCACCGGCTGGGGCCTGACCAGCTACGACGAGGGCGACACCGTCGACCGGCTGCAGACCGGCGAATTCGTCGTCACCGAGCTCGGCGAGGCGACGGTGAGCGTCGCCGGGCGGGCACCCCGGGCCGACACCAGCGCCTGCCCGCACGACTCGGGCGGCCCCTACTTCCGCACCCGCGCCGACGGCGTCCCCGAACTGGTCGCGGTGGTCAGCCGCGGCCCGGCCTGCCCGCACACCGGCGATGACGTGGCCGCCCGCGCCGACAACCTCACCGGCTGGGTGTCGGACACCATGGCCGGCCGGGTCCTGGGCCTCACCCGGAACTGGTGGATCGCTGTCTGCGCGGCGCTCGCGGGTCTGCTCGCGATCGCAGTAGTGATCAGGACCAGCCGCCGAGGTAGCCGGCGAGGCCCGGGTCGGCGTCGAGCGGGGTGACGCCGGCGTTGTCGTCGGCGTGGGTCTCGAACATGTCTTGTCCCCAGGTCGCGCGGCGGGCGCGGGCGCGGGCGGAGTCGATCCGGACAGCTGGTCCGAGCAGCACTGTGCCGAGGGTGCCGACGCCGGCCGCTGACACCGCGTCCCGCAGGGCATCCGCGATGCTGTCGACGCGGATCGCCGCCGGCAGGTCGACGACCACGCGGGCCAGGGGAGCGGCGCCGGCTTTGGTCACCCGCTGATCGGAGCTGAAAAGGCCGAGGAATTCGTCGGGTACGCAGACCACGGCCGCCGGGAGCGCCGCGAGCACCGAATCGACGCACACGAACGCGGCGGCCGGTGACGGTGCCGCGCCGAGCCTGACCACGATGTCCGGGTTCGCGCTGCGCAGACCGTGCCCCCGCGACCCGGCGACCCCGATGACGTCGGCGAGCAGCAGCGTCTCGTTGTCCTTGCGTGCACGGCGGGCCGGGTCGTCCAGCTCGCGCCCCGCCCAGTCGGGCCCGTCGTGCCAGGCCACGGCGTCGGCGGCGTGGGCAAGGATCGCACCGCCGAGCCAGGCGCGGTACGCCCACTCCCAGTCCTCGCCGCCGTACGCGCGGAACTGCTCGTCGAATCCGCCCACCCGCTCGAAGAACCAGCGCGAACAGGCGAGTGCGGCGCTGATGACGTACCTGTAGGCCCGGTCGTCGGCGTCGAGCAGGTCCCGCGTGTTGTGATAGCCGTCCCGGAGCCACTGCGGTTCGGGGAGCTCGGCCGCGGGGCCGGCCTGTTCCACGGGGGCGTCGACGGGGAGTTCGGCGAGGGCGGCGTGCCGCCTGCGGCCTACGACGACGGCCTCGGGTGCGAGTGCCGGGAGCCGTGCCATGCGGGTCAGGTACGAAGGCTCGGGCACGGTGTCGGCATCGAGGAAACACAGCACGTCGCCGGTCGCTGCCGCCGCGCCGAGGTTGCGTGCCGCCGCCGCGCGGAATCCCTCGTCGGCCTGGCGCAGGAGACGGACCCCGGCCGGCACCCGCGGCGGTTCCGGGGATCCGTCGTCGACGACGATCACCTCGGTGCGGGCGGCGGGATGCGTCTGCCGGTTCAGCGCGGCGAGCGTACGGTCCAGCTCGGCCTGTTGCTTGTAGTGCACGACGATGACGGACACGGTCGGTGGTTCGTCGGGGTTGACGCCGTCGAGGAGATCCCAGCGGTTGCCGGGGACTGAGCGGCCGGTCACCATGCGATGTCCTTGCTCCACCAGCGCAGGTACGCGGCGGCGGTGTCGTCGAGATGCGGGCGGGTGACGGCGTGTGCCGGGAGCCAGGTCGACGCCGGGTCGGCGAGCGCGGCGGCGATCGCTTCCGCGAGCCGATCGGGCGCGACGAGATGCACGGTCGCGGGTCGCAGTGCCGCCATCTCCCGGGTGTAACGCCCGTCGATGACCAGGGGACGGCGTCCCGCGGCGATCCAGGTGGCCAGCGACCCGGACGCGGAGAAGTGTCGATGCGCTACGACAGGCACGGCCACCTCCCGGCACCGCGCGATGAGATCCTCCTCGGCCACGAAGCCGGTCACGTCGACGGCGATCCCGTGCGCCGCGGCTTGCTCGGCGAACACCCGGAGATCCTCCTCGTGCCCCGCCGACGGCCCCCCGAGCACGGTCATGCGGGGCCGGTCGGCCAGGGCGGCCACCGCGTCGACGACTTCGGCGTGGCCCTTGCCCGGGTAGAAGAACCCGAGCACAGCGACGTCGGGGGAGCCGGGTCTGGTCCTGGGCGAGGAAAAGGGCGCGGGTGTGACGGGCAGGGGCACGACGGCGAGGACCCGGGGCGCGATGCCGGCCTCGGCGAGGTGGGCGGCTTCGTGGTGGCTGTTGACGACGACACCGCGCGTGACGGCCGCGACTCGGGCGTAACAGTCGGTGCGGCGGGGGAGATTACGCGGGCCGTCGGAGGGCTGCGGGATGTCATGGAGAGTGACGGTGAGCGCTGTGCGGGCGGCGATGCGTTCCACGAGCGCGGCCGCGTGCTCCGGGGAACCGGCCCAGAGCCGGTCCGTGAAGTGGAGGTGGGCACGCTCCGGCGGTTGCTCACCGAGCAGGTCCGCCGCGGAAACCCCCAGCCGGATGCCGGTCTCCGCCGCCACGGCCGCGGCAAGATCCCGCGCAGCGACAGTGACCCCGTGGCGCTGATCATCGGTCACGACGAGCGAGGGCAAACCGTGGCGCTGGCAAGCAGTCCCGGCAGGCGAGGGCGATCCCTGGCGCGGGTCGCTGGTCGCGGCGGGTGCGGGGAGTCCGGTCATGAGTCGCCCAGGATCTTCAGGGAGTCGGCGTGGCGGGTGAGGCCGGCCTGGACGGCGTCGGGGTGGGCTGAATACCAGGCCAGGTGTGCTTCGCGGACGGCGCCGGCCTCGATGACCGCGCCGTCGACCAGCCAGTCCGGGCGCTCGTCCGGCTCATCGAGATCCCAGGCTTCGATGACTGCCGCTTCGCGGGGCGCATGGACGGAGTTGAGCAGCGGCCGGCCCGGATCGGTGGCGTGTGAAGGGAGGCCGAGTGCGGCACGGACGCGTGCCGCCAGGGCTGTGAAGATCGGGTTGCCGGGGTGGTTGAGGGTCCGCATGAGCGCGAACGACGGTGCCGCGAAGAGATCCGAGACGATCACGGTGCCGTGGGCGGCTTCTCGCGTACTCAACTGGGTGAGGGAGTGGTCCGCGATCGCCCGGACCGTCGCGGGGTTGAGGCGCACGGTGGGGAGTCCGGCGGCTTCGGCGAGCACGCGCAGGTCGTGGTATTCGACGAGCGGCGGGACGAGGCCCGGGTCGGACGGGGGACGGATGATGGCGTGCGCGGGGTACAGGCCGGCGAAGCGGATCACCGGCACCCGCACCGTCCGGACTCCGGGGCCGAGGCGCGCGCTGAGCTGCGCCGTGCCGAGCGGGAGGCCGCGGTAACCGTCGCGGATCGGCTGGGAGACCAGGAACGACGCCCGGCCCAGCCAATGGTCCAGGTGGGGGAGGTCGGCTGCGGTCAGTTCGTGGACGGCAGGCAGGCGGACCGTACGCAGACCAGCGCCGTCAAGCATGATCCGTAACGACTCCGCCTGGCAGTTCCCTGTCACGAGAGTGATGGGACCGTCACCGTGCGGCTCGGAAAGTCCGTAGAACTCCCCGTAGTGCCAGGTCCGCGGGGAGTTATCCATGATCCCTCACGCATTCCCGTAAATCCGCTGCTCACACCCGTTCTGCCAAAGCGATGTTGTCAGAAACATCTCAGCGAATCCCGGGACGTTGTGGGCATCCCGTGTCCTGCGCGCATCCCGAGCCTGGCGTCGGTCGCCCGCACCACCTGACCGATCCTCGAGGAGGCCGCTGTGCAGCTCACCGCACCCGTCATCAGAGTGGCTCCGATCCCGTCCGCGCACCCCTACGTGCGGCACGTGCTGACGGGCGGCGGCATCGACCTGCTGCCCGACCCGCCGCCGCCCGGCGCCCCGGACGGCCGGTGGTGGCCGCCGGTGATGTGCGACGCCGCCTGGGTGACGGCGAACCGGGACGACTTCGACGTCATGCACATCCATTTCGGCACGGAGTCGTTCCCGGCGGAGCACCTCCGCTCGCTCGTACGCGCGCTGCGCACGAGCGGCCGCCCGCTCGTCTACACGCTGCACGATCTCGAGAACCCGCAGCTGATCGATCAGGCGCAGCACCTCGAGCACCTCGACATCCTCGTCCCCGCCGCCGACGCGGTCGTGACGCTGACCGCGGGTGCCGCCGCCGCGATCAGGCGGCGCTGGGGCCGCGTGGCCGAGGTCGTCGCGCACCCGCACGTGCTCGCCCTCGACGCGGACGCACCCGCCGGGCGCCGTTCGGACGCCGCGATCCTCGGCGTGCACCTGCGCGACATCCGCCCCGGCACCGACGCCGTGCGCGCGGTGGCGACCCTGCTCGACGCCGTGGACCGCCTCCGGGCGCAGGGCGTCGCCGCGGTCGCCCGCGTGCAGGTCAACGACCGGGTCCGCGACGAGGCCGCCCGCGAGACCGTGACCGCGCTGGTCGCCGCGCACCCCGCAGCGGAGCTGCACCGGAGCGAGCGGCTCGACGACGCCGCTCTCACGCGGTCCATCGCCGACCTGGACGTCGCCGTGCTGCCGTACCGCACCGGCACGCACTCCGGCTGGGCCGAGCTCTGCTGGGACCTCGGCGTCCCCGTCGCCGGCCCGCGTGTCGGGTACGTCGGCGAGCAGCATCCGGAGGACTTCGCCGCGTTCGACGCCGGTGACGGCGACGCGCTCGCCCGCGCCGTGCGGCGCCTCCTCGCCGCGGCACCCCGCGCGGGTTCAGCCGGACGGGTGGCGCGTCTCACCGAACGCCGCCGCCGGCGAACAGCCGACGCCGCCGCGATCACCGCCGCCCACACCGCCGTCTACAAACGAGTCCTGGCCTCGCCGCCCGCGCCTGCCGACCTGGCCGCGCCTGCAGCGCCGCTCGAGCCCGCCGGGCTGGCAGCATGAGCGCCCGTGCCGCGCGTCCCCGCACCATCGCCGTCATCGCGCCGCTGCGGCACCCCATCCGGGAGCCCCACGCCGGTGGACTCGAAGCGATGGTGTGGGATCGCGTCCGGATGCTCCGAGCGCGCGGTCACCGCGTACTCCTCTGTGCCGTAGAGGGTTCGCAGTTCCAGGAGGACGTCCCGGCGGAGTTCCGGCTGCCCGCGGCGGTCTGGCCCGACGAGATGGACGCGACCGACTCGACCTACCCGCCGGGACACCTCGACCGGGCCCTCCCCGCGCTGGAGGCAGCCCTCGACTTCATCCGCTGGAACGCGGACACGATCGACCTGGTCGACAACCACAGCCTGCACCCGCAGCCCCTCGCCCGTGCCGACCAGCTCGGGGTCCCGATGGTGACGACGCTGCACACCCCGCCGCTCCCCGCGCTCGTCGAGGCGGCACGCGCGGCGGTCCCGCCCGGGCGGTTCCTCGCCGTCAGCGCGTACACGGCCGCGGACTGGCGCCGGCACGGTGTCGACGCGCTGGTGATGCCGAACGCGATCGACAGCAGTCGCTGGCGTCTCGGGCCCGGCGGCGAGGGCCTGGTCTGGTTCGGACGGATCGTCCCGGAGAAGGGCGTGCACCTCGCCGTGCAGGCCGCGCGGCTCACCGGGCGGACGTTGCGCATCGCGGGCCGGGTCGGCGACGCGCCGTACTTCCAGAAGCACATCCGCCCGTTCCTCGGCGACGGCGTCGAGTATCTCGGCCCCCTCAGCCAGCCGGAACTCGCGCAGCTCGTCGGTGGCAGCGCCTGCGCCCTGGTCACCCCCCTCTGGGAGGAGCCTTTCGGCCTCGTCGTGGCAGAGGCCCTGGCAACGGGTACGCCCGTAGCCGCATTCGACACCGGCGGCATCGGTGAGGTCGCGGGCACCGCGCCGGCGGTCCGGCTCGTACCCATGGGTGACGTCGAGGCACTCGCGTCGGCAGCCGGCCACCTCGCCAACGCCGGCGGGGACGAACAGCAACGCCGCCGCCGGACCCGCGCGGCGGCCATCGCGCGGTTCTCGCTGGACCACCGGGCAGCCGAGCTCGAAACCGTGTTCGACCTGTCCGCGACGCACGCACGACCGGGAGCCGGCGCATGGGTATGACCGGCTGGTACCTCCACCATCACGGCGCGGGCCACCTGACCCGCTTCCGCGCGGTCCGGCCGCATCTCGCCGGAGACGTCACGGTCTTCAGCTCCCTGCCCGCACCGCAGAACCTCCCGCCGGACACCCGCTGGGTACGCCTCGACCTCGACAACGACGGCACCCCCGACCCGGCCGGCGCCGACCCGACCGCGGGTGGGCTGCTGCACTGGGCGCCCCTCGGTCACGCCGGGCACGCGCGCCGGCTCGCCGTCATCGCCGACGCGATCGCCGGGCAGCGCTTCGACCGGTTCGTCGTCGACGTGTCGGTCGAGGTGGCGCTGTTCGTGCGGCTCCTCGGCGTCGCCACCGTCGTCGTCACCCAGCCCGGCGACCGGGGCGACGGGCCGCACCGGCTCGCGTACGCATCAGCGGCCCGCGTCCTGGCACCGTGGCCCGCAGGCGCGCACCGCTCACCCGCGCAGCACGGACTCGTCGAGGTCGGCGGCATCTCGCGCTTCGACGGGCGTACCCGTGATGGTGAGCCGGACCCCGGCACGGTGCTCGTGCTGGGCGGCGGCACCGCCGAGAGCGACCTCACCGACCGCGTCGCCCGCGCGGCCGCCGCGACCCCGGGCACCCGCTGGAGCATCGCCGGCGGCTCGACATGGATCGAGGATCCCTGGGAGGCATTGCTACGCGCCGAGGTCGTCATCGCCGCAGCGGGCCAGAACAGCATCGCCGACCTCGCTGCCGCCGGTGCGCGGGCGGTGGTGGTGCCGCAGCCGCGACCGTTCGACGAGCAGGTGGCGACCGGCCGCTTCCTCGCCGACCACCAACTCGCCGTCGTCGAGGCGCGCTGGCCCGACGACGACGCCTGGCCCGTAGTGCTCGACCAGGCCCGGGCGCTGGAACCCGACTGGGCACTGTGGGGTGTCACCGGCGCCGCGCACCGGGCCGCCGACGCGATCGCGCAGGTCAGATCATGATCGCAGTCATCACCATCTGTTCCGCGTCCCGCCTCGACCACGTACGCCGCCAGCAGCGATTGCTCACGCCCGAGCCCGTACGCCGCATCGTTGTCTGGCTCGACGCGGACGCGCCGCCGTCCGTCCCGGAGTTCGCCGGCGCCGAGATGCTGCACGTCCCGCCGGGGGAGCAGGGCCTGCGCCTCGCCGCCGGACGTGACCGTGGCGCCGAGGCTGCTCTCGAAGCGGGCGCCACCCTGCTCGTCCTGCTCGACGCCGACTGCCTTCCCGGCCCGGACCTCCTCGCGCGGTACAGCGCCGCGGCCGCCGCGCATCCGGGCGCATTGCTGTGCGGCCCGGTCACGTACCTGCCGGAAGGCGTCCTGCCCGAGGACGCGGGTGACCTCCCGGCCCTGACCGCACCGCACGCCGCCCGTCCCGCGCCGCCCGACGGGGAGAACGTGCCGGGGGAGCACCGGTTGTTCTGGTCGCTGTCGTTCGCGGTGACGGCGGAGGCCTGGCGTACGGTCGGCGGCTTCGACGAGTCCTATGAGGGGTACGGCGGGGAGGACACCGACTTCGCGTTCACCGCGCGGGCGGCAGGCGTACCCCTCGTCTGGGTCGGGGGTGCGCACGCCTACCACCAGCACCACCCGACGTCGACCCCGCCGTGGCAGCACCTCGACGACATCCTGCGCAACGGCCGGCTCTTCGCGGACCGCTGGGGGACCTGGCCGATGCGGGGCTGGCTCGACGCGTTCGCCGAGGCGGGCGCTATCGAGCGGACGCCGGCGGGGTGGAGGCGATCGCCGGCAGCGCCTGACCGGTCCGGGCCACATGGCTGAGGCGTGATGTGAGTTTACGGAGCACGCCGAGGCTGCCGATCCGGGCCACCGTACGCAGGACCCCCACGCCGGCCGCGGACGCGGGGTAGAACAGCCGGGGCGTGCCGGGCGGCAGCTTCTGCGCATCGTCGATCAGGGGCCGCATCCAGCGTTCGTACAGCTCCAGGGCGGCGCCGTGGTGTTCCCGGCTGAGGTATGCGGCCAGGACGTAGCCGCCGATCATGGCGAGCGAGGTGCCGCCCCCACCGAGCGGTGTCACGCACCACGCGGCATCACCGGTGACGCAGACGCGCCCCTTCGCCCACGACGGCATCATGATCTGGGTCAGGTAGTCCATGTAGACGTCGCCGGAACCCTTGAAACCGTCGACGACGCGCTGAGCCTGCCAGCCGGCGTCGCCGAACACCTCGCCCAACGCGTCGCGGGCCTGGTCGAGTGGCAGCTCGGCAAGATTCTGCCCGCGGGTGGTGAACGCCAGCGTCGCCCGGGTGGTGCCCGCGTTGTCGGGGCGCAGGGTGATCTGCCGGCCGCCGCTCGCGGAGTACCAGCGCCACCACCGGTCATCGTCCCCGGTCCGCGGGATGGTTCCGTAGGCCATGTTCAGCCCGAGCTCGCGGCGCGCGACGGCGGATCCGAAGACCAGGTCACGGGTACGCGACCGGACCCCCTCCGCGATCACCAGCAGCTCGTAGTCCGCCGTGGCACCCCGCTGGAACGTCACCTCCACGTGGGAGTCCTGGTCGCGTACCCCGGTGATCTGGTCGTCGTAACACACCTGGACGCCGGCGGGCAGCGCGTCGAGGATGATCCGCGCGAGGTCGCCCCGCAGGATCTCGAGCTCGGCGGTGAGACCGTCCGGATCCTCGACCGGGAACCGTGCGACGGCGCGGCCGCGGGCGTCGAGCACCGCCGTGCCCTGTTCCGTGGTGCTCCGGCGGCGTACCGGCTCCTCGAGGCCCATCTCGGCGAGGACTTCGCGCGCCGCGCCGCGGATGTCGATGTTCTGGCCGCCGTCGCGGAACACTTCGGACCGTTCGACGACGTCGACGTCCCATCCGGCGCGTCCGAGCCAGTAGGCGGTGGTGAGGCCGGCGATGCTGGCGCCGGAGATCAGCGCACGGGGACCGGTCATGGCGTACTCCCACTCTAAAGCTTGAAAATCTAATCACTTGATTATCAAGCCACTATAGGGGAGCAGTTTCGCAGAACGTAATCCTTCCGTGTGATCATGGGCGCGCGAGTGACATCGGGGCCCCGATGGTTCGCCGAGTCGGGGAGTGGCCGGATGGGCTTGACGTCGTTGGTGTCCGCGGTTCGTTCACAGGTGCTGGGGTCGCTGGCCCGCAGGTTCGCCGGCGACGGCCCGTACGCCGGCCTGGCCCTGCTCCCGGACCGCATCCTGTGGCCGCTGCACCGCGACGGCCTCGACCCGGTCGAGCGGATGGCCGAGATCCGCGGGCGCGAACCGGTCAGCAAGTTGCCGGTGCCGTTCGGGATCCGGGCCTGGCTGGTGACCGGCGACGACGCGACCCGGGAGGTCCTGGGCAGCCTCGACGGGTTCAGCAACGACTTCGGCAAGTTCGCGGGCAAGGTCGGGATCAAGATCAGCGCCGACCCGGGCGGTCTCGGGTTCGCCGACCCGCCGGACCACACCCGCCTGCGCCGGATGCTGACCCCCGAGTTCACCATGCGCCGGCTGAGCCGCCTGCAGCCGCGGATCGAGGCCATCGTCGCCGACCGGCTCGACGCGCTGGGAGCCGCCGGCGCGCCCGCCGACCTGTGGCACGAATGGGCGCTGCCGATCCCGGCGCTGACCATCTGCGAACTGCTCGGGGTGCCGTACGCCGACCGCGAGTACTTCGAGAAGGTCAGCATGTCCAGGTTCGACATGGGTGCCGGCGCGCACGCACCCCTCGACGCGGTCTCCGAGTCGCTGAACTACCTCGACGGGCTCATCAAGGAGCAGCGCCGCATCCCCGGTGACGGCCTGCTCGGTGCGCTGATCCGGACCCACGGCGACGCGATCGACGACCGCGAGCTGGCCGGCCTGGCCGACGGGGTGCTGACCGGTGGCCTGGAGACCTCGGCCAGCATGCTGGCGCTGGGCGCGATGGCCCTGATGGAGGACCCGGCTATGGCCGCGCAGCTGCGGGCCGGCGAGAACGTCGACGCGATCGTGGATGAGCTGCTGCGCTACCTCACCGTCGTCCAGGTGGCCTTTCCCCGCGTGGCGATCCGGGACCTGGAGATCGGCGGGGTGCCCATCCGTACGGGCGACGTGGTGATCTGCTCGCTCAGCGGCGCCAACCGCGACCAGCAGGTCGGCGCGGAACCGGAACGGATCGACCCGGCCCGCCGCCCCGGCCGGTCCCACCTCGCGTTCGGGTACGGCGTGCACCGCTGCATCGGCGCCGAGCTGGCCAAGATGGAGCTGCGTACGGCGTTCCCCGCCCTGGTGCGCCGCTTCCCGGATCTGCGGATGGCGGTCGACCCGGCCGACCTGCAGTTCCGCCGGGCCTCGATCGTCTTCGGCGTCGACAGCCTCCCGGTGCACACGGTGTAGACAACTTGCCGCGCACTCAGCCTGCCGTCAGCCTGCCGACCAGGGAATGCGCTGCCGCGGTGACCAGTTCGCGGTCGTAGGTGACGACGAACTCGAACTCGCGGTCGCCGTCCGACCCGGCGTCGCCCATGTCCCGGGCGATCAGGGCAGCCGACGTGTGACCGCCGAGAACAACCACGGTCCACTCGCTGGCGAGCGGATCCTGAACGGCCAGGGCCGAACCCCGCACGCCGGGAGCGGGGCTCGCCGGCATGTCCACACCGAGGACGCCGATGAACGGCAGCTTCGCCGCGAGCTCGGTGTAGTCCTGGACCGTGGACGGCCGGAAATACCTGGCATGCTCGAACGCCGCGAGCAGGACCGGCGGCACCGCGGCCTGCACCGCCATCAGCTCCAGCGTCTTCGACACCGGGATGAGCAGATGTTTCGGGGCGTGCCGGACCCGGTGGCGCGGTCCCACGAGCCCGTACGGCGTGGCGTGCAGGGCCGGCCCGATCGGTCGCGCGGTGAACCGCTCCGGCCGGAACGCCGACGGTGCGAAACCGCGCTCACCCCGGCCCCACAACCAGCCCTGGCCCAGCGTCGCGCCGAGGACCAGCGCGCGGGTCAGGTCGTCCTGGGTCTCGATACCCTCGGCGACCACCTCGGCCCCGGACTGCTCCGCGTACGCCCGCACGGCACCCGCCACGGTGACGGTGGCCGGATCCTTGACCGTACGCAGCAGCTGCAGGTCGAGCTTGACCACCTCGGGCCGCAGCAGCGGGATGAACGCGAGCGACTCGGGCTGCGCCCCCACATCGTCCACGGCGATGGCGCACCCGGCGGCCCGGAGCCGCTCGGCACCGGCCAGCATCCCGGCGGGATCGGCGGCCAGGGCCCGCTCCGTGATCTCGACGACCACCTGCACGTGCGGCGCCCGCTCGGCGAGGGCGCCGAGGACGATGTCCAGCCGCTGGGTGAGGGTGCTGGGCTCGAGATTGACGAACAGCGTCACCGGCCGCCCCTGCGCCAGGGCCCCCGCATCCGTCAGCGACGACCGCAGGGAGGCCAGCTCGAGCTCGGCGAGGCGCCCCTCGGCCCGCGCCGCGTCGAGCAGCACCATCGGCGATTCCCACCTGGTGCCGCTGGGCCCGCGGAGCAGCGCCTCGTAGGCCAGCACCGTCCCGGTGTCCAGATCGATGAACGGCTGATAGACGCAGTGCAGCCCACAGTCACGCAGTACGTCGCCGAGCTCTGCCAGGTGCGTGTCTGTGGCGCTCACTCCCGCCTGATCGGCACACCGCCCCCGTTCCTGAGCCGGGCTTCCGTGCGACCGGTCAGAGCCGTTTCGTGAACGCGCAGAACTCGTTGCCCTCCGGGTCGGCCAGCACCCAGGGCGTATGGATCGCGTCGGGTTGCCGCAGGATGGTCGCACCGGCCAGGAGCAGGGCGGACGGATCCCGGTCCCGCAGGTCGAGGTGCCAGTGCAACCGGTTCCTGGTGACCTTGGGCTCGGGCACCGGGTCGAAGAGCAGGTAATCCCACGGGAAGCCGGGCGCGGCCTTGACCGCGGCCGCCGGACCCTCGGCGATCACGTCACCGCTGAGGATGCGACCCCACCAGCGCGCCTGGGCGTACGCGTCGCGACATTTGACGACGAGCTGGAAGATCCCGCTGGGACGATCGTCGACCGAGGGATAGGCGCAGAGGTGGTTGCCCTCCGGATCGGCCAGGACATACCAGGGGTCAGGACCGGGGGACCGTACGATCTGGGCGCCGGCCGCGACAAGAACGTCCGGGGCCGCCCCGCTGAGCCGCAGGTCCAGATGCGCCCTGGTCGCCTGCGGGCGCAGCTCCCGGACGGTCGTGAGCCGGAGGATCTCGTTCGGCGAGCGCCCGGGCGCGGCATCGATCCGCAACCGCCCGGGGCCGACGTCCTGGACCGTGCCACCGCCGAGCGCGACACTCCAGAACCGCGCGGCCCGCGGTGCGTCCAGCACCTCCAGGCTGAGTCCATCGAACTGCGCCGCCGGCAGGACGTACTTCGCCAGCTCCTCGGTCAGGGTGGATTTGTGCAGCATTGACCCCTCCTGGGACGTGGTCTGAACACACGCCACCGGGGTCTCGAGCGGCTTCTTCGACGGCCGACACTAGCGCCGGGCCGCGTCGGCGGAAAGCCCCCGGCCCCCAAAGAGTGAAGATTGTTTCCTAGAAAATCTATGCTCGCGGTACTAGACATGCTTGGTGGAAGCGGTTAACGTTTCTCTTGTTGAAAGAGAAGCAACAGCAAAGACGCAGACGATCACCACCCTGGCTGAGGGTGAAGGAGCTGGACCGACACCGACCCGGCTCAAGCAGTGGCAAGGAGCAGTGGCAAGGCAGGGCGTTCGTCGCACGTGTTCGGGGCCATGAAGTCGCGTGGGGTTCCGGCGCCGGCGGACGAGTTCAGGTAATCAGAGGAAAGGGAGGGTTTCACACCGTTGGATCGCCCGTTACCGGCTGCTTGTCAGGGCTGGGCACGGACACCGTTGTTTCCATCGAACGAGAGGTGGTCTCCGGTCACGCTTATGCGGTCCTCGCACCCGAAACCCGGATATCGGGCTGGTGCGGATACGACAACCCGGCGATTCTGCCGGTAGATGGTGGTTAAGACCCGTAACCCTTGGGCCCCGGTGCTGATCAAGCACCGGGGCCCTCGTTCTTGCTTGCGTTCCGTGCTTTCCGGCCGCGGCGGGTCAGCCCGGGGGTGGGCCGGGGGCTGTGCGAGGGTGTGTCACCTTCGGGGGCGGGTGGGGTCCGTTCGCTGGGCCGGGCGGCCGGCGGGCCAGGAGTAGCGCTCCACGTGCCGGAACGTTCGGTGGGCTGTGCGCCGGGTGTCGGTGGCCGGGGGTGTCCATCGGCCGCGCTGATCGGGTAACGGGACCCGCTGCTCGTCCAGCAGCCGCCACAATCTGGTGCCGCAATCCGCGCACCGGCCGTGCTGGATGAAGACGCCGGTCGGGTGGGCCGACTCGCTGACCACGACGACCAGGCCGCCGCAGCACGCACATAGGACACCCCGGGCCGCATCCACCCGCTCAGCCTAAGCGCTCACCCCGGAGAACGCGACCGCAGCGAAAGTCGCCGCCGGACCGGCGGGCCCGGATCCTTCCGCGCGGTGACGGGCCTGTGATAGACCCGTATCACTGCGTTACTCGTAACGGGTTGGAAACAGGGAGGCAATGTGGCCACCTCGGTCAGTCGTCGTTCCGTGCTTGCTGCCGGCGCGGGCGCCGCCGTCGGGCTGACTCTTCCGGCCGCGGCGGCTCACGCCGGTGGGCATTCGGGTGTCAGTGTGGGGTTCACGGTCAACGCCGCGACGCTCGACGGCGGGGAGCAGGTCACCTCGCTGACCCTCGCCACCGGACGGCTCGGGCGGATCGACCCGGCGAGCCTGACGACCGGCACGTTCAGCGTCCACGTCAAGGCCACGAGCCCGGTTCCCATCGCGCCGGGTGACCAGATCTTCAGCGAGTACGACCTGGACCGCGTGGTGAGCGGTGTGCGGCTCGACCGGCACGGCAACATCGTGGTGGAGCTCGAGCACGGGGAGGGGCAGGCCGGTGCCTCGACGCTCGGGTACATCGCGGGCAAGGGGCGCAATGTTCGGCTCGTCCTCGCGTACACATTGGTGCAGAATCTGGCATTTGTTGTTGATGGCCGGCGGCGCGTGACCGTTCAGGAGTTTGTGCAGGGGCGGCTGGTCAACCCGGAGGTGGACGCTTTCGGCTATCGCGTCTCGGGGTCGGGGATGAAGTACCGGCTGTATTCGCCGGCGGAGCGGTCCGGCAGGCGGCCGCTCGTCGTCTGGCTGCACGGCGGTGGCGAGGGGGCCTCGTTGCCCGACAACTACTACGACAACGAGACCACCCTGCGGGCCAACCGGGGAGCGCTCGGCTTCGCGACACCGCAGGCACAGCGGATCTTCTCCGGCGCGTACGTCGTGGCCCCGCAGAGCACGTCGTTCTGGCTCGAGGACGGCGACCGCTTCGCACCCCAGATCCTGGAGATCATTCGCGAGGTCGTCCGCCGCAATCCCGTGGACCGCGACCGCATCTACGTCGCAGGCTGCAGCAACGGCGGTTACATGAGCCTCAAGATGACCACTGTCTACCCGGACCTGTTCGCGGCGTCCGTACCCGTCTGTGGTGTGGTCGAGTCCCTGCAACCCGGCGGCCCGACCATGATCACCGACGCCGAGCTCCGCGGCATCTCCACCCCGACCTGGCTCATCGCCTCCCGCGACGACGACACGGTCCCGCCTGAGCCCAACACGGTCCACGCGCACGACCTCATCCCGGGTTCCCTGCTCTCCCTCTACGACCACGTCATCTGGGACGGCTACCAGTTCCCCGGCCACTGGTCCTGGATCTACGCCGCACGCAACGACCCGAGCAACCACGGCACCCACCTCTGGCAATGGATGGCCCGCCAACGCGCTTGACGCACCGCACGCCGTTCGCCGCCGAGGGTGACGGCGGCGTGATCCACCCGCTTCGGCCGGGTCGGTCACGCCGTCGTGTCCGGGTAGGGCGGTGCGGGTCAGCGCACGACGATGGTGTGTGTCCCCGGGCCGATGTCCTGCACCGTCTTTCCGGGGATGGCGGCGCCGTTCAGGGTGGTGCGGGCCCGGGCCGGCAGGGAAACCTGTCCACGGGTTCCGGTGGGTGCCGTGATGCTGAGCGTGAACGTCGACGCCGTACGCTCCCAGGAGACGGTCAGCGGGCCGTGCGGCGTGGGGACGGTGCCGTGGGCCCACGTGACCGTGCCGGGGTGCGGTTCGAGCGTCCAGGTGGCGAAGCCGGGGGCGGTGGGTGTCACGCCGAGGAGTTCGTTGGTCAGGGCTGGGAGGACGCCGGTGGACCAGCCGTGGACCATGCTGGTGAAGCCGTCCTCGTACGGTTCGCCGCCGGGGCCGATGCCCTCCCATGCGGCGCTGCCGGGGTCGTGGGTCGCCATCCAGCCGTAGGTGCGCTTGATCTGGTCGATCGCGCTGTCCGCCGCGCCGGTCCGGAAACGCGCCACGATCTCCGGGTACGACGTGAAGGCGTACACCCGTTCCGAGGCGCCCCCGACGCCGGGGAGGGTGTTGTTGTCCATGAACGCGTTGCCGTAGGGCTGCCGGGTGGTGGCGTCCAGGTAACGCAGCGCGGAGGCCGCCCGGGCGGGGTCGGCGACGTCCGCGGTGATCGCGAGGGAGTTGCCGTCCTGGCCGTGGCGGACCGGGCCGTCGAGCGTGTCCAGGTAGGCGCCCGCGCCGGCGTCCCAGAGCTTGGCGTTGACCGCGGCGGCAACCGTGGCGGCGCGGCGGGTCCAGCGGTCGGCGTCGGCGGTGTAACCGAGGAAGCCGGCGATGCGGGCCGCGTCGCGCAGGGCCTGGACGTACAGCACGTTGTAGTAGGTGACCCGGCCGCTGCGGGGCAGAAAGGCGTAGTCGCCGTACTCTCCGGTGCCGTTGAGGCCCTTGCTCAGCAGGCCGTCGCCGTCGGTGACGCTCGGATACCAGGTGTCGAGGACGGCGGTGAGTGTCGTCCAGTGGTCCGCGGCGTACGCCCGGTCCCCGGTGTACAGCACGTAGTCCCAGCTCGTGGTGATCCACCACAGTGGGTAGTCGAAAAGCTTCAAGCCGTACCCGACGATCGAGGCGGGCGGGAGGAAACCGTCGGACCGCTGGTGGGCGGCCAGGTCGGCGAGCACGTTACGCGCGGCCTCGGCGGCGTCCGGATGGGTCAGATAGAGGGTACGCCCGGAGACGGCCAGGTCGCCGACGTACGGGTCCCGGTCGCGTTTCGCCCCGTCGTGCAGGACGAGCTTGCCCTCGAGGGTGGGACTCGCCGCGTTGCGGGGGTCGCAGTCGGTGGCCCGGAACGTGTCGACGGTGAGCTCGTTGGCGTACGACGCGGCGTACCAGTAGCGGTTGAGCTCGTCGTCGGAGCAGAGGAACGTCCCCGCGTACGACTCGGGCGTGCCGAGGTAGGCGGTGAACTCCAGCGCCACCGCGTCGATGGCGACCTGGCCGTAGGGCAGCGCGGCGGGGGCGTCGGCGGGCAGCGCGTCCAGGGTGATCTTCAGGTAGCGGAAGCCGTGCAACCCCTCGGCGTGCACCTGGGTGCCGCTCTGGTCGCCCGGCTGGTCGAGCCAATCGGCGCCGCCGGCCGGTACGGCGAACTGGTCCGTGCCCGGGCCGCCGGAGCCGTCGCCGCGCGTGTAGTCGGAACGGTCGCCGAGGAACTGCAGCGTCTCGGAGAACGCCAGGCGCACCCCGGGGTTGTTGTCCGACGCCCACGCGAAGACCACCCGCGGGTAGCCGACGACGACCTTGCCGAAGTCGACGGTGACGCTCGGGGCGACCGCCGGCTCGACGATGCCGGGCCACAGCGCGTTCACACGCGTGTACTGCCCGCGCGGCGTGTCCTGGGTGCGGGTCACCGTCAGCCGTAGCGAACCGGTGGTGACCGCCGCGCCGAACGGGACCACCCGCTGGACGTCGCTGTTGCCGGTCACCGTCGCGGCCGGCTGCCAGGCGGTGCCGTCCCAGGTCTCAATCGTGAAATCGACGGGTACGCCGTCCGCATTCGACAGCAGCGTCACCCCGGGCAGCGTCTGTGCCGTGGGCGTGGTGACCGTCAGCACCGCCGGGTAGGTGGCCGGTTCCGCGTCGTTCCAGAACGTCGCGGGATCCGCGTCGACGGCGTTGCCCGGGTCGTACGTGGTGGGTGTGCCGTTGTTGCCGCCGTTGGGGGCGTGGAACGACGAGGCGGTGGCGGTGGTGCCCGCGGGCCACTGTGGCGGCGCCGTGGGCCGGGGCCTGGTGAGGACGGTGACGGTGCCGCCGCGGGTCAGCAGCGCGTCCGGGTCGCGTACGTCCCCGGTGGTCGCCGTCACCAGGGCCGGCGTGACGTGCCGATCGGCCGGGCCCACGACGTAGCGCTGCCAGCCGGGCTCCTCGGCGGGCGCGGCCGCCGGCGCCTCCTGGGGGATCGCGGCTGCGGCGGCCTCCTGGGGGATCGCGGCTGCGGCCGCCTGCTGGGGAATTGCGGCTGCGGCCGCCGTGGCGATGCCTGCTTGCAGCAGGAGGCGGCGCGGGATGCCGGGCTGTGTCGTGAAACGTTTCATGTCACCGATTTTCGTCGCGGACGGCCTCGACGTCCATCAATGGATCATGCGTTGGTCATCGAGTGCAGCACGTTTGCCCGCGTTCGGGGTTGCGGTCAAGTAGACCAGTCGTCTACAGTTCTGGACGTGGCCAACGAGGCCCACAGGTGATCGAAGGGGTTCTGTGATGAACGTTCTGCTGGTTCTGACCTCGCACGACGAGCTGGGCACCACCGGGCGCAAGACCGGCTTCTGGCTGGAGGAGCTCGCGGCGCCGTACTACCGGCTCAAGCAGGCCGGCGCGACCGTCACGCTGGCCTCGCCGAAGGGTGGCCGCCCGCCGCTCGACCCGAAGAGCAACGAGCCCGGCTCCCAGACCGACGACACCCGCCGGTTCGAGGCCGACCCCGAGGCGGAGGCCGCGCTGGACTCGACCGTCGTGCTGAGCACGGTCGACCCCGCCGACTACGACGCGGTGTTCTACCCGGGCGGGCACGGCCCGCTGTGGGACCTGGCCGAGGACACCGACTCGATCGCGCTCATCGAGACCACGCTGCGGGCCGGTAAGCCGGTCGCGCTGGTCTGCCACGCGCCGGGCGTGCTGCGTCACGTCACCAACGCCGACGGCACCCCGCTGGTCCAGGGGCGCCCGGTGACCGGGTTCACCAACAGCGAGGAGGACGGCGTCGGCCTGACCGACATCGTGCCGTTCCTCGTCGAGGACGAGCTCAAGGCCAAGGGCGGCGTCTACTCCAAGGGCGCCGACTGGGGCTCCTACGTCGTCCGTGACGGGCTGCTGATCACCGGCCAGAACCCCGCCTCGTCCGCCGAGGCCGCCGACGTCCTGCTCACCGTGCTCGCCTCCGCCTGATCATCCCGCTCGAGACAAAGGAAACCATCATGCCCTACATCGCTGTCAGCAACGGCGTCGAGCTGCACTACGAGGACTTCGGCACCGGTGACCCGGTCGTGCTCATCCACGGCTGGCCGCTGTCGGGCCGCAGCTGGGAGGCTCAGATCGCGCCACTGGTCGCGGCCGGTAAACGCGTCATCACGTACGACCGCCGAGGCTTCGGTCAGAGCAGCCAGCCCTGGGACGGCTACGACTACGACACGTTCGCCGCCGACCTCGACGGACTGCTCACCACGCTCGACCTGACCGGCGTCACGCTCGTCGGCTTCTCAATGGGCGGCGGCGAGGTCGCCCGTTACCTCGGCAGCTACGGCAGCGCCCGGATCGCCCGCGCGGTGTTCGCCGGTGCCGTTCCGCCGTACCTCTACAAGAGCGACGACAACCCGGGCGGCGGTCTCGACGACGCCACCATCAAGGGCTTCCAGGACGGCGTGATCACCGACCGGATCGCCTTCGTCGACGGCTTCGCGCAGAACTTCTTCACCGCCGGTGGCAAGCAGAAGGTCAGCGACGCCCAGCTCCGCTACGCCCAGGAGCTCGCCCACGTCGCGTCCGCCAAGGGCACCCTCGACAGCATCGCCGCGTTCAGCTACACCGACTTCCGCCCCGACCTCGCGAAGATCGACATCCCCACCCTGGTCATCCATGGCGACAGCGACGCCATCGTCCCGATCGAGGTCAGCGGCGCCCGCACCGCCGAGGCCGTCCCCGGCGCCAAGCTGGTCGTCATCAAGGACGGCCCGCACGGCATCAACGCCAGCCACCCCGCCGAGTTCAACGAGGCCCTGATCGGCTTCCTGAACAGCTGACGCCGTCCTGAGCGCGGGACCGCTGGGGATCTTCCCCGGCGGTCCCGCTCAGTCTGTGGCGCCGGACACCCGACGGCTGTCAACGCCGCGCCCGACGGATGGCATCCACGAGGTGGTGTAGTCGTCGCTTCATGGAACGGGCAACCGAAGCAGGGGTCTTGAGTAACCAGAGGGCGACACACGTCGGCAGTCTGCTGCGTCCCGCGGAGCTTCTCCGCGCCCGGCAGGACCACGCCGCCGGCCGGGTCGACGCGGCCGCGCTGGAGGTGGCCGAGGACACCGCGATCCAGATGATCCTGGCCGTGCAGCGCGACAGCGGCATCGGCCCGTACACCGATGGTGAATACCGCCGTAACGACTTCATGAGCCAGCTCACCAGGGGCACGGACGGCTTCGTCACGCAGGCCCCGACGCTCGATTGGAGCGCGGGCGAGGACGACGCGATCCTGAACCTCATCGGCGGCAAACTGCGGCACCGGGATCGTTTCACCGAGCGCGAGGCCACGTTCCTGGCACGGCACGCACCGGGACCGTTCAAGGTGACCATTCCCGAGGTGACGAACTTCGTGGTGGCCAACTGGCAGGCGGGCGTGAGCGACGGCGCGTACCCGACCCGGGCGGACATCGTCGACGATCTCGCCGCGGTGCTGCGGACCGAGGTTGACGCGCTGGTCCGCGACGGCGTACGGCACATCCAGATCGACGCTCCCTGCTTCACCAGTTTCGTCAATGACAAGCTGATCGCCGTCTTCGAGGCCGAGGGGCTCGACCCGCGCGAGCTGCTGCGGCGTTGTATCGAGGCCGACGCCCGCATCGTCGCCGGTCTCCGCGAGCGCGGCGTGACCGTCGGCATGCACATCTGCCGCGGCAACTACCGGGGACAGTGGTTCAACGAGGGCACGTACGACGGCATCGCCGAGGACGTCTTAGGCGGAATCCCCGTCGACCACTGGCTCCTGGAGTACGACACCGACCGGGCCGGCAGCTTCGCCCCGATCCGCCACGTACCCGCCGGCACCACCGTCGTCCTCGGCCTGGTCACCACCAAGACCGGCGAGTTGGAGAACCCCGACGACCTTGTGCGCCGCATCGACCAGGCGAGCCGGTATTTCCCGCTGGACGCCCTGGCGATCAGCCCGCAGTGCGGCTTCGCCTCGGAGGTCCAGGGCAACCCTCTGAGCTGGGACGACCAGCGCCGCAAACTCGACCTGGTCGTCAGCACCGCCCAGCGGGTCTGGGGCTGAGGATGGGCATGCCCCTGGTCATCGAATCGGGCGGATACACCCTGACACTCGCGGACGGCGAGCTGGTGACGGAGGCTCAGCGTCTGCGCCACGACGTGTTCGCAGCGGAGTACGGAACCCAGCTCCCCACCCTCCGCAACGGACTCGACGTCGACGAGTACGACCCCCACAGCGACCATCTCGTCGTACGCCATGACGCGAGCAACACCGTCGTCGGCACCTACCGCATGATGTCGGCGGCCAGCGCGACTCTCGTCGGCAGGCGTTACGGGGAGCGGACCTTCGACCTGGCCCCGCTCGAACCGCTCGGCGCCGACCTCGTGGAGACCGGCCGGGCAGCGGTCCACCCGGAGCATCGCAACGGGGCGGTCAACGGCCTGATGTGGGCCGGCATCGCCAGGTATCTGAGCATGACGGGCCGGAACTGGCTCGGCGGCTGCGTCTGGGTGCCCGGCGGCTCGGACGCGGGGGAGCGCGCTGCCGGGATCTGGGCGGCCACCCGCGAGAAATATCTGGCGCCACCCGAGTTCCGCGTCGAGCCCCGGTACCGGGCGGCGCTGAGGGAAATCCCGTCCGCGCTTCCGCCGCTGTTGCGCGGCTATCTGCGGCTGGGTTCGTGGATCTGCGGCGAGCCCGCGTACGACCCCGAGGGCGGGATCTTCACGTTCTACGTCCTGTTGTCGGTCGACCGGATGACCCCGCGTTACCGGCGCCATTTCTTCGGCGCGTCAGACCCCAGCTCACAGGAGTGAACAAGTGTCCCTCTGGAATATGATCACCGGCCGTCCGGGCAGGACCGTGGCCGGTGGCGTGCTCGTCGTCGACGGCCTGGTCGGGATCGACACCCCCGGTCGTCAGCGCGGCGGCCTGCTCGGCTCGTTGCTCGCCGGGATCATCGGCATCGTGTTCGTGGGTCTCGGCCTCTACATCCAGCACCATTCGCAGCCGTACGCGGACGGCACGAAGGTGACCGGCCAGGTCACGTCCGTCCACGTGGGCCGCAGCGAGAAGGGCAACAAGCCCATGTACTCCCGCGAGGTCCGGTTCGTGACGGGCGATGGCCAGCAGGTCGACTTCGCAGAGTCGGGTTCGAGCAGCACGCCCGCCAAAGTCGGCGACCCGGTGGAGATCTCCTACCGCGCCGCCGATCCGTCGCAGGCCCGCATCGTCGGCGAGAACACCTGGATCCCGCTGGCGATCATGGGTGTGGGAGCCCTGGTCGCGGTCGTCGGCATCCTGACGTTCATCGTTCGTCTCATCACCCTCATCGCGGGCATCGCGCTACTGGCCAAACGGTAGCGGGACGGCGAGGGTCCGGCTGATCTCCGCCCGGAGCTGAGCCGCGTGCGGCCCGTCGGCACCGGCGACGAGCGTGAGCGCTTCCCAGTAGGCCTCGTCCGCCTCGTTGCTGCGACCGGCGCGGTCGAGCATGGAAGCGAAGGATCGCAGGGACTCGGCGGCGAGGGCCGGGGCCCCGTGCCGGCGATACAGCTCGATGGCCCGGCGATAGCTCTTCGCGCCCTCGACGGCGTCGCCCAGGCCGAAGCAGGCGTAGCCGAGCGTGTCCCAGGTGGCCGCCAGCCGGGACGGGCTCAGGTGCGCAGCCAGCTCGAGGGCGGTCCGGGCGTCCGCCACCGCGTCGGCGTAGCGGCCCAGTTTCGCGCTGGCCCAGGCAGCCGCGTTGAGCGCGCCGGCCCGCTCGGCGGGGTGGGTGCCGGTCCCGGAGAGCGCGAGCGTCAGCCGGTAATGGTCGAGGGCAGCCGCCCAGTCACCCTGCTCGGAGAGTGCGAACGCGGTCAGGACGTGGGTCCGCACCACGGCCTCGCGGTCACCGGACTCCTCGAAGACGGCCAGGGCGCGCCGCAGCCAGACGTGCGCCTGCGGATAGCGGCCCAGCTTCGACTCGACGATGGCCAGCCCCCACATGGTCCGGGCCTCGGCGCGCGGTTCGCCGCCCCGGACCGCGGCGGCGTACCCGGCCTCCTGGGACGTCTGCAGCAGATGCCACAGGCCCTGCCGGTTGAGGTAGTCGCGGATCACCCAGGACAATTGCCAGGCGTGCCGGTCGAAGCCCTGCTGCGCGGCGGCATGCAGCGCGGTGAGCAGGGCGGGATGTTCGGCGTCGAACCACGCGACCGGGTCGGTGTCCGGTTCGATCACGCCGGGGGCGGGCAGATCCGGAACGATGGGCTCCCGTCGTCTGAAGAGCCGCGAGTTGGCGGTCCGGCCCGCGTAGAGATAGTGGTCCAGCAGGCGACGGAAGACCTCCTCCCGCTGTTGCGGCGGGTCCAGATCGAGGCCCACTTCATGTCCGTACGCGCGGACGAGATCGTGAACCACCCACCTGCCCGGCCGGTGCTCGGTCAGGAGCGCGGCAGCGACGAGCTCGGCGAGCAGCCCGCGCGTCTCGGCAACGGGCCGGGCCAGCATGCTGGCGGCCGCGTCGGCGCTGAGATCAGGCCCCGGATGCAGGCAGAGCTGACGGAAGGCTTCTGCCGCACTGTCGCTGAGCGAGCGATAGGACCAGGAGAGTACGGCGGCCACGTCGAACGCCGCATCCGGCCTGCGGAACGCCGACAGCGTGCCGGACGCGGCGTGCAGGTCCGCGGCGATCGCGGAGAGCGGCAAGTGGGTGCTCGCAGCAGCCCTGGCACCGATCACGGCCAGCGCCAGGGGCAGCCGGCCGCTGAGTTCGAGAACGTCCCGGGCAGCGGCGCGCTCGGCGCGCACCCGGTCGTGTCCGGCGCGGGCGGCGAACAGGGCGAGCGCCTCGTCGTGGTCCGGCGGCCGGAGCACGAGCATCGCCGCGCCGGTCCGCACGACCAGGTCCGGGACTGTGCCCCGGCTCGTCACGATCACGAGGGAGGTGCCGGCGCCGGGCAGCAGATCCAGGACCTGGTCCGCGGTGGCCGCGTTGTCCAGCAGGATCAGCATCCGGCGGTCCGCGAGCAGGCTCCGGAACAGTGCGGCGCGGTCGGCGAGCCGGCCCGGAATCCCCGCGGTGGTCACCCCGAGTGCCTGCAGGAAACCGTCGAGCACGTCGGCCGGTGACAGCGGCTCGTCGTACGGACCGTAGCCGCGCAGGTCCGCGTAGAGCTGGCCGCCGTCGTAGTGACGGGAGGCCAGCCGGTGGGCCCAGTGCAGCGCCATCGACGTCTTGCCGACCCCGCCCATCCCCGCGATGACCACGATCGCGGGCCCCGGCCCGAACGCCGCGAGCAGCTCGTCGGCGCGGCGCAACTCGCTGTCGCGGCCGGCGAAAACGGCGGGCGCCGGGGGTAACTGAGCGGGCCGGGTAGCGGGTGCGGGAAGGGGTTCGGGGCCCGGGTCGTTCTGCAGCATGCGGCGGTGGAGTTCCTGCAGCGCGGGCATCGGTTCGATGCCGAGCTCCTCCCTGAGCAGTCGTTCCACAGAGCGGTAGGCGGCGAGCGCCTCGGCTCGCGACCCGGTCTGGTGCAGGGCGAGGATGTGGAGCTCGCGAAGGCGCTCGCGAAACGGGAACTGCTTGATGACCGCGGGGAGTTCGGCGATGGCCCGCGCGTGGTGGCCGGCCTCGAGCTCGGCCGCGAACAGCGTCTCGTAGGTCGCGGCCCGCAGGGAGGAGAGCTGGGCACGATGTGTTTCGGCCCAGACGCCGTCGAGCCCGGCCAGCGGTTCGCCGCGGAAGGTCTCCAGGGCCTGTCGTGCGCGATCGGCCCGGTCAGCGGCCGAGGCGGGCGCGGGGAGTGGGGCGGTCAGTTCCCGGAAGCGCGACAGGTCGAAGGAGTCCGGGCCGGCCCGCAGGACATAGCCGCGTGCCACCGACTCGATGGTGACGCCCGTCGGGGCCAGTACGGCGCGCAGGCGGGAGACGTACGTGCGGACTGTCTTGACGGCCCCAGCCGGTGCCTCGTGTGCCCAGAGCGCCTCGGTCAGCTCGCCGGTCGACGTCACCGCGCCCTCGTTCAGCAGGATCGCCGCGAGAACCGTGCGCTGCTGCGGGGGACCGAGCCGGAGCGGGTGCCCGCCGGCCCAGGCCTCCACCGGCCCGAGAACGCCGAAGGACACGTGCTGCATCGCCGCATCATAGACGACTGGTCTACTGAGTGTTAGAGTGCTCCTCATGCCAGGCGTCAGGGAAGACACTCGTCACCGCATCCTCGACAGCGCGCGTCGGATCGTTGCGAGCAAGGGCTATGCCGCTGTGGGCATCAATGAGGTGCTCGGTGACGCCAAGGTGCCGAAGGGCTCGTTTTACCACTTCTTCGAGTCGAAGGACGCCTTCGGCCGGGCGATGCTCGACGACTACTTCGTCGAATACCTGGCGGAGATGGACGCTTTCCTGGCCGAGCCCGGCCTGACGACAGCCCAGCGCCTCATGAACTACTGGGCGAGCTGGTATGACAACCAGAGCTTCAACGACTGCCAGGGCAAGTGCCTCGCGGTCAAACTGGGCGCCGAGGTCGCCGATCTCTCCGAGCCCATGCGCCTGTCGCTCGAAGCCGGGACGGGCGAGATCATCAACCGGCTGGAGAGCGCGATCACCGCCGGCGTCGGGGACGGCTCGGTCACGGTGGTCAACGACCCCCGCGCGACGGCCCAGATGCTCTACGACATGTGGATGGGCGCGAGCGTCATGGCGAAGATCCGCCGCGACCGGGTCCACTTCGACACGTCCCTCACCGCCACCAGGCAGCTCCTGCACATCGCCTGACACGTCAGCGGAAGACCAGCCCGCCGCCGACTTCGAGCACCTGCCCGGTGAGCGCTCCCGAGCCGTCCGACGCGAGCAACCGTACGGTGGCCACCAGATCTTCCGGGATCAGCTCGCGCGGCACCGCCTGCGTCGCCACCAGATCGGTCCTGCCACGGCCGGCCGCGCGGTCGGACTCCTCCAGCTCGTCCTCACCCTCCGTGCGGATCGCGCCGGGGGAGAGCGCGTTGACCGTGACGCCATGCGGACCGAAAGCCCGCGCCAGCGACCGGGTCAGGCCGATGAGCGCGGCTTTGCTCGACACGTACGCGGGCCCGGACGGCCCGCCGAGCATCACCGTCGGTGACACGACGTTGATGATCCGCCCCCACCCGCGACCGGCCATCCCCGCACCGAGCGCCTGCGCGAGCACCATCGACGCCGTGACGTTGACCGCGAACGTGGCCTGCCACTCGTCGATGCTCAGCTGATCGATCGGCACGTTCGAGGCCCGGGCCGCATTATTGATCAGTACGTCCACCGCGCCGGCCTCACCCGCCAGCTCGCCCACCGCGGCGGGATCGCCCAGGTCGGCGTCGAGTGTCCGGGTCTGCGCCCCCAGCCCGCGGCACACCCGGGCCACCCCCTCGGCCTGCTCGGCGGCGCCGAAATGATGCAGCAGCAGGGTCACCCCGGGCCGGGCGAGCCCGATGGCGAGGGCGGCCCCGATTCCCCGCCGGGCACCGGTGACAAGAATGCGCTGATCCATCTCCCCATCGTCACCGAAACCCGGTCGGGGGCAAAAGGAAAGGCAGCGAGATCTCTCTCCCTGCCACTCCTAACGTATAGCGCAGTGGGGGGCTTGCGGCAAGGCCCGGTTCGCGGGGCAGAATCATCGGCCGGGGCTTTTACCTGCGGAAATGGGGCTTTGTGTGAGTGCGTACCTGCTGGATCTGCACGGGGTGGACGCGACTCAGGTCGCGGTCGCCGGGGGCAAGGGTGCGAATCTGGGGGAGTTGTCGCGGATCGAGGGCGTTGAGGTGCCGCCGGGGTTCGTCGTGACGACGGAGGCGTTCCGGCGGGTGCTGCCGTCGATCGGGGACCAGGTCGATCGGCTGGGCGTGGACTCCATCCGTCAGGTCATCGAGAGCACTCCCCTCCCGGAGGATCTCGCGGCGGCGATCACGGGGGCGCTGACCCCGCATGCGTACGCGGTGCGTTCCAGCGCCACCGCCGAGGATCTGCCGACGGCCTCGTTCGCCGGGCAGCAGGACTCGTACCTGAACGTCATCGGTCCGGAGGCGGTCCTCGAGCACATCAGACGGTGCTGGGCCTCGCTGTTCACCGAGCGGGCGGTGAGCTATCGCGATCACCAGGGCATTGATCACCGTACGGTCAGCATGGCGGTTGTCGTGCAACAGATGGTCGCGGCGGAAGCGGCAGGGGTCCTGTTCACGGCGGATCCCGTCACGGGCAACCGCAAGGTCGCCACGGTGGACGCCGGCTTCGGGCTCGGCGACGCGCTCGTCTCCGGCCTGGTCGACCCGGACGGCTACCGGATCCGCGACGGGGAGATCATTTCCCGATCGGCAGCCGCCGCGCAGCCCGCGCTGACGGATGCGCAGGTCCTGCGGCTCGTGCGGATCGGACGGCACGTCGAAGCGCATTTCGGCCGCCCGCAGGACATCGAGTGGTGCCTGGCCGGCGACGAATTCCAGCTTGTGCAGAGCCGCCCGATCACCACGCTGTTCCCCGTCCCCGGAGCCCCCGACGGGGAGAACCACGTCTACCTCTCGGTCGGTCACCAGCAGATGATGACCGACGCCATGAAGCCCCTCGGCACATCGATGTGGCAGCTCACGGCGATGGCGCCGATGCTCGAGGCGGGTGGGCGGCTGTTCGTCGACGGCACCCGGATGCTGGCCTCGCCGGCGGGCCGGGCCGGCTTCCTGGAGATGGCCGGCAGGATCGACCCGCTGACCAGGGACGCGCTGGAGACAGTCCTCGACCGCGGCGATTTCGTTGCCGAAGCGCCGGACGGGGGCCCCGCGCGCCCGGCCAGGGGTGGGCCCGCAACCCCGATCGAGACCGATCCCGCCATCGTCACCGAGCTGATCGAGCGCAGCCGGACGGCCCTCGCCACCCTGCGGCAGGAGATCGCGGCCAAGTCCGGTCCGGCGCTGTTCGACTTCCTGCTGGAGGCGTTCGAGGAGCACAAGCGGCTCCTCAGTGATCCCCTGAGCATCCAGGTGATCATGGCGGGCATGGAGACCGCCTGGTGGCTCGACGACAAGCTGCGGGAATGGCTCGGCGAGACGAACGCCGCGGGCACTCTGACGCTGTCCGCGCCCGGCAACATCACCGCGGAGATGGGGCTGGAGCTGTTGGACGTCGCTGACGTGCTCCGCGCGTACCCGGAGGCGATCGAGCTTCTGCAGGGGGACGATTTTCTCGACAAGATCGGGGACGTCCCGGGTGGCGCGATCAGGGCCTATCTCGACAAGTACGGCATGCGCTGTGCCGGCGAGATCGACATCACGAGGCCGCGCTGGAGTGAGGAGCCCACCACGCTCGTGCCCGCGATCCTCGACAATGTCCGCAACTTCGAGCCGGGTGCGGCCGGGCGGCGCTTCGAGGAGGGGCGCAGGAAAGCGCACGAGAAGGAGCTGGACGTGCTGGCCCGGCTGCGGGCGTTGCCGGACGGCGAGAACAAGGCCGCCGAGACCAAGCGCATGATCGACCGGGTACGCACTTTCATCGGCTACCGCGAATACCCGAAGTACGCCATCGTCAGCCGCACCTTCGTCTACAAGCAGGCCCTCCTCGCCGAGGCCGGCCGCCTCGTCCGCGCCGGCGTGCTCCCCGACCGCGAGGACATCTTCTACCTCACATTCCAAGAGCTCCATGCCACCGTACGCACACAGCACGCCGATCCCACGCTGATCGCCCACCGCAAAGCCGACTTCCGCGCCCACCGGTCCCTGACCCCGCCCCGGGTCATCACCTCGGACGGCGAAGCCCTGAACGGCGCCTACCGCCGCGACGACGTCCCACCCGGCGCCCTGATCGGCCTCGCGGTCTCCGCCGGCACCGTCGAGGGCCGCGCCCGCGTCATCCTCGACCTCGCCCACGCCGACCTCGCCCCGGGCGACATCCTGATCACGACCTACACGGACCCCAGCTGGTCCCCCCTCTTCGTCGGCATCACCGCCCTGGTCACCGAAGTCGGCGGCCTGATGACCCACGGCGCCGTCATCGCCCGCGAATACGGCCTCCCCGCCGTCGTCGGCGTCGCCCACGCCACCCAGCTCATCGAGGACGGCCGCCGCATCCGCGTCCACGGCACCGACGGCTACGTCGAACTCCTTCCCAGCTGATGCCCGATTACCGGGTCATGCACTGGCACAGTCACATGGACGGACCCTGGGCGCCCGAAAAGTTTCTGGCGGATGGTTAGACCTGACGCTGATCACCGGCTCCAAGCTCCCGGGCCCGGATGTATCCCAGCCGCACCTGACAAGCCTCTGCCTGGTGGACCGGCCGGGCCTGATAATCGCCCCGCGGTGGCCGCGTCTCTCCCGGCTGCGGATCGGCCGCTGGAAGGGCATCGACCTCAGCTTTCTCGACGGCGCTCCCGCCCTATAAAGTCTCCAGCTGGAGGGCCGCCGCCAATCCGGCTCCCTCGACGGCATCCAGTCCTGCGCGTCTCTCGAGTCACTGGAATTGGTCAACTATTCCCTCTCGGACACCGGTCCGCTGGAGGGCTTGCCGGCGCTGTCCGAGGTCAAACTCCTGGCCGCCAAGCCGACACCGCCGCACCCGGAAATCGATCTCGCCGCCTTCACCGGTCCCGCACTCACCACGTTGTGGGTGATGAATGCCGCGAAGGTCGTCCACATCGAATCGCTGAAGAGATTGCCGTTCCTGCGAGAGGTCCGCCTGATCGACTGCGAGCTCTCCCCGGCGGACCTGAGGGCAATAGCGTCCCTGCCGGATCGGCTCGCCAGAGCGATCACAGGCTGACGGGCTTGTTTTCCGGAGTCCGGACTCCGTATTATCCGGAGTGAAGACTTCGCTTAGAAGGGCATCCATCATGCGAACCCCCAAAGAAACGTTCCGAGCCATGCTCGACGGCGCCTGCCGGCTGCAGAACGGTGACCGCGATCAGGTCGACAGGCTGGCCGGCTTCTATGCCGAGGACACCGATGTGCGGCACCCGATGGCCCCGCTCGGCGACACCCCGCTTCCCAGCCGCGAAGCGCTCCGCAAGCACTTCGCCGCAGCGGGGTCGGCCGGCCTGGCAGGCTTCCGCGTCGAGGACGTGCGTGTCCATCACACCACCGACCCTGAAGTGGTCATTGGCGAGTTCACCTATCGCGGCGAGGGGGACTGGGCCGCGCCGTGCATCATCGTCTTCCGGATCCGGGACGGGGTGATCGTCGAGTCACGGGACTACATCGACCATCTCGGGCTCGCTCGTGCCACCAACACGCTCGACGCCCTCTGCGCACAACTGACGAGCGCCTAGTGTCTGCCCGACGCCGCCTGGTGCGACATAGGTGACGCGGTTCTGTTTCCGGACGTAGGACCGTGGCTGGTCATTCCGGCCGGCCCGGATGTGACTCTCCGGCTGGGGACGCTAACGGCCGCAAGGTCGCACGCCCAGATGTTGCGCAGGGCACCGGGATGCGACAACTTCATGCGGTGTTGTTAGTCAAGTCCGGGCAATCGTGTCTGACAGCAGAACCTACGTTTCCTTGCCAGACGTGATTGGTCCGTCCTTGACAGCTGACGGCGCAGGATGTTGCGCCATCGCGGGTTTCGGCGCAACTTCGTGCCCTAAGTGTTCTGGCCACGGACCGCCAACCACCGATCAGCCGCGTCAACAACGGTCCTTACCAATACACCTAGGGCTTGGGGAGGGATCCCCGGTCCAGGACGCTGGCGTAGATGAGTTCGAGGGTGGTGCTCAGGCCGCGGACCGCGTCGGGGGAGAGGCCGTCGAAGAAGAGGCGGCGGACAAGTTCGACGTGGCCTGCGGCGGCGGCTTCGATGGCGTGGCGGCCCGGGGTCGTCAGGGAGACCTCCGTGACGCGGCGGTCGGCCCCGATCAGGCTATTCGCGGGTTCCGGCCAGCGAGATCGGTGTGGCCCGCGTGGCGGAGCGGCTGGTCCAGACGCTGGTCGCTCCGACGACCAGGAACGCGCCGAGGGCGGTCAGCCAGAAGGCGCCCCACGGGATGACCATCGTGCCGGCGACGCCGCTGATGCCGATCAGGGCGGCCATGGCCGAGAGCCAGCCCAGCAGCAGGCCGGTGACGGTGACCACCGCTGATTCGAGCAGGGCGGTGCCGATGACCTGGTTGCGGGTGAAGCCGGTGAGCCGGGCGACGGCGAATTCGCGGCGGCGTTCCCCGGCGGCGATGACGACCGCGTTGACCACGCCGATGACGGCGTAGAGCGCGGCGAGGCCCATGACCACCTTCATGACGCCGGCGTTGAGGCTGTCCTGGGCGCTGTCGCTCTGCGCGATCCATTCGTCGAGCGTGAGCACCGGCTGCGGTAGCGATCGGGCGACGGCTGCGGGGTCGGCGCCCGGTTGGAGGCGGACGATGGACTGCGCGGGGCCGAGGGCGGGCGGTGGGACCAGGTCGCGGGGGAGCAGGTATTCGGGGCTGCCGTTGAGGGCCGGGGGGAGGACCGCCACGACACGTGGGTTCAGGTCCTGGCCGCCGACGTGGATCCGTACGGTCGAGCCGAGTTTGCCACCCGCCGCCGCGACCGTGAGTCCGTGCAGGTCGGCGTAGGAACCGGCGATCAGGGGGAGCTGGTGCGCCTGCTGGTAGGCGGCGGGGTCGATGGCGAGCGCGGGGAAATCGTCGGTTTCGGTGTCGCCCTGGTTGACCGAGGTGACCTTGATCGTCAGGGCGTACTCCGTGGACGCGGTTGCTACGCCGGGAGTCAGGGGGGCGATGGGGCCGGCGGCGACGAGGTCTCCGCGTACATTATCGGTCAGTTGGTGGTGGGCTCCTTCGGAGAGGGTGTCGAACGTGCCGGCCAGGCCGATCAGCAGGGCGACCAGGATGAGCAGCGGCGCGGCGGTGGAGGAGTTGCGGCGTACGCCGTCGCGGAGGTTGGCCCGGGCGAGTCGCCCGATCGTGCCGCGGCCCGCGAGGGTTCCGGTGAGCCGGCCGATCAGCGGGACGATGACAGGGCTGAGAGCGCTGAGGCCGAGCGCGAGGGCGACCATGGCGTTGATCGACAGCGGGATCGCGCCGTTGGGGTTGCTGACCGCGGTCGAGACCAGCATCAGCGTGAGGCCCACGATGACCAGCAGAATTCCGAGGATCCAGCGCGACACGGTCATGACTTTCGCGCCCGCTCCGGTTTCCCGCAGGGCTTCCAATGGGCGTACGCGCGACGCCCGGCGCGACGCGGCGAGCACTCCGGCCTGCGCGACCCCGATGCCTAGGCCCAGCGAGACCCACAGGATCCAGCCGTGCCACGCGGCGCTGAACGAGCCGGGCAGGAAGCCGAGGTTCTCCAGGAGTGCCGTCTGCGCGCTGAGCACGATCTGCCCGGCCGGGATGCCGAGGAGCGTGCCCAGGACGCCGAGCAGGAGCGCCTCGGACAGCAGCAGCCGCCGGATCTGGCCGCGGCTGCCACCGATGAGGCGCAGCAGGGCGAGGTCGCGGCGGCGCTGGGCGATGGTGAACGCGAACGTCGAGCTGACGATGAAGGCCGCGAGGAACGCGGACACGCCCAGCGCGAGGCCGAGGATCGCGATCGCCTCGCCGTAACCGCCCGCGGAGGCGACGATCAGCAGCGACGACTGGACGATGGCCACGCCGAGCGTGACGGTGAGGATGGCGCCGACGAACAGTTGCCAGCGTTCCCGGAACGTGGCGACCGACAGGGTGAACATCAGGCCTCCAGGGCGGCGAGCCGGTCGGCGACCTCGCGGACCGAGGGCCGGACGAGCCGGTCGACGATGCGCCCGTCGCGCAGGAAGACCACGGAGTCCGCGCTGGCAGCAGCCGCCGGGTCGTGGGTGACCATGACGATGGTCTGCTGCGCCTCGTCGACCATCGAGCGCAACAGCCCGAGCACGGTACGCGCGGCGGCCGAGTCGAGCGCCCCGGTCGGCTCGTCGGCGAACAGAACCGCGGGCCGCGTGATCATGGCGCGGGCGATCGCGACCCGCTGCTGCTGGCCGCCGGAGAGCTCGCGGGGCCGATGCCGGAGCCGGTCGCCGAGCCCGACGCCGGTGAGGATGGCCCGGACGTCTTTCATCGAGACCTTGCTCCCGGCGAGCCGCAGCGGAAGGGCGACGTTCTGCTCGGCGGTCAGCGAGCTGACGAGGTTGAAGCTCTGGAAGACGAACCCGATGTCCCTGCGCCGCAGCTCGGTGAGGTCGCGCTCGGAGGCGGTGGCGAGATCCCGATCGCCGAGCAGCACCTGGCCGCTGGTGGGCCGCTCGAGACCGGCCGCGCAGTGCAGCAGCGTGGACTTGCCGGAGCCGGACGGCCCCATCACCGCCGTCCAGGTGCCCCGCGCGAAGCCGATCCCGACCCCGTCGAGCGCCCGGACCCGGGCCTGCCTGCTGCCGTACTCCCGCACCACGTCACGAAGCTCGACCGCGGTGCCCGCCTGTGTCTGAAGCATGCTCATCGTCTCTCTCGTCGGCATTGATCGAGAGAAACCTACGAATGAACGGGCCTCCGGAGCGTCACCCGGCGGTGGGCAAAGTCAGGTAGCTCGCACGGGGGATGGGCTCGCGAAATCCTTCAGCGCGTCGAGCACGCTGGTCAGGTGGGCGCGCATGGCGAGCTCGGCGGCCTCGGGGTCGCGGGAGGAGACCGCGGTGATGATGGCGAGGTGCTCGGGCATCGAGACCGTGGGGCGGCCCGGGAGCAGGGAGAGGCGGAACTGGTGGCGGACCATCTGGCCGTTGAGCTGTTCGATGATGCGGGTGGCGGAGTCGTGCTGGGCGATCGCGCGGACCGTGGCGTGCAGCTGGGCGTTGAGCTCGGAGTAGCGCAGCATGTCGGTGGCCTGGACGGCTGCCTTCATCGACTCGCCCAGGTCGTGCAGGAAGGCGATCTCGTCGTCGGTGACGCGTTCGGCGGCGCGCGCGGCGACCAGTCCCTCGACGACGCGGCGGATCTCGGTGATCTCGATGGCCTCCTGCACCGAGATCTCCCGGACCCGGGCACCGCGGTTCGGCTGGAGCTCGATCAGGCCCTCGGTCTCCAGCCGGGTGAGCGCGTTGCGGAGCAGGAACCTGCTCGTGGCGTACTGCTCGGTCAGCTCGGTCTCGATCAGCCGCTGGCGGGGGGCGAACTCCCCGCGCAGGATGGCTGTCCGGAGCGCCGTGTAGACGTCGCTCATGAGCGGGTTGACCCAGGTGTCGACATTCCGGACGTACTCCTCATCACTGTGGCGGCAGTTCTGCCATCGTATGCGGCGTCGTCCTGGTCAGCTGGGCTCCGGGCGTTCGCCACGCTTCGCCGACTGGACCAGCTCGTACACGTGGGTGCGGATCTTGGTGAACTGGGGTGAGGAGCGGGTGGTGAGCTGGTCGCGGTCGTCGGGCAGGTCGACGGGGACGTCCTCGAGCACGACGGTGGGCCGGTTGGAGAGCACGAGGACGCGCTGGCCCAGGTAGACCGACTCGTCGATGTCGTGGGTGACGAACAGGACCGTGACGCCGAGCCGTTTCCAGAGCGTGCGGACCAGGTCCTCCAGGTCGGCGCGGGTCTGGGCGTCGACGGCGGCGAACGGTTCGTCCATGAGCAGGACGCTGGGCTCGTACGCGATGGCCCGGGCGATCGCGACCCGCTGCTGCATGCCGCCGGAGAGTTGCCACGGGTGGGCGTCGGCGCTGTCGGGCAGCCCGACGGCGTCCAGGGCCTCGGCGACCTTGGCCGCGCGGGCCGCCTTGGCGAGGCCCTTCTCCTTGAGCGGCAGTTCGACGTTGCCGCGGACGGTCAGCCAGGGGAAGAGGCTGCGGCCGTACTCCTGGAAGACCACCGCCATGCCAGCCGGGGGTTCGGTGACCGCGGTGCCGTCCAGCCGGATCTGCCCGCCGGAGAGGTCGAGCAGGCCGGCGATGCAGCGCAGCAGGGTGGTCTTGCCGGCGCCGGACGGGCCGACGATGCAGACCAGCTCACCACGCCGGATCTGGAACGTCAGGTCACGGACCGCTTCGACGTCGCGGCCGGGGCTGCGGTACGTCTTGGCCAGCCCGGCCACGTCGAGGGCGATGGTGTCGCTCATGGGGTGCTCACCTTTCTCGTTCGGCGTCGCGCTGTCCGCGGTACCAGGCCAGTGACCGGTTCTCGACGAGCCGGAACAGCGCGGACAGGACCACGCCGAGCAGGCCGAGCAGGATGATGCCGGTCCACATCTGGGGGATCGCGAAGCTGCGCTGGAACTGCACGATCGAGGCGCCGAGGCCGCGGTTCGCGCCGAACAGCTCGCTGATCACCATGAGGATCACGCCGATCGACAGCGACTGCCGGGCGCCGGCGGCGATCCGGGGGCTCGAGCCGCGCAGCACGACGTGCCACAGCGTCGCGACCCGGCCGAGCCGGTAGGAGCGGGCGGTGTCGAGCAGCACCTCGTCGAGGGAGCGCACGCCTTCGACCGTGTTGAGCAGGATCGGCCAGAGGCAGCCCAGCGCGATCGTGAGGACCTTGCTGGTCGAGCCGGTGTAGCCGGCGAACAGCGCGATCACGGGGACCAGCACCGGCGGCGGGACGGCCCGGAAGAACTCGAGCACCGGTTCGCAGAGCGCCCGCAACGTACGCGAGCGGCCGATCGCGGTGCCCGCGGCCACCCCGACGAGCAGGGCGATCAGGTAGCCACCGAGCAACCGGGCCACGCTGGGCAGCACGTCGTGCAGAAGTGGATCGGCGGTCCAGGTCTCGGGGAAGGCCTGGACGATGGTGGACAGCGGTGGCCAGAAGAAGCTGGTGCTGCCGGCCGACGCGAACCACCAGAGGGCGATCAGGACGACCGGCAGGCCGAGCGCGATCAGGATCCGCCGCGGAAACTCGGAGATCTTCATGCTTCCCCCCGGACCGAGGTGTGCCAGCGCAGGACGCGTCGTTCGACCGCCCGGGTGCAGACATTGATCAGTACGCCGAGCAGGCCGACGACCAGCACCAGCGCGTACGTCTCCGGCACCGCGCCCGAGCTCTGGGCGACGCCGATGGACTTGCCGAGCCCCGGGACGCCGATGATCAGCTCGGCGGTGACCTCGAGGATCAGCGCCACCGACGCGGCCAGCCGGAACCCGGTCACGACGTACGGCATCGCGGTCGGCCAGACCACCGAACGGATGATCGCCCATCGCGAGAACCGGTACGACCGGGCGGTGTCCCGCACGACCGGGTCCACGTCGGCGACGCCGTACAGCACCTGGACCAGCACCTGCCAGAACGCCGCGTAGACGACCAGGATCAGCGCCGACTGCGGCCGGCTGCCGTAGATGAGCACCACCAGTGGGATGAGCGCGACCGACGGGATCGGGCGCAGGAACTCGATCGTGGACGCGGTGACCGCGCGCAGCAACGGGACGCTCCCGATCACCACGCCGACAACGATGCCCGCGACCATGGCGATGGCCAGCCCGGCCGCCCAGCCCGCGAGGGTCTGCCCGAGCCCGGTCCAGAAATCGCCCTCGGTGAGCTGCCCACCCAGCGAGCGGGCCATCGTGCTGAACGGTGGCAGGAACCGGCTGTCGACCACGCCGAGCCGGGGGAGGGCCTCGACGACGGCGACGGCGATCAGACAGCCGAGCAGGCCCAGCGCCGGCTGCCGCCAGCGCCCGGCCGCCCGGACCGGCCTGATCTCAGCCGGTCCGGTCAACGTGGGGGTCGTGGTCGTCACGGCAGCAGGGTGTCCAGGTTCGGCTGCTTGGTGATCAGGCCGTCGGAGGTCGCCAGGTCGCTGAGCACCTGCACCGAGTTGCGGTCGACGTCGGCGGGCCACTTCGGCAGGACAAGGGATTTCTGTACGGCCGGGTCGAGCTTGGTGTACGTCGACAGGATCGCCCGCGCCTCGTCGAGGTGCGTCGACGCGTACTCGAGGGACTTTGCCATCGCCGTGGTGAAGGAGGTGACCGTCTTGGCGTGCTCCGTGGCGTACTTCTGGGAGGTGAAGTACATGCCGACCATGAGGTTGGGGTCGGTGCCCGCGAAGTTGGCGGCCACCACCCGGTCGCCCTGGCTGGACGCGATGGTCAGGAACGGCTCCACGACCTGGCCGGCGTCCACGTCGCCCTTGGCGACCGCGGCGGGGATGTCGGGGAAGGCCAGCTCCACGTAGGTGATCGTCGACGGGTCGCCGCCTGCGTCGCGTACCACCTTGTTGACGGTGGTGGTGTTGATGTTCTTCAGGGTGTTGACCGCGACCTTCTTGCCGGCCAGGTCGGCCGCGGTCTTGATCGGGCTGTCGGCCCTGACGATGACGCCGCCGAAGTCCTTGGCCTTGTCACCGGTCGAGGAGTTGCCGGCCGAGACCACCTTGAGCGGCAGGCCCTGCGAGCTGGCCAGCAGCAGGGAGACGGTATTGCTGAACCCGAACTGGTACTGCTCGCTGACCACGCCGGGCACGATGGCCGCGCCGCCCTGGGCCGTCTCGAGGGTGACGTCCAGGTTTTCGGCGGAGAAGAAGCCCTGCTTGATGCCGAGGTAGAGGGGGGCGACGTCGACGATCGGGATGACCCCGACCTTGATCTTGGTGGGGCCGCCGCCGGAGTCCGTGTCGTCGGACGATCCGGAGCCGCAGGCGGCGATGAGCAGGGCGGCGACAACGGGAAGGGCGGCAAGGGAGAGGCGTCTGAGTCGGAACATGGGACCTCCTGCGCGAGCGCTTGAGAACCGGTGTGGCGGACGTTACACATATCGTCAACAAAATTGAAGCCAATCCTGGCCACGATTTGATCCATCCGAAACATTGTTGACAAAGTTGCTGACAGCGACTTACGTTTCGCCGGCCGGGACGGGTTCCCAATGATGGTCATGGATGCGTTGCCGCCTTGGAAGGGCCGACGCCGACGTCGGCCATCTCTTTCTGCGGGTGGTGCCTGATCGGGCGCCGCGGTCCGTACCGCACGCAACTATTCGGCGGCCCGGTGTGGCCGCGCGTCAGAGAGGTGAGCGAATGAACCATGACCCGGATCGGCCGCGCGACATCGCGCACATCGGGCCGGTGGAGCTGTACACGCCGGTGCTGGAGGAGTCCCGGGACTTCTTCGTCGACGTGCTGTCGCTGCGCGAGGTGCACCGCGACGACACGTCGGTCTATCTGCACACGTGGGACGACTACCAGTCGTGGACTGTTCGGTTGGTGCAGCGCGAACGGGCGGGCATCGGGCGTACCTATCTGCGTGCTTCCGGTCCGCAAGCGCTGGAGAGGCTGCCCGGTCTCGACAGGCGGGTGTCCGATGTGTACGGACTGGGCGAGGTCTCGCTCTTCACCGACCCGGACGGCCACGAGATGGGCGCGTACTGGGACGCCGAGCGCTACCAGGCGGACGACACCGACAGGCCGGCGCTGAAGAACCAGGCGGCGGCCTATCCGGGACGGGGAGCGAATGTGCGCCGCCTCGACCACGTCAACTACCTCACCGCCGACGTGCCGGCGACGTCAGCCTTCCTGGCCGACGTGCTCGGGGCGCGCTGCACCGAGCAGATCGTCAAGGACGACGGGAGCCCGCAGGCGGTCTGGTTCAACCTCGGGCAGAAGACGTACGACCTCGTCTACACCGAGGACTGGACGGGAACGAACGGGCGGCTGCACCACATCGCGTTCGCCACGGACACCCGCGAGGAGATCCTGCGCGCCGCGGACGTCTGCCTCGACGCCGGTGTCCACATCGAGACCGGACCCCACAAACACGCCATCCAACAGACCTTCTTCCTGTACGTCTGGGAGCCCGGCGGCAACCGCATCGAACTCTGCAACTCCGGCGCCCGCCTGATCCTGGCACCGGACTGGGAAACGATCAGCTGGACCCGCGCCGAACGCGCCAAAGGGCAGGCGTGGGGCCTCAAGACCATCGACACGTTCCACACCCACGGCACCCCGGTAGTTCCTCCTCCCGGAAGGTAACCCGCCATGCGCCACAGACCCGCTCCCCTCCTCCTCACCGTTGTCCTGACAGCGCTCCTCGCCGCCACCGGAACCGCCGCGTTCGCTTCCGGCCCCCGCGTCACCCCCGACGGCCTGGCCGATCTACCCGCGCTCCCGCCCGTCATGACCTGCGCGGACGTGACCGGTCTCGACCTGGGCGGCGTCACCGATGCCCCGGTCACCCTGAAGACCGCGACCGTGGTCACGACCGGAGCCGCGCCGTACTGCGAGGTCCGCGGCACGATCGCCCCGGCCAACACGATCGTGGTCCGGCTCCCGATCGACGGCTGGACCCAGCGTTACGTGCAGGCCGGCTGCGGCGGGCTCTGCGGCATGGCCAACCTGAACTACCCCCAGGCGTCCACCTGCCCGGTGATCGCCGACGGCACCGTCGCGGGCGCGACCACCGACATGGGTCACCAGGGTCAGAACGACGGCTCCTGGGCGGCCGGGAACCCACAGGCGCAGATCGACTTCGCCTACCGCGGCGTGCACGTGACGTCCCAGGTGGCCAAGGCGATCATCACGAAGTTCTACGGCCGCCAGCCGGTCTACTCGTACTTCGACGGCTGCTCGGACGGCGGCCGCGAGGCGCTGATGGAGGCGCAGCGCTACCCGCACGACTTCGACGGCATCGCGGCCGGCGCCCCGGCCAGCAACATGGCCCTGCAGAACACCTTCCACCACGCCTGGAACGTCTACGCGAACCTCGACGCCGACGGCAAGTACATCCTGCTGTCGAACAAGCTGCCCCTGATCCACGCGGCCGTCCTCGCCGCCTGCGACACGATCGACGGCCTGCGCGACGGGCTGGTCGACGACCCGCGGCTGTGCCACTTCAACCCGGCGAGCATCGTCTGCACGACCGGCCAGGATTCGGCGACCTGCCTGACCAGCGCCGAGGCGACCGTGGTCCGCAAACTGCACGACGGCGCCACCGACGAGCACGGCAACCGCCTCGAACCGGCGATCGCGCACGAGTGGAGCTCCGAACTCGACTGGACGCTGTTCATCCCGGCCGCGCAGGGCCAGACCGTCGGCAGTGAGATGTTCGCGCTGTCCTACCTGCGTTATCTCGCCCAGCCGAACAACCCGAACCCGGACTACAAGCTGTCTGACCTGAAGTTCACCGTCGCCTCGTTCTGGAAGACGATGCTGCCGTCGACGACGTACATGGCGGCGATCGACCCCGACCTGAGCGCGTTCCAGCGCGCCGGCGGCAAACTACTGCTCTGGCACGGCTGGAACGACCAGCACATCTCGCCCCAGGGCACGATGGACTACTACGACACGATGCGGACGACGATGGGCGCGGCGACCGTCGACCGCTTCGCCAAGCTCTACCTCTTCCCCGGCGTCGCGCACTGCGGCGGCGGCGAGGGCCCGAACACGTTCGACATCCTCACCCCGGTGATGGCGTGGACGGAGAGCGGCCGGAAGCCCACCAGGATCGTCGCCTCGAACATCGCCGGGGGCGCGGTCACCCGCACCCGTCCGGTGTTCCCCTACCCGGCGGTCGCCCGCTACGACGGCACCGGCAGCATCGACGACGCCGCCAACTTCGTGGCTTACACCCCGGAGAACCCGGTCCGCAACGACTACCGCTGGGTCGGTCAGGCGCTGTACTCCCACGGCTACCAGACCTGGCCCAAGGCGGTGGACGGCAAGCTCGTCATCCAGCCGTTCACGACCCGGCACTGAGATCGCACCGCTCGGCCGGGGACCGTTCGCGTCCTGGCCCCCGGCCGAGTGCGTACCGTTGCCGTCTTGCAGGCAGTCCGGCCATGGCTCAAGGACCTGCTCGCCGCCGCAGCGGTGGCCCGGGGTTCAGCGCCCCGTGGGCGGGATGGTCGAGGCGTGGCCGTTCGATTCGTTGCGCTTCTCGCGCTTCGCCGTCTGCTTTTCCTTGATCGTCTTGCCCTTTTTCTTGACGTTCGCCTTGCTCGTCGAGTCCTTGGACATGATCGAACCTCCCTGAACCGGGTCGGTAACGTACGGCGTCCTGCGGTGACCCTACGCCTGTTCAGTGAGGTGCCCGGCATTTCAGCCCTCGTTCGGATCGGCGCTGAGATCGCTGGTCCGCTCAATGGCGCGAGCCGGTGAGTGCGAGGCGGGCCGGAAGTGTGGCAGACAATGGGCGGCCACGGGCTCAGGGCACCAGCGCCGGGGTGCCGCGCCACTGCTCGGAGCCGAAGACCTCGTAGCGGATGCGCTCGTCGGACAGCCCGCGGCGGTGCAGTGCGGCGCGGACGGCCTGCATGAACGGGGCCGGGCCGCAGAGGTAGACCTCGGCGTCGGGGTGCAGGGGGATCAGGTCCGGGTCGATGAGCCCGGCGTGTGCGGTTGTGGAGCCGGCGTGCTCCTCGTACCAGACGAGCGAACGGAAGCTGGCCATCCGCGAGCCGTGGCCGGTCATGTCGTGGCGCAGCGGGTGACGCCCGGGGCTGCGGTCGGCGTGCACGGCGGTGACGTCGCGGGTGGGCTGGGTGCGGGCGACGTGGTCGAGGATCGCGGCCATCGGGGTGATGCCGACCCCGGCGCTGATCAGCACGATCGGGGCCGGGCCGTCGTTCAGGACCAGGTCACCGTACGGTTGGCTGAGGCGCAACAGCTCACCCACCCGGACCCGGTCGTGCAGATGCCCCGAGACCACGCCGTCGGGCAGGCCGCCGGTGCCGCGGACCCGGCGGACGGTGATGCGCAACGTCCCCGCCGCGGGGGCCTGCGAGAGCGAGTATTGCCGCAGCTGATCGGCCACGGCGACGGTGACGTATTGACCGGGCCGGAATGCCGGCGCGGGGCCGCCGTCTGCGGGGGCGAGGATAAACGAGACGACGTCCTCGGCCTCCTCGATGCGAGCCGCGACGACGTATTCGCGCCACGGGTCCGCGCTGTCGACGCCGGCTTCGCCGTAGAGCCGTGCCTCGCGGCCGATGAGCCGTGCGGCGAACAGCCAGTAGACCTCGTCCCAGGCGGCGGCGATCTCCGGGGTGACGGCATCCCCGAGCACGGCACCGACCGCCCGCAGCAGATAACGACCGACCATTGTGTACTGCTCGGGGCGGATCCCCAGCGCGCAGTGCCGCTGCGCGATCCGCTCCACGATGTGGTCGAAGACAGCGGCGTCCGGGCCGGCACCGACCAGATGCGCGGCGTAGGCCGCGACCGCCCCGGCCAGCGCGGACTTCTGCTCGCCGGTCGCCTGCGCGCTCCGGCTGAACAGCGTGAGCAGCTCAGGATTCTCCCCGAGCATCGTGTCGTAGAAAACGCTGGAGATCTCCTCGAGATGCTCCCCGACAACGGGAAGCGTCGCCTCGACGATCGGCGTACTGGACGTGGAGAGCACGGGTTCCTCCTGGATGCTCGGCAGGATTCGACCGTATCGTAAACAGGTATCTGATAGTCCTGTTTATGGCACCCCTCACAGCGCTGAGCCGGGTCGGGTAGTCAGTTGCTGATCCAGCCGTTACGCGCCCAGAGCTCGATCTCTGACCTGATCCTGATCGACAGTGGTCCCGAGGGCTACTCGTCCGATGCGCTCGCTCAGATCCTGCGTGGCGCTTTTGCGATGGAGTCCCCGGCGGTCTGACGGAGTGTCAGGCCGGCGCGCCCTGACCGGTCATCGCTGTAGCTGGGCGTCGATCAGGAGTGCGGCGATCTCGCGGGCGCGGTTGCCGGGGGTGGGGGAGTTGAAGACGACGCTGCGGCTGGAGGCGCCGTCGTAGAGGAGGGCGAGTTGCTCCCCGAGGGCCTCGGGGTCGCGGGCTCCGACTTCCTGTGCCACCTCGATCAGGCGTGCGAGGAAGGCGACCTTGTGCCGGCGGGTGAGCTCGTGGGCCAGGGCCTCCGGTCCCAGCCCGCGGGCCACGCGCAGGGCCGCGACCACGGCTGTGCCGGTGGACGCGCCGACGAGGATGCCCTCCTCGCGGGCGAGCCTGCGGGTCATCGCGATCGAGTCGCGGTCGGTGACGCGTTCGATGCGGTCGATGACCTTGGGATCGTACGACCGGGGCCACACGTCCGTCTCCGTCGCCGGGTGGACATAGTGGCCGATGCTCTCCACGTAGTACGGGCTGCCGTCGCCGCCGCCGTAGACGGAATTTTCCGGGTCGGCGCCGACGATGGTGACCGCGCCGGTGTCGCGCAGGAACGTGCCCGCGCCGCTGATCGTGCCGCCCGTGCCGATGCCGGCGACGAAGTGGGTGACCTTGCCGGCGGTCTGGTCCCAGATCTCGGGGCCGGTCGTGGTCAGGTGGGCCCCGGGGTTCGCGGGGTTGTCGTACTGCCCGGCCAGCCACCCC
>NZ_BOMN01000149.1 GCF_016862215.1 Winogradskya humida
CTATCGGCTACCCCTGCGCCTACCTGTATATACGTGATTTTGCCCCGTTTTAATGTTGCGCACAGCAACCGTCAGCCAGCCATGACCAGCGCTAACAAAGGTCGACTGTCCCCATGGGGACAACTATTATTGTCTCCATGGCGAGCATCGAGGAGCGTAGTTCCGGAGTCCGGGTCGTCTGGCGGCTGAAGCGCCCTGGGCACCCCTCCCACGGACGCAAGCAGCCGATCGAGTGCCATGACCTCGAGACTGCTGAGAAGGTAGCGAGTGTCGTCGATGCTCATAGGGGAAACCTCACGCGCTCAGAGCTCGAGCAGATGCTGTGGGGCGACCTGAGCCTCGAGGATGAGGGCATTACCTTCTCCGAGCTGGCGGAGCTGTGGCTCCCCTCGAAGACCCGCATCTCGCCACGCACCCGAGATGGTTATCAGGGGATGCTCGGATTCCGGATCCTGCCTGCCTTCGGTGGTAAGAGGGTCAAACCCTTTGCGCCAGCAGACGTTTCTGGCTTCGTCAATGGGATGCGCGCTGCGGGCCTGAGTAACAAGACGATCACCCGTCACTACTCGGTTATCAACCAGACCTTCCGCTTTGGTGTGAAGAACGGGTACCTCGACACGAACCCCTGCGACGGCACCGACTTCGTCTGGGACCAGATTGCCGACGACGACCAGGGCGACGAGGACCACGTCTACCTCACCCCTGATGAGTACCAGCTGGTCCACGGCAGCGTGTCTGGCAGCATCCAGGACTTCGTAGAGGTTCTTGTCGCTTCTGGGGTTCGATTCAACGAGGGAACAGCGTTTCAGCCACGGGATCTCATCCCCCCGACCCGTCGCAATCCTGAGCCGCAGCTATGGGTGCGCCGGGCATGGAAGCTGCGGAAAGGCCCAGACGGCAAACGGGAGTGGTACCTCGGCGCAACCAAGGGAAGGCAGCGAAGAAGGAACACCATCGACTGGGCGCTCTGGGAACTGCTTCTCAAACTCAGCGAGGGGAGGGCGCCGGACGATCTGATCTTCACCGGGCCCAAGGGTGGCCGGCTCGATTACGACTGGTTCGAGATTCGATGGAACGCGGGCATCGTCCATGCGATGCGCTGTCCTCGGCACCCGCCGGAAGCGCAGGGGAAGCAGGTTGCCGACGCGACCGGCAACTGCGGGGATAACGGTGGCCTGACTCAAAAGGGCACTGCTTGCGGGCACAAGCTCAAGCCTGGCTGGAACCGCTGTTCCTGGCACATCGCCGCGCCCCGGGACGCCGTGTCGAACTGCGACTGCTCTGAGGTGCTGCACCGCCGACCCACACCACACGATCTGCGGCATACCTGCGTAGCCTGGATGCTAGAGGACCCGAATGTGGCATCGACGTATGTGTCGCGCTACGTAGGCCACGCGACCAACTCGGTGACCGACAAGGTCTACGCCGGCTTGATGCCGTCGGGGCAGAAGTCCGCGGCCTCGGCTATCGCGAAGGCGCGGGGCCGCGCGACATCCGCGGCCCCCTCGCGTCGTCCGCGCGTCAGTTCTCGCGCTCCCAAGGCCTCGGCCGACGAGCTCGGTGCTGAGACTTCGCCCGCTCCTCGCCCCCGACAGCCACCGGTTGCGGCTCTTTCGGCGTAGAGGTCCAGGCGCCGACCGGGGGCCGCAGAATCTGGGCAAGGTCGGTGCCTGGTTCCGCCGCTTTCGACATCTGCGTGTACTGCTGTACGGCCCACTGGTAGCCGTGCATGAACGCCTCGCGGACGGGTGCGATGACGGTGGATTCGAGGCGGTGGAGAGCGGCTAGGCCGGTCAGCGTCGCGGCGACAGTCACCAGGTACACAAAGAGGTGCTCGCGGTTGTTCTGGACCATTTCGCCCGCTAAAACTGCGGTGACTGCGCCCCAGGCGGTGACGGCGATCCAGATGAGCGGCTTGTACAAGGTGCGGTCCTCCCCGTCGTAACCGCGTCGTATCGACGCGCGCCGACGGTATCGGGACCACCCTCAGTGGATCAAGCCCTTACCGAGCGGATTCTTCCGTGTTTTCGAACACTTGTTCTATCCGCTGCGCGCTGGCCTGCTCAAACTCCTCGATGACGCTGAGAAGGATCTTTTTCTGGGCGTCGGTGTAGACCGTGGACTCTGAGATTGCCGAGCGGACATCCATGTCCTGCTGCGGTGGCACGATGCCGGCAAGTTCCTCAGCCTCGTCGCGTGGGATGCCGAAAAGATCCGCATAGGCATGCACCACCCTCGATGATGGTCTGCGCCTAGAGGTCTCCAGACCGTCGATCGTTGTCCTATTTAGACCTGTGAATTTAGCCAGGTCAACTTTGCTCATCTGCTGTGCGGCACGACGCTTCTCGACCTCTAGCCACAACCTGTATGCGACGCCGCGCCGCCTCTCACCCATGTTGGTTGTTGTAGCACGTAGCCGGATTCCAGCGACAGGCGCTGCTCGCTCGTTGGCACAAATCCGTCACGCGGTGTCGGGTGTTGTCACCTGTTGTCGGTTGTTGTAGGTTGCTAAGCGCAACACTGAACAGCAACAACCGACAACACCCGACATGGAGGAGAGGCCGACGTGTCTGCTGATGTCCTGTTAACGGTCCCGGGAATCGCCGAACACCTCGGAGTCTCGCGTTCGACCGTCAATCGAGCCGTCCAGGCCGGGGACATCAAGACCGCCCCGTCTTCGGGGCCGCGCAGCCTCCGCATCCGCAGGGCCGATCTCGCCGCCTTCATTCGCACCAAGGCGGCCGGCCCCGACCAAAAGGACGGAGACATGGGCACCGCTTCCGACCTGCCCGAACTCTTCCTGTTCGAGGACTTGGCCGTGCGGTATCGGCTCAACCTCGCCAGCCTTAAAAACGCCGCCTACGACCTGAAGTTCGAGCACACCAGGCTCTTCGGGAGCCTCTACTTCACCCGCCCGCAGCTGGAGGCATTCCTCGCTGCGCGGGCCGTGAAGGCCAAGACCCCCGACTTGGCGCCATCGTCGCTGGACCGCATGCGCGAGGCCGCCGCTCGTCGGCAGATGCCGCGTCGTAAGGCGTCCACAAAGGTTGCCTGAACAGCCAAAAAGCCAAGCGGCCCCGATTTCGCTTGCCAGCACCGGGACCGCCAGACCGAAGGAGTATCCCATGCAGAACCCGAACCGGCTCGGCCCCTGGCTGGCCTTGCTCACCGACGAGGACCGCTACGTCGTCGACAGCGCCAAGGCTGCGCTCGACGAGTACGGCCCCGAGACCCAGGTGACCATCAGCATCGTCCGTGACAGCGCTGCGCCGACGCAGGACAGCATCGCGGTCCTGTACCGGATGCCAGCCAGCCGCTTCACCGAGGACGTCGCTCACGAGGAGACCCTGGACGTCGTCGACGAGCAGGGCGAGACCGACCACGTCGAGATCCGGCTCAAGCTGGCCCAGGCGATGGCGGCCGGCCTGAACATGGCCGAGGCCAACCAGGGCGACTTCAACCGCAGCACGGAGATGGCTGCCGCCTTTCACGAGCTGGCCGACAAGCTCGCCGTCTACACCGGCAAGATGCCCGTCTGGACCTGGCTGTCATTCGGCATGGGCGGCTCCCACCGCAAGCTCACCGCCGACGCCGTCTCCGCGGTCGACCAGCTCGGCACCCTCTTGATCGGCAAGGCCGGTGAGCCGAAGAAGGGGACGGCCGGCTACTGGGACCACTGTGTAGAGCACGAGACCGCTGGCATCCAGCTGAAGATCGACGCCGACATCCCGGCGCCCGCCGAGGAAAACCCGGACGTGCTGCGGGCCCGCGTGGCCGAACTTGAGGCGCAGCTCGCCGCAAAGGCCGGTGCCTGATGCAGATCTTCGGCATCATCCTCGCCATCTGGGCGCTGCTGCTCTGCTCCATCCCCGCGATCCATGGCGCCGCCTCGCTGATCGGCCGTTTGCGCCGCAGCCGTGCGTCCCGCCGGGCCGTCGTCCAGCTTCGCCGCGACATCCGCGCCTTCGAGAAGGCGGGTCAGCGATGAGTCACAATTTGGATCTGGGCGAGATCCTCGAACGCGCTGAGCTGGCTTACACCGGCCTGGTCGCGAACTTCGAAGGCTCCCTGCCGCTCGACGTCCGCGAGCACTTCAACCGGGACGTGCCTGCGCTGATCTCCGCGGTCAAGCGGCTCGACGTCGAGCTTCACGCCGCGAACGGCATGCTCGAAGTCTCCGCCTCCGGCATCAAGACCGAATACGACGTTCTGCACGAGGAGAACGTGCGGCTGGCCGCGCTCGTCGAGCGGTACCGCCGCGTTGGCGAGGAGATCGCCGAGCAGCTCGCCGCCTTGGCAGACGCGGCAGGCGGTATGTCATGAATGTCCTCCGCGCGCGCCCGTTCTCTGAAGCTCAGGACATCCTGCTCGGCTGTGCCCCGGGCCTGGTCGATCAGCACGTCATCTGGGCCGCTGGCGTCCAACAGGCCTGGCATGCCGTCCACATCGCATCGGCTTGGGACCGCGGAGTCATCGTCGACACGGACGACCGGGGCGGCACCCTCAGCGACGGCAAGCGGTGGCGCATGTATGCCGTCACCCGGCGGGTCTTCACCCTTCACGGCTCACGGGGCACCGAGATTCTCACCATCCGCCAAGCCGACATCGTGAAGCTCGTCGGCGACCCGGGCCGCTTCGCCCCGACTCTGGTCGACGAGATCCGGACCGCTCTTGCTCAACGCAAAGAGGCGGCCGGTGCGGGCATTGCTGCCTGGAGCCGGGAATTGACGACCGGTCAGCGCGAGCCGGACGACGAGCGGCAGGCGCGCGAGCGACGAAAGGCGAACATCGAGCGGCGGTGCGAACTTCTGGCTCAGGTCGTCTGGAACCGCGCCCGTCCGTCAATGACGCTCTTCGACGCGCTGGTGGTAGCCGCGTGAAGAAGCGTATTCGTCTGCTCGCCTGCGCAGCTCGGTGCGGCACCGCGATGCACCCCGCTGCCGCCGCCGGCGGCTTTGACCGCCATCCCGGCTGCGAAGTTCCCGTGAGCCCGGCGCCCGCAGCGGTACCGGAGCTCGCTCTCGTCCTCCCGCTCCCCTCGAGGAAGGCCGCATGAACATCACCCAGCCGTACGACTGGCGCACCGACGCTGTTCTCTATGAGGTCGCTGACGAACGCGCCCGGCAGGACGCCAAGTTCGGGCAGCAGAACCACCTCGACGGCACCGGCCAGCCGACATCACGAGCCATGGCGGACAGCGCACGCACGCTCTGCAAAGACGCCGCCCAGCGAGGCCTGCTGACCTGGCGCTTTGTGCTTGAAGAGGAGTACCGCGAAGCGGTAGCCGAGCGAGACCCGGTGAGGCTGCGCGCCGAGTTGCTTCAGGTCGCCGCCGTTGCGGTCGCCTGGGTCGAGGCCATCGACCGTCGCCCCTTTGCGGATGACAAGTCGTCTCATGACAGGGTTGGCTCATGACAATGGGTGTTAGTGAGGTTATGGCGTCGCTCGCCGGAGGGGCAGCCGAGCCTGCATCCACCGTCGGCGAGCTGCGCCAGGTCCTTATGGACTTCGAGACATCGCGGCCGCGGTCCATGCAGAAGGCGCTCGGTCCGAGCGAGCTGGGCACGCCGTGCGCGCAGCAGATCGCCCGCAAACTCGCCGGGGCCCCGCAGGCGCCGGTGACCGAGCCGACCTGGGCGCCATTCCAGGGCACTGCGGTCCACGCGTCCATGGAGGACGTCGTCGCCTTCTGGAACGCCCAGCTTGGCCGCGAACGCTGGCTAGCCGAGGACAGGCTCACCGTCTCCGAGGCGGCGCCGGGTGCTGACGGCGGCATCGACCTGCCCGAGGTTGCGGGCAACGGCGACGCCTTCGACATCGATCACGACATGGTCGTCGACTGGAAGCACGTCGGGAACACGGCGCTGAAGAAGCTCGGGGCCGCGAAGCGGATGGGCAAGCCGCCGAGGGAGCAGGTCAGCCAGGAGTACCGCGTGCAGGCGCACCTCTACGGCCTGGGCCACGCGAACAAGGGCCGCCCGGTGCGCTTCGTCCGCCTGGTGCTGCTCGCCCGGTCGTGGCAGTACGACGACTCGAACGAGTGGACGGAGCCGTACGACGAGCGGATCGCGCTCTGGGCGCTGGGTCGCTACTACGACATCGTCACGGCCGTCGCGGAGCTGGACCTGGCGAATCATCCGGACCAGATCACCGCGATCAAGGCCTCGCCGTCGAGCGACGCCTGCAAATTCTGCCGCTTCCGTCAGGCGGGCCGGCCGTCCGGCTGGGCCAGCTGCGCGGGCGACGTCGCAGCCACCGAACGCCGCGCCGAGGCCTTCGGCGCGGGGATTCTCTGAGAGGAAAGACCAGGATGACGTACCCCGACCAGTGGGGCCAGCAGCCGCAGCAGCAGGGCGGCTGGGGCCAGCAGCCCCCGGCCCAACAACAGGGCGGATGGGGACAGTCCGCGCAGCCGCAGAGCTGGGGCGGACAGCCGCAGGGCTGGGCGCCGCCCGCGCAGCAGGCCGCGCCTCCGGCCGCCCCTGCGCCGCAGCGGCCCGCCCCGCCGCCGCCTTCGCCTGACGAACTGATGTCCGGCGGCTACAAGGGAGCGAAGTTCCCCGACGGCCAGTACGGCACGGTCGTCGGCGGGCTGATCATCGAGGCGCCGTCGACTGTGCAGCAGCGCGACTTCGAGTCGGGCCAGCTGCGCTTCTACGACGACGGCAACCCCATGTGGCAGATCGTCGTCCCCGTCCAGGCACAGCCCGCCGGCGACGAAGACGACGGCATCCGGGCCTTCTATCTCAAGACCCAGATGAAGAAGGCCGTCCAGGATGCTGTGCGCTCGACCGGGGCGCAGCGCCTCGAGGTCGGCGGTGTTCTGCACGTGCGTTATGTGCGCGACGAGCCGAACGGCCGGGGTCGCGGCAAGGACAAGAAGATTTACGAGGCGCGCTACCAGCCGCCGGCCCCGGGCGTCCCTGCCGCGCCCGCGGGCCCGCCGCCATCCGCCGCCCCGGCCGCGCCGATGAGCGCCGTCACCGCAAACCTGCCGAGCGGCCAGCAGCTGCCGCCCGGCCAGTTCACCGACGAGCCCCCGTTCTGATCCGGCCTTGAGCGTCGCGCATCTGCCCTGGCGGGGGTAGGTGCACGGCCCTCTCGGCCGAGAACTTTCCACCGCTCACGCACCACCTGACGAGCCGGAGCTCCAAAACATGATCGACGTCCGTACCGCCGCACTGGCTTGGGCCGATGCTGGGTACGCCGTGCTACCGGCCAAGATCGACGGCAGCAAGGCACCCGACGTCGCCAGCTGGCGGGCGTACCAGACGGAATTGCCTACCCGCGACCAGGTCGACGCCTGGTACCGCGGCGGGCGGCCCGGGCTGGGCCTGCTCTGCGGCGCGATTTCCGGCGGCCTCGAACTCCTCGAGCTCGAAGGACGCGCCGTTGACGAGGGCGCACTCAAGCAGCTGCAGGAGCTGATCGATGAGTCCGGCCTCAGCGAGCTGTGGCTGCGCATCGCCGGACCTGACGGCTACGCCGAACGCTCGCCGTCCGGCGGCCTGCACTTCCTCTACCGGATCGACGGGGGCCAGGTTCCCGGCAACACCAAGCTCGCCAACCGGCCGGCCCGGGCCGACGAGCTGACCGACAACGAGCGCCAGATCCTCGCCAAGAACGCTGGCCGGGTCTTCCCGCGCGTCCTGGCCGAGACCCGGGGGGAGGGCGGCTTCGTCGTCATCGCGCCGTCCGGCGGCCCGACGCATCCGAGTGGGCGCCCGTGGGAGCTGGTGCACGGTGTCATCGGCCGGGTGCCGACCATCACGCTGGTTGAGCGCGAGCAGCTGCACCGGCTGTTCCGATGCCTCGACCAGATGCCTGTTCGTGAAGCCGCCCCGACGCCCACCCGGCCGCTGACGGTCGTCGGCGACGGCGTTCGGCCCGGTGACGACTTCGAGTCCAAGACGCCCTGGGACGACGAGCTGCTGCTCGGCGGCGCCGGGTGGAAGGTTGCCTTCACGCAGGGCAGCACCACGTACTGGCGGCGGCCCGGCAAGGAGGACCCGGGCATCTCGGCCACCACTGGCAGGGATGCCGCACGGGACCGGCTCTACGTCTTCTCCAGCTCTACGGAGTTCGACACCGAGGTCAGCATCACCAAGTTTCAGGCGTACTCGGTTCTGCACCACGGCGGCGACTCGAAGGCGGCAGCGCGCGAGCTTCGCCGGAGCGGCTTCGGCGAGCAGCGGCCCGCGCCGATCCGGTCGAAGTCAGCAGCCGTGCCTGCCGCCCCGGGCCCGGCCGCCACGCCGCAGCCGCCGGTTGAGGGGACCGCGGCCCGCGAGCTCGAGCAGTCGCCGGCCGACGAGAAGCTGCGCATCGAAATCGAGAACGATGCCAAGGCCATCCGCGACCTCGGGAATGTCATCGACCAGGGCGCCCTGCCGGACATCTACGTCACCAACGGCGAGCTGCGGCTCATCACGCAGGTGTCTGGCGACGTCAGCATGGCCGGGCTTGGCCCGGAGAATCGGCCGCCGCTGCCCGTCATCGCTAGCACGATCGAGCCGGACGCCCTCGCCCGCCTATTCGCTGAGCACACGTTCTTGTGGGAGCAGAAGTACACGAAGCTGCGCGGCAGCTTCGTCGAGGAGACCGTGCCGACCCAGCGGGTCTTCTCCTCCGTGCTCACCCGGCGGCACTGGCCCACGGTGCCCGAGCTGCACGGCATCGTCGGATCGCCCGTCCTGCGACCCGACGGCACCCTGCTGCAGGACTCCGGCTACGACCCGGCCACGGGCCTCTACCTAGCGTCCAAGGTCGACCTGCCTCACGTTCCGGCCCGGCCGAGCGCCGAGCAGGTCGCCGAGGCGAAGCATTTCCTGATCGCCAAGTTCCTCGGCGACTTCCCATGGGTTTCCGAAGCCGACCGGGCCAATTACATCGGTCTGCTCCTCGCGCAGATCCTGCGGCCGTACCTGCGCACGTTGACGCCGTTCGGCCTGATCAGCGCCACCACGCAGTCGTCCGGCAAGACGATCCTGAGCGAGGGCATTGGCCTGCTGTACGGGCAGAAGATCCAGCCCTGGAACAAGAACGAGAACGAGCTCCGCAAGGCCATCACCGGTCTGCTCGACCAGCCGGCTGCGACGATCGTCTACGACAACGTCAAAGAGGGCAGCCAGATCGATTCTCCGACCCTGGCGATGCTCATGACGACCCCGACGTGGTCCGACCGGATCCTGGGGACCAACCGCACGTTCACGGCGCCCAACGACCGGCTCTGGCTCGCCACCGGCAACAACCTGAGGCTCGGCGGCGACATGGCCACCCGGACGGTGCTCGTGCGGCTGGACCCGAAGATGCCGCGGCCCGAACTGCGCGACAACGACCGGTTCGGCATCCCGCACCTTGACCAATGGGTGAAGGACCCGGCCAACCGCGTCGAGCTGCTCTGGAACCTGCTCGTTCTGGTCATGGACTGGATCGCTGCCGGGGCCCCGCGCGACAAGCACACCATGCGCCAGTTCACCATCTGGGCGTCGGCCACCGGCGGCTTGCTGAGCCACCACGGCATCCCCGGGTTCCTCGACAATGCCAACGAGGTCCGCGAGCTCGACGAGGAAGACAACGAGTGGGCGGTCTTCCTGGAGCGCTGGCACGACCTGTTCGGCAGCGCACACAAGGTTGCCCGCGAAGTCCGGCAGTCGGCCGACGTCGAATGGGCCGACGCTATCTCTACCGATCGCTGGGACGGGCGGTTCCTGTCCGACGAGGAGGGCGTGCTGCCCACGGCGAAGGGGCTCGGGCGGTACCTGCGGGGACAGGTCGGCCGGTTCCACGGCGAGTACGTCCTGCACGCGGAGCACAGCAGGAGTCTCAACTGCCAGGTGTATTGGGTCGAGCACCACGAAGGCGAGCAGGGATGAACCCGGCCGCCATTCAGCCGTCACCGGGTTTGCACCGGGTTTGTAAATCCGGCGCCGAGTCAAACCCGGCGCCAAACCCGGTGGACATTTTCGCAGCTCACTACACCTACACACAGGGTCACCGGGTTTACCGGGTTTGGAATGCAGTTCTTACGCGTGTGCGTGTAGAAGGTTTCGTAGAGGTGTCCTCAGGTGCGTCGTCTCGCGTACGTACACACGCGCGTAAAGCCTCGGACTCAAACCCGGTAAACCCGGTGACCCGACCGGCACCCCTTCTGGCCTGTGAAAACGAGCGCCGGGTTTGGCCCCGGGTTTGCGTCGGAGTCCCGGAATCCAAACCCGCAGCAAACCCGGCGGCCCTCCGGAGCGTCCGATGAAGCCCGTCCGCGGGTTCGTCCACCTGGAAACCACCGCGCCGTACGTCCAGACGTGCCCCCGATGTCGCCGGTCGATCCTCTACGGCCTGGCAGAGGGAATCGCTGCCCGAGTCGATGTCGTGCCGATCTCTGGCACCCAGGAGGCTGCTGCGGCCGCCGCTGGCATCCAGACCTTCACCCTGCGGCGCACCGGACTCGTCCAGCGCGATGCCATTCGCCGCACGGATCCGGCACTCGCCAGCCCGGTGCTCGCCGAGCACCGATGCCCGCCACAACCGCAGCAGCTGAGCCTGCTGCCCGCACCAGGGGGATCCCGATGACCAAAACCTTCAAGGAGCTGGCCTGTCCGTTGCCGGACTGCGGCGAGCCGATGTTCCTGCGCATGGAGCTCGGCGCCAGCCTCTACGACGATGACCTTGGCCCGATTGCGTCGACCGAGGCCAACGTTAGCGAGTGGAGTGTGCAGTGCATCGGCGGGCACGTCCTGCTCGTCCCGGCGCCCGTCGCGGTGTGTTGCGACGGCGACGACTGCACGTGCGACGTTGACCACGCCGACGAGTTCCGGACCTTCCGGCGCAGCGACGGCGAGCGGCTCCAGGCGACTCTGATGCAGCTCGGATCGGCAGCTGCCCGATGAGCGCCAGCAAGGCCAAGGGCACGGCCTGGGAGACCAGGATCGTGGGCTACCTCGCCGAGAACGGCTTCCCGCACGTCGAGCGCCGGGCGCTCTATGGCACCCAGGACCGCGGCGACATTGCCGGCATCCCCGGTGTCGTCATCGAGGCAAAGAACTGCCGGGCGATGACCCTCGCGTCCTGGGTCGACGAGGCGGCGCTCGAAACGGCCAACGACGGAGCCGACTTCGGGGTGGTCTGGCACCACCGCGCGGGCAAGGCCTCGCCGGCTGAGGGCTACGTCACCATGACCGGCGAGACGTTCGCCCGCCTGCTGCTTCAGGCGGGCCATGGCAACCGGCTGGGGGCCGACCGTGGGTAACCCGCTCGCCACCGACGACCCAATCACCGGCCGCCATCCGTCGGCCGACGTCCCGAAGGATGCGCGTTGATCAACTGCACCACCTGCACGCGGCCGGTGACAGGAAACGAGTTCGGCTGCCCGATCTGCGGTCAGCGGGTCGCCGACGCGCTGCGCCAGCTCGCTCTGCTGATCCCCGAAATCAGCATCACCCTGGCCAAGCTTGACCGCATCAGCGCTGGCGACGGCCCCCGTCCGGACGGCGCGGAGGCCGCGCTGCCGTACCGCCTAGACGCCAGCGACCGCGGCCGTGCCATCCAAGGCGAGTTGGTGACCTGGGCTCGCGTCATTCTCGACGAGACCGGCGCGCCGTTACCCGAGGTGATCACCGGTAGCACCCTGGCCCACTACCTGGCTGTCGGTGCGGCTCGGGCCCGAGGTCGGGCGTTCTGGAGGGAGTACCACGACGCCCTGCTACCCCTTGCCCGCGTCGCGTCCCGGATCGTCGATCGGCCGGCCGAGCGCGTGTACCTCGGTCCGTGTGGTGCCGAGCTGGTCGACGGCGGCACCTGCATGGAGGACGTGACCGCACCACGCGACGCGGCGTACGGCCGATGCCGGGGATGCGGGACCGAGCACGACTACTCTGTCGCCCGCGCCTGGATGCTGGATGCGCTGCAGGACGTGCTCGTGACCACCGACGAGCTGCGGGACATCTTCGCACGCGGCGGCCTGACCGTCGGCCGCTCGTCTTTGTACCGGTGGATCGCCAGCGGCCAGCTCGTCGCGAAGGGCACCAGGGCCGACCGGCCGACGTACCGCGTCGGCGATGCCCTCGACGTCCAGGCCGCAGCAGCCGTACGAAATCCTGTGACACGCCGCATGGCCGCTTGACGAAGATTCGCCGATGAGACACCCTAAATGTCATCGTTGGATCAATGTCCGATGAGCACACGTACGACGAAGCCCCGCTGAGCCTCCCCGCCAGCGGGGCTTCGTCGTATCCGGCGCGCCGTAGAGCAGCTCGGTAACTCGCCTGGCTCATAACCAGGAGGCCGCGGATTCAACTCCCGCCGGCGCCACTCACCGCTCGGGGGTCGAGGGGGAACAGTGCGGCCGGGTCGACGTGAGAAGTGTCGACCCGGCCACGCTTAACTTCCCGTCAGTCGCGGCCGCTGAGGTATGCGATGAGCAGGACGACAGTTGCAACCCAAACAAGGGCTGCAAGCCCCCATCTGGTTGTGCCGTCATTGATGCCCGCCTGGCCCGCACCAAGTAGCGCCCCCGAGATCACCCCAAGAAAGCCTCCACCAGCTACGAGCACATCCTTGGCGCTATGCCGGTTAGTTCTCACGGACCTCTGCTGCCCGTGTCCGCCCTTCCGGGTGGACGTTCTGCCCTGGACGGATACTGGATAGTCTTCTTCCGGTAACGTTCCCATCGCTGTTCCTCTCGCATGTCTGCCCGACGTGATGACTGCGGTGCAGCAACCAGGACGGCTCGCGCGCCAACGCGGGCCGTCCATGTTCCTTACGCCGAACGCGGCGTTTCTTCTGGCCTTTGAACTGGCCCCGTGCGTTAGCCATTGTGTCCCATCGGCCGAAAAACGCGGCTCTTCAGGCGGGGTATTAGTCCTTTCGCGAACTGTCGATGGCGCACCTTCCCGCGGCCAGTCGGCGGATGGTCCGCGAAACTATGTGTCTCGTACAGTGCCGAGCATGGGATGGATCAAAGACGCCAAGGCCGAAGCCCTCGCGAAGGAAGCCCGTAAGGCCATCGAGGACGGCCGGCGCGTGCACGTCGTGAGAATCAACGTTGGCATGACCCAGCAGCAGCTCTCCGGCAGCCTCGCCGGCTTCGCCGAGCAGATCGAAGCCGTCGAGGATGCAGGCTGGGTTATGCACGACATGTCCTTCGGTAACGACAAGCAGGGCAAACCCGAGGGCTACTTCCTCTTCCGCCTGCCTCGCTGACCCGCCCCCCACACGCCCACCCGCCAGCTCGGCGCGGTGGGCGTCTGCATGTTCGGAGGCAGGCGTGGCCAAGGCAAGTACCACCTCCCGCGGCTACGGCGCCGACCACCAGGCCGAGCGCGAGCGCTGGGTGCCGAAGGTCAAGGCCGGGTTCGTTGATTGCCACGCTGTTGACTGCGTCGAGGACAGCCGATGGATCGCACCAGGTGGCGACTGGGATCTCGGCCACACGCCCGACCGCACGGCATGGACCGGTCCGGAGCACCCCCGTTGCAACCGCGCGGAAGGCGGACGGCGCGGCGCTGCTGTGACGAACGCTCAGCGCGGCGCGATTCGGCACTCGCGTGCCTGGTGAGGCGGCCTCAGAAAAATCTGAGACCGCCGACCAGATGACCCCCGCGCCAGTCAGAGTTTCTCTCCCCGGCCGATCGCGGTCACGGTAAGGGGGCTTCTATGGACGTCAAGTGCCCCTGTGGCGTGGTGTTCCAGGCGCAGCGTTCGACCGCCAGGTTCCACTCGCCGGCGTGCCGGAAGCGGGCCAGTCGTGCGCCTCAGCAGGAAGTCGCACCTCAGCCAGCCACGGCCGACGACCGCGTTCCGGCCGCGCCGGCCGGTTCAGACTTCGAGGTCGCCACCCGGCGCGAGTTGGACCGGCTGGGCCAGGTGGACACGATGCTCGGGCTGCAGGTGCTGATTGTGGCGCGCCGCATGTCGGCTGGCACGGAGACCGGCTCGGCGCTGGCAACCCTGAGCAAGGAGCACTCGCGCCTAATGTCCGCGCTGGGTGCCGCCGAGAAGCAGGCCGATCCTGTCGATCAGGTCGGCAAGCGTCGCGAGGAGAAGCGTGCTCGCGCGACGGCGCGTTGATCCGACCTGGCTGAGCCACCCGGACTACGTCGAGACGTACGGGCCCGAGGTCGCCGACATCTGCGCGCTCGCAGGCTTCCCGCCGGACCCGGTCCAGGAGCTAATCCTCGACCTGACGTTCGCGATCGGCCCCGACGGCAAGTCCGCGGCTTTCGAGATCGACATTATCGGTCCGAGGCAGCAGTTCAAGACCGGCGTGATCAAGCAGATGGAGCTCGGCTGGCTTTTCGTGACCGAGGAACGGCTGATCGTTCACTCGGCGCACGAGCTCGACACGACGGCCGAGGCCTTCCGCGAGCTGGCGGATCTCATTGAGTCGGCGCCGTCCCTGTCGAAGCGCCTGGCCCCGAGCCGCGGCGAGCGGCCCGGTATCAGCGAGGGCAACGGCCGCTGGGCCATCGAGCTGACGAATGGCCAGCGGGTGAAGTACAAGGCCCGCACGAAGTCGTCCGGCCGTGGCCTGACCGGCAACAAGATCGTGCTCGACGAGGCGTTCGCGCTGCAGCCCACGCACATGGGCGCGCTGCTGCCGACCCTCGCCGCCGTGCCCGACCCCCAGGTGGTCAAGGCCTCGTCGGCCGGCAAGGCAGACTCGCTGGTCCTGCACGAGGCGAAGGATCGCGGCCGCGCTGCTCTGTCGCCGCGGCAGGTGTACGTCGAGTACGGCGACCTGGACGCGCACAAGGGCTGCCGCGATTCGGACTGCGACCATGCGAAGACGGCTCGGGGCTGCGCGTTCGACGACGAGGAGCGCTGGGGCCGCATCATGCCGGCGCTCCACGGGCGGGTCACCGTGGAGACGGTCCGGTCGATGCGCCAGTCCATGCCGCCGGAGGAGTTCGGCCGCGAGTTCATGGTCTGGTGGGACGACCCGGAGGACGAGGCGGGTCTGCCGCTGGAGGCCTGGGGCCTGTGCGCGGACGTGGCGTCGGCCCCGATCTCACGGCCGGTTTTCATGATCGACGCCGCGCCGAAGTCGAAGTCCGCGGCGATCGTTGCGGCCATGCTCCGGCCAGACGGGTTGATCCACCTCGAGGTGGTCGACCACCGCCCCGGCACCGCTTGGCTTCCCGGCCGCGCGGTGCAGCTGCTCAAGCACCGGCCGCTCGACTGGGTCATCGACCCGGGCGGCCCGGCTGGCGCCCTACTGCCGGACCTGATCACCGCCAAGATCGAGCCCCGACAGATGTCGACGCGCGATCTGGGCCAGGCCTGCGAGGCGTTCTCGGCCGCGGTGGAGAACCACGGTCTGCGCCACCTTGGCGACCCGGTGCTCGCCCGCGCCATCCGCAGCGCGGCCCGGCGCGACATCGGCGACGGGCTGTGGGCGTGGTCCCGGCGCCGGTCGGACGTCGACATCACGACCCTGGTCGGCGCGACTGGTGCGTTCTGGGGCCTTTCCGTGGTGCCGCCGGAGAAGCCGAAGCCGCCCCCGCCCGTGAACGCCGACGTCCCGCTCGGCGTGGCGTCCGAGACCAACGACCTGGCCACGGCCGGATTCTGATCGGAGGTCGAGGTTGGCCACGCCCGCTCCACTCTCCGAGATTGGCTATGCGCAGGCGACTGCGGGTCCCGGCTGGTGGACCCAGCTCGATGACGAGCCGACGCCGGAGCTTCAGTGGCCCCGCTCGGTCGCCGTCTTTGACGCGATGCGCTCACAGGACTCGCAGGTCGCCTCCGTGCTCCGCGCGGTCACGCTGCCTGTGCGCCGCACGCCATGGCGCATCGACCCGGCCGGCGCCCGCGAGGACGTCGTCCGCCTGGTCGCCGAGGACCTCGGCCTGCCGGTGGTCGGCGACTCCCTGCCGGTCACTCCACCGCTGCGCACCCGCGACCGCTTTTCCTGGGCCGACCACCTACGCCAAGCCCTGCTGATGCTGCCGTTCGGTCACATGTACTTCGAGCAGGTCTATCGCCTTGACACCGACAGCCGTGCCCGGCTGCGCAAGCTCGCGCCGCGCATGCCGCGCACCATCGAGCGCGTCGACGTCGCCGATGACGGAGGCCTAATCGGCATCCTGCAGCACAGCCACAAGATCGGGCTCCCGCAGCAGATCATCCCCGTGACCCGCCTCGTTGCCTACGTGCACGACAAGGAGGGCGGCAATTGGGTCGGCCGCAGCCTGCTCCGTCCGGCCTACAAGCACTGGCTGATCAAAGACCGGCTGCTGCGCGTCGACGCACAGACCATCGAGCGCAACGGCCTGGGCGTCCCCGTATATGAGGGAGCCGAGGACGAAGAGGACCTGTCCAAGGGCCTCGACATGGCACGGCGCTGGCGGTCCGGCGAGCAGGCGGGCGCGGCGACACCGTACGGCGCGAAGATCCGCCTCGCGGGCGTCGAGGGCACCCTGCCGCAGGCGCTGCCGTCGATCCGCTACCACGACGAGCAGATCGGTCGCGCCGTCCTCGCCCACTTCCTGAACCTTGGCAGCCAGACGGGCTCGTGGGCACTGGGCACCACTTTCGCCGACTTCTTCACCCTGTCGCTGCAGACCCTTGCCCAACAGATCGCCGACGTGGCCACGCAGCACATCGTCGAGGACATCGTCGACGTCAACTACGGCGAGACCGAGCCGGCGCCGCGCGTCGTCTTCGACGAGATCGGCTCGCGCCAGGCCGCGACTGCCGCCGCTATCAAGGTCCTCGTGGACGCGGGGATTATCCGGCCCGACCGCACCCTCGAGGAGACGCTGCGCCAGCAGTACGGCCTCCCGTCGAAGGACCAGCGTCCGGGCGAGACCGCTTCGACGGAGGAACCGTGACCACTCGCACTCGCCGCCCCGTCGCCCCACCGGCGCCGGGTGACCCCGGTATGTTCGCCCGCGGCTCCGGCGTCTTCGGCGCACCGCGCGATCAGCCGCCGGAGTGGTACCACATCGGACCGGTCTTCGCCCTGGCCGAGAGCGAGGACCCCAGCCAGGGCGAAGACGCCGGGGGAAGCCGCGCCGACGTCTACCTCTACGGCACGATCGGCGGCTGGTTCGGCGTCTCGGCAGACAGCTTCGTCCGCGACGTCGCGTCTCTGGATGTCGACCACATCACCCTGCACATCAACTCGCAGGGCGGCGCCGCCCAGGACGGCATGGCCATCGGCAACATCATCCGCGGCCACCGCGCGCACGTGATCGCCAGCGTCGACGGCATGTGCGCCTCGGCGGCCAGCGCTGCGGCAATGTTCGCCGACGAGGTCGTCATGCGGCCCGGCAGTCAGATGATGGTGCACGATCCCTGGGGCTTCGCCAGCGGCAACGCCGCCGACGTGCGCAAATACGCCGACTCCCTCGATTCCACCAGCAACGCCTACGCCGCGGTCTACGCCGCCCGCGCCGGCGGCACCACGGAGGAATGGCGCGACATCATGCGCGCCGAGTCCTGGTACACCGCCGAGGAGGCCGTCGAGGCGGGCCTGGCCGACCGGATCGGCGAGCTGTCCGAGTCCGGCTACTCGTCCGACACGCACATCACCCCAGGCCGCTCGGGCGGCTTCTGGGACATGTGGGACTCCCTGTCGGCCGCCGACCGGCACGACCTCAGTGCCTATATGTACGCCGGCCGCGAGCAGGCACCCGCGCCGCGCATCCCGGCACGACAGACCCCGGCCGCGTCCGCGCGCCGGCAACCGAACACGCAGGAAGGGAGCACCGCCGTGGCGTTCAGTCCCGAGCAGCTCACCACCATGCGGTCGCAGCTCGGCCTCGCCGACAACGCGGACGAGAGCGCCATCGTGGCCGCGCTCGGCCAGCGCCTCAACGAGCCGGCCGCCCCGCAGACCCCGCCCGGCACCGTCGTGGTCGACGAGGCCCAGCACGAGCAGCTGGTCGCGGATGCCCGCGACGGCCGCGAGGCTCGCGCCCAGCAGCTGGCGGAGCGCCGCGCCGGACTGGTCCAGGCAGCGATTGACGACGGCCGCATCCCACGCGCTCGGCGCGAGCACTGGCTCGAGCAGCTCAAGGTCGACCCGGGCTCCGAGTCGACCCTGGCCAATCTCAAGCCCGGACTCGTGCCGCTGGCCGAGATCGGCTACGCGACCAAGAACGACGGGGCGCCTGATCCGGCCGCCAGCGATGACTACTGGTTCGCGGGTATCCCCGCGCCGAGCGTGAAGGGCTGATCCATGGCCAACGAGTGCATCCCGTTCTTCGAGCCCGGGCGCCGCCTCAACGGCCACGCCACCGCCGCGGTGATCGGCAAGCGGTTCGTCGCGATCAGCGGCAACCGGCAGAGCGACGGCACGATCAGCGTCGCCCCGGCGGCCGCAGCGAGCAAGGCGTTCGCGGTGGCCGTGCAGGACGCAGCCATCGGCGAGAAGCCCGGCCTCCTGCGTGGCCCCGGCTTCATCGTCCCGGTGACCGCCGGCGCCGCCATCGCGGCCGGAGCCCAGGTCGAGGTCGGCACCGCCGGCCAGGCCATCACCCTGGCATCCGGCATCGCGGTTGGCGTCGCCATCACAGCCGCGACCAGCGGCACGGACGCGCAGATCGCGCTGTACTGAGGAGCCTGACAGATGCCCGCACAGCAGGTCACATATCCGCTGGCCAACCCCACGGTCAGCGGCAACTCTCTCACCGTCGACATGGCGCTCGAGCAGCCCAAGCGCGTCACCCGACGCATCATGGACATCACGCTCCGGCGCTTCATCATCGACCGGATCTTCGCCACCGGCGGCTCCGCGACCGGCTCGGTCATCTACGACCAGGCCACCACCAACGAGCTCTACACCGACCGCGACGTCGAGCGCGTTGCGCCCGGTTCCGAGTTCCCGATCGTCGGCTCGCAGACCACCGTGCCGAAGATCGCCCTTGCGGAGAAGTGGGGTGGCAAGTTCCCCATCACCCGTGAGGCCCGGCGCCGCAACAACGTCGTGCGCTTCAACAACCAGGTCACCCAGCTGGCCAACACCATCGTTCGCAAGGTGAACACTAATGCGGTGGCCACCCTGGAGGCCGCCATCTCCGGGCTCGGCGGAGCCGGCACGTTCGTCGGCCACAACTGGGGTGCGGTAGTGACTTCCGGCTCGGGCCAGACGAACAACAGCGGGTGGCCCGCGGCCGACTTTGCAATGGCCCAGCTCCTCGCCGAGCAGGACGAGCTGGGGGTGAACTACAACCTCTGGATCGTCAACCCGGTGCAGAAGTTCCAGTTGATCACCGCGTACGGCAACGCGCTGCCCGACATGCTCGAGGCGGCCGGCATCGAAGAGCTCTACCCGTCGCCGCAGGTCGCGAACGGCACTGCGTATGCCGTCGCCCGCGGTGAGGTCGGCGCCCTAGACGTCGAGCAGGGTCTGGAGACGGAGACCTGGGAGGACAAGTCCATCCAGAGCGACTGGGTGCAGTCGTCGGTCGTCCCGATCATGTACGTCACCAACCCGTACTCAATCAAGAAGGTGACCGGGCTCAATGGCTGAGAAAACGATCTTCTTGTCGGCGTTCCCGTACACCGACGCCAACGGCCGCGACAGGGTTGCGATGCGCGGCGAGACGGTCGACATTCCGGAGCCCGACGACATCGAGCGCGGCGAGCGCCTGGGCGCGTTCACCTTTGAGCCTGAGGAGCTGTCGGTCGTGCCGGCGGCCGAGATGCCGGAGCCGACCGTCGAGGAGCCGTCGATGGCCGAGAAGCCGAGCGGCCGCGATTCCCGCGAGAGGTGGGCCGCGTACGCCGCCACGAAGGGCGCCACCGAGGCCGAGCTCGCGCCGGTTGACGAAGACGGCCTGACTCGCGAGCAACTGCGCGAGAAGTACGGCGCGGCATAGGTGGCGGATCTGTTCGAGCCCGACCAGCTGCAGGATGCCCTTCAGCAGGGACCGCTCAACGAGCCGTCCGTGCTAATCGCGCGCCGGGTCGCGTCGGGCTGGCTCAGGGCTGCCACCGAACTGGCCGAGTGGCCCGACCCGACACCGGACGACCTATTTGGCTGGGCGCTGGAACTCGCCGGGCTTTTCTACAACAACCCCGAGGGCCTCGCCTCCGACACGGTCGGGGGGACCTCGGCGGCATGGGACCGGCAGCGCCGCGCCGAGATCCTTGGTGCCGCCCGGGCCGCGTACGCCAATGTGGCTGGCGGCCGCGGCGGGCCTGTCGGAGCCTTCCCGGCTCCGCTCCCGGGGCCGGACTGGTACCAGCCCGAGCTGTCCCGGCCGTACTGGTGATGGGAGGTCGCCGGTGATCCTTCGCGACCGTGTCACCCGGCTGCGAGCTCCGCTCGTGGGCGACGGATACGGCAACCAGGAACGTGACTGGGACCAGGCTGTCGCGGTCGAGTACCCGGCCGGTGTCGGCCCGGCGTCGAGCACCGAAGACGTCCACGACCAGCAGCGCACGACCACCCGGTGGCGCGTTTTCCTGCCGCCAACGGCGGACCTTGAGGCAACGGACCGGGTCACGTGGGACGGCACCACATTCGAGGTCGACGGCGACGTCGAGCGATGGAAGCGCCGCGGCCGCCTGCACCACGTCGAGGCCGTCCTTCTCAAGGTGACCCAGGGGTGAGGTGACGTTTGGAAGCGCTCATGCCCGACCTCGACGCCACGCTCGTCACCTTTCTCACCGGTCACGCCGCACTCATCCCGCTGCACCGCGGCCGCGTCGGTACGAAGCTCGCCGCCGGCACCGATCCGGCGCTGCGCATCACCGGGCTCGGCGGTACGCAGCCGATGCCGTGGGAGTCGCAGCCGGAGTTCCAAATCGAGTCCTGGGGCGGCGACCAGGGCGCCGCCAGCAAGCTTGCCCGAACCGTCGAGGCCGCCATCCATGATCTGGTCGGCCCCGTTACTGGCGGCCATGTCCGGAGCGTCACCGTCGCGCTTTCGCTGATGTGGTCCCCGGATGAGACCACCGGCCGGGCCCGTTACCTCTCGCAAGTCTCGCTTCTCGCATACCCGGAGGGCTCATGAGCCACTTCGTCGCCACCCGCGACATCCCGTTCGGAGACCCGGGCCGCAACGTCTTCGCATTTCGCGAGGGCGAGGCGGTCCCGGCTGAACTCGTCAGTCAGCACGGCTGGGAGGACTACGTCGCCTCCTCGAACACGAAGGCGGCCCAGCAGGCGACCGCTCAGAAGGAGACGAAGTAGATGGCCACCGCACCGCTCCAGCCCGGCCAGATCAAGACCGGCCCGGGCGTCATCCGCTGGGCACCGCTCGGCACTCCGTTCCCCACGGTGTCCGTGGTCAACAGCAAGCTGGTGATGACCTGGGGCGCGCTGTGGCTGCCCGTCGGCGGTACCGACGCCGGGCTCACCTACTCGGAGTCCACCGACACCGAGGAGATTCGCGTTGCCGAGTCGCCGTACCCGATCCGGGTCGAGATCACCGGCAAGGCCGGCAGCGTCAATTTCGAGATGAACCAGATCTCGGACGTGAACTGGAAGCTCGCCATGAACGGCGGCACCATCACCGTGACCGGCTCGGCTGGGACCAAGCTCTCCGAGTACATCCCGCCGCTGATGGGCCAGGAGACTAACGTCATGCTCGGCTTTCAGAGCCGTGACGACGAGGAGGGCCTGCTCTGGCCCCAGGTCTTCAACACCGGCAGCGTCGAGACTGCCCGTGCGGACACCGCGACCAAGGCCGGGCTACCCGCAGAGTTCGCCGTTCAGCTTCCTGACCCTGCAGTCCTGACGACGCCGTACAAGCGGTGGACCGCCGGATCGCTCGCGCAGTACGCACCAGCTGCCTGACACTCGCGTCATCCGCCACCCCGGAGCCGATCGGCTCGCGGGGCTTTTTCATGCCCGGACCTGGTCCGCCTGGCGGTGGCCAGGGCCGGGCGTCCAACCGCCAGGAGAGTAATGACCAACCTCGGAAGCTTCGGCGCCGCGGCCCGCGAACTGGACCCGGCCGCCGAGAAGGACACCTTCAACTTCTTCGACAAGAAGTTCGAGGTCGTCGGCATCATCCCGCCCATGCTGATGGTGCAGCTCGGCGCCGCCACCACCGGCAAGATCGACGACCAGGAGGGCCTGGGCGCGATGTGGGAGGCCATGCGTTGCAGCCTCACCCGCCCGGAAGTTGAGACCCAGCCCGCCGACGATCGCCCTCAGACCGCCGCAACACCTGCAGACGAAAGCCAGTTTGTCGAGTTCTACAAGCTGGCCGTCGCCAAGGTGTGTGACATCGACGAGCTGATGAGGCTTGCGATGGCGTTGTTCGAGGGGCAGGCCGGCCGCCCTACCGAGGAGCCTGCTGGCTCCTTCGCTGGGCCGTCGACCACTTTGCCGAGTTCGAATGGATCATCCTCGGAACCCCAGGCCTGGCCCGGCATGGTGCCAGTGGCCCAGGTGCTGGGTGGCTGAAAGGCCTGTCGATTCGACAGGCCTGCAACCTCATCTACGTCCATCTCGCCAGACAGCAGGAGCACGACGAGAAGTGCACCGGCCGCGGCTGCGTGCCGGCCTGCGGCCACGTGCGGCTTGAGGAGTACCTCAACCGGCCGGCGTTCGAATTCGATACCCGGGCTGATGCCCGGAGGCAGGCCCGCCTCGCTGCGCTGAGGCGCGGCGAGATCCCGAGATGACGGCAGGAGGTGGCACTGCCGTGCTCGCAGACAACAAGCCGATCCGCCCCGAGGTCCTCGCCGCGTTCTCCCAGGTGCCTGAGGTTGCCAAGGCGGTGCGCCAGGTCGCCAACGCGATCCGGCGTGACGCCCGCCGTCTGGCAAAGAAGAACACCGGCACCCTACGCCGGAATCTTCAGGTCGAGCGGGCCTACGACCGGGAGACGCGGGTCGTCTACTTCCGAGTCGGATGGGGGCCAGCCGCCTGGTACGGGTGGCTCGTCGAGGCCGGAAACGAGGAGAACGCCCCTGCCCCGCACCTGGTCCCGGCCGCGATCAAGAACGGTGCCGGCCCGGGTGTTGAAGACGGAGGCGCGGCATGAGCGTCCTGCGGACCGCGTATGTCACGGTCATGCCGCAGCTGGACTCGTTCGGCTCCGAGCTGACCAAGCGGCTCAAGCGCATCGACGCTTCCAAGGACGGCAAGCGCTTCGGGAGCCAGTTCTCTGCAGGCGCCCAGGAGAAGATCAAAGCCGGACTCAGCACAGGGCTCGGCGCGATCGGCCTCGGCGCAGGCATTGGCGCCAGCGTCAGTGCTGGCCTAACGGGTGCTCTCAATGTCGGCAAGGCGAACGACAAGCTGCGCGCCCAGCTCGACCTCAGCAAGGCTGAGAGCGGTCGCATCGGCACCGCGTCGGGCCAGCTGTTCGCCAAGGGCTACGGCGAGTCGATGAGCGAGGTCAACGACGCGATCGCCTCTGTCGTGCAGAACCTTCCGTCGTTGCGCAACGCCAGCGTGCCTGTCCTGAAAGAAATCTCGGCTGGCGCGCTCGACATCTCTCGCGTTTTCGGCGAAGACGTCATGAGCACCACCAGCGCCATCTCATCGATGCTCAAGTCAGGCATCGCCCCCAACGCCAAGGCCGCCCTTGACATCCTCACCAAGGGTTTCCAGTCCGGCGCCAACAAGGGCCAGGACCTGCTCGACACCTTCACTGAGTACAGCGTCCAGTTCGCCAAACTCGGCCTCGACGGTGGACAAAGCCTCGCCCTGATCAACCAGCTGCTTGCCGGGGGCGCCCGCAACAGCGACCTCGCCGCCGACGCGATCAAGGAGTTCAGCCTCCGGGCAATCGACGGGTCGAAGACCACCGTCGCGGGCTACAAGCTGCTCGGCCTCAACGCGGAGAGCACCGCCGCGGCGATCGCCAAGGGCGGCCCGGCCGCAACCTCAGCGTTCGGCACGATCGTCTCCAAGCTCAACAACATCCAGGATCCGATCAAGCGGAACACCGCTGGCGTCGACCTTTTCGGCACCAAATGGGAGGACCTCGGCGACGCCTTCCGAAACCTCGACGTCGCAAAGGCCACCAAGGGCATCGGCGACGTCGCTGATGGGACACAGCGCCTCGTCGACCAGTCGGACAGCGCCAAGATCACGTCTTGGGGCCGCAGCATCCAGGGTGCGTTCGTCGGCGTGATTAGCGGCCAGGCAATCCCGGCCGTCGAGCAGTTCGCGACCGCCAACCGCGAAAAACTCCAGGCGAGCATGCAGACCGCCGGCGACATCGGCCACAATGTTCTGCTGCCCGCCCTGCAGTCCTTTGGTTCATACGTCACCGGCACGCTGGTCCCCGCGGTTGGATCGGTCGTCGGATGGTTCCGCGAGCACGCCACAGTCACCCAGGCGCTGGCCGTGACTATCGGCGTCACATACGCCGTGATCAAGGGCTACGAGGTCGTCACCCGGGCCGCGGCCGTGGCCACCACCGCATGGACGGTCGCCCAGCGCATCGCCTCTGGCGCAACAAAGATCTGGGCTGCAGGACAGTGGCTGCTCAACGCCGCAATGGCCGCCAACCCGATCGGTCTCGTCATCGCCGGCATACTGGCGCTCGGTGCCGCCGTCGTCATCGCCTACCAGAAGTCCGAGACCTTCCGGAACATCGTGCAAGGCGCCTGGCAAGGCATCCAAACCGCCGCGCAGTGGGCCTGGGAGAAGGTCATTCGGCCTGCCGTTACGGCCATGGTCTGGTACTTCCAGAACGTCATCGCCCCGGTGGCGACCTGGCTCTGGAAGAACGTCGTCGGCCCGGCGTTCTCCGGCATCGGTTGGGCGGCCAAGGCCGCCTGGGTGGTGATCCAGATCGCCCTTAAGGCCTGGCAGAACTACCTGCAGAACGTGATCTTCCCCGTAGTTCGATACCTCTACGACAACGTCGTTAAGCCGGTCTTTTCGGCCATCGGCTCGGTCATCTCGGCCTGGTGGCGCAACGTCGTCGTGCCAGCTTTCAACGGAGTGCAGGCGGCGTTCTCCGCGGTCGGATCCGCCTTTTCTGCCGTCTGGCGCAACGTGCTTCGGCCGATGTTTTCCACCTTCGGTGGCTTTCTGACCAAGACGGTGGCGCCAGCCTTCGGCAAGGGCGTCGACGCCATCAAGGGCGCCTGGGCGAAAGTGGAAGCCGCAGCGAAGGTCCCGGTCGAGTTTGTGGTCAACTCCGTGATCAACCCGCTGGTCCGCGGCATCAACAAGGTCGCCGGAGCTGTCGGAGTGAAGGACCGGATCCCCGAGATCCCCGGTTTCGCCAAGGGCGGCCGGATCCCTGGCGCACCCAGCTTCGTCGACAACCGGATCGCCGCTGGCCCCGGCGGGCCACTGCACATCGCAACAGGCGAGTTCATCGTCAACAGCCGTGACACCTCCCGCGCCTTGCCGTTGCTGCGCTGGGTCAACGACGGCATGAAGGGCGGCCCGGCGAAGATCGCCCGCTACCTCGGCCGACCCCTGACCGGCGAGCCGGGCGATGGCAGCGAAGGCTACGCGTTCGCCGACGGCGGCCTGGTCGGCTGGGTCAAGGACGTCTGGGGTGCGCTCAGCGACCCGAAGAAGCTGATTAAGGAACCATTCGAGGCGGCGCTGGCGCGCATCCCCGGCGGCGGCATGGTTCGCGACTTCCTGGCAGGGGCGGCACGCCGCGTTCTCAACGGCGCGATCGGATTCATGAGCGGCGGCGGGGAAGCCGGTCGCGCAGGAGAGGCCCGCGCGTTCATTCAGTCGCAGGCCGGCAAGCCGTATGTTTGGTCCTCCGCCGGACCGAACGGCTACGACTGCTCCGGCATCGTGTCCGCGGCCTGGAACATCCTTAAGGGCCGCAGCCCGTACGCACACACGTTCTCCACCGCGTCTTTGCCCGGACCGTGGTTCGACACGGGCCGCACGTCCGGGCCGCTGATGGCCGGCTGGTCGCACCCGGGACAGGCGCCTGCCTCGGCGAGCGTCGGGCACATGGCCGGCGTCATCGCCGGAATGCCGTTCGAGTCCCGTGGCTCGCGTGGTGTCATCGTTGGTAAAGCCGCCCGCCGCGTCGGCGACTTCGCGAACCACGGTGCCGCTCGATTCGCCGACGGTGGTCTCGTCGGCGCCGGGCGCGTTCCGGTGTTCGACGCCGGCGGCACGCTTGCCCCGGGCATCAACGTCGTCAACAACGCCACTGGCCGCCCCGAGCCGCTCGTGCGCGCCAACGGCGACATGCTCGACCTGCTCCAGCAGATTCGCGACGCCTTGGCCGTCATCGACCGATCTATCGGCGAGGTTGGCAGCGACGTCGGCGACGCCCTGGGTACCGCCATGTCCACAGCGCGGAGGGTGGGGCGCGCAGGATGACCGTTCTGAAGCTCACTCGTGGCTGGCTGCTCAATATCGCTACGGGCCAGCTGTTTTCCTCGTACACCGATGACAGCTCGGCGAACCCTACTTACACCGAGGACGGCGACGTCGTCAACCATGCTGGCGGCCGCCAACGCGGGTACAGCATCGAGGGCGAGGCCGGCGAGTGGCCCGTCACCTTCGTCGACGTCAAGCTCGCCGACATCACGCTCCTTCGATCCTGGAAAAGCGAGACCGTCCTTTATCGCAACCACCGCGGCCAGGCTATGTACGGCATTTACTTCGCCGTCGTTCCGCAGGCGCACAAGACGCCCAGCCTCTACAACGTGCAGATCACTCTGCATCTGGAATCGATCGTGGCGGGCGTGTGATGCAGCCACCCGCCGCCGAACCGAGGTCGTACATGACCGACCAGCTGGTGCGCTGGCTGGTCCGGGATGCTCCATCGGTCAGGGTCGGTCGCGGCTTGGAACTCATCGACCGCGACCTGCAGGTGCTCGACGAGATCACCGAGCTGGAGGGCGGAACTATCCGCCGCGACTCATACGCCGTCCTGCACGCCACAGCCGAACTCGACATCGCGCGCGAGCTCGCCTGGGGCCGCGGCATTGTGCGCCCCTACCTCACCTTGGCATCGGGCAACATCCGCGGCGTGTTCCGGCTCGGCGCCTACTTTCTTAACACCCCGAGGCGGAGCCTCGGCCGCCGGCCCGGGCTATACCGCGTGCAGGGCTACGACTATTTGCATGGTCTCACCGCCCGCATCGGAGAAGCCTATGCGGTGCCAGCGGGTGCACCGGTACTCGAGCACATCATCGGCATTCTGCAGGGCCTCGGATACACGCAGTACGTCGTCGACCAGGGGGCCGCGGACCGAGTCGTACCGACGCCGGGCAAGGCGTGGGCGCTGATTGATGACCCGACCTGGCTCGGAGTGATTAACGACCTGCTGGGCAGCATCGGATACCAGGGCATATGGACTGATTGGGACGGCCGTCTGCGGATCGAGCAATACCACCGTCCGATCGACCGGCCGGCGGAGTGGGTTTACGACACGCTGCCGGACACGAGCATGCTGCTGCCCGACCGTGAGATCGAGGCGGACTTCTTCGATGCCCCGAACGCCTGGACCTTCTACCGCTCGAATATGCCCGACGATGCCCAGCCCACCCCAGGCAACGGGCTCTACCGCTACGTCAACCAGACGGTCGGTCCGACGTCCGTCGAGGCCCGCGATCGCGTGATCCCGGCACCGTCGGTCGGCTTGGACGTCGACAGCCAGGACGCGCTCGTCGCCGCGGCGCAGTCGCAGATCGATGCAGACATGGCAATCACGACCACCGTTACCGCGCCGACCGGTCTCAACCCCTTGCACTGGCACATGGACCGCGTCGACGTCACTGATCCCGAGATCGGCCCGCCGTTTCACGCGCTGGTGTCGGCATGGGAGCTGCCGCTGGCCGGCCGGTCGATGCAGCAGACGTGGACGATGATCCAGTGATCGGCTTCTCGACGGGCCTGATCGCCGTCATCCAGGAGCAGGTGCGCAAGCTCGCCCCTCTGTTCCGCGGGCAGGACTCCGCTCAGGGAATCCTCGTCTACCGCGACGCATCCGGTCTGAACGGTACGGCGATCTTTGACGGTTCCGAGGTTGAGGTACCGGTCCGGATCTCCGGCGTGCTGGATACCCGTCGCGGGCAGAAGGTAGCCCTGCTGCGTACCGGCGCCGTTTGGTCCGTCGTGGGCGTGCTGTCGATGGGCGGCATGGGCGAGGCCAACCGGCGCGGCGGTGTGACCGGTTCGGTCACCAAAGCCGACGGCGCGTACGCGGACATCGGCGGTATCCCCAGCACCAGCTTCGCCAAGCTCCACGCCACCTCGGCGGTTCGAATCGGGGTTGTCATCTCCCTGTTCTCCACGGTGGCCACCACCAAGGTCGAGATCGGCGCGCGGATCACCGGGACCGCGTGGCAGGACGGCACCGCCTATGACTCCGGCTACGTCAACCTGCTCGCGGCGCCGTATTTGTTCAACGCGGCCAACGACCACCGGCAGCTGGTCGGGATGGTGCGCCAGGTCGGGATGCCGCCCGGCGACTACTCCGTGGTCCTCGGCTGGCGACGCAACTCGGGCAGCGGAACCCTCACGATCGACACGAACGACTGCTGGACGGTCGAGGTCGACGAGATCAGAAGGCAGGCGACCTGATGGCCGGCACGATCACGACCACCACCGACGCGACCGCCCTGGACTTTCCGGGCCAAAGCTTCATCGATACCAAGGTCAAGTCCGGTGGCACGAGCCTGTTCGCAGTGACGCTGCTCGGTACGCAGCTCAACATCTGGCGCTCAGCCAACAGCGGCGCCGGCGCGTGGGCCGCGCAGCCCGGCATGGCTCTTACCCGGGCCGGCATCCAGGAGCTCGGCGGCTGGTTCGTCGACGTTTTCGGCTACGGGCATCTCACGTACCGGGTGTATGAAGGCGGCCGGGACCGGATCATGTACCGCCGCGTCAACCTCGAATCGAACCCCAACGCGTGGGGTGGCGAGCTGATGGTGTGCGAGGCCATCACCGGGGCGGCCGGGCAGGTCTACACCGGGTCGGACCTGGTCGCGATCAAGGCCGGCCAGGCGTGCATCGTGGCGATCGCCGCGGCGTTCACCCAGGGCGCGACCCAAGGCGTCGAGCTGCACGCCTTCCGGATCACCACCGGGCAGGCGTTCCCGTCGTCATCGCCGCGCGCCACGGCGGAGGTCTTCGCGGGCACCCGTAAATGGACGTGGTCCGGATCGGGCCGGCAGACCCCGGTCGTCGAGGTTCAGCACGGCGAGGACGGGCACACCGCGCCGTCACCGCACCTGTGGGTCGTGATGGGTCGCACCCGGGTCCTGGCGGCGCACCTCATATGGTCCGGGAGCCGGTGGACCGGGCCCGCGGCCGCCGCGCCGATCGACAACACCCAGGTTCCGCAGGACTCGATCGCCGCGCGGTGGACCTCCGAGCGCCTGGTGGTCGCCGGGGTGCTGGCGGCTTCCCCGGATGCGGTGTCGCTGGTGGTCCGTGATTCGTCGAACGCCTGGTCGTCGACCCGGTCGACGCCGGTGCACCCGGCGGGCAACATCCGGTCGAAGGCGATCTCGTACGACTGGATGACCCGGCTGCCGCGGATCTGGGCGGTGGGGACCAGCTCGAACCTGCTGTATTACATCGACCAGACCGGCGAAGGCTGGACGGACTGGGCGTTGTTCTCGACGACGCCGCTGCAGGACTACCGCTCGTACGGGGTGCGGCGCGGCAGCTGGGGCAACTTGCGCTACGACCTGTTGTGGGAGCCGGCCGGGTCGTCGCCGTACTCGCTGGTGCATGTCCAGCAGACCCTCGCGTATCCGCCGGACACCCCGGACTGGACGTACCCGACGCCGGCCAGCGGGTCCGCCGTGAACGTGGGCGACGCGCTGCAGCTGAACTTCACGTTTTCCGATCCGGATCCGCAGGACGTGCAGACCGGGTACGCGTTGTCGCGGCAGGTCGGCACCGGGGTAGTGCAGTACTGGCGCGAGTCCGACCGCAGCTGGCAGAACGTCGAGATCAAAAATGCCACCGGCAGCAACTATGTTGAGCTCGCCGCCGGGTGGGGCGCGTTCGCCGACAGCCCGCACGCCTACCGGGCCCGGGTGTGGGACGGCAACGACAGCGGGTCGGCCTACAGCCAGCCGATCATCGTCATCCCCTCCGCGCCCGCAGAACCGGTTCTGACGCAGCCGGTCGACGGCACCGTGTGGACCGCCGAAGCCCTCAACGCCACCTGGACGGTCGCCGAGCAGACCGCGCACACCGAACGCCTGTTCGCGACCTTCGACGACTTCCAGCGCGCCGGCGTCCAGCCAGGCCGGATGGGACAGGGCTACACCGCCACCACCCCGGTCGCCGCGTACACCGTCGCGGCAGGGGTCCTGACGATCAGCGTCGACGCGGTCGGCAGCCTCCGGAGGATCCGCGCCGACCCGCAGTGGGCCAGCCGCGAACTCGCCCTCGAGTTCCAGGTGCCGGTCATGCCCGCCGGGGCACCGGTCCGGGTCGAGCTGATGATGGCCTGGAACACCGGACCCACCTTCGTGGGCGCTTCGGTCACCGTCACCCCGACGGGGCAGGTCGTGCTCAACCTCGCCCGCTCGGTCAACAACGTGCTGACCCTGGTCGGCGGCGCGACGATCTTCCCGACAGGCGGGCATGCGACGACGCGCTGGTACGGGCTGCGCGTGCGCTACACCGGCAGCTACGAGGCGAAACTGTGGGACGCGGCGGGCCCGGAACCGACCACCTGGGACCTGATCGCCACCGCGGAGGCGCTCGGTGGGGAGCCGGCCCCCGGCGGGATCGCCGTGCAGGCCTGGCTCGACACCGGCAACACCAACGCCCTGCCGGTCGCCGTCCGGTTCCGGCAGTGGACCCGCGGAGTCACCGACCTGGTCTACGACAGCGGCTGGACCCAAGACTCCGCCATCCGCCAGACCGTGGTGCCGTACTCGCTGCCCAACAACTCGGCGTACGTGCTGGAGCTGCAGACCCGCAACGTGCAGGGCCTGCCGTCCGACATCGAATCGGCCCGGATCGTGGTCGACTACATCGAGCCCCCGCAACCCACCCTGCAGGTGACCGCGCTGCCCGAACTCGGCCTGAACCGGATCGCCGTCACCACCCCCTCACCGTCGGGCCAGACCCTGCCGAACCCAGGGTTCGAGACGACCCTGGCGGGATGGGTCGGGACGAACGCCACCATCACCCGCACCACCGCCCAGGCGCACAGCGGCAGCTGGTCGGTGCTGCTCACCCCCGACGGTGTCGGCGCCTCCCCGCGGATCGAAATCCCGCCGGGCCAGCGCATCCCCGTGGTGCCCGGGCAGTCAATGACCGCGGAGGCGTGGATCCGGCCCGGGCCCGGCACACCGCCGGTGCTCATCGGGATCAACTGGTTCGACGCCTCCGACGTCTACCTGTCGACCACGGCGACGGCCCTGCCCGCCAGCCAGGACGAGTGGCAGTTCATCACCGTCACCGGCAACGCCCCTGCCGGCGCGGCGCTCGCGAGCATCCATGCCGGCCTGGCCGACACCCCCGCACCGGCCCAGCGCGCCCATATCGACGATATGCGCCTGGCCCCGACCACCGGGCAGCCCGCGACCGCGTCTGTCGACGTCTACCGCGCGATCGCCGGCGACCCGAGCTCGGTGATCCGGATCGCGACCGGCCTACCGCAGCAGCCGGTCATCGAGGACAAGACCGCGGTGTCCGGCGTCGACTACCGCTACCTCGCGCGGGCGTTCGGCACGAACGGTGCCCGCATCGACAGTCCCTGGACCTGACCAAAGGAGGTATCCCGTGACCGCTCCGGATGACCCGGTTCTGCCGGGCGACCCGATCGAAGAGGAGGGGCAGATGCCGATCATCGGCGAAACCCCGACCTTGCCCCCGTACGAGCCCCCGGACCCGCCCCGCCCGCCGGTCATGCCCGCGGGGACCGCACCTGCAGAGGAGAAGACCTGATGGCGACCTGGATCCTGGTTCCCTGCCTGGTCAGTCTGCGTAACGAGTTCAACAAGCTCGCCCCGTCCCGCGACAAGGCGTCCGACGGGTCGATCGGCGACACCTCGCACGCGGCCGGGTCGTCGGATCACAACCCCGACGAGACCGGCAACACCCCGTCGGAGGACTCCGACCGCATCAACGAGGTGCACGCGATCGACGTCGACACCGACCTGAAAAAGACCGGCTGGGACATGCAGCGGTGCGTCGACATCATCGTCGACAACCACCGCGCCGGGCGAGACAACCGCCTGCAGAACGTCATCTACAACCGCCGGATCGCGTCCGCCTCGTGGGGCTGGACCTGGCGGGACTACACCGGCGTTTCGCCACACACCGAGCACGCGCATTTCAGCGCGCGCTACACCACCGCCCAGGAGAACGACCAGAGCCCGTGGGGCTTGGTCGCCGCAGAGGAGGACGACATGCCCACCGCATCCGAGGTCGCGACCGAGGTCGTCAAGCAGCTGGAAGCCGCCCGCGGGCAGGCCGCGATCGGAAAGGCCGTGATCGGCTACCGGTACGGCAGCAAGTCGTACCCGAACCGGGTCGTCGGCGATTTCCTGCGCGACCTGCACGCGGAGCGCGACGACTGGGTGGGCGACGGCAAGGGCGCCACGGTCGCGAAGCCGCGGGCCGGCTCGTTCGCCGAGATCCTGCGCGCGACCCCCGGCCGGGTCGACGCGATCACCAAGGCCGTCGCCGCGATCGCGTCGAACGTCGTTGCGGACGACGGGGACCGCAAGGCCATCCTCGACGCCATCGCGGCCGCGCAGAAGGCCACCGTCACCGCGACCGCGGAGGCCGTCCTCGACCAGCTCGGCGGCGCCGGGTCCGACGCCGCGGCGGCCGAGCTGCTCGTCGGGATCTACGGGCACGACCGGGCCGCGGCGATCGGCGACCTTCTCACCGCCAAGGCCGCGTGATCCCCGCGAAGGGGCTGACGCATGTATGAGCACACGCCAGAAGCCGGGCGCCTGGACCGTGGTCAAGGACGCTATCTCGTACCTCGGCGGCTGGGCACTGATCCTGCACCAGGCCGTCATCGTTCCGCCTCAGGACTTCAACCTGACCCTGCTGCTGCTCGGCGGGGCCCTGGTCGGGGTCCCGGGCATCAGTCAGCTGCTGGCCTCGCGTATCGGTGGATCACCGTCGCCGCCTCCGCCGCCGGATCAGCCGCAGCCCTCACCATCGCCGTCGTCCAGCGGATCGGGGGCTGACCGGTGACAGTGCAGGACAAGTCGACCCGAGCGGCGCCCGGCTGGTACTGGTGGGCCGCGATGCTCGCCTCGTCACTGGCCATGGGTATCGGCGCAGTGGTGATCTCGGTGCACCTCACCAACACCTCGCTACGCCAGCTGTGCTCGATCGTCGTCACGATGGACGACGACTACCGGAGCGAGCCGCCCTCGACGCCCACCGGTGAGCGCCTGGCGGGAAGTCTGGCCGAGCTTCGCAGGGAGTTGGGGTGCTTGGCACCGCAATAAACGGGTAGCCCCCCGCCCTGGCTGTGTTGCCAGGGCGGGGGTTCGGATTACCCGCCGATCGCCTGAATGAGGGCGGCGACCCCGATCAGCGTTTGGGGTAGCACGTAAATGCACGCCAGCACGATCTCTCGGTCGAGCTGGCGCGGTACCCTCAGTTTCCGATCGAGCCAGCGCGGTACTCTCGGTCTAACGGGCTGTTTCATAGGTGCTCCCAGGCAACTAGTGATCTGTCCGAAGGCGGCGCCCGGGTTGCACCCCGGGCGTTGCCGTTTTTTCGGCTTGATCACAACGGTATGCCGGAAAACCCTCGGAACGACAGTGACAACAGTTGACTCTGTGTTGACACTGCGTGGTGGCATCGGACATAGCTAGTAAAAGGTATCCATGCGACGCAGGTCAGTATCATTGCGACAAAGAACGCTCTGGAGCTCTGACCTGTTGTAACGGTCCCAGAAGTTATCCACGTCACACTGCTGGACGCCGGGCGTTTCGCAGGGATGGACTTCTGATCGGCTCGGACGCAGCGCGTGATCATGCAGCTTGAGGGCGAGGAACAACTCCTCAGGCAGCGCCGGTCTGACGATCTCGCTGCGCCCGGGTCGGCTCGTCGACGGCCGCAAGGTTGGCCATGTCGACGCCGGCCTCCTCGAGGATGCGCTGCACGGTGGCAATGGTGAGCCAGTCGAAGACGGCGTCGCCGTGCACGATCCGGTACCAGCGGGAGCGGCCACGACGCACGATCTCGACACGCCACCCGTCGGACGTAGCCATCACTGACTCGATCTCTGGCCCCATCCTGGCGACGCTACGCCGCAGGTCAGGTCAGGTGTAAGGAACGGATGGGAACTACCACCTTGTAATTCGACGTCGCTGTCCGCACGTCCTACAGGGCACCCGGACCGCGCCGCGTCATCCCGGGCAGCGTCGCCCGGCTCACCTCACAACCCGGCCACAAGCCGGACCTTGGAGAGCCATGACCCGCTGGAGCCTGGACCAGGGCGACGCCCTGGCCGTCCTGCCCACCATCGAGCCCGAGTCCGTCGACCTGGTCCTCACCGACCCGCCGTACAACTCTGGCGGCCGCACCCAATCCGACCGCACCAAGACCAGCGCCCGCGACAAATACGTCTCCGGCGACGCCCAGCACGCGCTCGCGGACTTCGTCGGCGACAACCGCGACCAGCGCTCCTACACGGCGTGGCTCGGCCTGATCCTCGCCCACTGCCTCACCGCGGCCCGGTCCGGGGCGTCGCTGCTGGTCTTCACCGACTGGCGGCAGCTGCCCGCAACCTCGGACGCCCTGCAGGCCGGCGGCTGGCTGTGGCGCGGCATCATCCCGTGGCACAAGCCGGTCAACCGGCCCAAGCTCGGCGGGTTCCGTGCCGAGTGCGAATACCTGCTTTGGGGATCCAAGGGCTCGATCGACGGCACCCGCAATCCGGTCTACCTACCGGGTCTCTATTCCGCGAGCCAGCCACGCGGCGCGAAGCGGGTGCACATCACGCAGAAGCCGCACGAGCTGCTCGTCGACCTGGTGCAGGTCTGCGTACCGGGCGGTCGGGTTCTCGACCCGTTCGCCGGGTCTGGGTCAACTGGGCTTGCCGCGCTGCAGACCGGCCGGTCTTTCTTCGGCATCGAGTCAAACGGACACTACGCCGACCTCGCCCGTCAGCGGCTAAGTGCTGCTTCGGCCTAAACATGCGTCGGCCTACGGACCCAGGTATTGGTCAATCTACCTATTTTTCAAGTTCCCGCGCGAATGTCTTACGATATCTTGTGATTCCGCGCTCAAGTGCAACTGTCAACTGCGAAATGGAATATTCAGTTTCTAAAGCGGCGGCTGGGGAGAAGCTTCCTCCCCATTGAATGGTCCTGATTAGAGATTGAACGGTTTCAGAAAGTTTCGCAACCTTGCTATTGATGAATTCCTCTCTGACTAGGACGGAAACTACGTATTGAATAGGGTCGGATTCAATCAATCCAGGGGGATGGGCATGAGTTCTGCCTAGATCCTGCACCCAGGTCTGACATTTAGCTTCGAGCGCGGCATAGGAACGAAGGCAGTAAAGGGCCAACGCTTCGGCTTGTTTGCCTAGTTCCCAAGGGATGTAAAGATTGTCCAGCGGTGCTGGCCGCCGCGGCGCTTCCTCTGCCTCGCTAGCAGGTTCAGTCGGGTCGCCGGTGTTTTGGGTCTCCTCCTGGTCCTTCGATTCTTCCTGTTGAGCCTCGTTAGCGACCTCAATCTCCGCAGCGCCGAGCGCAGCTTTCCGGGCCTGAGCTTCAATGCGTACGCCTGCAGCTTCAGCAACTGTTACTCGCGAAAGAAAATCACGAATAGGTTTCCGGAAGAAGCTCACGCAATACAGAATGATAAGCGGCCAAATGGCAACTTTGAGGTACGACAGCACTAGCTCAGCCCATCTCACCGAGACACCTTGTCATGCGAGGTGTCTACGGCACCACTGTGGATGGGCGGAGGGCGCACCGATCGGGTGACCTCAGCGGTCAGGTTTTAGGCAGCCTACGGAAGCAGGCCGCCGTTTCGCGCGTATCGCTCCCGCTGCCACGCCGCCACCCGCGCGGCCTGGTCCTCGTCCGCGCCGAGCTCGCGCAGCAGCCGAACAGCCCGCGTCCAGTCGTAGCCGAAGTTCCGTTCCAGCTGGACCACGAACGAGCCGAGCACGTGTCCGACCACATGCCGATCCGTCGTGATCTCCCGTAGCTCGGCGAGCGCCGCCTCGTCGGAGCAGTCCTTGTCCTTGCCGACCGTGAGCCGCTCGAGCGCGCCGGACAGCCCGGCGGATTCGAGCCGGGCCTGCTTGGTCGGCAGATCGGGATAGCGCACCACCAGCACACCGTACGACCATCACGAGACAGGAGCATCACCATGTTGACCAAGAAGTTCTGGCTGCAGGCCGGCGAGCGCGCGGTCAAGTCCGCCGCGCAGGCCTTGATCGGTCTCATCCCGCTCGATCAGTTCAACGTCCTGCACGCGGACGTCCCGCTCGCCCTGGGTGTCGCGTGTGGCGCGCTCGTTTTGTCGGTGCTGACGTCGATCGTCACCGCCGGGGTGGGGGAGAAGGACGATCCGAGCGCTGTCACCCGCTGACGAGCTAATCTGCCGACAGCCCGCCGTGTTCGTCGACGGCGAGCACGGCCAGCCGCGCGACGTCGTCGCCGGGCCTTTTGCTCCCAGCTGGCCGACAAGGCGGACCGCGCCGCTGGCGTCCCGCTGGATGCCGACGGCCGCCTGTCGGCATCCGTCACACCTGGTGCTCTCCGGTGGCAAGCCGCGCGCCTCGGCGAGATCTCCGTTCTGTGGTCCGGCTGGTGCTGCCCCTTCCCCGAAACCTGCTCGGGGAAGGGGCGCCCGTCACGTTCCGGACGTACCGCTGAACAGGAACGCGACGGCGGCGATTGCAACTCCGTAGAGCGCCACGGTGGTAGCTCCACCTGTCATGAGTCCGGCGGTGGCGTCGTTCGTGAGGACGCCGACGATGAGGCCGGAGATGAGTCCGATCATGGTGGCGATCAGGAGCGAGATGATCAGTGCGAACAAGCGGTTCGTGCTCACATCGCACCTCGCACCAGGTCGCATGCCCGGACGAATGTGGTGCGATTGTGGGCGATCCGAGCTACATCGCGGGTGTGTTTCAGGGCGTACGGCCGGTCAGATGTGTCCGGTGCGTCGGACATTTCCGGGGCGCTGGGTGTACAGTTCTGAACGGCGCGTGAGTGATACTCGGCCGTCTGGTCGCAGGTCAGCACGATGCTGAACCCCTTTCCTCTGCAGGCGGTTAGGGATGCGAACGCAACGACAGCCCCCTGTTGGTAGCAGGGGGCTGCTGCGTGTCCAGCGAAGATCAGTACGACTTTCGGCGGGCTCGCAGCAACTCGGCCGTAGCCGCGTTCACGTGGACCACAATAGAGCCTCCCACCGACAGTTGAGGGCACGGCACTCACCTGTGGTGCTGGCGGCCGCTCTCTAGCACCCATCGGTCGCCGTGTTCCATGGGGTTGGGCGAGATTTGCGGGGTTCCATGAGGTGTCGTCCAAAGTGAGTTGCGACACATCATTTGACCGTGGGTAGATCACCTCTATGGCTCGTTGCTCGACGCCCATTCCTCGCATGCCAGCGCGGCCAGGCGCACGACGTCGTCGAGCGACAGCCGGATGACCGGGTGATCCGGGCCGCCGGTGGCCAGGCCTCGCTCGGCCGCCGGCGACCATCCCCGCATTCCTTCCTTGTGATCCAGGGCCGCCTCGAGGCGAGCCCGGATCGCGTCCTGCAGCATCGTCATGCGTTTCACCGTACGGTCCCCGCCCCTCGTGGGCGGGGGCCTGTTTTTGCGTGGAGCGGGTCGCCTGGCCGAGTGCCGGCGCCCGGTTCCTGACCCTGCCTGGTTTCCCGGGCCTCGCCCCGGCTGGTTGCCGGGGCGGGGCGGTGGGTGAAGGTGGTGAGCGGTCCGGGCAGATTCGCGCTGTCCGGACCCTGGCTCACTTGTCCCTCTTGGTCGCCTTGTAGGTGACCAGGGCGACAGCCACGTTGGTGGCGATCACCATCCAGGTGGTCAGGATCTCGATCATCTCTTTCACCTCCCCTCTGCCTTGCTTGTACCTAAATCTTAGCATTTATCCCCTCGCATGCGCAAGGTTTTTACCCACGCATGCGCAGGGTTTACGGGCGAAACCTCTCAGGGATTGCCTGCTTAAAAACCTTGCGTATGCGACGGGTTTTGATAGACTTGAGGCACAACAGAAGAGAGGAGGAGCGAATGGGCGTCGAAGAAGCAATCGCTTTGGTAGCCGAGGAAGCCTGGCGGCAGGGCTTCCAGGTTCGACAGACCCGCACCGCCATGTGGCACTTCCGCAAGGAAGATCGCAACTGGTTCTTCACGGTGCGGACCGCAGGTGACCTGGTCACCGCGGTCGCGGTCTTGACCGAAGCAGGCTTCGACGCAGCACCCCTGCAGGGGAGCTGACCGAAGCGCCGGGGGTCGCCACCAGCGGCCCCCGGCCCCGGCCCCCAACACGCTCCACCTCGCCACACGAGAGGGTGACCCATGACCGACTGGACAGTGGAGGCCGAGTACGTCGGCCAGCTGACCGACGACGACCTGGAGGCGCTGACCGCCGATGCGCCACGGATCTACTACAACACCGACACCGGCACCCTGCAGCTGACCGCCGACCTCACCGCAAAGGACTTCGGTCCGGCACTGGCGGCCGCACGGCGGTGGGCCGAGCAGGCATCAGTCGCGCAACTGGTGCGTGACGGCAAGCTGCAGGGCCCGATCAGGCTCACCGTCGAGAACGCGCTGGGCCGCTCGTACCGGCTGCCGCTGCTCGGCGCGAAAGAAACCGCCGCCCGGCTCGGGATCACCACGAGCAGGCTCCGGGAACTGGCCGCAACCCCAGGATTCCCAGCCCCGAAAGTCGAGCTCGCCGGGGGCAAGGCCTGGTCAGGAGTCGACATCGATGCCTACGCCAGCACCCGCCCGACCGGCCCCGGGCGCCCACGTAAGTCGGCAGCCCCGGAGTAACCGTATTCTCGCGGGGAGGCCCCCGCACTGCTGCCGCCGTGCGGGGGCCTCGCCAGCCCGGCGAGCCACGCAGGGCCGGCGCCCGCGATAACGTACGTGGGGGGCCCTGCGGAAATTCGCGTTCCGCAGGACCCTCCAAACATGCAGCGCCCCGCCACGGCATCAGCCGTAGCGGGGCGCTCGTTCATCAGGGGCTGGCGGTCGACCTGGGTTGTCCAGGTTTCCGGCTTGTGACCATCTCAAAGGGTTGAGGCCAACCGTCTAAATCCTGGGGCGCGACGGTGTAGCCGCCGTCTACGCCGCTTCCAGCGCTCGTCATCTTCGGGGTCGTTTCGGTAGAGCAGCCATCCGCCGCCCATGACCGCAAGCCCTATAAGCGCAGGCTCGTTGAGCAGTGGGCCGCCCAGCTCGGCGTACACCCGAGCCAGGTAACGCCCGGCAATGAGCGGGGCGATGAACGGTGCGAGCTCCTGTCGGACGTGATGCATGACCGGCCAGAGCCAGCGCAGCGCAGCGACGGGGGCTCGCAGACGAGAGTGGCCGACCGTCCAGGCCAGAAATAGGACGGTCGCCAGCTGATACTCAACGGCGGCAATGTTGTGGTCCACGCCGTGACCGTAAAGGCCGCCGCTGCGCCCTGGGAATGGATGTCCCTCGATGGGGGACTTGACGACGTCAAGCTATTACCTGTTCATGGCCCGATTGGTGCCACCGCCGCGGGTCATCGATGACAGGCCCCCGCCCTTGTGGCGGGGGGCCTTTTAGCTGTGCTCGGTCGTGCTTGAGGCTGCCGCGGCCAGGACCAGGCGACGAGCCGCTCGGCCAGCACGACCGGCTCAACGTTGGGCATATCGCCGGCCGCGACCTCGAGCAGGGCGGCCATGTGGCGAGGCAGATCTGCGCCGTACGCGTTTCGCTGTTCGAGTTGAGCCCGCGCGCACGGCCACGCCAGGCCATCGGCCCAGCATGTCCACTTCGGCCGGACGGGCAGATGTTCCCTGGGCACTGATCATCCCCCTCGGGGCTATCACGCTCCGATCGCCCCTTTGATCAGAGTGTGACGTAAGTAGTCGACTGGCAGCCGTTGATCGCTGTTGATCAGCGTTTATCGTGATCGATTTCACGGAGTGCCGGGATCCTGCTTGGCCTAGGGATAGGCGCTCAGTCGGCGCCCTGCCTGTGATGTGAGTAATCCGTCATGCTGATACACCATCGGCGGGTTGGTTACGACCGGCATGCAGCGATGCGGTGCTGCTCGGTGACATCCGCAGCCCGTCTAACCACGACGGTGAGCTTGCGCGCTAATTCGGGCGGTAGGTGCGGCTCTGCCTGCGCAGCGAATGCCAGGAAGTACGGCACTCGATTGAGAAACGGCCGACGCTGCGCCCAGTATTCCGCCTGGTTGCTGGACAGATTGGCGCGGGCGGTAATGGAGTCGATGCTGACAAGCTTGTCGGCGGCGCTCGCGATGATGGTGTCAGGTTCGTCGATCGGCAAATTGGGCGCCTCGCCCTTGCTGAGTGCCTCATGCTCGCGTTCGATCGCACGCACGATCCGCAAGACGTCTGGACTGAGCCGTTCGGCAAGCAATGCATCGAGATCGATATCCGCAGGTGCGAAATAGGGTGCATCGTGCAGAATCACTGCGGCTATCAAATCTTCGCTTGCTTCCGGGTGGTGCTCCTCGATCGTCGCCGCCACGTTGACGGCATGACGGAAGGCTGGAGCGCCGTCGATGACTTCCCCCTCGCACCACTTCTTGGCGAGGTCCATAGCGACGGTGATCCGCTCGGGCCGGGGGCGCGACAACATACTCACAGCTGACTACTTTCTGTAGATTTGGGAGGGTAGGGTCGTTGCCGTGCCCATGACTCGCGAGGAGCTTCGAGACGCGACCTGTGTGGTATGTCCGGCTCAGCTTCTTGCCGTTGGGCAGTTCGATGTGTCGGATCGGCCGGGGCCGCAAAATCCGTACGACCGCGAGCGTGGCTACCGCGCGAACGCAAGTTCGGGGGTGGCGGTCTGCGTTCATCCATTCCGGGTCGGGCTGCCGCCGGGCAACTACTGCTCTGAGAATGAGCCGGTGCCGGCGACTCCCGAAGAGCCACCGGCACCGACCGGTCATGCATTGGATCTACCGGCCGACCAGAATGACCTTGAGGCGTGGATCATCGCGGTCGTCCGAGCCGCCGGCCCGCACCGATTGGACCGCGCCCTGGCCGCCGCCGAGACTGTCGCGGGTGAACGGTTCGGCGAGCAGGCCACGGTGACGGCTATGCGACGGGTGCTGACGGTGGAGCTGGTCCGCCAGCACCCGGGCCACGTCAGCTGACGGTGGCGAGTTCTCGTTCCTCCGCGTCGGCCTCGAAGTCGATCTCGTGGCCGCGGCCCATCCGCTCGATGCCCAGGCCCTCGTACTTGCGGCCCAGGATGTCGAGGCGGCGGAGCATCTCGGTCTTGTCCAGCCAGTAACGACGGTTCTGTTCGCCCCAGCCGGCGGCGGCGTAGCACTGGTCGGTGTAGTTGCCGTGCTCGTAGGCGAAGCGTTCCTGATCGGTCATGTGCACGAACCGGATGCCGAGCTTGCCGGTCATCGTCTGGCACAGCGTGTACTGGGCCAGGATGGCGTGGACCATCTCGTCGACCGGCGCGCTGATTTCGAGCTCGGCGGCGTGCTCGTCACCGTCGGACAGCTCGAACACCGCGGTCTTGAGGGCGAGCACGCGCAGGCCCTCGGTGAACAGGTCGGCGACGTCGCGTTGCAGGTTCCACTGCGAGATGAGCGGGTAGCCGGTGAAGGTCGCCCAGCAGTCGTCGTAGGCCTTCGACGAGCGCTCCAGGCGGCCGTACTCCTCGGTGCCCTCGATCTGGCCGAGGATCTCGGCAGCGCGTACGCCGACCTCGACCGGGTTGGGTAGAGCCATGATGGATCTCCCTTCATGGGGGTGGAGATGTTGCACCCGGGCAGCACTTTGGCACCGACCGGGAATCTGCGGTCGCCCCGCTCACAAGCGGCGAAGCAAGGAAAGCCGGTGACTCAACGGCCCGGCGTGAACGAGCAGCGGAAGGTCCGTGTCAGCGGTCACGGCGTGTCCCAGCCCTTAATCAGCCGCTCCCTGGCGAAAGGACCATAGTTTCGCGGAGCTTCGCGGGAACCTGGGATCGGCGCGTGCGTCACCAGGTACATGCCGTTTGGCTTGGCCTCAGCGACCAGCACGTGCTTGTGCTGCACCACCTCGATCGGGTCGGTGTCCGCGACTCTGACGGTCACCCGCTCGCCGACCTGGAGCGCCGTCATGACGGCCTTGACGTGGCTGAACGCTTCCGCGCTCCTCGAATTAACAGGGGCACTGAGGGCGCTGGTGGTGCCAGCACATCGCGAGCGGGGACCAGGGCAGTCGGCGCGTTCCATGAGGCGGTGTTCCCGCGGTGAGCCGAGACCGGATCGGGCGTTACTGCCGCGAGTGAACTGATTCGCCTGAATGCAGCATCACGTGCCCCGCGCTCATCTGCCCCCTCGCGCGCCGAGGCAAGGATCGCTCTGTAGTCCCTGTCGCGCTCTGGTCGGGGCTTTGCCCGCCTTGCCTTCCAGGTCCAGGTCCACGCTCGCATGGTTGAGTGCCTCCACCGTCGTCATCAGATCGGGGGAGGCGACAGGGTCGATGCCGTAGGAGAAAGCCTCCCCGCCGCCTCTGTCTCGATCGTTACGGTGCAATCACGCAATGTGGAGAGGTGGCCCGTTGCCATCTAGGGAGTTACTGAATTGGCAACGCTGGCAACACAAACGTTCACCTTCTTGTTGCGGCAACCGATCGCAGCGCCTCGCGGAAGTCGGCAGATGCGGACTCACCTGGATAGCGCGTGTGCAGCTCGGTGTCGAGCTCGCCGCCGACCATCAGCAGGGTGGGAAGCGACTTGCGCTGGCCGCCGAGAGCGTCGATCGCTGTCGCGACTGCGTGTTCGAGGTCACCTCCCCGGGCTGCGACCGCGGCAAGGGTCAACCGAGCCTCCGTCATCCGCATCGGGGAAAGATCGCCGTCCGGACTGCTGCCCAGCTTCAGCACGGTTCTCGCGTGCTCGGCTGCCAGCTCGTCGTCTCCCGCGAGGCGGTAGGCATCCATGGCGTAAAAGTCCCATTTCGCCGGATCGACCACGAAATGGTGGTCCGGGCGGGACGGGGCAGGCATGGAGGCGAGCAGGGCCCGGCCACGCTCCAGGGCATCCCGTACCGCATCTTTGTCCCGCACCCGGGCGTACGCCTTGGCTTCCTGACCCATGAGTTGCACGGCCGCGGACCCTCCTGGTGCGGCCTCTAGGCCGGCCTTCGCGGCGTCGATCACGGCGGCGTACCGCGACTGGGTCAGAGCGAACCAGGCCGACATCTCGAACGTCCAGCCGACGATCTCCGCGCTGCCGGCCTCTTTGCCGATCTGTCGCGCGGCTACGCGGGTCGCCTCGGCCGCCGAGCGCTGACCCATGTCGTACTCGAGGCACCCGGTGAGCAGAGCCAGCCAGCCAGCGGCGTGAAGGAGCCCCTCGTGGGCCACGAGCCCGACGGGCTGGCGTAGCTTCCGTTCGACCTCACCAAGCCAGCCGTGCGCTTCCCGTCGCAGGCTGGCGGCGTCTCGGATCGGGTACTCGCAGCACAGCTCGAACACCGTGGCCTCAAGGGATTCGATCGTGCCGGAGTCGACGGCGCTGGCGCGAATCCGACCGAGGAGCTCGGCAGTCTCCCACGGCCGGAAGTCGTCGACTTCAAATCGTTCCGGTTGTGGCGTGGCAACGAGAGCGGCCAGGTGTCCGTCCGTCTTGAGCGCCTGGTCCAGAGCACGGGCCAGATCGGCATTGGGTGGGCGTTGCCCACGGGCAACGCGGGAAAGATGACCAGCGTCAATTCGAGCTAGGCGAGAAAGCTCACGCAGTGATATCGCTCCTCGAAGCCGGGTTAGGGCTTGTCCGAACGTCTCCGAATCTGTGGTCATCACGCGCTCCCTGGTAGCGGTCAGGGCGGGGGCGACCAGCCGCTACAACTGGTCGCCCCGCTGGTCCAAGGTTAGCGCCGCCAGCGCAGCACTACGGCGCGGAGCTCACCACGGAAGACGTACGTCAGCACCGCAACCGCGAGCAGCGCCACCGGGTGGGCAAATACCCACCGGCACAGCTGCAGCACGACCACCAGGCCGAGCAGCCCGGCGATGACGGAAGCGAGCAGGCGCCAGGGCGAACGCAGCAGTGGCCGGCGCAGCTGGACGGCCCGCCGCGGCCGAATGGGCTCACCTTCCATCGGATCCTCGCTCACTCCTGCTCCTCACTCACACCGCGTGCGGCGCGGGCTTTCCGGATCGCCCGGGCCACGGTGCTGTCGCTGACGCGGTAGAGCGCGATCGCGTCGGCAATGATCTCGGCCCGCCTGTGATCCGCCCTGTTGCGCCGGTCGACGTACTCGAGCAGCGTCTCCGGTTCGCTTTCGACGGCCGGGTCCCCGTCGTCTAGGGCGAAGTCAATCTCCTCTGTCGGCGCCACGTATGGCTGGACAGGCGCGGTCGGGCTGGCCGACGGGGTGGGAGGGGGCTCCGGCTCGTACGCGGACTCCTCGGCCTCTGCCGAGTTGGTCTCGGTTACACCCTGGGCGTACGGGTCGCCGTAGCGCATGACGTTGCGAATTCTGGTCCCGAGCGGCACCACCGGACGCTCAGCGGGTGACAGTCGCCCCTCTCGAACTCGGGTGTCATCGCGAAAGGGGTGACTGTCGCCTCTGGTGGCTGCTCGTCGTCGTGGCTGGTCACGGTAGGTGTCAACGGACGCGTGCCGCTCTGACACTCCTTTCCGGCGGCGATCGGGGCGGCGGCCCAGCGGGGGAGGGGAGGGGCGGTCCTGACTGTCATCGTGCGGCGCCCGGTAACGCTGGTGCGTGGTCACGGCGAGGTAGACGACGGCCAGGGCGACGGCCAGGCCGACGAAGTTGCCCCATCCGGGAGAGGGCTCCGGCGCTCGTTCGGCAAGCGCGTACATGGCGGGGTTCATCAGGCACCTCCGAGGAGCCAGGCGGGGAAGGGGGCGAAGAAGCCGCAGAGGAAGTTGACGCAGCCGATCGTGAGGCTGCCGACGTTCCCGGCCGGCAGGTCGGCCATCATGCCGAGCAGGGCGGCTACCAGCTGGAGCCTCCAGTTGACCTGCCAAATGCCGGACTGCGGGAAGTTGATCGTGGCGACCCGGCCGAGCCGTCCGCTGAGCTTGGTAGGCAGCAGGGCGCCGACCGCGTATACGAACAGCGCTCCGACCAGGACGCCCAGGATGGCATTGGCGCTCGCCGCGGCGATGTATGCGCCCTTGGCCTGATTCAGGCCCGTGTCTATGACGTTGGTGACCTGGTGGACCGTCCATCGGTCCAGCGGACTGCCGTTGAAGCCCTCCCGCCAGGAGGCGATGGCCATGAGGAACGCGACGCGGTCGCGCAACCAATTCGGGCCGATGCTGATGTAGTCCACGGCGTACGCAACCATCAGCAGCACGGCAACCCCTGTGGGGGTCATCTCGTGTTCCATCAGACAAGGCCGCCAAAGTAGTCGCGCAGTTTGCGGCCGGACTGCGCGCACCACATCTCCAGGCGCGGGTGGTCCATGCGCTCGTTCTCGAGGACGCTCGCCATCTCGACGGCCTCGGCCAGGACGCCGGCGAGGATTCCATCCAAGGCGGGCGACTCGATATTGACGACGCGCATCAGGTCCTTGCGGCGCAGAACCTCGTGGGTGCCGTCGAAGATTCGGAATTGAACAGGTCGCCAGGGCTGCAAGCCGCCCCAGCCGTTCATTTGTGCCATGGTGGTGCAGCTCCTGTCGGGAGTGGCGGTGCCCGGTCCTTGGTGTCCAGCCCCTGACCGGGCACCGCGCGAATCTAAAAGCCGTCCGGAGTGAGAAAGACGGTCTTAATCAAGTCGCCCGAGGTTGGCCAAGGGCCCTCCTCGGTGCCGCCGATCTCCGTGAACCAGCCTTTGCTTTCGATGAACCAGACTTCGTATTTGTCGCCGTCCAGCTCTACGTGGAACTCCTGCGCGGGGCCGGCGAGCTCGCGCACCACAACTTCGTGACCCCCGACCTGGTGGGTCGTCTCGCTGAGGTAGCTCACTTCGCCTCCAAGAACTCGGCGCCGGCGCCGGGCCCGCCGAGGACCTCGGAGACGGCGGCCTTGTCAGCGGCCGGGGCATCGAACTCATCGCGCAGGACGTCGCGGGCATCGCGGCCTTCAGCCGCGGACTCCAGATCGGACAGCAGCGTCCGCTGCTCGGGGGTGAGGTGGTCGGATTTCATCGGTTTCCTCTCGTGCCGTCAGGCGGCCGGCTGGTCAGCGCGAACTCGGTGGGCCCGCAGTGCCTGTGTCCATCGCTCCTTGTTGCCGCCGAGCTCGCGGTACAGCTGGTTGCGGCCAGGGGGCGTGTCGCCGTAGGTCTTGCGGAGGAACGCGGCATCGGCCAGGGCGGTCGGCCCATGGCCGGATCGGCCGGCTGGTGCCGAACTGGTCGGCCGGATGTAGCGAATGCGGGGAGCCCGGCGGCCTGGCCGTCGAGGGGCGGCCGGCCGCCTTTTCTTGGCGGTCGTGTCAGCAAGCCGCTTCGCAGTCCGGGAGTCTGACCACTGTTTGAATCGGGCCCGCGCCTCGTCCGGTGAGCTGGCCGGCTCCCAAGAGGTGAGGTAGAGCGTTACTGCCCAGCGGTACGGGTGCAGCAGCTTTGCGGCGAGCGGCAAGCGCGGCATGGCCGGGTCGAGGTGGCCGGATTCGCGCATGGCCGCTCGGTGGCGCCAGCGGGAGCCGCGGGAGTAGAGGAAGAGCGCCGAGCCGGTCATGGCGGCGAGCACCCAGGCGATCAGGCTCGGAAAGTCGTGCGCTGCGGTCCACCAGTGGATGACGGCGGCGGAGGCGGCCACGTAGGCGACCATGGCGAGCCGCAGCATGCCGGTCGAGTCCTTGGCGCGCAGGTGCTTGTCGTAGAGATCCATGAGGTACGCCGCGCCGCCCTCCGCGCACGAGGCGACGGCCAGGCCGAGCAGCACGCCGGCTAGGTAGCCGAACCACGGGCGCTCGGCCAGGTACGGAACGGGGGAAGTTGCCAGCGAGGCTGTCACCTTCCCGCCGACCACGTCGGTCATCACGACGACCTGGAGAACGAACGCGGTGCCGAGTGCTGCGGCCGGTGGAATGAATCGCAGGCGGCTGGCGGCCGGGGCGGCCGGATGGTCGGCCGGGGGCGCCTTCCGCTCGTTGCGCCGCTGCTGTGCGAGCCGGGCGGCCACCCGTGCATCGGCGCGGGATGCGGCGCGCTGGCCACGCCACCGTGTGAGGCGGCCTGGCCGCTTGCCGCCCCACTCTTCGGCGGCCAGCTCGATCGCGCGGTCAACGTGCTGTGTCAAGGCCTGCGACCGTCCTCGAATCCCGGCCCACGCATCCGCGTGCTCGGTGGCCGGATCGGGGTGGCCGGGGGTGGCCGGGTCGATCGATGTCATGCCGACCATGCTGGCGCAGCTTTGACAGTTTTGCAAGTTCTGACAGAATTGAAAGATGAGATTGGCCCCGGGCGCGCGCCCTCATCGGCGCAGGCGGCATCTGCGAGACTTGACAGGATTGGCAGACCTGGCAGGAGGACCCCGCGTGCCTGACGAGACCTGGCTCAGCCTCGGTGAGGTGATCGCCCGATTCCGGGCGGCCGGCTTTCCCGACAGCGAAAGCACGATCAGGCGCCTCATCGATGACGGCGAGATCGAGTCCTACCGGTCTGAGCGAGCCGGAGGGCGGCGGGGGCACCGGCGCATGAAGGCAGCATCCGTGGATGCGCTCTTCGCGAGGCGTAGTCGCGACAACTCAGGAGATCTGAATGAGGCACCCAATGCCGAAGGTGGGGCGCTTGCCTGACCCCGGACACACGCGAGCCCCCGTCCTCGAGGACGGGGGCTTTCTGTGTCTGTGGTGGGGATGGCGGGAAAGTGTCCCCAATCTGTCCCCAACTACAGAGTGCTACTTGTCAAGAGCCTAGGTATAATGTGCCCCTGACCTGC
>NZ_BOMN01000150.1 GCF_016862215.1 Winogradskya humida
TCCGGGAGTGTCGCGTCGTAGCCGGGTGGTGTGGCCGAGAGCCTTGCCGAAGGCCCGCCGGGTCTTGTGCTCACGCCGGAACTCTTCGGTTGCCGCGGAGTGGTTCCGGCGCCGTGTAGGGTCACGCATCCACGCTAATTCAACGGTCGTAAAAATCTCCAGTTGAGCGTATTTCATTCCTTGATTGTTCTCAGGGGGTTCCATGATCGGAAGGCCGGGTATGCCATTGTCGGGTTGAGGGGGATCACACACATTCGAATGGCAGATGGCGAGTATTCGGATAGCCATGAAGTGGTGGCGGATGGATCCCGGGAGGCGATCGTCGTGCTTACCGCGCCACGAGTTCGTTGGCCGTCTTGCTGTCATCGGCATGCGAATGCGCCGGAACGATGTTGCGCTGTCGTAGCGGGGCTTCTACTGGGTGATGGGGAGCGACTGCGTGTGACGGCGCCATGATCTGGCCGGTGCGGGCCGCGGTGGACCGGTGGCTGCGGAGGGTGGTCAGCGGGTGTTGCGGAGGTCGGCTTCGATGGCGGTTGTTGTGGCCAGGAGGCGGGGGAGCAGGCGGTCGCGCATGTCTTCGACCGGGGTGCGGCTCGCGTGTACCGAGATGTTGACTGCCGCGACCACTGTGCCTGTTCGGTTGCGGATGGGGGCGGCCAGGGAGCGGAGGCCCTCTTCGAGTTCCTGGTCCACGATGGCCCAGCCCTGGGTGCGGATGCGATCGAGTTCGGTGTGGAGGGCTTCTGGCTTGGTCAGGGTTCGGTCCGTCAGGGGCAGGAGGTTCACGCGGGCGAGGAACGCTGTGATTTCCGGTTCCGGTAGGTGCGCCAGCAGGATGCGGCCCATCGACGTCGCGTACGCCGGGAAGCGTGTGCCCACGTTGATCGCGACCGTCATGATGCGGCGGGTGGGGACCCTCGCGACGTAGAGGACGTCGTCGCCGTCGAGGACGGAGACGGAGGATGACTCGTGGATGTCGGCGACCAGGGTTTCGAGGTGGGGCTGGGCGACCTCGGGCAGGGACATGCTTGAGAGGTACGCGTAGCCGAGCTCCAGGACGCGCGGGGTCAGCGAGAACATGCGGCCGTCTGTGCGTACGTAGCCGAGGTCTGTGAGGGTGAGCAGGAAGCGGCGGGCGGCGGCGCGGGTCAGGTCGCAGATGCGTGCCACCTCGCTGAGGGTGAGCTCGGGGTGGTGGGCGTCGAAGGCGCGGATGACCGCGAGTCCCCGTTCGAGGGACTGCACGAAGTGTGGTTCGCGGTCGCTCACAGACCGGGGTCCTCCTCCTCGGCGAGGACCTCCTGGGCGATCTTGAAGGCCGCGTTGGCCGCCGGGACGCCCGCGTAGACACCCGTGTGGAGCAGGACCTCCGCGATCTCGGCGGGGGTGAGGCCGTTGCGGCGGGCGGCGCGGACGTGCATGGCGATCTCGGCGTCGCAGTGCAGGGCGGTGAGGACGGCCAGGGTGACACAGCTGCGCGTACGCCGGTCGAGGCCCTCCCGTCCCCACACGTCACCCCACGCCGAGCGGGTGATGTAGTCCTGGAACGGGGCCGTGAAGTCCGTGGTCGCCGCCACCGCCCGGTCGACGTGCGCGTCGCCGAGCACCTCCCGGCGTACGGTCATGCCCTTGTCGTAGGGGTCAGTCATCGAGGGCCTCCAGCAGCAGTCGGTTGACCTCGTCGGCCTGTTCGTAGGTGGCTAGGTGTGCGGCGGGCGAGAGCACTTGCAGCCGCGCGCCCGGGATGGCCGATGCGATCGCCGAGCCGTGGGACGGTGGGGTCGCGGGGTCTTGCGCGCCCGCGATCACCAGGGTCGGGGCGGTGATGCGGAGCAGGTCGGCGCGCAGGTCCATGTCCTCGATCGCCGCGCACGCTCCGGCGTACCCGACGGGTGGGGTGGCGGCGATCATGCCGCGCAGCCGGACCACCTCCCGGGGGTGTTCCTGCGCGAAGCCGGCGGTCACCCACCGTGCCACCACCGCGTCCGCGACCGCTCCCGTCCCGGACGCCAGCACGGTCGCTGCGCGTTCGGCCCACGCCGACGGTGGCCCGAGCAGCGCGGACGTGCAGCACAGGACGAGCCGGTCGACCCGGGCAGGTGCGTTCGCCGCCAGCCACATCGCGGTCATCCCGCCGAGCGACAACCCGCACACATGGGTACGCGCGATGCCGAGGTGGTCCAGCAGGTCGAGCGCGTCCCGGCCGAGGTCCTCCAGGGAATACCTGCCCTCGGGTACGCCCGAACGCCCGTGACCCCGCGCGTCGTACCGGATTACGCGGAACCTGCGCGCGAGTACGGGCAGCTGCGGGTCCCACATCGACAGGTCCGCCCCGAGCGAGTTGATCAGCAGCAGTGGCGGCCCGTCCACCGGCCCCGCCAGCTCGTAGTGGGGGATCATCGGCCCGGCGCCCGGTCCGCCGGCGCCCGGTCCGCCGGCGCCCGGTCCGCCGGGGCTGGGTTGGCTGGGGCTGGGTTGGCTGGGGCTGGGGTGGTGGGGTTTCTGCTGGTCAGGACGCGGTTGATGAGGGCTGAGGAGCTGCCGATGTAGCCGCCGGGGTCGAGCAGGCCCGCCAGCCGGGCGGGCGACAGGTGCGCGGTGATGGCCGGGTCCGTGGCCAGGTCGCCGCGCAGGACGGCCTCGCGGACCACGTCGTGGGCCTTCGCGCCGAGCATCGGCCGCAGCGCGCCCGCGACCCGTTCGGCGAGCAGGGCGCCGTGGGTGAGATCCAGGTTCGCGCGCATCCGGTCGGCGTGGACCTCGAGACCGCTCAGGCTTTCCTTGATGCTGTACGCGGCAGAGCCCGCCGCCACCAGCAACGCCCGCAACGGTTGCCACTCGGCGTGCCACGAGCCCGCCGCCCGCTGGTGCTCCTGGGGCATCGCGGAGAGCAGCATGGCGACCAGCGCGGGAGTGGTCGCCGCGGCTGCTGCGGCGCTGACCGCGTGGATCGGGTTCCGCTTGTGCGGCAGCGTCGACGAGCCCCCGCCCGCCCCGCCCTCGGTCAGCTCCCCGACCTCGGTCTGCGCGTAGAGCGTTATGTCCCGGGCCACCTTCCCGATCGCCCCGGCCGCAGCCCCCAGCGCCCCGGCCAGCTCGGCGATCCTGGTCCGCTCGGTGTGCCATGGCAACTCCGGCTCCACCAGCCCCAGCAACTCACTGAACCCCGCCACCACCGCCAACGCCCTGACCGGCTCGTAAGCAGCGCCATCACGCCCGCCCTCTGAGCCGGGCCCACCCGGCGAGCCGGAGTCGTCCGAGGAGCCGGGCCCGCCCGACGTGCCGGAGCCGTCATCCGAGCCCGCGCGGGTCCGGGAGTCGGAATCGGGGGCGGAATCGGGGGCGGGGGCGAAGTCGGGAGCGGGGGTGAAGCCGGCGAGCGTGCCCACGGCGCCGCCGAGTTGGACGGCGAGGCGGGTTTGCTGGACCTCGGCGAGGCGGCGGCGGGCGGCGTCCAGGCCGCTGAGCCAGCCCGCGGCGACCAGACCGAACGTGGTCGGCAGCGCCTGTTGCAGCAGGGTCCGGCCGGCTACCAGGGTGTCCCGGTGCTGGTCCGCGAGGGAGGCGGCAAGCGAAGCCGCACCGTCCAGGTCGATCAGCAGCGCCTCGATAGCCCGGTGCGCGACCAGCATGGCGGCGGTGTCGACGATGTCCTGGCTGGTGGCGCCGCGGTGGACGAGCGCGGCGGCGTCACCGGTGAGCGCGGCCCGGAGCCGTGCGACCAGGGGCACGACCGGTGTTCCCGTGGCCGCCGCCTCCGCGCTGAGGGAGGCGATGTCGACCCGGAGCCCCGCGCAGGCCCTGGCCACGGCCCGGGCGTCCGAGTAGCTCGCCAGGCCGGCCCCGGCCGTGGCCAGCGCGAGTGCGGCCTCCGCGTCGAGCAGGGCGTGGATCCAGGCCGGGTCGCTGACCTCTAGCCATACCGGCCCGGCGGCGAGCACCCCGTCGAATAGCCCCCGGGAGGGCAGCGCGGCCTCGGGGAGCCCCCGGTCGGAGAGCCGCCCCGCCCAGGGCCGGTCACCGCCGGGCGGGCCCCAGCCGGGCAGGCGTACACCAGTGTCAGAAAGTGAAGAAGACTGTTTCATCGTCGCCCTGCAGTCGGATGTCGAAGCGGTAGCCGTCGCCGTCCGGTGCGGCGAGCAGCGTGTGGCGGCGGGCCTCGGGGATGCTCTCGAGGACCTTGTCGGCGGCGTTGGCGGGGGCCTCGTCGGCGAAGTAGACGCGGGTGATGACGCGGTCGAGGAGGCCGCGGGCGAAGACCGACACGGCGATGTGGGGTGCCTGGCCATCGACGGGGCCCGGTTTACGCGTACATATCGCCCATTTGCCCTCGTCGTCGGTGCCGCAGCGGCCGAAGCCGCGGAAGCCATGGGTGTGGAACCTGCCGTCCGGGTCGGCCTGCCACGTCTCGACCAGCGCGTCCGGCACCAGGTCGCCGTTGCCGTCGCGGATCTCGCCGCGCAGCCACACCGCGCCGGATGCGTCCGCCGGCACGACGAAAGGTCCCTCGTCCCAGCTCAGGCCGATCGAGAGGTACGGCCCGACGGTCTGCGACGGTGTGGTCACTTGGTCTCCCACGGGGTTGCGGAGTCGCCGGAGAGCACGATGTCGAAGCGGAATCCCAGCGCCCACGAGTCGATCGTGGCGCCGAGGTCGAAACCGGCGACCAGGCGATCGCGGGCGAATTCGGGGACGGAGTGGTAGATCGGGTCGAAGGCGAACAGCGGGTCGTCCGGGAAGTACATCTGCGTGACGAGACGCTGGGTGAAGGCGCGGCCGAAGAGGGAGAAGTGGATGTGCGCGGGACGCCAGGCGTTGGGATGGTTGCCCCACGGGTAGGCGCCCGGCTTGACCGTGACGAACCGGTAGCGGCCCTCGTCGTCGGTCAGCGCCCGGCCGACCCCGGTGAAGTGCGGGTCCAGGGGCGCGTCGTGCCGGTCCCATTTGTGCAGGTAGCGCCCGGCGGCGTTGGCCTGCCAGACCTCGACGAGCTGGTCGCGGACGGGTCTGCCGGCGGCGTCGCGGACCTGGCCGTGCACGATGATCCGCTGGCCCTGCGCCTCGCCGCCCTTGCCGTCCAGCGTGAGGTCGGCGTCGCCGGACGCGACCGGACCCTCGCCGAGGGCCGGGCCCGTGAGCTCGCTCAGCGAGCCGGGCAGCAGGATCGGGGCCTGCAGCGGGGCACGCAGGACGGTCGACTTGTAGCCGGGGGACAGCAGCGGGGGGTGGGGGCTGGTCATCACAACTCCTTGCGCAATCCGACGTAGTTCTCCGCGAGCGTGGTGGCGGCGGCCTCGGAACCGGTGACGTACGCGAGCTCGGCGAGCTGCAGCCGGTGCCCGAACGCGTCCTGCGAGCCGGGGCGGTGCAGCATCGAGGTCATCCAGTTCGAGAAGCGCTGCACCTGCCACACCCGTTTCAGACAGGTCTCGGAGTACGCGTCCAGCAGCTGCTCCGAGCCGTCGCGGTAGTAGGCGACAAGGGCCTCGGCGAGCACACGTACGTCGGCGACCGCCAGATTGAGCCCTTTCGCGCCGGTCGGCGGGACGATGTGCGCCGCGTCGCCGGCGAGGAACACCCGCCCGTGACGCATCGGCCCGGTCACCACGCTGCGCATCGGGGTGACGCTCTTCTCCAGCACAGGTCCAGCCTGCAACGCCAGACCGAGCCGGGTACGCAGTTCGTCCCAGATCCGCCCGTCCGGCCAGGCCGCGGGGTCGGTGCCGGGCGGGACCTGCAGATAGAGGCGCACAATCTCCGGGGTACGCATGCTGTGCAGCGCGAAGCCCCGCTCGTGGTACGCGTACACCAGCTCCTCGTTGGCCGCGGGCGCCCGGGCCAGGATGCCGAGCCACGCGTACGGATAGTCGCGCTCCCACCGCTGCGCGGCCCCGTCCGGCAGCGAGGCGGCGGTGACGCCGTGCGACCCGTCGCACCCGGCCACGAAGTCGCAGTCCAGTTCGCGGGTCACGCCCTCGTGCACGTAGCGCAGGGTGGTTCCGTCAACCCCGGTGACCTCGGCGTCGAAGTGCAGGGGCAGCGCGGAGTGCGTACGCGCGGCTATGAGGTCCTTGACCACCTCCTGCTGGCCGTAGACGGTGATGGTCCGCCCGGTCAGCTTCTCGAGGTCGATCCGGTGGCCCGCGCCGTCGAAGCGCAGCTCGATCCCGCGGTGGACCATGCCCTCGCGGCGCATCCGCTCGCCGACGCCGAGCTCGTCGAGCAGCGCGGCGGTGCCGTGTTCGATGACTCCGGCACGGACGCGGCCCTCGACGTACGCCCGGGAGCGGCTCTCCAGAATCACCGAGTCGATGCCGGCGCGCTCCAGCAGCCGCCCGAGAACCAGCCCGGCCGGCCCGGCTCCCACGATCCCGACCCTCGTGCGCACGCCGCCTCCTGGCATCGCCTTCGTGTTCTCCCTGAGAACTTACGTGCGTTCTGCGCACAACAAAAGCCCCGCTGCAGTCAGGTTGTGTCCGGGATTTCGACGCCGCCCTGCGACGCTCGATCTGGGCGATCGGCTCCTTACTCGGCCGGTCCTTACGCACGTGGGGTTTGGTCCTGCCTGCCTCATCCAGGGTGACCGGTTGACGGCGTAACCGGCCTGCGTGAGGGTTCGCGACGTTCCCGGCCTCGTCGGGCACGCAGGTCTCGTCCCACGTCGGCGAGGTCAGCAACTGCTGATGATCAACCTCGAGACGAGCCTGCATCGACACTGCGCGTGCGCAGAACAACAACCCCCGCGCCCCGGACGGCGATGTCCGGGGCGCGGGGGTTCTGGTTGGCGGGATCAGGACGCGGGGTCCCAGAGGAGCTGGTCGTCGACGATGCTGGTGGTGCCCGAGGTGAGGGTGATGTCGGCGGCGGAGTTCCAGTCGGCGGCCTGGTGGGCGTACTGGGTGCGGTCGGCGACTGTGAAGCTCACCTTGTAGACGCCCGGGGGGATCTGGCCGCTGAGGTCGTAGGTGCCGTCCTGCAGCGTGGTGGTCTCCGACTCGTTGGCGGTGTCGACGTTGGTGACGCGGACGGTGACCCCGGCGGCAGGCGCCCCCGCGGCGCCGGTCAGCCGGCCGGTGACCCCGGCGAGGGCGATGGCCCGGTCGTCGACCCGGATGGTCCTGCGGGCCGGGACGAAGAATTCGGTGGCCTCGTTGGAGCGGAACGTGTGCGGGACGTATTCGAAGTAGCGGCCCACCGCGTAGCTCACGATGAACGTCTGGTCAGCCTGGACCCGGAGCCGGTAGGTGCCGTCGGCGCTGGTGCGGGCGGTGTGCTGCGCGGCGGTGTTGACGTTGGTGGCGTAGATGTCGGTGTTCGCGGCCGGGGCGCCGTCCGGGCCGAGGATCCGGCCGGTGATGGTCCCGGTCACGGTGACGCTGGAGTGGTCCGGGGTGGCGGCGAGCGCCGGGCCGGCGGTGATGGTCAGGGCGACGGTGGCGGCCAAGGTGGCGGCCAGAGCGAATGTCCTCATGGCGAGGACGCTAGGTCGCGGCCGATGCCCCCGGCGGAGGGAACGGTCGGTGGTGGCACGAATCCGGGAGTGTCCACAAAAGACTTAACCTGCAGGTCACCGCGTGTTCAGACGGGCGGTGATCGCGGTTATCGCGGCGTCGCGGGCGGAGTTGTCGCGGGACCAGACCGCGGTGGTCAGGTCCGGCAGGACCATCAGGACCAGGGGGCGGCGGCCCGTCGCGGTGATGCGGAGCCGGGCGGGGCGGTCGCCGTGGGGCTCGACGCTCTCGATGGCGGCGAGGGCGATGCGCTGCGTCGCTCCGAGGTGGAGCAACGGCGTGAAGGTGAGCTCGTCGTCGGTCAGGGCCAGGGTGCCGCCGAGCAGGGAGACGCGCCAGGCCGACCGGCTGGCGATCCACTGTTGAGTCATCACCCGGGCGTACCCCGCGGCGGCGGGAGCGACACCGGTCAGGCGTGGTGCAAGCGGTGGAACGCGCGGATCGCTCCCCGGACCGTGAGGGCGATCGCCAGGGCGCACAGGGCGCGCTGGAACGTCGTGTGGCTGTCGCCGCCGAGGAACAGCAGCGCCAGCAGGCCGGTCAGGGCGATCGTCAGCACGATGTAGAGCGCGAACAGGGCCGGCGCGACCCGGGGCGGACGCGACGGCAGTGGTGCCGGTGGGAGCGGAACGGGGAGTGGGGCGGGGGCGAAACCCGCCCAGCTCGCGTCGCGGTCGCCCGGGGTCATCAACAGGCCGTGGCGCATCGATGCCATGCTCACGGCGGCGACCGACGCGGGGGTGACCGCTGCGAACTGGTCGGCGCTCAGCGGAGGAAGCCCGGCCAGCAGCTCAGCGGCCAGTGCGGAAAGCCTGTCCGGGTGGGAGGCGGCCTGCGCGGGAGGCGCGTCCAGGCGGGAGAGGGCCAGGTGGATGTGGGCCGGGTCGAGGCGGCCGACACGGATCTGCGCCAGGACGTCGATGAACTCACCGAGCACGGCGTCCGAGCCGTTCGTGGCCACCGAGCCGTTCGTGGCCACCGAGCCGTTCGTGGCCACCGAGCCGTTCGTGGCCACCGAGCCGTTCGTGGCCACCG
>NZ_BOMN01000151.1 GCF_016862215.1 Winogradskya humida
GTGGCCACCGAGCCGTTCGTGGCCACCGAGCCGTTCGTGGCCACCGAGCCGTTCGTGGCCACCGAGCCGTTCGTGGCCACCGAGCCGTTCGCGATCACGGTGACGACCGCCGCGCCTTCGCTGCGGGGGAGGTAGCTGGTGATGACGGGGAACGACCGCCCGAGCATCATCGCGAGGACATCGGCGAAGACGGCGGCGGAGGCGCTGTGAGTGACGACGGTCTGCCAGGCGACCGTGCCGAGCGAGCCGGCGAAGGAGTAGCCGCTGGGTGCGTCGGCCGGCGGCAGCACGCCGGGCACAGGCGGCGGAGTCCGGCGGCGGGTGGCGGGCAACGCGAGGGCCAGGCCGGGCGGGACACGGTCGCCGGCGACCCAGAGGACGACGTTCTCGCGGGTGACCTCACACAGAGCGCCATAACGCCGAAGATGCAAGGCCGCTGACGTCGGCGTTTCCAGCTGCCGGCCGCTCAGGAAACCAGCGATCTCCTCCTCGGAGCCGGTGACGCTGACCTGGCCGCCCGGGAAGACCAGGCCGGCGCGCAACGGGCCCGTGGTGGGTGCCAGCAACGTCCGGACCCCGTCGTGCTCCAGGTGGGTGATCATCGTGCGGCTCCGGCAAGGCTTCGACGGTACGCCCGGAGCGCACCCGCCGGGTCCCCGAGGTACGACCACGGGAACCGGGTCGCGAACGGCGCGGCAGCCGCGAGCAGGCCGGTGGCGGCGGGTTCGTCGCCGAGCTGGAGGAAGACCATGGCGAACGCGTTCAGGGCCAGGACCCAGCCCGGTTCCCGCCCGAACGAGCCGTGCCACACCGAGCGGTCGGCGGCGTCGATCAGCTCGCGGCGTACCGCATCGCAGCGCAGGTAGGCCCGGGCAGCGTCACCGCCGCCCAGCTCGGCGAAGTGTTCGAGGTGGCCCACGGCGACCAGCAGGGCGTTCGGGGCTCCGGGCGGGGCGGCCAGCATCCGGTCCCGGGCGAACGAGTGCACCTCGGGCCACGTGCCGGACCATTTGGGGCACAGCGACTGGAGCATCTGCAGCTGGCCGGTGACGTTGTGCGCATCGGTGCGGGCGAGGCGTGCGTAGCGGCGGCGTACCTCCCCGGGGCCCAGCTGCAGGCCACGTGCCGTCAGCAGGCGCTGGACCCATACGGCGCTGTCGTAAGGGTTGCGTGCCGCGGCGTCGATCAGGATCTGCTCGGCGGCGGCCAGGTGCTCGTGGAAACCGGTGAGCTGTTCCGGGCTGACCCGCTCGGCCGGTGCGCCGGTGCGGATCTGCCATCCGGTGTGGATCAGGTGGGCGGCGAGGACGGCGGCGGCTGCGGTGTCCGCCGGCTGCTGCTGCCACGCGTACCCGGCGAGTTGTCGTGCTTCGGGGTGTTCGGCCAGTTCGTGCACGATGAACGCGCGCATGCCGGGCGGGGCCGCGTCGAGCTCCGCGCGTACCGATGGCCAGTCCCAGATCTGCAGGGCCTGGACCGCCGCGGCGACCTCGGGAAAGGCGTCGGCCGCGTCGAAGCTGACATCGGCGGGCTGCATCGGACTCCTCGGGTCGGGGCGGCCCTCACTGTCGGCCGCCACCGCCCCGACCTGAGCGGGTCACCCCAGCTCAGACCCAAGATCTTTCATGAGTACGCCCAGAGCGCGCTGTTCCGCGTCAGCGCGCAGGTTTCCCTCCGCGAGCTCGTCGATGAGCCGGATCGTCCCTTCCCGGGTGGTTCCTGAGGCGGTGTCCCGGATCGTCCCGAGGTCGGGGGCCGGCACCGAGCACGCGGCGGCGAGGGCGGCGAGCAGGAACCGCTCGTGCTCGGACGCCTCCTCCCAGCGGTCGAGCAGCCCGGGCACCGCCGTGGTGACCGCTTCCCGCGCGGCGACGGCCTCCGGCGCCTCGACCGCGGTCTTGCCCAGCGCGCGCAGGGTGTCGGCCATTGCGGCGAGCTCCCGGCGGCCGACCGTGGCGATCATGAAGAGGTCCATCAGCACCCAGCCCCGGTAGCGGTCCCCGAGCCGGTCGTCGGCGGCCAGCTCCGCGAACGTGGGCACCATGCCCGCCGTGTGCGGATAACACGTCCCCTGATGCATGGCGGCGTTGAACAGCTCGCCCAGCAGGTCTCCCGTTCCCGCCTCACCCGTTCCTGCGTCGTCGTCCCCCGCGAAACACTCGGTGACGGCGATCAGCTCCCCGCGCAGGTCCGGCGCGGGGCGGCTCTCCAGCGGCGGCCCCGGCGACAACTCCACGCCAGCGGGCACGGGTGTCTGCGCCGGGCGTCGCCGCGCGGTCTCCTCGGCCGGCACGGTCAAGGTATAGGTATGGGCCCAGCTCGCGTCGGTCACCGCGGCATCCCACCACATCGGGGCGGTGGTGCCAGAATGAGGGCATGGCTACGGAAACGAGACACCTCGCCGTCGCGATCGACAAGCCCGCAGCCGACGTGTACGCGTACGCGTCGGACCCGACCAACATTCCACAGTGGGCGCCAGGCCTCGGCACCTCCGTGGAGCAGGTCGACGGCGTCTGGTACGTCGACACGCCGGGCGGCCGCCTCAAGCTCGACTACGCGCCCCAGAACGAATACCTCGTCCTCGACCACACCGTCACCCTGCCGACGGGCGACAGCATCTACAACCCGTTCCGGGTCCTGCGGGACGGCGACGACAGCGAGGTGGTCTTCACCCTGCGCCGGCGCCCCGGCATGACCGACGAGGAGTGGGCCGCCGACGCGGATGCGGTGCTGGCCGACCTGACCAGCCTGAAGCGGATCGTCGAAGGCGCGGGCTGACCCATGGCGAAACTCACGGCACAGCAGATCGCCGCCGAGAAGCTCGACGGCTGGGTCTACTTCCTCGGCGCGCTGCGCACCCGCGTCGCCACCCCGGACTTCGCCACCGGGCTCGCCCTGGTCAACGCGCTCGGGGCGGCAGCCGAGGCGGCCGACCACCATCCCGATCTCGACCTGCGTTACACCCGGGTCGACATCGTGCTGACAAGCCACGACACCGGCGCGGTCACCGGCCGCGACATCCGGATGGCCCGCACGATCTCCGCCCTGGTCGCCGATGCCGGACTTACCCAGGAGTGCGCCACGATCGCGCTCGTCGAGCTGGCCCTGGACACCCCGGCCCACACCGCGATCCTGCCGTTCTGGACGGCGGTCCTCGGTGGCGAGCACCGGGTGGGCGACGACGTCGGCGACGAGGTCCGCGACCCGCACGGCGTGCTGCCGACCGTCTGGTTCCAGGAGTCCGGCTCCGAGGAGCCCCGCCAGCACTGGCACCCGGACGTCTGGCTCGACCCCGCCCAGGTCCAGCCCCGCATCGACGCCGCGGTCGCCGCCGGCGGCACCCTGGTCAGCGACGCCGAGGCCCCCAGCTTCTGGGTGCTCGCCGACCCCGAGGGCAACAGGGTCTGCCTCTGCACCTGGCAGGACCGCACGTTCTGACCGGCGCCTCAGCGCTTGTCCGCGAAGAACGCGATGATGTCCGCGGCGAGCAGTTCCGGCTCCTCGTGGGCGGCGAAGTGCCCGCCGCGCGGCATCGTCGTGTAGCGCTCGACGCGGTAGGTGCGTTCGGCCCAGCTGCGCGGCGGGTGGCTCAGGTCCTTGGGGAACAGCGCGACGGCGGTCGGGACCCCGACGCGTTCGATCCGGGTGACCCTGCCCTGGGCGTGGTCGTAGTAGGGCCGGAACGACGTGGCGATCGTATTGGTGAACCAGTAGAGCGACGCCTGGGTCAGCACGAAGTCGTCGGTGAACGGGGTGTCGCTCCAGGACCGGTACTTCTCCAGGAGCCACGCCAGCAGCCCCGCCGGTGAGTCGGACAGCCCGGGGGAGAGGGTGAGCGGGCGCGTTCGCTGCTGGTGCTGGTAGGCGCCCTCGTCAGCCAGCCAGCTCGCCTGCCGGTCGAGGTGGGCGCGTTCGTCAGGAGTGAGTGTGTCCGCGTCGTAGCGGGGTGGGTCGGCGACGGCGAGAACGTGGATGCCCACCACGGCTTCGGGGTACGCCTGGCCGAGGCGAGCGGTGATGCCCGCGCCGAGGTCGCCGCCGTGGGCCGCGTACCGGGAGAAATTGAGGTTTTCGGTCATCAGGCGGTGCCAGAGCTCGTGCGTCTGGACGTCGCTGACCGGCGAGAACGCGTATCCGGGCAGGGACGGCACGACGACCGTGAAGCCGGCGGCGGCGAGGCGCTCGGCGAGGCCGGTCAGCTCCAGGAACGAGCTGGGCCAGCCGTGGGTCAGCACAATCGGCAGCGCGTCCGGGCTACCGCCGTCGTAACGCAGATAGTGCAGGCGCGTCCCGGCCACGTCGGCGAAATGCGAGGGCAGCGCGTTGATGGCCGCCTCCTGCGCGCGCCAGTCGAAGCCGCCGGCCCAGTAGGCGACCAGGTCGCGCAGCTCGCTGTCGTCGGTGCCGGGCCAGGCCTTACCCCAGCGGGTACGCCGGAGCCGGTCCCGCAGGTCCGCGAGTTCTTCCTCGTCAACCGTGAACATGACGTCAGGCTAACACCAGTGTCGGCGTACAGTGGTGTCGTGGATCAGGTGGTGGCCTTTCTCAACACCCTCGACGTGCGCAGCTTCGGCAGTCACGAGGGCGGCGACGTCCTCAGCGCCTGGCTGGGTGAGGATGACCGCAATGGGCTGGCTGAGGGACTTCGTGGTGCTTTGCGTAATGCCCTTTCCGAGGGGGCTGAGCCGGCCCTGGCGGCGTTCCCCCTACGGCTTGTCCCGGATTCCGCGGGCGGATTGCGGCTTGCCGCGCAGTCACCGGTCCCGGCGCTGACACCGATCGTGGAGACCGTCGCGAACGCCGTCGCGACCGGCGCGTGGGCGCGGATCAAGCTCTGTGCTGCGCCGGAGTGCCGCTGGGCGTTCCAGGACGTCTCCCGCAACGGGGGCAGCCGGTGGTGCTCGATGGCGGTCTGCGGCAACCGGCACAAGACCCGGGCGTACCGGCAGCGGCGTTCATGATCTCTTTGCTCCGGGTTGTCCCTGATTTACGGTGACTTGGTGTTCTTGGGATGATTAACGGGTTTCCATCCGGCCACTCGGAAGGCAGCCATGCGTCTCAAGGCCACGGTCACCGCCCTTGCCGCCCTCAGCCTGGTCGCCGCCTGCGGCTCCTCGCCGGCTGCGGCGCCACCCGTTTCCAGCAGCGCACACTCCGGCCATTCCGCGGGCTCCGCACCCCCACCGGCGGCGCTGCGCGCGGGTGAACGCTTCGTCGACCTGACAATCCCGCAGGCGTACATCCCGGCCGCGCCCCACGGCGGCACCGACGAGTACAGGTGCTTCCTCGTCGACCCGCAGCTGACGTCCCCTGCGTACCTCACCGGCAGCACGTTCCTGCCGCAGAACGCCGGCATCGTGCATCACGCGATCTTCTACCGGCTCAGCCCGGAGCAGTCCGCCGACGCGGTCGCGGTCGACGCGCGGACCCCCGGCGAGGGCTGGACCTGCTTCGGCGGCGCCGGGGTCGACGGGCAGACCGCATGGGTCGCGCACTGGGCACCGGGCGCCGGCGAGACGCTGATGCCGGCCGGTTACGGCTTCGAGATGCCGCCCGGCAGCAAACTCGTGATGCAGGTGCACTACAACCTGCTCGACGTGGACAGCGGCGTCCCGGCCACCGACCGGTCCGGCATCAAGATGCGCCTCGCCGACGGCACCACGCAACTGACGCCGCTGCAGACAGCGCTGGCCTTCGCCCCGATCGAGCTGCCCTGCGAGCCCGGCGCGACCGGTGCCCTGTGCGACCGTGCCACGGCGGTCGCCGACGTCGAGAAGCGCTTCGGAGCCGGCTCCGGCGACATGGTCCAGGACCTCAACCAGCAGTGCCAGGGCGGCGCCGCCCCGAAACCGGGCAACACCCAGCGGTGCGACCAGCCCATCGACCAGGACGGCACGATCCTCATGGCCGCCGGTCACATGCACCTGCTGGGACGATCGATCAAGGTCGAGATCAATCCGGGTACGCCCGCCGCGCAGACCGTCATCGACGTCCCCCGCTACGACTTCGACAACCAGGCCCTGGTCCCGCTCCCGAAACCGGTCCACGTCACGCGCGGCGACACCGTCCGGGTCACCTGCACCCACGACGCGACGCTCCGCAAACAACTGCCCCAGCTGCGGAAACTCCCGCCCAGCTACGTCGTCTGGGGTGAGGGCACCAGCGACGAGATGTGCCTCGGCATCATGGTCTTCGCCGCCAAGCCCTGACCCCTTTTTCGCACGGAACCCCCGGTGCCACCGTGGCACCGGGGGTTCCGTGTCTTCAGGACTTCAGCTGACCGAGGTCGGCAGCGCGTGGGTGGTGACCTTGTGGGTCTTGATGACGGTCACCCGCACCCGGGTGAAGACGTTCTTGTGATTCGAGGCCTTGCGCACCCGGGTGAACTTCAGGGTCACCTTGTCCGACGTGACCTTCCCGGTCGCGCAGTCCGGCACGCAGGTGTTGACCTTCCGGACAGCCGTCGCATAACCGGTGCTGCCGGTCAGCTTCGTCCAGTGCACGCTGGTGTAGGAGACGTCCTTGTACGGCCGGATCGTCGCCGGCTTCACCTTCGTGACAACCTTCGCACTGCCGTAGTCGACAACAACCGCCGTCTTGGCCGCAGCCGCATCGGCCGGCCCGGCGAACAGCCCGGCGGAAACAATGACAGCTGCCGTCGCGGCAACAGCGGCACGCTTCAGAAAACTCATACTGAACTCCCCGTGAACAACGATGTTGGGGAAACCCTAATCCGCCCCCGCCACCAGAGATCCACAAGCGACCGCCACGTGGCACGAATCCGGGAGAGTCCTCAGATCCGGCGACCGCCGGCCTCCCGGCGACGCCGGCCTGCCCCGCCTTGAGCAGACGGCGGCGTCGGTTGCGACGCTGGCCGCAGACGACGGCTGGTGCAGCGCCGGAAAGCCGGGCGACTGCACCGCACGGCGCCCGAACCTGCCACCCACGGAGTCCGATGTCCGAGAAGCCGCGGGGTGTCCTTCGAGATCCTCGGTCTGCTGCCGGACGGCACCTGCCTCGACGCGTAGGGCCGGCCTTCGCGCGGTCGGAATGCTCAAGTCGTACCGGTGGATCGGGGGCCTGCCGCGCCGGAAGCAAAGACCGGCGCGGCAGGGCGATCCCCTCAGGGCGGGCACGTCAGGCGATGACGCCGTGCGGGTCGAGGACGTACTTGCGGGCCGCGCCCTTGTCGAAGTCGGCGTAGCCCTGGGCGGCCTGGTCCAGCCGGATGGGGGTGGCGTTGACGTTCTTCGCGATCTGGACGCGGTCGTGCAGGATCGCCATCATCAGTTCGCGGTTGTATCTCATGACGGGGCACTGGCCGGTGACGAACGAGTGGGACTTCGCCCAGCCCAGGCCGAGTCGCAGGGACAACGATCCCACCTTGGCGGCCTCGTCGATGCCGCCCGGGTCGCCGGTGACGTAGAGCCCCGGGATGCCGATCGCGCCGCCCGCCCGGGTCACCGTCATCAGGGAGTTCAGGACCGTGGCCGGCATTTCCGTCCGGGCGTTCTCGCCGTGTCCCCGCGCCTCGAAGCCGACCGCGTCCACCGCGGAGTCCACGAGGGGCTGGCCGATCGCCGGGGCGTCGTGGCCGAGGATCTGCTGGACCTGGTCGGCCGGGTCGCCGTCGGCCACGTTGATGGTTTCGCAGCCGAAGCTGCGGGCCTGCGCGAGCCGTTCCTCGTTCAGGTCACCGACGATCACGACTGCGGCGCCCAGCAGGTATGCCGAGGTAGCCGCGGCCAGCCCGACCGGGCCGGCGCCCGCGATGTAGACCGTGGAGCCGCTGGTGACGCCGGCGCTGACGCAGCCGTGGTAGCCGGTGGGGAAGATGTCCGTGAGCATGGCGAGGTCGAGGATCTTCTCCATCGCCTGGTCGCGGTCGGGGAACTTGAGCAGGTTCCAGTCCGCGTACGGCACCAGCACGTATTCGGCCTGTCCGCCGACCCAGCCGCCCATGTCGACGTACCCGTAGGCTGATCCTGGCCTGTCGGGGTTGACGTTGAGGCACACGCCGGTCTTGCGTTCCTTGCAGTTGCGGCACCTGCCGCAGGAGATGTTGAACGGTACGGAACACAGGTCCCCGACCTTGATGAACTCGACGTCCGGCCCGACGTCGACGACCTCGCCGGTGATCTCGTGGCCGAGCACCAGGCCTTCGGGTGCCGTGGTGCGCCCCCGGACCATGTGCTGGTCGCTGCCGCAGATGTTGCTGGCGACGGTCTTGAGGATGACTCCGTGCGGGACCTTGCGCCCGACGTTCTCCTTGTTGACGCCGGGACCGTCCTGCAGCTCGTACGTCGGATAGTCGGTGTCACGGACCTCGACCTGCCCCGCACCTTGATAGACAACCGCTCTGTTGCCTGGCATCGCAGCCTCCCGATCGACACGCATCGTTACGTTCTCGTAACGGCCATGTTTCTCCGGCGGCGGGCGAAGCGACACTCCCGATGTCAGTGCACGCACATCACGAACGTAAAAGGGCGAGGCCGCAGCCCCGCCCTTCTGCGAAACCTCAGGCCCAGCCCCCGGCGAGGGCGTCGGCCTCGTCCGGACCCCAACTTCCCTGTGGGTACGCGAGAACGCCCGACTCGAGGTCCAGGATCGGCTCGACGATCCGCCACTCCTGCTCGATCGCCTGTTCGCGGGCGAAGCGCAGGTGTTCACCGTCCATGGCGTCGTCGAGCAGCCGCTCGTACGCCTCGCGGCGCGGCTCCAGCACGTCGTCGAAGTCGACGGCGAGGGCGACGGTCTGCGCGGTCACGTCGGCGCCGGGCCGCTTGACCTGCACCGTCAGCGAGATGCCGTCCTTCTTGCCGAGCTGGAAGCGCAGGAGGTTGCCGTTGCCGGGCTTGGCGCCCTTGAACTCGACGACCACCTCGGTCGACGTGACCGGCATCGACTTGCCGGTGCGCAGGTAGAACGGCACGCCCGCCCAGCGCTCGTTGTCGACCGTCAGCCGGGTCGCCACGAACGTCTCGGTCTGCGATCCGGTGCCGACGCCCGGCTCGTCGCGGTAGCCCTCGTACTGCCCGCGCACGGTCGTCTCCGGGGAGAGCGCGGCGGCCTGGCGCAGCACCTCGGCCTCCGCGGCCTGGAAGGCTTCCTGCGTGTCGTCGGCGGGCTCCTCCATCGCGAGCAGCGCGACGACCTGCAGGATGTGGTTCTGCAGCACGTCGCGGGTCGCGCCGACCTTGTCGTAGAAGCCGGCCCGGCCCTGCGTGCTGAACTTCTCCGCGACCGTCACCTGCACGCTCGCGATGTGCTCGCGGTTCCACAGCGGTTCGAAGACGGCGTTGGCGAAGCGGAAGAGCGTGATGCCCTCGACCGGCTCCTTGCCCAGGTAGTGGTCGATGCGGAAGGTGCGTTCCGGGGCGAACGCGCCGCGCAGGGTCGCGGCGAGCTCGTGCGACGACGCCAGGTCATGCCCGAACGGCTTCTCCACGACGACGCGGCCGCGGCCGGCGAGCCCGGCGCCCTTGAGACCCTCGACGACCGCGTCGAAGACCGCCGGCGGGATCGCGAAGTAGAACAGCGGGCGTTCGGCACCGGCGAGGGCGTCGGCGAGCCGTGCGTACGTCTCCGGGTCGGCGTAGTCACCGGAGATCATGCTCAGCCGGCCGGCCAAGTCCTCGAAGACGTCCTCGTCGACGTCGATTCCGGCCTCGGTGACCGATTTGCGGGCCGCCGTCACGAGCTGCTGCTGGTCCCACGGCGACCGGGCGAAACCGATGACCGTGGCGGGCACCCGGCCGCGGCGCGTCAGCTCGTACAGCGCGGGGAACAGCTTCTTGGAGACCAGGTCCCCGGTCACGCCGAAGAGCACGACGGCATCGGATCGCACGTCCATCACGGGTTCCACCTCGGTAAACGAAAAAGATCTATCCTCGCCAACCCAACCCGGTCCACCCGGGCGGTCATTCCGCGCGGGCCCCCGATGTGGCGGGCGACACGTGAAAGATCGTTCAGGAAAGGGGGCGGCGGCAGTGGTAGACCAGCGCGGGCGGGAGGTTCGCCCACACCGTGCGGCCCACCACGACCTCGTCGAACCGTTCCTCCAGCGCGCGCCGGAAGTGCCGGGCCGGGCTGGTCCAGCGGGCGTGGACGTAGGCGAACGTCGTGAACGCGCCGCCGGGGGAGAGCGAGGCCACCACGGCGTCGAGGACCTCGCGCTGCAGCGGGCGCCGGAACGCCGCCCAGGGCAGGCCGCTGACGATCACGTCGGCGTTCTCGAGGCCGAGCCCGGCGAGCGTCGCGGGCAGGTGCCGGGCGTCGGCGGTCAGCACGTCGACGCCGGGGAACCGGTCGCCGAGCAGGGCGGTGAACCGCTCGTTGACGTCCACCGCGATGTGCCGTCCCCGCCCGGCGAGCTGCGACTGGATCATGCGGGTGAACGACCCGGTCCCCGGCCCCAGCTCCACCACGACCGGGTCACCGGACGACGGCACGGGCGCGATCACCCGCTGCGAGAGCGCCCGGCCGCTGGGGGTGAGCGACGCGACCGCCATCGGCCTCCGGACGAACTCGCCCACGAAGGTCAGGGTGCCGGTGTCACACGACGTGGCTGTGCTTGTCATGCACCGATCGTGGGGCAGCGCCCGGAGATCAACCAGTGGTCCGGTTGTCATAGGATCGGCAGGTCCTGGCTACGCCTCAGCGGGGGACGTTCTCCGCGACCCAGGCGGCGAGGGACCTGGCGCACTCCGCGACCGACTGCTGCCACGTCATACCGGCCTGCTCGGACGCGTCGTCGCTGACATGCTTGACCAGCCTGACGGGTACGCCAGCCGCCTGGGCCGCCGCTGCCACGGCGTAGCCCTCCATGTCGACCAGCGAGGCGTGCACGGCGAGGCGGTCGCGGGTCACCTCGTCGGCGATGAACGAGTCGCCGGTGGCCAGCGTGGGACCGTCCGGATCGCCGACCAGCAGCGGGGGACCGGTCACCAGGCCGGTGATGCGGAACAGGGCGTCGCTGTCGAGGTCGTGCTGCAGCACCGTGCCGATCGTGTGCGTACCGGTCAGGCCCGGGTGCAGACCTCCGGCCGTACCCAGATTGATGATCTCGCTGGGGTGCGGGCCGCGCGCCAGGACCGTGGCCACCGAGAGGGCCGCGTTGACCTTTCCCATGCCCGTCAGCAGGACGGGGAGATCGCTTTCCCTCTTGTCGCCTTTCGTCTCAGCGAACAGCGCCTCCGCCTCGAGGTGCACGGCCATGACGAGCAGCGGCTGGTTCGCGGTGACCGTACCGATGATTTCCACACCGGGATGTTATCGAGTGAGCGAAGGGACGGTGGCCCACAGCTCGCTCATGCGGGCGGCGGGGAGCGGGCGGGAGAAGAGGTAGCCCTGGCCGTACTGATAGCCGAGCTTCTGCAGCAGGTCACGCTGCTCCTCGGTCTCGATGCCCTCGGCGACCGACGCGAAGTCCAGGGCGGTGGCCATCTGGCTGACCGCGGTGGCGACCGCCGCCTGCCGGCCGACGGTGGTGATCGACTCGACGAACGAGCGGTCCAGTTTGAGCGTGGTGACCGGGCAGGTGAGCAGCAGGCCCAGCGACGACGCCGCGGTGCCGAAGTCGTCGAGGGCCAGCCGTACGCCGAGACCGCGCAGGCTCAGCATCGCCTCGTGCGACTCCGTGTCGTCGAGGACGGCGGTCTCGGTGACCTCGATGTTGAGGCAGCCCGGTGGCAGACCCGTCGCGGCCAGCACCTGGGCGACGTCGTCGACGAACGTGCCCGTGCGCAGCTGGCGCCCGGCGACGTTCACCCCGACCGTCATGTGCGCCGCGCCCGGGTAGGTGGCCCGCCAGTCGGCGGCCTGGCGGCAGGCCTCGCGCAGCGCCCAGTCGCCGATCGCGACGATCAGCCCGGAGCGTTCGGCGAGCGGGATGAACTCGTCGGGCGAGACCAGGCCCCGGACCGGGTGGTTCCAGCGGATGAGTGCCTCCACGCCGGTCAGCGCGGAGTCGGCCAGCCGAACGATCGGCTGGTACGCGAGCATGAACTGCCCCTCGTCCACGGCCTGCGACAGCTCCCGGATCATCTCGGCCTCGGCGCCGATCCGCGCGCCCATCTCGTCGCTGTAGAGCACCCAGGTGCCCTTGCCGCGCCGCTTGGCCTCGTACATCGCGATGTCGGCGTTGCTGAGCAGCGCGGACGGCTCGTCACCGGGGCCCGCGGCGGCGACGCCGATGCTGGCGCGCGCGGCGATCGTGTGCTGCTGGATGGTGACCGGCTCCGCGACCCGGCTGAGGATCTGCTCGGCGACGCGACCGGCCTCCGCGCCCGGTGTGCCGCTGAGCAGGACGGCGAACTCGTCACCGCCGAGCCGTGCCACCAGGTCGTCCGCGCGGACCGCGGCGCGCAACCGCTCGGCGACCGTGATCAGCAGGGCGTCGCCCGCGGCGTGCCCCATCGTGTCGTTGATCGTCTTGAAGTCGTCGAGGTCGATCAGGAGCACGGTGCGTTCGCTCGACCCGCCCTGCCGGTCCATCTCGGCGTTGAAGGTGGTCCGGTTCGCGAGCTTCGTCAGCGCGTCCGAGGCGGCCTGCTCGCGCAGCAGGACCTCCTGGTCCTTCAGCTCGCCGAGGGCGGTGTCGAGGCGCCGGATCAGCACGACGTTGTCCTGGAACGCCACGAGCTGCCGGGCGGCGACCAGCGCGGTGATCACGACGACGCCGGCGAGGGCACCCCAGAACTGGGTCGACACGTGCGCCGGGAGCATGGCGAAGAAGACCAGGAAGGTCAGGGCGATCATCCCGTACGGCAGCAGGCTGTACGGCCGCCGCTTCTTGCGTGTGCCCGTGCCCTCGATGCGTACCGTGATCTCCTGGATCCTCGGTCCGACCGCGATCAGCAGTGAGGGCAGCAGGCGGATGCCGAGGACGTACACGTGGTTGTCGTGCTGGAACGCGCCCGGCAGGAACGTCGCGACGCCCTGGACCATCGGCGCCGCGACCATCGGCCACGCGGCGATCAGGGCCATCGGGGGTTTGCGGATCAGCGCGACCTTGGTCGCCGAGAACGCCGCGACGATCACCAGCGCGGCGGTGATGCTCGCGGTCACCCGGTCGGTGTGCTCGTCGATCGGGTTGACGGCGAAACACCAGGCCATGACGCCACCGCCGACGAGTACGGTCGCCGCGTCGAGCCAGAACACGAGTTTCTCGCGTCCGGAGCGCAGCCCCTGCGGGAAGATCAGGCAGGCCAGGACGTTGGCGCACATCCCGATCGTGAAGAACACGCTCTGGACCAGGCCGCCGTCCATCGACGGGGTGCCGGCGGCGAGGACGGTGTGCAGGAACTGGTAGCTGTCACCGGTGGTGAAGGAGGTGCCGGCGAACGCGATCGACGACCAGAACCGCCGATAGCGGGCGGGCGCGAGGGTGCGCAGGCGCCACCCGCCGACGGCGAGCGCGGCGTCGAGCGGCACCTGGACCGCCCAGAAGATCTGCACCTGACGGACGTTGTCGCCGTCGAAGACCGTGAAGAAAACCCAGCCCAGAGCGGTCAGCGACACCAGGGCGAGCAGGACCGGGTCGCGCCGGATCAGGTCGAACGGACGCCTCTGCACGCTCCCACTCCTCTCCGCCTCGTCCCGTCTCCGTCAGTACGTCGGCGCATGAACCGGGCGGTTGAGGGAATGTGACTTTCGGCAAACCTCATACTTTCGGTGATCTACATGTAACCGAAAAGGTGAGTTTAGGCAGGGCAGGGCCGGGGGCATATGTGCGCCGACCCGGAAAGACCGTGCCGCCGAAGGAGTCCCTCCCATGACCGTCGTTACCGCCGCCCCGATCAAGACCGAGGCCGCCTCTGACGCTTCGGCCACGACGGACAAGGCCAGCGAGCTGATCGCCGCGCTCGCCGCGATGCCCGCCGGCCACCCGTCGCGCAGCACCGTCCGGGCCCGCACCATCGAGGCCTGGATGCCGATGGCCCGCCACCTCGCCAACCGCTACGCCGGTCGCGGCGAGCCCCTCGACGACCTCGTCCAGGTGGCCACCATCGGCCTCATCAAGGCGGTCGACCGCTTCGAGGCCGACCGCGGCGTCGAGTTCGCCGGCTTCGCGATCCCCACCATCATCGGCGAGATCAAGCGCCACTTCCGCGACCGTACCTGGTCGATCCGCGTGCCGCGCCGCCTGCAGGAGCTGCGCCTCGCGATCACGGCCGCCAACACCAACCTCACCCACACCCTGGGCCGCTCGCCGACGGTCGCCGACATCGCCGTCCACCTCGAGATCACCGAGGAAGAGGTCCTGGAGGGCCTCGAGGGCGCCCGCGCCTACAACGCGACCAGCCTCTCCACCCCGATCAGCGCCGACGGCAACACCGAGCTCGGCGACACCCTCGGCGGCGAGGACAGCGAGTTCGAGCTGGCCGAGACCCGCGCGGCCCTCGCCCCGGCCCTCGCCACCCTCGACGAGCGCGAGCGGAAGATCATCACCCTCCGCTTCTACGGCAACCTCACCCAGTCGCAGATCGCGGACCAGGTCGGCATCTCCCAGATGCACGTCTCCCGCCTGCTGACCAAGGCCCTCGTCAAGCTCCGCGGCCAGCTCGACTTCGCCGCCTGATCTTCCTGTAAGAGACACCCAGTACGTAAGAGACACCCAGTACGCCCGGGCAGCCGCCCGGGCGTACTGCCGTATGTTGGCGCGATGTCCCTCATCGCGCAGGAGCTGGAGCAGGACGGCAACGCCGACCGGTCGCCCACCGAGCGGCTCGTGTTCTTCTCCGACGCCGTCATCGCCATCGCCATCACCCTGCTCGCCCTGGAGCTGCCCGTCCCGCACGGGGAGACCGTCGGGGAGGCCTGGCGCGCTCTCGGCGAAGCCTGGCAGGAATACCTCGGGTTCCTGATCAGCTTTATCGTGATCGGCACGCAGTGGCTGAATCACAACGCGGTGTTCCGCAACATCGAGTGGACCAACCGGCGTCTCGGTCAGCTGAACCTGCTCTGGCTGCTGACCGTCGTGGTGAACCCGTTCGCCACCAAGCTGCTGGTCAGCGAGGTCTCCTTCCCGATGGCCTTCACCCTGTACTCGATCCTGCAGGCGCTCGCCGCCGTCGTGCTCGTCCTGATCATGCGGTACGCCCAGCGCCACGAACTGGCCAAGCCGAACACCTCCGCCGCGTACTTCCGGGTCGCCGTCGCCCGGACGCTGACCGTCGCCGCGGCATTCCTGCTCGCGATCCCGGTCGCCTACTTCACGCACTGGGCGTACGCGATCTGGTGGGCCATTCCCACCGTCGCAGGCTTCATCCGGAGGCGGAGAGCACCACAGCCCGCTGCCTGAGCGGGGTCGCGCGGTCCGGCGGGCATCGATTATCTTGCCTCGACCGCCCGCGCGACCGTGGGCCGGCAACGGGGGAGATCCGATGTTCCGCAGATCCTGGCGGGCGGCCGCGGCGGCGGTCCTGCTCGGCGCCGTACTGTCCATGGTGTTCCCGCGACCCGCGCTCGCCGCGCTGGAATTCCCGATCGGGGGCGGACCGTGGTGCTCAGCGTGGGCGCCGGCACCGCCAAGCCGTGGCTGTACACCTACGACGGGAACTCGTATCGGCTGGTCAACCCGACGATGACCTACGAGTTGCCGCCCGAGCTCAAGGTCGTCTCCACGAAGGACCGGTGCACGACCGCCGAGGACGGGACCCGGGTCACCTGTCGCGGGGTGAACGTGAACAGCCGCTCCTCGCCGGTGAACTCCTACTCCGAGCTCGAGGTGGCCACGACGCCGGGCGCCCACGCGGGCGACACCGTCGTGATCAAGGCGACGCTGCGCGCCGACAACCTCGCGGCGCCGAGCTCGGCCGACGCGCCGATCGAGCTGGCCGAGGCGGTCAACCTGGCCGCCAAGGTGGCCGACACCGACCTGAACCCCCGGGTGGGGGAGGACTTCACCCTGCCGGTGGACCTCGTGAACGTCGGTGACACCACCGTCCACACCGCCGTGCTGTCCTTTATGCGGCTCGGCGGCGGCCGCTACAGGTCGCACCTGCTGGTGGACTCCGCGCCGGTGAAGTTCGAGAACTGCTGGTACGACGAGCGGGGACTGCCCATCTCGTGCCTGTTCGACCAGGACCTGGCTCCCGGCACGGAGTACACGGCGACGGTTCCGCTGAAGGCCAGGGCGGACGCACCCCTGAACGCCCCCGGCGCGATCATCGAGGTGTGGTCCGCGGTCAACGGGCAGACCCCCGAGCGGGTGGGCACTCCCGGCACGGCCGCGCCGCTGAAGCTGGAGCCGGTCGCCTCGGCCGCCGGCCGCACAGGCCAGCAGGACTACAACTCCCTGAACAACACGGCGCAGTTCCACCTCGCCGTGGGCGGCCAGTCCGGCAACGACGTGGTCCCGGTCGTCACGTCCCCGGTGCGAGGCAGGGCCGGCGCCGTCGTCACCGCCACGGCCGGTTTCCGCAACGCCGCGCCCTACAGCATCATGCTCGCGTACGCCGACATGCTGGGCGTCTACTTCACGACCCCGCCCGGCACCACCGTCACCGAGGTGCCCGGCGACTGTTACCGCACGCCCGGTCACGCGGGCCGCTACTGGTGCGGGGCGGGCTGGCGGGGCTCGCCGGGCGCCGGGAACGACAGCGACCAGCTCATCCGGATCGCACCGGGCGAGCAGCAGACCTTCGACTTCAAGCTCCGCATCGACAAGGTTGTCCCCGACGCGGAGGCACCCGTCCAGATCCACGCCTACCACTACGAGGGCGACTTCTCGGTGGACGAGCCGCTGCCACTGCGCGACGAGAGCGACGTGACGAACAACGCGACGGTCCTGCTCCTCAACCCGTCGTCCCCTTCGTCCCCCAGCTCATCGCCGTCCCCGACCCCGACCACGACCACCACTCCAGTAGCGGATGGGGGAGCGGGTGGCGGTCTGCCGGTCACCGGGCCGACAGCCGGGCTGCTGGGCGGGCTCGCCGCGCTTCTGGTGGTTGCCGGGGTCGCTGTCGTGGTTGTCGCGCGCCGGCGGCGTACCCGTTTCATCGCCTGACCCGCGGCGGTCGTAGGATCCCCGACCGTGACCACACCCAGCACGCCCGTGGAGACGGCCTTCGCCCTGCTGGGTGAGGGCCGTCTCGTCGACGCCCAGAACGTGATGACCCGCGAGCTGGAAGCCGTCACGCAGCGGCACGGCGCGGGTAGCCCGGAATGGGCCTCGGTGCAGTGCGACCTCGGCAACGTGCTGATCAACGGCGATCAGCTCGACCGGGCGATCGAGTGCTTCCGGCAGGCCGTCTCCGCCGCTCCCCGCGATCACGAGTCGCACAAGGACCAGCTGACGTACCTGATGAATCTGGGTATGGCCCTGCGGATGGCCGGCCGGCACGACGAGGCCGAGACCGAGCTGCGCCGGGGCCTCGAGGAGCGGCAGGCGTTCTACGGCCGCGAGCACCCCGGGTACGCGTTCGGCCTCCAGCCGCTGGCCGATCTCCTGCTGGAACGCGGCGATCTGCCCGCGGCCCGGCAGGTCATCGAGGAAGCGGTGCAGAACCTCTGGTCGAACAGCCACGCGCACGTCGCGGACGCCATCGCGTTGCGGGCGGCGATCGTCGACGCCGCCGGCTCGCCGGAACCGCTGTTCGCGGGGCTGGACCAGCTGCCGGACGCCGTCGTCGACCGGCTCGCGCGGGGCGTCACCGGGCGCCGGCCTGTGTCCGGGCGGGTGCTCACCGAGCTGGTCGCGGCGTTGGAGGCGCGGCTCGGCGCCGACCACCAGGCGACGCTCAACGGCTGGTCCGCGCTGGCCAACCACGGCCGCGACACCGGGGACCAGGCGGGGCGGGTCGGCGCGATCGAGCGGGTGCTCGCGTCGTACGACCGGCAGGGCCGGGCCGAGGAGGGGCTGATGGCGGCGCTCGGGCTCGCGATGGCGCAGGACGACGCCGGGGAGGCCGAGGCGGGGCTGCGCACGTACGCGTCGGCTTATGAGCGGGCGGAGCGGATCGGCCGCCCGGAGCTGCAGAGTCAGGTGCTGCGCAACTGGGGTCTGGCCCTGAAGGAAGCCGGCCGGCCGGTCCCCGCGGAGCAGCGGCTGACCGAGGCGCTGACCCAGGCACGCCGCGGCGCGGACCACGAGATGGCCGGCCGGGCCGGTGTCGCGCTGGGGCTGTTCCTCCAGCACGAGAACCGGCTGCCGGAGGCCCGCACGGTCCTGGAGGAGTGCCTGCCCGCCATGGACCCGCTGCACCCGGACGCCCTCATCGGCCGCAGCCACCTCGGCGCGGTCCTGGACGGCCGCACCTGCGGGTGCGGTGACCTCCCGGCGACAACCGCGGCGGCATTCCGCGAGTTCGTCATCCACCAGCTGCCCGCCGACCTGCTCGCCCGGCTCGACGTGACGGTCGAGGACGGCGACTTCAGAATCAATGTCGAACTGCAGCGCGAGCCCGCGCAGGCCGAGCTCGAGCAGCTCAACAACGTCATGGAGGCGGCCTACGCGGAATTCCGCCGCCGGCTGGTGCGCAGCTGAGAATGGCACGCCAGAATTGCCGCTGACGGTATCTGCGCCCTTTATCCGGTGACGGAATCCGACTGTATTCGCCGGCCGGCCGAATAGCTGTCGCGAGGCCGACTCCTCCCTGGACTTCCGCTGTCCCGGGCGGCTGTTCTGGTCATGGCCCGCAGCGTATGCCGCGGGCCGCGCAACAGGGGGAGAAATCAGATGCGCGGAAACAGAAGACTGCTGATGTCCGTGGTGGCGGTGGCAACCGCCGTCACCACGGTGCTCGGCACCACACCGGCCCAGGCGGACCCGGGCGGCAACACCAAGCCGCCCGAGAAGCGCACCGTGGCGAAGGCCGAAGGCCTCGCACCGGACCGGGTCACGGCACCGGCGATACCCGCCGCCACCTCGGCCGAGCTGACCACGATCCAGACCAGGATCGCCCGGTACGTGGCCACGAACGGCACGAAGTACACGTTCGCCAGCTACTACGACGCCACTGCGGGCCGGATCGTGCTGAGCACCGACGCGCCCGCCGATGTGGTGTCCACGCTGACCACCGCGGCCAAGGTTTCCTCGGTGCAGGTCCGGCACTCGGGACTCAGTGATGTGTTCAGCCGCCGCGACGACGTCCCGTCGTTCTACGGCGGTGGCGGCATCACCTTCGGCGGGGGTGTCTGCTCATCCGGATATGCGGTGCAGAATTCCGCCGGAACCCGTTTCATGGTCACCGCCGGCCACTGTTTCGCCGATGGCACCACGGTGACCACCGAATCGGGCGCCACCACCTATGGCACGGTTTCCAACCGGCGGTTGCCGACGGTCACCGGCCACGCCCAGGACCTGGAACTGATCGGCGGCTCGTCCTACGCCGGGCGCATCTTCACCGGCGGCGTCACCAGCTCGACCAGCGCGCCCGTGGTGGCGGCCGGCACCGCCTTCGTCGGCTTCGCCAACTACTGCCACAGCGGCCGCACCACCGGTGAGAACTGCGGGCACACCGCAAACAGCATCACCGCCCAGGTGTGTACGCAGACCGGCTGCAAATCCCCGGTGATCGCCTTCACCGGCGGCGTCATGATCCAGGGCGGTGACTCGGGCAGCCCGTTCTACGTCTACGACAGCGCGGGCGGCGCCTGGATCCGCGGCCACATCCTGGCCACCGACGGCACCACCGGCTACGCCGAGCCCTACACCGTCACCGCACCGGAGCTGGGCGTCAGCATCGTCACGGGCTGAACCACCTGCTGGATGGGACGGCCGGGGACCGCGGGGGTGCGGTTCCCGGCCGCGGTGTCAGCGGATCTCGAACGGCCAGGGACCGCCGTAGGACGTCTGCGGGGTGCCGTCGTCGGGGATGAGGACCACCCGGGCGTACAGCTGATAGGAGCCCGGCGGCAGCGCCTCGCCGCCGGCAGCGCAGGACAGTGGCACGAGCTGGGCGGGCAGCGTGCGGGCCTGCCCGGCGGCCAGCTCCCAGCGCACACCCACCGCGTCCTGGGCCATCGGCATGGTCACGATCAGCCCGTCCCGGACCACGAACACGTCGGCGCCGGGCCCGGCCACGCCCCGGACCGCCGCCCCGCTCGTGACCTCGACCTCGCCGGCAACCGGTTGCGTCCCCGCCGGAGCCCCGGCGGGGAAGGTAGCGGTGACCGCCAGCTCACCCGAGTTGAACTCCCACGGCTCCCCGCATGCAGGCCCGACAGCATCCAACGAACGCCCCTCGATCGCCGACGAATCCGGCGGCGCGGCACTCCCGTCGTCCCCACTCGCACACCCGACAAAGACCAGGCCTGCGGCGATGAGTCCCGCGGCAGCCACCCCGGCCGCCCGTTCAGCGTATGTCCAGCGAACCATCCCGGTCACGTCCCCTCCCGGAGTCCTGCCATCCGGCCCCTTGGACGTCCCTCCACCGGCACAGGTTCCGCGACCATTCAGGACGACATGCGTTTCCCGGCGTTTGCCTCGCTCGGTGTTCCTGGTTGCCGCCGGGGCTTCGGGATCTTGGTGGCCGGCCGCCGGAACACGAACTTGTAGAGGCCGGCGCTTCCGCTGACGATCAGCGCATCACCGGAGGGCGTCCAGGCGCACGACATGACGTCGTGGTCGACGCGCATGATCGCGACGATCCTCGAGGTGCTCTCATCCCAGATGCGGACGGCCCGCCCGCTCGCGGCGGCGAGCCAGGAGCCGTCGGGCGACCGGATGACCGCTGTCCTCACACCGGCTATCGAGATCGGCTGGTCACCGGGATCCGCCCAGGCTGCCCGTCCGGCAGGGGCGATGATTTCTTCGCGGGTCTGAGAGTTCCACCGGCGGGTGTGGCCGCTGAAGTCACGGACCGCGATCTCGCTGTTGTCCGGGGAGATGGCCACGTGTCTCGCCCGGCGAACGTATCCCTGCATCTCGGCCAGGCCCTTGCCGGTGGAGAGGTCCCAGACGACGACCGGTCCGAGGTCGCTCGCGGTGGCCAGCCATCGGCTGTCCGGCGCGATAGCCAGGGCACCGTGCCGTAGATCGAGCCCGGGCAGCTCGGCATACGCTTCGCCGGTCGCGGCGTGGTGCAGCCGCACGATGCCACGGCGTCCCAGACCAGGCGTCCAGTCCGATTCCTGCTTGGGCCAGGTGACGAAGCGGGTTGCGTCGGGGGTGAAGGCGATCCTGAGCGTCTCGATCCGGCCGCCAGCGGAGCGTGGCTGGGTACCACCGGTGGCGGCGTCCCAGATCCGGACGGAACCGTCATCCCCCACGGTGCCCAGCCAGGTGCCGTCGGGCGCGATGACGAGCTTGGCGACGCGTCCGGCATGCCCGGTCAGGTCCGCCCGGCGCAGGCCGGTGGCGACGTCCCAGATCCGGGCCACCCCGTCGGTCCCGATGGTGGCCAGCCAACTGGCGTCCGGCGAGATCTGCACCGTGGTGACGGAACTGCCGGGTTCGGTCAGCCGTCGCTGCCTGCCGCTGGCGATGTCCCAGATCCGCACCGACTGATCGTGTCCGGTGCTGGCCAGCCAGCTTCCGTCCGGGGAGATCGCCAGGCCGATCACCCCCGCTGTGTACGCGATGATCTCGCGGTACACGTCACCGGTGGTGACGTCCCAGAGGCGGATGTCTCCGTCATCGGTGATGGTGACCAGTTGGCGGCCATCCGGGGTAGCGATCACGGAGGTGCCGGGGGCACTCGCCGCCGCCCGCCTGCCAGTGCCGGGCAGGCGTAGGTCGTTGCGCAGGGCGACGCGCTCGGCTCCCGTCGTACTGTCTCGGATGGCGACCTCGCCGGATGCGCTCGTCGTCGCGATCCACGAACTGTCAGGGGAGATTGCGAATCCATTCCTCCCCTCGTACGGCTGGGTGAGCTGGCCGCGTTCGACGCCGGTGACACTTTCCCAGACGCTTGTCCGGCCGTCGGCGTCGGCGACGGCCAGCCAGGTGCCGTCGGGGGCGATGGCCAGGCGGGTCAGCCGAAGGTCCGACACCGGTAGCCGAAAGCGCATCCGACCGGTCTCCGCGTCCCAGATCCGGGCTGCGCCATCGTCGCTCAGGGTGGCGATCCAGGTCCCGTCCCCTGCGACACACACGTCCAGAACGGCGCTTCCGGCATCGGCCAGCAGGCAGCGTTGTATGCCACCGGCGATGTCCAGGATTCTGGCCGAACCACCCCCGTCCACCGCCACGATCCAGGTGCCGTCGGGGGAGATCGCCAAGTCGGTGAAGGTGACATCAGGAAAGGAGAAAGCCCGGCGCAGCAGGGGGCTCGGCAGGTCGGGGAGCGGCCACCCGTTGACCAGACCGGGCGTCGACCGTCCGGCAGCCAACGCGGCCGCCTGCTCCTGCCAGAGCGGGTCGAACCCAAGACGACTGAGCAGGATGTCGACAACGGCGTGTTCGGGGTCGGTCGGGGCCAGAAGATGCGCGGCCTGACCGAGGACCCGGCGCAGGCGAGCGGCCTCAGGAAAGTCGAGGTGTCCCAGATCGGTGAACGGCGCCAGCGGGCCGGACAACAGCGTCCGCATGCTGACCCACCTCAGGTCTGTGGCGAGCGTTCGAGCCTGATCCGCGTCGCCAGCTGCCAGAAGGTGCTCGATCAGGTGGTCTCGCAGGTACCGGGCAGATTCCGGGATCAGCCACCAGGCCCGTACCTTGTCGCGCTTATCGGTGACCGGAGCCGGTGCCATGGGTATCCTGCCGGTCAGAGATGTCATCAGGGCGGCATGAAGCCCGGCGACCTTCGCCGTGCCGAGGCTGTCCTCGAGATAGTCCCGCACGACGTCGTGCAGGCCTACGGTGCCGCCTTCGGCGCCCGTCGTCAGTGTCAGCAAGGCGAGATCGGACAGCCGTACGCAGAGCAGGTTCGTCTCCGCCCCGGTCATGCCGCTGGTCGCCTGCCAGAGATCGGCGACCAGGGCAACCGGGATGGCCTCGTCCTCGATGAAGATCGCGAGCTCGGCGAACCGTTCCCGTTCAGCGCCGCTCAACAGGCCGGTGCTCGCCTCGATGGTGGCCGACACGGCCTTTCCCCGCTCCTGCGGATCGTTGACGTTCATCCGGCGGGTGGCGGCGCCGGTCAACCGGTCGACGTGCAGCGCACCATGGCGGTGCAGCTGTTGCAGCAGATCCGCCGCCACCGCGTCGGCGTCACCCGCACCCGCGCGCAGCTGATCGACGATGACCTTGTTGATGAGCCTCAGCAGAAGCGGCCATCGCCCGGTTTCGGTGAGCAGGCCCTCTGTCAGTCCTGCGTCGAGTGACGGCAGGTCTGCGGTGAGGACGCGGCTCGCCTGTTCCTCGGACATCTGATCCACGCGCACCGGGAAACCGTCGGCCCCGACCAGCGACGGGTTGCGGGTGGTCACGAGCCGGGCGGCTTGACCCCTTACCGGGAAGGCTGCGACCTGATCGTCGAACCACACGTCATCCAGGACGACGAGCCGCCGGGGTCCGGTGGCTAGTACCGCCGCGAGGTGCTCGGCGGCCTGGTTGACATCGGCGAAGGGCTGCGCCTGCCGCGGATCGATCTGCCGGACCAGCCCGTTCACGAGCTCTGCCAGGGAACCACGCCGGGCATCGCGGCCTAGCGTGACCCAGTGCACCCTTCCGCCGAACCGGCGCAGGACGCGCCGATCGGCACGGACCAGGCGGGCCACGGTGGTCTTGCCGAAGCCGCCGGCACCGTGCACGGCCGTGGTGATCCCGATCGTGGCGCCGGGTGGACTCGTGTGCAGAGCCCGGACGATGTCGTTCACCTCGCCGGGCCGGTCCACCATCCACGACTCCGGTCGCTGGAGAGCCGGGACCAGTGCCGCCAGCCGGTCGTCGTATCGGCGCTCGGCCCACCAGTACAGCAGCCCGGCGCCGGCGATCAGCAGGACGGAGGCCGCAGTCCAGCGCAGGTAGTGGTCCTCCATCGAAGGGAACCACGGCGCCGTGCCACCGGTTGCCACGTTGACCGCCACCGCGCCGACGGTGGCTGCGGCTGCGGTCAGCAGACCGCCCACCGTCATGAGCCACCAGCGCACCCGCAACCTCCCCTTTCGTGAGCGTTCATATAAGCGCGGAATGACCTGTACTGCCATCCCTCATCTGGACGTGCTCCTCCGGCACCGCCCTGGTGCAGCTCACCGCCGCCATGCATTGACGCAAGTCGATATAAGCAGAAGACTCGAGCGACGCGATGCGACGCGATTTGGTGAAGGTGGCGGGCATGGGCACACGGCGACTGGTCCTTGCGGCGGTGGCAGCACTGCTGCTCCTCACCGGCACGGCAACCCCGGCCCCGGCGGCCTTGGCTGCTGATGCCGTGCCCGATCCTGCTGCGCCGGCCGCTCGTGCGGCATCCGTCCCCGCCTTCCCGCCCGCGTTGGACGCGCCGCCTGCCCCGGCCGCGCGGACTGCCCGGCCTGGGCAGGCGCCGCAGACGGTGGCCTTCGATCAGTATTCGATGATCATCGGGGGGAAGCGGACGTACCTGTGGTCGGGGGAGATGCATCCGTTCCGGTTGCCGAGCCCCGAGCTGTGGCGGGACGTGCTGCAGAAGATGAAGGCGACCGGGTTCAACACCGTGTCGTTCTACTTCGACTGGGGTTATCACTCGCCCGCGCCGGGGGTGTACGACTTCACCGGCGTCCGTGACATGGACCGGCTGCTGACCATCGCGGAGCAGGTCGGGCTGTACGTGATCGCGCGCCCCGGGCCGTACATCAATGCTGAAGCTGATGGTGGTGGGTTTCCGGCCTGGCTGACCACTCAGGCCGGGAGGGCCCGCAGCGACGCGCCCGACTATCTCGCGGCGACCGACGAGTGGCAGAGCGCGATCGACCCGATCATCGCCCGGCACCAGGTGACCGACGGGGGCGGCTCGGTGATCCTCTACCAGATCGAGAACGAGCTCGCCGCGACCGGCGCGAGTCAGCGTAACTACCTGCAGCACCTGTACGACAAGGCGCGCGCGGACGGCATCCAGGTGCCGATCTACCACAACGACAAGGGCCGCAACGGCTACTGGGTGCCGCCGAGCTCGACCGTGCCGGGGACCGTCCCGGGGCCGGTCGACATGTACGCGTTCGACGGCTACCCCGGCGGCACCTGCCGGACGGACGGCACCCCCGGCTCGCCGAACGCCGCCCCGGACTGGGGCATCCAGGGCATCGGCGGGGCGAAGGGCGGCGCCACCGCGTCACCGGCGACGCCCGGGTTCGTGGCGGAGTTCGGCGGTGGGTGGTTCGACTACTGGGGGAGCGTCGGGACGTACCCGTGCACCGCCGTCCGCGAGGGTAACGGTTACGAACGGGTCTTCTACGGCACCAACATCGCCAACCGGATCACCGTGCAGAACTTCTACATGACCTTCGGTGGCACGTCGTGGGGCTGGCTGCCGGCGCCGGTCGTCTACAGCTCGTACGACTACGGCGCGGCGATCGACGAGGCCCGCCGGCTACGCCCGAAGACCGCCGCCCTGCGCGAGCTCGGTTACTTCGTGCAGAGCGTGACGCCGTTGACCAAGGTGGACAAGGGCCCGGATGTGGTCACCTCGTCGACGGCGGTGCGCATCGAGCACACGGTCAACCCGGACACCGGCACGCACTTCTACTTCGCCGTGCACAACCCGTCCAGTGCGACCACCGACGATGCGTTCACCTTCCCGCTGGAGACCGCTGACGGTTCGTACACCGTGCCCCTGCGGCTCAACGGCCAGGACGCCAAAACCCTGGTCGCCCACTATGACCTGCAGGGCCACCATCTCGTCTACTCCACTTCCGAGATCGAGACCCATCTGCGTACGGGCACAGCGCTGCTCTACGGCCGCAACGGTGACCAGGGCGAGACGGTCCTGCGCTACCCGAGCCGCCCGACAGTCCAGGTGCTCGACGGAACGGCGACGGTCAACTACAACGACACCACCAAGGACCTCACCCTCGGGTACGCGCACAGCGGCCTGATCCGCATCCGGATCAGCACCCCCGGCCGCCAGGATCTGACGCTGCTGATCGCCGACCAGTCAACAGCGGACGGTTTCTGGCGCGTCGGCGATGTCCTCGCGCGCGGCCCGCTGCTCGTGCGCACCGCGACCACGCACGGCGGGATCCTCGCGCTGACCGGCGACACCGACGCACCCGCCGACCTCGAGGTGTGGCCGTCCACTTCGGCCCGGCTGCTCACATGGAACGGCGTGCTGGTGCCCTTCCGGCGTACCGAAAGCGGCAGTCTGAAAGCTCTCCACCGCCTGCCCGGAGCGGCCCCGGTCACCCTGCCTGCCCTGACCCGCTGGAAGTTCGCGCCGGAGTCACCCGAGGCAGCGCCCGCCTTCGACGACACGACCTGGCGCACCGCCGACCTGACCAGCACCAACAGCACCACCAAACCTCCGGCCGGGCAGCCGGTCCTCACCGCCGACGACTACGGCTTCCACCACGGCGACATCTGGTACCGCGGCCACTTCACCGGCGCGGCACCGCAGAGCGTCAGCCTGGACTTCGGCGGCGGCGGCGCGGGCCTCCTGCAAGCCTGGCTGGACGGCGTCTACCTCGGCCAGTCGGTCCTCCCGACCGGCGTCGCGGCCCCACCCACGCGCGGCACGGCGACATTCACGCTCCCACCGACGGACGACGGCCCCCACACCCTCTCGGTCATGGTGCGCAACAACGCCCACAACGAGGACGGCGGCGTGAACGACGCCCACAAGGAAGGCCGCGGCCTGATCGCTGTCTCCCTGACCGCGGCCTGGCGCCTCCAGGGCGCCACCGGCACGGAGAAACTACGAGGACCCCTCAACAACGGCGGCCTGTACGGCGAACGCGCAGGCTGGTACCTCCCCGGCTTCTCCGACCGCACCTGGTCGTCGCGCACAGCCCCGGACACCGACGCCCCCGCCGGCACCTCGTGGTACCGCACCACCTTCGACCTGCACGTCCCCACCGGCCACGACGCCTCCCTCGCCCTGACCATCGGCGACCCGTCCGTCCCCCGCTCAGGCGGCCACTACCGAGCCCTGATCTTCGTCAACGGCTGGAACATGGGCCAGTACATCGCCGACGTCGGCCCCCAGCACACCTTCGTCCTCCCCACCGGCGTCCTCCGCCCCAACGGCCGCAACACGATCGCCCTCGCAGTCACCAGCGACGGCGGCCCTTCCAACGCCCTCGAAGCCATCCACCTCACCAACCTCGCCACCGTCCGCGGCGGCCCCACGCACTGACCGGCAGCCCCCGATGGTCGCGGCTCCGAAGGTCGCGGCAATACCGCTGCGACTCGCTGCGCGCGCGGACCGCGGCAGATGAGGATGCGGCGCAGCGCCGCAGTCCGTCATGCCGGAGAGGTCGCCGCAGGCCCGAGCCTCAATCGTAGATGTTCCTTGCTTTCGGAATGCAGCTTCCCTGCCTGTTCCGCGGTGGTGAGACCATCGCGAATATCCGCCTCGCTGACCAGCAGGAATTTCGCCAGCTCGTGGATTGAGGTTTCTAGGGGTAGCTGGGGCGTCCATCGCAGTACCGCTTCCAGATCCTGCGAGAGGCGCGAGCTCCTGACAGCCGCGCTACGCGCGAGCCAAACGGGAGCCGCTACAGCCTCGGACCAGAATTGCAGCAACCAGTGGTAGCGGAATCCGGGGCGGTCCTCGGCGTCCTCTCGTCGGCGGGCGATCCGGACGCGGAACCATTCGCCGTTGCCAAGCTCGAGGTCGACTTGCTCGCCAGGGCCACAGGTCACCCAGGCGAGAGATATCGTGCCGGAGCTTGCTCGATACGGTGTCTCGAGCACGTCGTCGAACTGTGGTTGGCCGTCGGGCGGCGGTTCGTCGTGCAGTTCGAGGCGAACTAGATGATCGTCCAGGTCGGGGGCATCGGCGTAGATCCAGCCGGCGCCTGACCCGGCGAACGTGCCGTTCGGCGTGTCGCCCCGGTCGCGGTAGTGCGGTATTTCCGGCTCCTCGTCGGGCCACTCGACGGCTGGGTCGTTCAGGACGAGGAGGCTGTACTCCGGACGATAGTCGTCGGCTTCGAACTCCCGCAGAACGCCCATTCGTATCAAGCTAGCGAAGTTCGCTGCTCACCATCGTGTGAACGCCGAGGCCGCGGAGTGGGTCTCCCCAATGCGATTGACGCACTCGCATCGGCTACGAGCGGGCGTCGGCGAGTCCTCGGCAGCCATAACGCCGTGTAGCGAGCGGAACGCGGCATGAGAATGTGCCGCCGGAGTAGTGGTCGAAGATTGGTTTGTTGCTCGATCGCGGCAGGGTTGCTGCCATTGCCGAGCGAAGTACGGCGTGGGCGGGCCTCGCGAAGAAGACGGGCAGGATTTCCTCCGTTACGCAGGAATGCCTGCCTGTGTCCGGCGTGTCCGCGTAGAGCCACCACGTCGCCCATGTGGC
>NZ_BOMN01000152.1 GCF_016862215.1 Winogradskya humida
AGGCGACTCTTCCCCGCTGCGTCGTGAGCTGTGCCGGGCTCTGACGTACTCCCTGCACCTGGGACTCGGAGATGAGGAACCGGGGTGCGAACTGAACACAGGCGGCAACGACCTGCTGCCGGCGGTCCGTGACCTGCCCGAACCGGTCATCCAGCTGTGGCGTGGTATCGCCGACGGCGCCACCGAACCCGCCACGGTCGCGCGATTCGCCGACCTGCTCTGGTGCCGGCGTATCCCCGGAGCGGGCCTGCACGCCGCCCGAGCGGCACGCGCCTACCTCCAGCTCGCCGCCACTGGCGACATCGACATGGACGGCATGGAGTTCTTGCTGCGCGCCTGGACCCTGACTCGCCGGATCGCCGCCACCGACCTCGACCAGCAGACCCGCGCCCGGCTCGCGCAGGTCGCCTCCGACGTCCCCCGGCGACCGGCCCGGGATCCTGCTCACCGCCCTCGGTGCCGGCTGCCAGTACCGCTGCCGCAACGTTCCGGCTTTCCACGGCCCGCCGCCGGGCTTGGTGAATACCAAGGCGTCGGGCTGTTTTCCCGCGATGAGGCGGTCGAACAAGGCCGCCGTACTTGGCGCCAGTGCAATGGTGCGGCGCGAGCGGGCCGTCCTCGGCCCGGCAAAGGTGCCGTCGCGGTGCATCGTCCGCGCGACCCGCAGCACCGGATCTGGGCTGAGGCGGACATCTTCGATGCGCAGGCCGAGTAACTCGCCCAAACGCAGCCCCGTTCCCAGCAGAGCCATCACAAGACCGGATCAGCCTAGGGCAGTGCGCGAGCAGGATGCCGACCTGATCAGGATCGAGCACGCACGCCTGATGCGTGGTGATGCGGGGAGACCGTTGCCGTGACCTTCAATCGGCCGACGCATCGGGTTGTCACAGCGCAGATGTGGCACCGCGTCGCGCATCACCTGGTTCAGTACCGTCCAGTGCTTACGAACCCCGGCCGGCATGAGCTCGCGGGACAGCGGCGCCTTCCAGGGATCGAGGTGCTCGAACCGACTGATCTCGGCGATCTGTAGATCCCCGAGTTGGGCGGCGACGCGCCCACGCAGGATCCGCGCGTACTCGGCGTGGGTAGTAGCGGCGACATCAATTTTGACCGCCAGCCATCATTCGATCCACTCGCGCAGCAGCACTGTGGGCGGCCGCGCCAACGCCCGGGCTGCGGTCGGGTCGATCGCCGCGTACACCTGGGTTCGGGTCACCAGCGCGCCCTGCGCCTCGACGTACTGCTTGGCCGCGATGGCCTTGTCGTTTGACGGGCCGCGGAACGTGCAGCACTGTTGCCGTCCGCCTGCAGCCCGCCAACGGACACAGAACGAGTTCTCGTGTGTAGATGGAAGCCATAAGTCGACCCTGCTCGCCTTGCCGAGGGTCCGTGTAAGCCGAACGTGTAGGGCTCCTTCGCACGAGTGGCATGACGCCAGAGACCGAGGATCCTAGGACGGCTTGGATGTCGTGACGTCAGGCACCGACGGCAGCCGCGATTTGAGTGATCAAACGAACCCTTCTACGGCACACCAGCACCCGGTCTTCATGGCCGATCGTCACCAGTTCAGCGAGCCTTGCGGCCGACGCCGCATGACCCATCACCGAATCTCTCTGTCGATCGTTAGTACGCTGCCCGGTCCAATCTGACGGAGCGAGTGACATGAGAGCTGAGAGACAGGGGTACTTGATCGACTCCGGGTTTGGCGAGTGGCGCTTCTGCGCCGGGATCCGGGATCGCTCCTTTCTCTCACATGCCTGGCTGGAGCGGGACGGTCTTATCCTCGACATCACCGCGGACCAGTTCACGGAGATCGACGAGCCGGTGCTGCTCACACGCGATCGGACCTGGCATGACCAGTTCACTTTCGTTGAGCGTCACCGCACGGCAAACCTCGAATACCTGCTGCTCCAGGACTTCGCGGTCGACGCCGAGTGGACATACCGCGAGCTGTGCCGCCGTACCGGTCAATAGCTCGGACAGCCCCGAGAGGCGGTACGCCGTGACGACGACAATGCCGTCCAGAACAGGTTCGGAAGGGAGAGGGACAATGCCGGTTTGCTTGGGAGATCTCCCAGCCGCCGACTGCGACCAAGACGTCTCCGTCTTCGCGGCCCTGCCGGAAATCGAACAGCTTGCTTGGCCTGACGACGTTGTAAAGCAGTGGCTCTACGATCACGGCCGCCACCTCGAGTTTCTCGATGACTACGGCAGCCTCGACCTAAGCCAGATCCGATGGACACTCCAGCGCGTGGTGGTTGACGACTTGGCCGCTGCTCCCACCGGACCCAGCGATCAGGACTGGTTGGAACAGGTCGCTGCAGAACATCGATACTGGCTGAGCCGGCGTCCGCAGAGGTACCGCGAGGCCTGGGAAAACCAGGGAAGCTGGCTGTTGCCGCCCATCCTCATCACCCGAGACCTGATACACCCGGGAAGCCCCGGCCTGCAGGTGGTCGAGGGGCGCATGCGCATGGGAATCCTCAAGGGAAGACGCGCTGACGGCCTGCACGTCGCTGACACACACCAAGCGTGGGTTGGCTCAGCCTCGACTTCCGCCAAACCGGGAACGCAGCCGTGGGCTGCCGAATAGAAGACACCATGCTGATTCTTGACTGTGAGACGCCCGAAACCACCGCGTCAACACTGAGCCTCGCCAGCAAAGTGCCGCTACCCGACCTGCTCGAAGCTATCCAGCGGGCCGATCAATCCCCAGCTCTACCATGGCAAGATCCGTCAAGCGCACTTCCCGAGAACGCCCTCGCCGCCGTCGACGTCGACATCCCAAAGGTGGCCTTCGACGCTGCCTACTACTTCCACGGCACCCGCACCGTCGACCCCCGGCTTTTCCTCGCTGACGGCATCAAGCCACTCGGCCTGGTCATCGACCAGTTCTGGGACGCGCTGCATCTGCTATGCGCCGACGACATACCGGCCCACCGGTGGCAGACGATCCGCCGCGAGCTCGAACACGACGGACCCCGCTCGCGGTCAGACGACCACAGCGCTTGGCTGTACCGTTTCAAACAACCCGATCCGGCGCACCACGGCCCCTACGCGTCCCTCATCCGCGAGCACACCGTGAACCCCACCGACGGCCAGCATGACTACCTTGCGACCCCGGAAATCATCCGAGACATCGCCGGGTATATCGGAAGCGATCTGCAGGCAAAGTTCGCGGCCGCAGCAACAAGCTGCGTCGTCAAGTTCCGGCACCCCGAAGTCGGGCTGCACCAGATCGAAGCCGCCATCTGGTACCTCCACCGCCACCTGAACGATGAGCCTCTCGACTGGAATACGCTCCATTTCATCGACTGCCGCAACGTCGCCGTGCCTGCCGTCGACGTCGAGTACGTCGACGAGATCGAGCCGAGAAGCCCACAAGATCACTCGCGGACAAACCGGCGCCGCCACACGTTCGGCTAAACAGATCATCCGCAGTCGGCCGGGTACACATAGGAAGCCAGCCGAACAGCCTGTGCGTGAAGGTCGCGGAACGCCCGACTAATCGACTAGCATCGCTCTACCGGAGTAGCGGGATGACTACAGCGCGTAATATGAACGTGATTCTCGCTGTCGTGCCAGGTAGGGAGTGTCATTCGGGTGACCGACGCAACGAAGCAGGAGCCAATCCCAGGCCTCACCGTGCCGGTCTCCCCCATCGATCCGTCGCCGGTCGTCGTCGCGAGCCACGGATGCCGACCGTCGGATCTGACCGGGGCGGTTGCTGCGGTGATCTCCCGGCGTTGCGGCGCCGCGAGCGGCTGGTACGCCCGACGTGGTGGAGTCGACCCCACGGATGAGCGGCCCGACACGTCGGGCCGGTCACACGAGGCGGCGCGTTCGGTCCTCCAGGTCCCAGATGTGGACGGCGTTGCCCGCGTCGCTGGAGGCCACCAGAATGCGCCCGTCGACCTCGAGTGTCGCCACTTGGTACACACCGGCCGTTCCGTGGCCCCGGTACAGCCGGCCGATCTCTTCACCGGTGCGGAGGTCGGCCACGAACACACCCTGCTCGGGGCCGTCGCTCGATCCGATCAATGCCACCGCACCGACCACCACGAGTGCGTTGTTGAAGCGTGAGTCCGGTGTGATCTGGCCCAGGATCGCCCGGGTCGCGGCGTCGTACACGCTCTGGTACGCGGACTCGTGCCATTGGAAGTCGCCCTCGTCCTCGTCCTCCACGTCGACGCCTTGGACGATGACGAGGCGGCCGTCCAGCATGCCGAACGCGCCGAGGCCCGCGGACTCCTCCGTCACGACGACGGGCGGGTGCAGCGGCTCACCCGACCGCACGTCCCACACGGTCACGCGGCCCTGGTCGTACTCGTGGTGCGGGCTGACCACCAGGGCGACCAGCCGGCCGTCGAGCACGCCCAGGTCGAGGTGGACGACGTCGGTGCCGGTGTTCAGCGTGGCGTACGGCTGACCGCTCGCGGCGTCGACCAGTTCGACCCGGCCGCCACCGCTGATCGCACCGAGGATCTCGCGGCCGTCGACGACGGTCGTGGCCAGGCCGAAGACCCCACCGTCCAATCGGGTCAGCGGCTGTGCCCGGGGTCCGTCAGGGTGCGCTGACCAGCGCAGCAGCAGGCCGGTCGCGTCGGTGGTGACGAGGATGTCGTGAGCCGGGCCGACGAACGCGATCCCGCTCACCGGCCCGTCGTGCCCGGTGAGCGGGGCGCCGACCTGTCGTCCGGTGGTGACGTCCCACAGCCGTACCGTCATGTCGTGCGCGCCCGAGGCGAAGACCGGTGCGCCGGCCCAGAACCCGCCGGCGAGGGCGTTGATCTGGCCGGTGTGCCCGGGGTCGGTCGGAGCCGCGCGCAGCATCCACATCCGGGGTTCGCCGCGCTCGGCAGTGGAGACCACCACCGGCTCCCCGCGGTGCTCGGTGAGATGCACCGAGACGACCTTTGCGGTGTGGCCGTTGAACGGCTCGCCGATGGGTTCGCCGGTGTTGGCGTCCCACACCCGCACGGTTTGGTCGCGGCCGCCGGACACCAGCACAGCACGCCCGTCGAACGACCCGAAGGCCAGCGCCTCGACGCTGCCGTCATGCCCGGTCAGCGGCGGCAGCGCGTCGTCACCGGTGGCCGGGTCCGCCACCCTGATCGGCCCTGCGCCGGTGCCCGCGAACACCACCGGGCGGTCACCGGCGCGGCCGGCGACCAGCCGCACGTGTCCGCCGCCGAGCGGGTACTGCCGACCGGCTGGCTCACCGGTGACGGCGTCCCACGACCGCAACGAATGTGCCACCCTGTGCTGGTCGGCGGCATGGGCGGTCACCACGGTACGACCGTCGACTTCGGTGAAGACGACTTCGCTCTGGGGGTCGAAAGGTGTGTCGATCTCGGTGCGGGCGGCGCCGGCCGCGAAGTCGTAGACGGTCAGACCCGTTTCGGTGACCACGGCGAGCACGTCGTGTCCGTCGAGCCGGCCCAGGGCGAAGCCCTGCCAGAGGTCGGTGAACCGGTCCAGCCGGGCCACCGGGACGCCGGCGACCGGATCCCACACCCGGGTAGGCGTGCCGCGGATCATGACAACAGCCCGCCCGTCGACCGTGCCGGCGGCCAGGGTCCGGCCGGCCTCCTCGCGCAGTGGCCCGCCGTAGAACGGGCTGGGGCGCTCCTGTGCCGTCGCCACGTCGAACAGCTGCAGGGAGCCTCCGTCGCCGGCCAATGCCACGGCCGGCCGGCCGTCGACCCGGCCGAGCGCGATCTGACTGCCGAATGAGGCCAGTCGGGTGCCCCGGCGTTCACTGTCCGGGCTGGAGACCCATAGTGTCGTTTCGCTGGGGCGCGAGCTGACGACAACCGCGTAGAAGCCGCTGTCGAGCGTACCGAGCATCACGGTGTGGGGTTTCCCGTCGTAGCCGGCGAAGAAGTGCGGCAGCACCTCGCACCCGGCCACCGGGTCCCAGAGCGTCAGTCGTGGCCCGGCGTCGGCATCGGCGCCGTGCCCCAGCAGCAGCAGCGGCCGGCCGTCCACCAGCGCCATGCTCTGCGTCCTCAGCGACGACAGCGACTCGTCGGTCAGGGCCGGCGGGGTCAGCACTTCGGCGCCGGTCTCCGCATCCCACAGCAGGATCGGGTGCGCCTGATAGTAGTTCTGCCGGGAGGCGACGATCAGCCGGCCCTCGTACGAGACGGCGGCCAGCCACTCGGCCCTCCCGTTCGAGTGGTTGTGGTGCGGCGCGCCGAACGCTGCGCCGGTCAACGCGTCGAAGAACCGCATCGCGCCGCCCGGCGGGTTGCCCATGACCAGCATCCGGCCGTTGTGCTCGACGAAGAAGTCGCTGGCGAGGCACCCCTCCGGCAGAGCGGGGTAGTCGGCGATCGGCTCGCCGGTCGCCACGTCCCACGCGAGCGCACCGGCGTCCTGGGCCCACGGCGGGATCGGGGCGAACACGGCCGGCCGGCCGTCGACCGTACCGAGGGCGAGCGCCGATCGGCCCTGCGCACGCGGGATCTCCCGTACGAGATTCCCGGTCGCGGCGTCACGAACGATGACCGTGCCCTGAGGGTATTGGGGCACCAGCGCCGCAAGCAACCCGTCGTCGCTCAGCCGCAGCGCGCTCGGCGCCTCGACGCGCAGACCCGAACGGTCAGGCAGGAACGCCCCGGACTCAAGGTCGAAGGCGCCGAGCACGGTCTGCTGGTCGGGATCCAGGCGAAGCAGCACGAACACCGCCCGCCCATCGGCCTCGACGATCACCGAATCGGTGAACTCCAGCGGGCGGCCGCCGGCTTCGAACGGAACCCGTAGGATTCGGTGCGGAGCGACCTCAACGTCCTCGTGCCAGACAAACTGCTGCTCCATGCGGCGGAGATTATAAGATCGGCACAATGGCGGAGCTGGCATCAGCCGCCGCCGCGGGATCGCCTACCGTGCCCTCCCTCGGGCGCCCAGTTTGGTCGGCCAGCCGTGCTAGTTCGGCCGCTTCCATACGCGTTGACTCCGGCCACTTGATCCGGGACTCGACTCAGCGACTACCGCTATGCCCAGTTGAACAGGTGGCGTTGAGCCCCTATGCGTCTTCAGCCTGATCCCTCCGGACGAGCCGAGGCCCTGGGCGTGGTCGCAGGAGTCGAGCGCCGCGCAGCGTTGTGGGCTTCTGGTTCGGTCGCTTTGATGGATCGGTGTAAGCCAAGTCGGCGCCGGGCGGACGGACGGCCGATACATCTGGCCAGGACGGGCTGACTTGGGCGGGCGCCCAGGCCGCCACGACAACCATTACAGTCGCATCGTGAGTGCAGACCAGGGTCTTGTTCGGTTGTCCGACTCGTTCGGCGTACGCCGTGCCCGAATTGGATCGATCCTCGCCGATGATGGGACGATCTATCTCGTCAAGTGGGATGATACCCACGAGGAAGAGCGCGTCCCACGAGCCGCCGACGTTCACGTCGCGACGAGGGGTTCGCTGCGTTTCATGGCCCTGTCCGACGCCCGGCTGTTCCATGCCGTCTTCGCCCAGGAGCCTCTCGCGGTAGTTCTCCACCTGCTGGCCGAGTCGTCGGCCCCGTTGAACGTACGAGAGATCCGGGAGCATCTGGTTGAGCTCGGGCTCCGGAACGAAACCTGGGCCCGGCATTGGCCCCGCGCGCTAGCGGTTCTGCCTAAGTGGCCAGGTGTTGTCCGACGGCATAAGGGCGACACTCTGGCCTACGCCTGGGTGGGCGACGACCTACCCGATCTTCCGTCGGAGGCCGAGTCCGAGCCGGAACCGGAGCGGCCCACCCTTACGCCCGCGTCGAAGCCCGCTCCTTCGTCCGCCAAGCCGGTCGCGGCCGCCGCGACACCGGCCGAACCGGCGGTGCCGTCCGCTGAGCGCCTCCGCCGCCAGATGTCCGCCGCGCGGAGCCTCAGCGAGGTCGCGCGCCTGCTCACGCTCCCGAGGGAGTTTGTGGCTGAGCTGTCACCGGAGGTCGTCGCCTCCGCTCTCCGCAGGGTCGCCGCCGAGGATCGGCTGGTCATGGGCTTGCTCGAGGCCCTGACCGCCTCCGGGCCGATCGGCGCGCTGACCGAGGAACTAGCGATCGCGCGGGCGGCGAACGCCGCACTCCAGAGCCGGGTCGACGAACTGGAGGAGTGGTGGACGGCCCTCGAGCAGAGCACCGATCCGAGCTCCGCAATCCGTCAGCCGGGTAGCTGACGAGCTTCTGGTGCGCCGCTGTTCGCGGGCTGATGCCGGCTGCGGTGGGACGTCCGGGACGCACCCGCCGTCAGGCCGAGGATGCGCTGCGGTTCCTGGCGGGGGCCGGGCACGAAGACGCGGTGTGCGACGGTGCGACGGAGTACGGCTCCGAGGCGGCCGCCGCGGTCGAGACCCTGCTGGGGGCTGACCCGCTCGTCATGCCCCCGGGCCACATCCCCAAGCTGCCCTATTGGGCGCGACCATCCGTGTTGCCCTCGGTGCTGATGCGCGAAGGTTCCGTGGTGCTTCCGGAGTCTGCGGTCAGGCACGCACTCACCGCGCTGGCGCTGTGTCGGCCCGGTGAGCCGTACGCCGCGCTGCCGGCGATCCGGGCTGCTTATGATCCGGCGAGTCTGGCCGGCTTCGGCTGGGAGTTGTTGCAGTCCTGGCTGCTAGCCGGTGCCCCGGCGGCGGACGGGTGGCCGCTGACCGTGCTCGGTCTGATCGGCGACGACGACACCGCCCGCCGGCTCACCCCGGCGATCCTGTCCTGGCCGGGTGACGGCGGGCATGTCCGGGCGGCCGTCGGTGTCGAGGTCCTTGCGGCGCTGGGCAGGCCGGCCACAGTGATCCAGCTGAACACGGTCGTCCAGCGGACGAAGTTCCGGCCGCTGCGGAAGGCGGCCGCGGAAAAGCTTCAAGATGTCGCGGATCGGCTGAAGATCACCGCGGAACAGCTGGCCGGCCGGCTCGTCCCGGACTTCGGGATCGCCGCCGACGTCCACGAACGGACGGTGACGCTGGCGGAGAGCCTCGCGCAGTGGCAGGACCTGTTCCTGGATTACGAGATCGTGCAGCCGTTCCCGCAGTTGGGCCGTGAGACCTGGCAATGTTTTGGCAACACGGCGTTCATCAGCCATTGACATTGAGTGAGCCGCGTGGTTAGCGTGAGAGCGCTCTCACATATTGATGGCTCGCGATGCTTGTCCAGGGAGAGCACTCTCGGCCGCCCCGGGTCGGGAGCGTCCGTCGTCCACTCGCCATGTCCGGCCGCGGGGTCGCCCCGGGCATGGCGTCGATCCGTCATCCCCAACGGAAAGGCGAGGCTCCCCGACATGAAGATCAGGAATGCAGGTTTCGCGGACCGAGCGCTGTCACGCAGCCGGCGGCGACTCATGGTCCTCCTCACCGCGGCCGTCACTGCACTGGTCGGCAGCGTGGTCATCCAGCAGCAGCCCGCACACGCCGCGTGGAACCTCGTGTGGGCCGACGAGTTCAACGGGTCCGGCGCGCCCAGCAGTGCCAACTGGAACTACAACGTCGGCAACGGCCTCAACCCCGGCCTCAATGCCTTCGACGGCTGGGGCAACGGCGAGTGGGAGTGGTACCGCCCCGAGAACTGCACGCAGTCCGGCGGCAACCTCGTGATGCGCGCCAACTGGCTCACGACGCCCATCACGGTCAACGGCCGCAACTTCTACCAGACGTCGTGCCGCATGACGACGGATACGAAGAGGTCCTTCCAGTACGGCCGCATCGAGGCGCGTATGGCGCTCCCGACCGCCACCGGCTCGTGGCCGGCTTTCTGGATGCTCGGTGATTCGTGCGACGAGACGTCCACGAGTGCCTACAACCCGGCGCAGACCTACTACGACCGCCTGCCCACCAACTGGGCCAGTTGCGGCGAGGTCGACATCATGGAACACGCGAACGCGAACGCGACCGTGACGAACAACATCTTCTGGGATCTCCGGACCGGTGTGTTCCCGTGGACAGCGGGTCAGAACGCCAACTACGTCGCGAACCCCGCCGTCAACAACGCCGCAGCCTTCCACGTCTATGCGATCGAGTGGACGGCCGCGCAGATCCGCTGGTACATCGACGGTGTGCAAACGCACGTGATCGACACGACACCGGCGACCTTGGAGGAGTTCCGCAAGCCGTTCCACGTCATCTTCAACCTGGCGCTGGGCGGCACGTACCCCGGGCAGAACCCCGTGCAGAGCCAGTTCCCGCTCACTGCATCGATCGACTACGTGCGCTATTACCAGGACGGCGGGGGCACGACGCCGCCTCCCGCGGACGGACCCGCGACCCAGATCAACGGGCCGGGCGGCAAGTGTGTCGACGTGGCCGGTGACAACACGGGTGGCAACGGCGCGCCTGCGCAGTTATGGGACTGCCAGGGCACGGCGGCGATCGACCAGCAGTGGACGTGGAACGGGCAGGCGCTCCGCACCCTCGGCCGCTGCCTCGACGTCCAGGACGCCGGAACAGCCAACGGTGCCAAGCTTCAACTCTGGGACTGTAACGGCAGTGGGGCGCAGAACTGGGTGCAGGAAGGCAATCGGATGCGCAATCCGCAGAGCAACAGGTGCATCGACTCGCCATCAGGCGCCACAGCGAACGAGACCCGATTGCAGATCTGGGACTGCAACGGATCGGCCGCACAGTCCTTCGTGAAGGCCGCGTGACGGCCGGCCGAGGGTCACGCTGACGGTCAGGGCGCGGGAGCGGACAGGCTCCCGCGCCCTTTCCGCGCATTCCGGGATACGACCAGCGCCGGGCTTGTCCGGCGCGCTTCGGCCGGCACACCACGGTGTCCTTCCTGACCGCCGACGAGGCCGACGCTCTGCTCGCCGCCCCGGACGCCAGCCGCCCCGGACGCCAGCCGCCCCGGACGCCAGCCGCCCCGGACGCCAGCCGCCCCGGACGCCAGACGCCTCGGACGCCAGCCGCCGCTGGGAAGGCCGCCCAGACCGATCTGCGCCTGTCCGAACTCAGCGCAGGGATCTGTCCGTATAGGACTGCCAGGGCACCAGGCCGTCGGGCGTCGGGCGACGTGGCGGGTGCCAGCTTGTGGTTTGGCGTCGAGCGACATGCGGGGTTCTTTCCCCGTTGGCGGGGTGCCTGAATTCTCGGCGGCGATTCACCGGTCGCCGGCCAGGAGTTGCTGTATCGCCGGGCCGATGGTTCTGACCAGGGTCTCCTTGTCGGTGGCAACCAGGGCCGGGACGCCGATGATGCGCTGGCTGGTGATGATGCCGACCAGCATTGCTGCGGCCAGGCCGGCTCGCAGGATCGCTTCGTCGCCGCGGCCGTGCATGCCGTGCGTGAGCCGGGACTGGATGAAGTCGCGCAGCTGGGTGTTCGCGTGCTGGTTCACGATGGCGCCGCGGAGCATCGCCATCAGGGGCTCGGACTCCTCGGCCGGGCCCTCCCAGGCTTCGAGGTAGGCGCGGACCACCCGTTCGCCGAGGTGTTCGCCGGGGCCTTCGAAGGCGGTGTCGAACCGGTGCAGGGCCGATGGCGGGATGGCCATCACGGTGGCGAACAGTTCGTCCTTGGAGCCGAAGAACTGCATCACCTGCGACGGGTCGACCCCGGCGTCGGTGGCGATGCGCCGGATGGTCGTCGCGGCGAATCCGTCGCCGGCGAATCGGGCGCGGGCGGCTTGCAGCACCGCCTGTCGGGTGCTCTCGGCTCCTGGTCTGCGACCGATCCGAGCACGTGGCATGGACGGGTTCTGCGAGCTCATGCACCGAGAATAGCGATCGCCAAGGCACTTCTCAACAAGTGTTGAGTTATTCGGAGATCGGTCATACGCTCACCTCGACGCAGGAACCCCGGAAGGGTCTCTGCTGAGACGAAGGAGGCTCGTGGTGAGCGAAGACCAGCAGATGTTCGTGCCGTCCCACCCGCTGCCCGGTCCGAGGAGCGGTGTGCTCACCGCCTTTGATCCGGGCACCCGGACGCTCGCGGCGGGCTTCCAGGTCGCGCCGCCGTTCAAGCCACTGCCGGTCGACATCGTCCTCGACAAGGACGTCGCCGTGCAGCTACGCGACGGGGTGACCATCCACGTCGACGTGTTCCGCCCGGCCGGCACCGAACAAGTCCCGGTGATCGTGGCGTGGAGCCCGTACGGCAAGGGCCAGGGCACGTCGGTCAGCGTGATGGGCGTCTTCGGGCTGGTCGGCCTGGACAACAGCATCGTGTCGGGCCTGGAGAAGTTCGAGGCGCCCGACCCGGCGTACTGGTGCGCCCAGGGTTATGCGATCTGCAACCCCGACATCCGCGGCGTCGTCGACTCCGAGGGTGACAGCGTGCTGTGGGACCGTCAGGAAGGCCGCGACTGCTACGACCTGATCGAGTGGCTCGCCGAGCAGTACTGGTGCACCGGCAAGGTTGGCATGAGCGGCACCTCGTATCTGGCTGTGTCGCAGTGGTTCACCGCGGCCGAGCAGCCGCCGCACCTGGTCGCGATCAACCCGTGGGAGGGCGTCAGTGACGTCTACCGCGACCTGGTGATGCGCGGCGGCATGCCCGACACCGGCTTCGCCCACCAACTGCAGGACGGCAGCTTCTTCGGCAGGAACAACAAGGAGGACATCCTCGCCGAGGTCGAGAAGTACCCCTTGATGACCGGCCTCTGGCAGAACAAGATCCCGGACTTCGCCCGGATCACCGTTCCTGCCTACATCGTGGCCAGCTACTCCAACACCCTGCACACCGCCGGGACCTTCCGCGCCTGGCGCCGGATCGCGTCACCGGACAAGTGGCTGCGCATCCACAACACCCAGGAATGGCCCGACTACTACGACAAGACCAACGTCGAGGATCTGCGCCGGTTCTTCGACCACTACCTCAAGGACGCAGACAACGGCTGGGAGCAGACCCCGCGCGTACGGTATTCGGTGCTCGACCTCGAGGGCGGCGACCAGGTCAACCTCCCGGCCGGCACCTTCCCGCCGGGCGACGTGACGTCGACGAAGTTCTACCTCGACGCCCGCACCCGCACCCTGACAGGCACCGCCCCGGCGGAGGCGACGGAGGCCACGTACGCGGTGCAGGCCAACCCGGACGCGGTGTCCTTCCTCGCCCGCTTCGACGACGAGACCGTGCTGGTCGGCTATCCGAAGGCCCACCTGTTCGTGGAGGCCCGCGACGCCGACGACATGGACCTGTTCGTCCTCGTCCAGAAACTTGACGCGCACGGCACCCCGCTGCAGGCGTTCACCGTGCCGAACCAGAGCGCCCGGGCCCACGACCTCACCGACCACGGCGCCACGATCCTGCGCTACAAGGGTTCCGACGGCCGGCTGCGGGTGTCCGCCCGGCACCTCGACGAGACGCTGACGACCGACGACGTACCCGCGCACAGCTTTGACCGGATCGAAAAGCTGTCACCGGGCGAGATCGTCGAGATCGAGATCGACCTGTTCCCGGTCGGCCTCGCGTTCCACCCGGGCGAGCAGCTGCGGTTCGTCGTCAGCTCACGGAACCTGCTCGGCACCCTGATGCCGGGGATCCGCGAATACGTCGGCGCCAACACCGGTACACACGTGGTCCACACCGGCGGGCAGCACGCCTCATACCTGCAACTGCCCCTCCGGACGCGGTAAGGCGGCCACGACCATGACCTCGAACACCGAGCATTGGGTACGTCTCGCCGGTGAGGACACCGACGCGACGATCGACAACTTCGAGCTGTTCTCCGCCCGCAGGGCCCTGAAACTGCTGAAGACCAACCTGGGCCGCGACCGCCTGCTGGAACTGCTGCGCGACGACATCGCCGCCGGCGACGCGTTCCTGCGCGACCACCTCGAACGGTCCGCCGGGGCCGAGGCGACCGGCACGACAACTCTGCGGGCCCACCGGATCACCGCGGCGCAGTTCACCGGCTGGCTCGCCCGAGCGTTCGCTCGCGAGGACGTCATGCTGGCCGGGCACCCCGAGCACTACGCGATCCACAAGGCGCCGGGCCGCAACGTCAACATCGTCGAGACCCTCGGCGAGTTTGTGTGCTCGTTCTTCATGCGCGAGTGGGACGACAGCCTCGTCAAAACTCACGAACTGCCCGCCACCGCCGAGAAACCGGCCGGGCGCCGATCTCACATGCTCCTCGAGGACGGCACCGTGATCGGCTCGATCGCGAACGTCTTCACCGAAGAGCCCGGAGGGTTCACCGTACGGCTGTCGGTCACGCTGCCGGCAACCTGTGCCCCAGAGGTGGTCGAGCAGCACCTGGAGCACTTCGCGGTCGAATTCCGCACCTGGATCCTGACCGCCGCAACCGAGCTGACCCCGCAGGCGTAAACGACGCCGACGCGGCCACCGCTCGAGTCGCGGCCGAGTTCGACGGGTCGGCACCCGAGCTCACCGCACCGATCACCGATGGCGAATCCGCACCGACCCCCATGCTTGAGTGGCGATTCAGCGGCCATGGCGTACGTCGTTGGGCGGGTTGTCGCGGACGTATTTGTCGAGGTCGTCCTCGCGGAGTGCTGCGAACAGCTCGCGGGAGCGGCTGGCGTCAGGGACCATCACCGAGCCCACGCCGGGAACGTCCCGGTTCTCCGCGATCGGTAGCGTCATGAAGGTCATGTCGTTGGCCCGCAGGCCACGCAGTGTGAAAGCCAGGCGTTGCACAGGCATGCGCCGGTCTACGGTGAGGGTGCTGGCCGCGGTGCGGACCAGGCGGTCCAGGTCGCGGGGGCTGGTGAGCATGTTCTGGTCGGCGATTTTTTCGGCCAGTGCCCGCAGGTACTGCTGATGCCGCTTGGACCTGTCGATGTCGTCGTTGGGTAGGCCGCGGCGCTGACGCACGTAGTACTCGGCCAGTTGGCCGTCGAGGTGCTGTTTGCCGGCGGCGAAGGCTACGCAGCGACGCGAGCGGCCCTGCGGGTCAGTGCATGGTGCCGACGGGTACGGGCTGTGGTCGGGCAGGAAGCGGTACGTGTCGACGGTCGCCTTGTCGATGGTGACGTCGACGCCGCCGACCAGGTCGGTGAGTTTGCGGATGCCGGCGAAGTCCACGATCACCGGCCAGTCGATCGTGATGCCGCCGTACTGGTTCAGGGTCTGCACGAGGCGTGGGGCGCCACCCCAGGCGTACGCCGAGTTGATTTTGTTTCGGGGTCCGCGGCCGCCGCCGGCGGTGGCGATCGGCAGGTACGTGTCGCGCGGGATCGAGATCACATACGCCTTGCTCGTCGACTTCGGGATGTGGATGAGGATGACGACGTCGCTGCGACCGTCGCCCGGTTCACCCTTCGTGCGGCTGTCCGAGCCGATGATCAGCAGGTTCATCGGCCCGCGCACCTTCGGCGGCTCGGTCGTGGCGCCGGGGGAGGCCGGGGGTGCGGCGGGCAGCAGGTCGGCGCGTTCGACGGCGCCCTCGTACCGGTGGGAGAGCAGCCGGGTGCCGGCGACCGCGGCCGTCGATCCGACGACGAGCAGGGCCAGCACGACGACGAGCACGATCCGCAGACGACGAGACTTGGCCATCGCTCACACCCCCACGAAACGGTAGCCGCGGTCGATCAGAACGGGAAGGAAATTCCGCAACGCGCGTACGGTCTGGGACCGGTCGCCGCCGCCGTCATGAGTGAGCACTATGGACCGGTTGCCGACCTGGTGCAGGACCTTCGAGCGAATCTGGTCCCATCCCGCATCGTCCCAGTCGCGCGGGTCGACGTCCCAGGCGATCGAGGTCTGCCCGAGCTCCGCGCACACCTGGAACGCGGTGTGTGACCAACTCCCGTACGGTGCCCGGAAGAGGTGGGGTATGTGCCCGGTCGTTGCGGCAACGGTGTCGATGGCGCGACCGATCTCGGTCCGTGCGCGTGCGGCGGGCATCCGGCTGACGTCCTTGTGCGACCAGGTGTGCGTACCTATGGTGTGTCCTTCGTCGACGATGGACCTGATCAAACCAGGGTGATCGTGTGCCTGCTGCCCGATCACGAAGAATGTGGCTTTGATGTGTTGCTGCCGCAGGATTTTGAGCACTTGCGGCGTGTACGCCGGATCCGGCCCGTCGTCGAAGGTGAGCGCCACGGCCTTCGACCCTTTCGGTACAGCAGCGGCCGGTACGACGTAGAGCGGCTTGGCCTGGATCGCGATGGGCGGCAGCGCGGTCGGCGTGGGTGACGGCGGCGGCACTGACGGCGCCGGCGAGGATGGCAGTGTTGCCGGTTTCGCTGCCGGTCCGGCCGGCTTTGGCGGCGGCGGCCCGGCACAGGCGCTGATCAGGGTGAGTCCACCCAGAGTGAGAAGCGCCCGCCGGCCGCCGGACCAACGTTGTTGCGTCATTCCCTCCACCACCTCCGGCTCCGCTGGTGCAGCTGGTGCCGCAGAGATCGACGGCGGAGTGTGGGGGAGTCTTGTAGGGAGATGTCAGGAACTGGTGAGGCGTCCGGTGATCTCGAGGAGTCTCACCATCCGCCCATCGATGCAACCCCGCCAGCCAGCGGGAGTTCACCGCTTTGAACGTCGCCCGTTCAGCTGCTTCCGGGCGATTGACATCCATCAGTGGGCGACGTAATTTCGTCGTAACTTACTCGGTTCGAGGAGCGGCGACGTGGTTCAGCCGGCCGGACTGAGCCGGACCGGGTGGTCGATGCGAGCCGCTGGACGCCAAGGAGAGTCGATGAAGTTTCGTTCCCGAGCGGTGACCATTGCCGCGATCACGGCGACGGCCGTCGCGCTGACGGCCGGATTGACGCTGCCGGCCTCGGCTGCGGTCGCCGGTCCGATCACCGGCCTGGCCGGCAAGTGCCTCGACGTGGCTGCGGCCGGCACCGCCAACGGCACCAAGGTGCAGTTGTACGACTGCAACAGCACCGCCGCCCAGCAGTGGAACGTCGCCGACGACGGGACGGTCCGTGCCCTCGGCAAATGCCTGGACGTCAGCGGTGGCGTCAACGCCGACGGCACCAAGGTGCAGCTGTGGGACTGCCTCGGCAACGGCCACCAGCAGTGGCGATACGACAACACCACCAAGGATCTGGTGAACCCGGAGACAGGGCGGTGCCTGGACGTGGCCGGGCAGTCCAGCGCCAACGGCGCGCAGATCCAGATCTGGACCTGCAACTCCCAGACCAATCAGGACTGGGTGCTGCCCGGCGGGGGCACGACCCCCGGCACCTGCACGCGGTCGGTCGGCGCCGGCGAGCACCAGGTCCCGGTGACTCTGGCGGGCCGGCAATACCAGGTCACCGTCTATGTTCCGGCCGGAACATCGTCCACCACGGCGCTGCCGATGGTTCTCGACCTTCACGGTACGCAGATGACCGGCAGCGGGCAGCTGCAGTACAGCGTGATAAAACCGGTCGCCGACGCCGGCAAGTTCCTCGTCGTGGCGCCCACCGGTGACATTCCCGCGGCCAGTGGCTTCGCCTGGAACGTCCCCGGTGTCGGCACCGCCCCGGCCGGGGCGCGAGACGACGTCGCCTTCCTCGACCAGGTCATCACCACCGCCACCGGGGTGCTGTGCGCTGACCCGAGCCGGGTCTACGGCACCGGCTATTCCGGCGGCGGCCGGATGGTGTCAGCGTTCGCCTGCCAGCGCGCCGGCCGCATCGCCGCCATCGCCCCGGTCGCCGGGCTGCGCGCCGGCCGGCCCGACCCGCAGGACACCTCGCGCCCCGACCCGCAGTCGTGCACGCCCGTGCGGTCGGTGCCGGTGATCGCCTTCCACGGCCAGCAGGACAACACCAACCCGTACCAGGGCGGCGGCACCGAATTGTGGCGTTACTCGGTTCCGGTCGCGCAGCAGCGGTGGGCACAGATCAACAGCTGCTCCGGACCGGTGACCACCACGATCAGCGCGCACGTCGCAAAGACCGTCTACGGCGGCTGCTCCGAGGGTGCGGACGTCGTGCTCTATTCGGTGTCGAACGGCGGCCACACCTGGCCGGACACGTCCATCGACAACGGCAACGGCACGGTCACCCACGAGATCAGCGCCGACACTCTCATGTGGCAGTTCTTCCAGCGGTTCCGACTGCCCACGGCCTGACCCCTCAGCCCGGCGGTCCGGCAGTGACGAGCAACCGGGCCGCCACCGGATCTCCGAGAGAAAAAGGCCGTTGAGTGGAGAGTACGGACAACGCGGCGGAGCCGGCCAAGACACCACGCATTGCTCCGTACCTGCCGCCGGTACGGAGCACCGTGGGCAGGCTACCGACGGCGTCGTTCGCCTGGCCGCGGATCTCCGACTACTGGCCCGACGACGCAGACCGCCGCCCGCCGGCCGGCGAAGAGAGGGCGGTTGCCCGGCCGCGTTCAGTACGGTCGCGGCCGGCCGCCGGCGCGCTGCGTAGCCCGCTGATCGTGGTCGCCGGCGCGACGTTGCTCCTCGCGGTCGGGTTCGTCCTGGCCCGGATGGCCCAGCCGGATGCGAGTCCGTCCGGCCCGTGGGTGGGCGCCGCCGCGCTGCCGAGGGAGTCACCCGGCGCCGAGGTGCTGCCTCTGCCCGTCGAGAGCGCTACGTCCGGTGCCGGCCCGACCGTGACCGCAACGAGTACGCGCCCGACGCCGAGCACCCGCCCGACGGTGAGCGCCATTTCCGGCCGGCGTGGCGCCCCTCCATCAACCATCACCATCACCCCGGCCCCGAGAACCCCGCCAGGTGCGCGTACCGGGCCCATCGTCGGTGTGGGTGACAAGTGCGTTGATGTCACGAACGGCAGCGACGCCAACGGCACGCCCGTACAGATATGGGACTGCAACAACTCGGCCCAGCAGCAATGGACCATCGGCGCCGACGGCACGATCCGGGCGCTCGGCAAGTGCCTCGACGTGACCGGTCAGGGCACGGCGAACCGTACGCCGATCCAGCTGTGGGACTGCAACGGCTCCGGCGGGCAGGCGTGGGTGATCGAGTCCCGCTCCCACCTGCGCAACCCTCAGTCAGGCCGGTACCTGGACGTGCCCGGAGGTTACAGCGCCAACGGAGCCGGCTTGCAGATCTATGAAGGCAACACCAACCCGTGGCAGGTCTGGCACCTCCCCATTCCGATGCCGAACAGTACGAGCTAACGCGATGATTCGCGGAGGATCAACGTCGCCTTCGGGAGTTGCCGGGTCAGCGGTTCGCTGGCGGAGATGTGCGCCAGCAGGGTCGTCATGCAGGTACGGCCGTAGTCGACGATGTCACGGTGCAGGGCGGTCAGCGCCGGGCGTACGGTGCGGCAGAGGGCGGAGTCCTCCCAGGCGATGATCGACAGGTGTTCGGGGACGGCGACGCCCATCTCCCGCGCCACGCTCAGGGCGGCGACGGCCATCAGGTCGTTGTCGAAGACGAGGGCGGTCGGGCGGTGCCGGGCGCTGAGCAACCGGCGGGTGGCCCGTGCGCCCGCGGAGCCGGTGTAGTCGGCCGCGATGGTCTCCCAGGTCAGCCCCGCGGCCTCGGCGGCCTCGGCGATCGCCGAGGTGCGCCGCTGGGTGTGCAGCAACGACTTCGGGCCGCTGACCCTGGCGAACCGGCAATGCCCCCGGTCGTGCAGGTGGCCGACGAGCTGCTTGGCCACGGCGGCCTCGTCGGACCACACGTAACTGAAGGACGGATAGCCGGCGATCGGCGGCGCCAGGACCACTACCGGCAGATCCAGGGTCGACAGGGCCGGCAGCCGGGGGTCGTCGATCTGGTGGTCGAAGAGGATGACGCCGTCGACCCGGCGTTCGGCGTCCCAGCCCCGGTGGATCGCCACTTCCTGGTCGGGGGTGTCGGCGAACTGCAGGGCGAGGCCGTAGTCCTCGCCGGCCAGGGTGGCCTGGATGCCGCTGATCAGCTCTCGCCGGAAGACCTCGGCGCTCAGCTCCGGGGTGGGCCGGCGCATCACCAGGCCTATCGCGTGGGCGGCGGCGCCGTGGATCGCGCGGGCGGAGATGCTGGCGGTGAAGCCGATCTCGTGGGCGATCTGCTTGATGCGGGCGCGGAGCTCGTCGGACACACCCGGGCGGTCGTTGAGCGCGTACGACACAGCCACGCGGGACACACCGGCCCGGTGGGCTATGTCGGTCATCGTGGCCGGCCGGACCATGCCTCTCCCCGGATCGTCGGGCTGCTGCCGGCGGATGCCGTCAACCCGCGCTCATCCTAATCTCCGGCGGCGGCGCCGTACTGCCGCGCGGGACGAGGTGCGCCGGTTCGGCTTGACTGGAAGCGATCGGCCGGCCGGCCATCAAGCTCAGCAGTTGGCGGGCGGCGTGGGCGCCGTACGCGCCGATGTCGTGGGCGAGCGCGGTCAGCGTCGGGTGCACCAGCGCGCAGATCGGCGAGTCGTCCCAGGCGATCATCGACAGGTCGGCCGGGACGGTGAGGCCCAGCTCCTGCGCCACGGCGAGCCCGGCCACGGCCATGATGTCGTTGTCGTAGATCAGGGCGGTGGGCGGCCCGGCGGCGTCGAGCAGCTCCCGGGTGGCCTGGGCGCCGCTCGCGCCGGTGTAGTCGGTCCAGCGGACCGTGGTCTCGGTGAGCCCGCGTTCGGCGCAGATCCGTTCGAACGCCGCGGTGCGGACCGTCGTGTGGGCGAGCTCCCGCAGCCCGGCGATCCGGGCGATGCGCCGGTGGCCCAGGGCGGTCAGATACTCCACCGCCTCGGTCATCGGCCGGGCGTCGTCGGACCAGACGCTGGGTGGCGACCCGCCCGCGACGGGTGGTCCGATGACGATCGCGGGCAGGGCGAGCCGGCTGACCAGGGCCGGCCGTTCGTCGTCGATGCGGGTGTCGCAGATGAGCACCCCGTCCACCCGGCGGTCGCTGGCCCACTGCTGGTAGAGGGTGGTTTCGGCGCGGTCGTCGGTCACCATCTGCAGCAGTAGTGCGAAACCGTGGGCGGACAGCTCGGCTTCCAGACCGCCGACCAGTTCCATGAAGAAGGGTTCGACGGCGAGGGTCTGCGCGGGCCGGCGCAGGGCGAGCCCGACGACGCGGGAGGGTCCACCGGCCAGGGCGCGGGCCGAGCTGTTGGCCCGGAAACCGGCTTCTGCGGCGACGGCGAGGATGCGCTGCCTGGTGGGCTCGGCAACGCCGGGACGGTCGTTGAGAGCGTACGAAACCTGGCTCTTGGACACTCCTGCCTGGCGGGCGATGTCCGCGATCGTGACTCTCTTCACCCTCGGTGTCGTCGCTTCCGCTGGTCGGTGGGTCGCGGGATGACGACCCACCGACCAGGGTAGGTCAGATGGCTTGACCGGGCGGACCGCGGTCAGGGCGCGCTGGCCTTTGGCGAGGCGCAGATAGTGGTACGCCCAACAGGGCGTGCCGTCCTTGTCCGAGGCGCTGATGGCCCCGGGTCTCCGGAGGTCAGGCCGGGAGTCCCCAGATCTGCCAGGCGTTGGTGTTGGTGTCCCAGATCTGCAGGCGGGTGTTGTTGGCGGTGGCGCCGCCGGGGACGTCGAGGTCGCGGCCGGACTGCGGGTTGCGCAGGTGGCCGTTGGTCTGCGGGACCCATTGCTGGGCCCCGGATCCGTTGCAGTCCCAGAGCTGGATCGTGCTGCCGTTGGCGGTGCCCTGTCCGGTGACGTCGAGGCATTTGCCGAGGGAGCGGATGGTGCCGTCGGCGCCGATGGTCCACTGCTGGGCGGGGGAGCCGTTGCAGTCGTAGAGCTGGACGGCGGTGCCGTTGGCGGTGCCGTTGGCGGTGCCGGCGGCGGCGACGTCGATGCACTTGCCGCCGATGCCGGTGATCGCACCGGTCCTGTCGCCGGTGGGTGGCGGGGTGGTCGGCTGGTTGCCGGTGGGGATGTTGACCTCGCCCTGGTTGAACGTCCGGGCGTCGTAGTAGCCGGCCTGGATCGAGGCGTTGGAGTTGTAGTCCGGCATAGTCAGCCAGTCCATCCAGACGCTCCAGAAGACCCACTTCGGCTGGCTGTTCATCTGGCTCGGCTGGGGCACGCTGCCGACCTCGGCCAGCGCCATCGGTTTGTTGGCGCCGGCGATGGAGGACAGCGCGTTGTACCAGTCGGTGGACGGGAACTTGTTCACCCAGACATCAAGGGCAACGACGTCGACGTACGCATCACCGGGGTAGTAGTTCCGGACGCTCGCCGCGCCGCCGGCGGTGTCCTTCGGCGCCCACACGTAGATGAGGTTGCTCAGACCCTTGGACTCCAGGTAGTCGTGGGTGACCTGAAACAGCTTGGCGCCGCCGGCGGCGGCGTTCGCGTTGCCGCCCCACCAGGCCCAGCCCTCGTTCAACTCGTGCAGCGGCCGGAACATCACCGGGATGCCGGCGTCCTCGAGCTGCTGGAAGTACGGGACGAACTGGTCCAGCTTGGCCTTGTAGGCGTTGTTCAGCGAGGTCCCGCTCGTGACCACCGATGTCCATTCCGCCGAGGACAACTTGCTGCCCTTGACCGGATTCGAGCCGCCTTCGAAGTCGCACGTCGCCACGTCGGGCCGGCATGCGTGCATCGTGATCGAGCTGAGCGTACCGTTCGCCCACTCGGTCTTGACCTGGTTGATCATCGTCTGGCGGCTGTTGATGTCGTTCTGGCTGAACCCGAAGTCACCACCGAACAGGCCGGGGTACTGCCCGGTGATGTCGTGCACCTTGGTCACCCACTGGGCCGGGTTGCCGGTCGAGCCGCCCTGCTGGCCGGAGAGCGCGTGACTGCCGGTGAGGCTCTTGAGATAGGTGATCACGTCGGCCCTGGTGACCCCGGCCGGCGCGGGCGGCGTCGCGGCGGAGGCGGTGCCCTGGCTGATGGTGAACCCGGTGCCCAGGACCGCGGCCGTGCCGGCGGCTATCAGGGCGAGAACTCTTCGCTTCGACATCGGGGGAATGCCTTTCGCGTGAGGATGGGAGATGCGTTACGCACTTACGCGCTTCGTCGCCGAGCTGTTCCGGACTGCTGCGCAGCGCAGCTCATCGCGCCTTTTAGGGAGCTGAACGGCCATACGACATCGACATTGATCAGCATGACGCTTAATCTTTGTGTAACTTACTCGGTTCGTGCGGGACGTTGTCAAGCCTGAGGCGACCGGTCCACATGCGGCCAGGAAGCTGGCGGACCATGCGAGCCCGCCCACCCGTCCGCGAGGAGAAGCCAGCATGAGAGGGCGCAGGGCCGCCAGCGGCTTCACTAACGCGTTAGTAATCTTGTTATAGGGTGGCCACCACGTGTTGGGGGAGGGGAGATTCATGGCGGCGAAGACCACCGGGGGCAGGGGACGCGCGTCGCGGGGAAAGCCGACCTCCAGTGATGTCGCCGCGGCGGCGGGGGTGTCCCGCTCGGCTGTCTCGTTCGCGTTCAACAGGCCGGACTACATCTCCGAGGCGACCCGTGACCGGATTCTCGCCGTCGCTCAGGAGATCGGGTACGTGCCGAACACCCTGGCCAGAATGCTCAAGGCGGGGCAGACCAACGCGCTGGGTGTGCTGCTGCCGCAGAGCCTGGCCAAAATCATGGAGAACCCGTATTACGCGAGGTTCCTGATGGGGGTGGGGCAGGTCTGTGACCATGAGGGACTCACCATGGTCCTGACGCCGCCGCTGCGCGACTCGATGCTGAAGGCGATTCCATACGCGGCGGTGGACGGCTTCATCGTCTGCGGGCTGGAGACCGATCGTGGCGAGGTGGCGGAGCTCGCCCGGCACCGGATCCCGTTCGTGCTGGTGGACAGCGACCCTCAGGAGGACGTGCCGAGCGTTGACGTCGATGACCACGGCGGCGCGCTCGCGGTGATGCGTCACCTGCTGGGGCTGGGCCACCGGCGGCTGGCCGTGCTCAGCATCGATCCGGGGCCGGACAAGGCGGTGCGGGGCTACCGGGGCCCCCTGGCCCGGCGGATGGCGGGGATCGTGGAGGCGCTTGCCGAGGTGGGTCTGACCCTTGACGACGTGGCGCTCGCCGAGGTGCCGGTGACCCGGACGGACGGGTACCGGGCGACCAAGACGCTGATCAGGCAGGCGTCACCGACCGCGATCGTCGCACTCTCCGATGTCCTGGCATTCGGCGCGGTGGATGCGCTGCACGATCTCGGGATCGCGGTTCCCGGCCAGGTGTCGGTCACGGGATTCGACGATCTGGTTGAGGCGGCGTGGTTGCGGCCGAGGCTGACCACAGTCCGGCAGGCGATCGCGACCAAGGGCCGTACGGCCGCCGACTTTCTGATCTCGGCGATCCGGGAAGAGGATCAGCACCCGCATCAGCTGCTGGGCACGTCGTTGATGATCCGTGAGTCGAGCGGCCCGGTGCCGGCCGGCTGACGCTGCCGCATCCGGGGCAGCGTCAGCCGGTCGGATCAGTTCTTCCTGAAGACCGTGGTGGCGAGCGCGTCGGCGGTGGTGTCGGTCTTGGTGACCGCCCCCGTGGCGTCGAGGACCTTGGTCCAGGAGCCGGCCGGCAGGGTGGCATTCACGCTGCTTGCGCCGGGGTTGTAGACGGCCACCGTGGTGGAGTCGAGCACGGAGGTGATCACCTGGCCGCTGACCTGGGTGCTGTGCCGGGTGTTGACGGCGTCCCAGGTGGTCAGCCGCATGCCGGGGGTGGCTTTGCGCAGCGCGATGGCCGCCTTGTAATAAGCGAAAGTGCCCGCGTTGGTGACCTTGTCGTTCCACCGGATCGCGTTGACGTTGTCACCGGCGTTGTACGAATTCGCCGCAGTCTCGTAGTCGCCGCCCACCACCTTCGAACGCAGGAACTCGTCGCCCTCGGTGAACAGGGGGATGCCCTGCGAGGTGAGCACGATGCCGGCGGCGAAGCGGTCCATCCGGCCGGCCCGCCCGTCGGCGCCGCCGGTCACCCCGGAGTACGTGATCTTGTCCCACAGGTTCAGGTCGTCGTGCGCGGAGACGTAGTTGATCGTCTGCTCCGGGTCGTAGGCGAAGGCGGGGTTCCACAGGTCGCTCAGCACCGCCGTGCTCTTGGTCGCCAGGGGTGATCCGCGCAGGCCGGTGGTGACGGCATTCTGGTTGCCCGCGCCGCCCATGTAGCCGAGGACCTGGTCGCGGGTGCCGCCCTTGATCGCGTCCCGGTACGCGCCGTTGAAGACGCCGATGTGCCCGCCGGTCATCGACGCGGTGCTGCCGTAGCGGACGAAGTCGGCCTCGGCGGGCGGGGTGACGCCGCCCATCCAGGGTTCGCCGTAGAGCTGCAGGTTACGGTCGGGGTAGGTGGTGTTGAGGTAGGTGCCCCAGCCGGCGACCTGGTCGTGGTGGAAGATGCCCATCAGGTCGAAGCGGAAGCCGTCGACGTGGTAGTCGCGTACCCACATCTCGAGGGAGTCGCGGATCATCCGGCTGACCATCGGCTGGCTGTCGTCGAGGGAGTTGCCGCAGCAGCCGGAGTAGTCCGTGGCGGTGTAGTACTTGCCGGTGATGCCCTGCAGGACGTCTTTGGTCGCGGTGTGGTTGTAGACCACGTCCAGGATCACCCGGATGCCGTTGCGGTGGAACTCGTCGACCATGTCGGCGAACTCGCGCATGCGCTCCGCGGGGGCGGTGAACTGGGAGAATTGTTCCTCGGGGACGTTGTAGTTCAGCGGGTCGTAACCCCAGTTCGGAACGGTGCTGGCGAAGTCGTACGCGGGCATGATCTGGACGGTGTTGACGCCCAGTTCCTTGAGGTGGTCGATGCCGGTCTTGGCTCCGTTGTAGGCGGTCCCGGTCTGGACCAGGCCGAGGAACTTACCGCGTTTGTCCGCGCTCACCCCGGACGTGCCGTCGATGGTGAAGTCCCGCACGCTGAGCTCGTAGATCACCGCATCCTCACGGTTCGCCAGTGGGGGTGCTGCCCGCCAGGTGCCGCTGGTCGGCGTGATCGCCGCGGGGTCCACCACGATGCCCTGGCTGGTGCCAGGGTTGACCATCCGCGCGTACGGGTCACGCACGGCTGTGCCGCCGACGGTGAACTGGTAGGCCTGGTTCTTCAGGTTTCCGGTCACACTGGCCTGGTAGACGTCGGTGTAGCCGGGCAGCGAGACACGGGTCGCCGGGTAGGTGGTCCCGCCGACGATGACCTTGACGTCGGTGTTGTCGGGTGACCAGAGCCGGAAGGTGGTGGCGGCGGCGGTGTAGGTGGCGCCGAGGGTCCCGGTGGCGGCCTCGCCTCCCGAGCCGGTGACGGTGAGCTGGTGGCTCGCGGAGTCGTACCGGATCGTCGTGGTGGACCCGGCGGTCGTGACCGTGAACGGGATGTTCGCGCCGTTCGGGCCGCCGTAGCTCTCGGCCCAGGACTGGCCGATGGTGGCCTTGACGGCCCAGGTGCCGGCTGGAATCGCGGTTGTGGTGTAGGTGTAGACGCCGTCGCCGTCGATGTCCTGCAGCCAGGTACGCAGGCAGTCCGGTGCCCAGTCGCCGGTGCAGCCCAGCTCGCTCTGGAAGTCGCCGGCAGCCGTGACGATCCGGCTGGTGACGTCGTCGGTGATCCAGTGGGTCACCGGGTCGTACAGGAACGTGACGGCCTTGCCACCGGCCGGGACGGTGAGCGTGATGTTGCCGCCGCCCGGGGCCGCGTGAGCGCCGTAGTTCTCCGTCCAGCTCCCGTTGAGTGCGGCTTTGTAAGCCCAGGTTCCGGCGGGAACGGTGACGGTGCGCGACCACATGCCGTCGGTGCGCCGGCTGAGGTTCGACGCCGAGCAGTCGGTGGCCCAGTCACCGGCGCACCCGATCTCGCTCTGCAGGTCGCCGGCGATGGTGACCGAGGTGGTGTCGGCGGCGGCGTGCTCGGTGTACGCGATCCCGGCGATCCCCAGGGTCAGGGCGGTTGCCGCAGTGGCAGCGGCTCGGAGGGTTCGTTGTCGGCGCATGGTGGCCTCCATCGATGTCGGTGAGTACCAAGTATTAAGAGCGTGTTACAGAGCCGAGTCAATGCTTGTGCGGCGCAGTTACCAAAACGTTAGCTAACTTGAGTTAGTTACTTGCTACGGTTCGGTCGCACAGCCGGAAGACGTTCACGTTTCTGCAGGTGAATCGGTTAGGGGATGATCATGAAACGCGGGATCGCAACGGTGGCCGTCATCGCATCGCTGGCAGCGCTGAGCGCATGCAGCTCCGACACCGGGTCCGGTGCCGGCTCCGTCTCCGACCCGGCCTCGGTGTCCGGCACCGTGACCTGGTGGGACACCTCCGACGCCACCACCGAGGCACCGACCTTCAAGGCGCTCGTCGCCGACTTCCAGGCGCAGCACCCGAAGATCAAGGTCAACTACGTCAACGTGCCGTTCTCCGACGCCCAGCAGAAGTTCAAGACCGCGGCCCAGGGCGGCAACGGTGCCCCAGATGTCCTGCGCTCCGACGTGGGCTGGACACCAGGCTTCGCCGAGTCCGGCTACCTGCTCCCACTGGACGGCACCCCGGCCGTGGACAAGCCGGACGACATCCTGGCCGGACCGGCCGGTGGCACGAAGTACAACGGCAAGACCTATGGCGCGCCGCAGGTCACCGACACTCTCGGCCTGCTCTACAACAAGGAACTGTTCGCCAAGGCCGGCATCACCGAGCCGCCGGCAACGTGGGCCGAGGTCAAGACGGCAGCGCAGGCGCTCAGATCCAAGGCCGGCGCCGACGGCATCTACCTCAACCCGGACAGCTACTTCCTCCTGCCCTTCCTGTACGGCGAGGGAGCCACCCTGGCCGACGCCGCGACCAAGAAGATCACTGTCAGCTCCGCCGAGGCGGTCAGGGCCGTTGACATCGCCAAGGATCTTGTCGCTTCCGGCGCGGCCGCCAAGCCCGCGTTCACCGACGGCTACGCCAATATGCAGGCCGCTTTCAAGGACGGCAAAGTCGCGATGATCATCAACGGCCCGTGGGCGGCCGGAGACACCTACTCCGGCAAGGCGTTCACCAGCAAGGACACCCTCGGTGTCGCCGCCGTCCCGGCGGGCTCGACCGGCAAGGCCGGCGCCCCGGTCGGCGGTCACAACCTGGTGATCTACGCCGGCACCGAGGCACCCGCCGCCGCCCAGCTGTTCGTGCAGTTCATGACGTCCGGCGAGACGCAGGCCACGGTCGCTGAGAAGAACGGCACCCTGCCGGCCCGCACTTCGGCCTACACCGCTGCGGTGACCGCGAACCCGGTGATCGCGCAGTTCCAGAAGGTGATGGACACCGCACGGCCGCGCCTGGCGATCCCGCAGGCCAGCGATCTGTTCACGCCGCTGTCGCAGAGCTACGTGAAGATCCTTCAGGGCCAGGACACCCAGGCCGGCCTGAACGCGGCCGCGGACGAGTTCACCAAGGTGCTGCCGGGCTACACCAGGTAACGGCAACCCCACTGGAGAAAGGGGTGGCCCCTTGGCCACTGTCACCCGGCGGCTGGGTCGCCACTGGTACGCGTGGAGCATGGTCGCGCCGGTCGTCATCGTGCTGACCGTCCTCGTCCTCGTCCCGCTCGGCCGCGGCCTGTACCTGTCCCTGACCGACGCGAACGAGTCCACCATCGGCCGCACCATCGGGCCCAACCACATTCCGTCCACGTACGAGTTCGTCGGCCTGGACAACTACTGGCACGTCCTGTCCGGCGCGGAGGGTCACTTCTACCAGGTGCTCACCTGGACCGTCGTCTGGACGATCGCCTGCGTGGTCCTGCACTACGTGCTCGGCCTGGGGCTCGCGTTGATGCTCAACCAGCGAGCCCGGTTCCGCGCCGGCTACCGGATCATGCTGATCCTGCCCTGGGCGGTGCCGGCGTTCGTCAGCGCGTTCGCCTGGCGGCTGCTGCTCAACGGCGACCGTGGCATCGTCAACCAGGCGCTCGCGTCCGCCGGGCTCTCCGGTGTGCAGTGGCTTGCCGACCCCCTCTGGCAGAAGGTGTCGGTCATCGCGGTCAACGTCTGGCTCGGTGTGCCGTTCATGATGGTGGCCCTGCTCGGCGGGCTGCAGTCCATTCCCGCCGAGCAGTACGAAGCGGCGGAGATGGACGGGGCGTCGGCGTGGCAGCGCTTCACCTACGTGACACTGCCCGGGCTGCGGCCGATCAGCAGCACCGTGGTCCTGCTCGGCAGCATCTGGACGTTCAACCAGTTCCCGGTCATCTTCCTGCTGGTGGGCGGTGACGCCGGTGCCGACAGCCAGATCCTGGTCACCTATGCCTACCGGCTCGCGTTCGCCGGTGTCCGCGACTACTCGGGCGCCGCGACCTACGGCGCGCTGATCCTGCTGTTGCTGCTGGTCTTCGCCGTGGTCTACCGCCGCCGGCTGGCCGAGCAGGACAGTTCGCTGAGGAGCCGATGATGAGCCTGACAGTTGTCGAACCAACCGCCGCCACCGCGACAGCGGCGCCCGTAGCCCGCCGTCGGCGGCGAGGCGATCGTTCCCGGGCGGCGTCGATCGCCTACCACGCCGTGATGATCACCGCGAGTGCGGCGGCGATCTTCCCGGTTCTGTGGATCCTCTACATGTCGTTCGGCGACGCCGACGCATGGGCCAACCCCGGCGAGATCCTCAGCAACCCGGTGCTGAGCAACTACGCGAACGTGCTCCGCCAGCCCGACGGCTTTCCCACCTGGCTGGCCAACTCACTGATCCTGGCGGCCGGCACCACCGTCGTCGGTGTGCTGATCGCGGCCAGCGCCGGATACGCACTGTCGCGGATGCGCTTCCCCGGGCACGGACCGCTCATGTGGAGCTTTCTGATCACGCAGATGTTCCCGGTCGCCATCCTGATCGTGCCGCTCTACAACATCCTCTCCGCGCTGCACCTGATCAACACGTACGCCGGGCTGGTGCTCACCTACTGCACGATCTCGGTGCCGTTCTGCGCCTGGATGCTGCGCGGTTACTTCGACACCATCCCGGCCGAGATCGACGAAGCCGGCCGGCTCGACGGGCTCTCCCCGTTCGGCACCTTCTGGCGGCTCGTGGTGCCGCTCGCCAAACCCGGCCTGGCGGTCACCGCGTTCTACACCTTCCTCACGGCGTGGGGCGAGGTCGCCTACGCGACCCAGTTCATGACCACACCCGACAAGTACACCCTTGCTGTGGGCCTGCAGACCTACGTCGGGCAGTTCAAGGCCGAGTGGGGCGCCATGACCGCCGCGTCCGTCATGATCTCGATGGTCGCCGCCGCGGTCTTCTTCCTGGTGCAGCGCCACCTGGTCTCCGGCCTGACGGCCGGCGCCGGCAAATCCTGAAGGTCCCTTTTCCGTACGCACAGCGGCCCGTCGCCCCGCGGGCCCCTGCCGTGCTGCCGTCGTACTACCGAAAGGTGCTCCCTTGTCCGAGCAGTCGACGCCCGCGCCCGCATGGCACCGCGCCGCGGTGATCTACCAGGTGTACCCGCGCAGCTTCGCCGACTCCGACGGCGACGGCATCGGGGACCTCCGAGGGATCCGTGGCCGCCTGCCCTACCTTCGTTCCCTCGGGGTGGACGCGGTGTGGCTGTCGCCCTTCTACGCCTCCCCGCAGGCCGACGCCGGCTACGACGTCACCGATTACCGCAGGGTCGATCCGGTCTTCGGCACCATCGATGACGCCGAGACGCTGATCGACGACGCGCACCGGCTCGGCCTGCGCATCATCGTCGACCTCGTCCCCAACCACACCTCAGAGCAGCACGACTGGTTCCAGCGAGCCGTGGCCGGCGGGCCGCATTCACCGTGGCGCAACCGGTACCACTTCCGGCCAGGGCAGGGCCCGGACGGTACGGAACCTCCGAACGACTGGGAGTCGCTGTTCGGCGGGCCGGCCTGGACCCGCCTCCCGGACGGCGAGTGGTACCTGCACCTGTTCGCCGCTGAACAGCCCGACCTGAACTGGGACCATCCCGCGGTTGCCGACGAGTTCCGCACCGTACTGCGTTTCTGGCTCGACCGCGGCGTCGACGGCTTCCGCATCGACGTCGCGCACGGCCTGGTCAAGGCCGCCGGCCTGCCCAACCGCGGCGACCACGCGCCGGCCCACCTGCTCGACATCGGGGTGTCGCCCTGCTTCGACCAGGACGGTGTCCACGACATCTACCGCAGCTGGCGGCGCATCCTCGACGAATACCCCGGCCGCCGGATCGGCGTCGCCGAGGCCTGGGCGCCGACCCTGCAACGCGTCGCCGACTACGTGCGGCCGGACGAACTGCACCAGGCGTTCAACTTCGCCTACCTTGCCACCGCCTGGGACCCGATCGCCCAACGCGAGGTCATCGACGAGTCCCTCGAAGCCGTACGGGCCGTCGGCGCCCCGGCGACCTGGGCGCTGTCCAACCACGACGTCATCCGGCACACCACCCGACTGCTGCAACCAGGCGGCGGGGAGATCGCCGGCCGCCGGCCCGAGCCGGTCGACGAGGTCGCCGGGCTACGCCGGGCCCGCGCCGCGACGCTGCTCATGCTGGCGCTGCCGGGCTCGGCGTACCTCTTCCAGGGCGAGGAACTCGGCCTGCCCGAAGTGATCGACCTGCCCGCCGAAGCGCGCCAGGACCCGGCGTTCCACCGCGCCGCCGGGCAGGACGGCTACCGGGACGGCTGCCGCGTGCCGATCCCGTGGGAAGGCCACGAACCACCGTACGGCTTCGGCCCGCCCGGCGGACGCAGCTGGCTTCCTCAGCCGGCACTGTGGGCCACGCTCAGCGTCGCAGCCCAGCACAGCGACCCCGACTCGACACTGACCATGTACCGCCGCGCCCTGGCCCTGCGGCCCACCTTCACCGGCGACGACCTGTGGTGGGTCGACGCCGGTGAAGGCGTGCTCGCCTTCGACCGCCCGGTGCCGGGCGGTGAGACGGTGCGGTGCACCACCAACATGACCGGCGAACCGGTCGCCGTGAAACACCCCGGCCGGCTGCTGCTGGCCAGCGGCCCACTCGACGGGGACATGCTGCCCCCGGACACCACCGCCTGGTGGTCGGCCGGATGACCACGAAGGGATCCCCCATGGCTTCGAGATCACGACGTGTCGCCGGACTCGCCGCCGGTGCCGCGACGATCCTGCTCATCCCGCTGCTGCCACTGACCGCCGAGGCTGCCGACCAACCCTCCGCCGTCGCCGTCGCCGGCGACCTGGACAGCGAGTTCGGCTGCGGCGGTGACTGGGCGCCCGACTGCGACCAGGCACAGATGACCCGCCGCGCCGACGACGTCTGGCAGCTCACCGCCGACCTGCCGGCCGGGCCCTTCGCGTACAAGGCGGCGCTCGACAAGGCCTGGGACGTCAACTACGGACTGAACGCCGCACCCGGCGGCGCCAACATCCCGATCACCGTCCCGGCCGGTGGCGCGAAGGTCAGCTTCTTCTACGACCACGGCACCCACTGGATCACCGACACGCTCACCGCCCCGATCGCCACCGCCGCCGGCGACTTCCAGAGCGAACTCGGCTGCCCGTCCGACTGGTCACCGGACTGCCTGCGTACCTGGCTGCAGGATCCCGACGGTGACGACACCTACACCTTCACCACCACGGTCCTGCCGGCCGGCACCTACCAGGTGAAGGCCACCCTCGGGATGAGCTGGGACGTCAATTACGGCCAGGACGGTGTCCAGGGCGGCGACAACATCGCCTTCACCGTGCCGGCCGACGCCACCACGACCACCTTCAGCTACGACGCGCCCAGCCACAGTCTCACCGTGTACGCCGGGGAGGCACGCCCAAGCCTGCAAGCGGCACGGGCGCACTGGCTGACACCCGGGGCCATCGCCTGGAAACTCACCGGCGACCCGGCCACCCGTACCTATCAACTGGGCGGCGCCCCCGGCGGCGGGCTGCGCGCCGGGCCATCCGGGCTCACCGGCGGCGCGACGATACCGCTGACCTACGACCCGGCCGGGATGCCCGCCGACCTCAAGGCGAAGTACCCGCACCTGGCCACGTACAGCGTGCTGAGGGTGCCGGCCCGCACCGATGTCGCCGCGTTGCTGCGCGGGCAGGTAGCGGTCGCCGCGATCGACGCCGACGGCAGCCTTGCCGACGCGTCCAGCCTGCAGATCCCCGGCGTCCTCGACACCCTCTTCGCCGCGAAAGCCCGCCGGGCGACACTCGGACCCACCTACCGGGCAGGCCGGCCGGCACTGTCGTTGTGGGCACCGACGGCGCAGACCGCCAGCGTAGAACTGTACGATTCGCCGACCGCGACCACGCCGGCCCTGATGCCGATGCGCCGCGACGACGCCACCGGTGTCTGGTCGGTCACCGGCGACCGGAACTGGGACCGCAAGTTTTACCGCTACCGGATCAAGGTCTTCGCCCCCGCGGCGATGGAGGTGGTCACCAACAGCGTCACCGATCCCTACTCCCTCGCCCTGTCCACCGACTCCGAGCTCAGCCAGATCGTCGATCTCGACGACCGCGATCTGATCCCGCGCGGCTGGAACGCACCCCGGCTGCCCGACATCGCGAACACCCGCCAGCAGATCCAGGAACTGCACATCGGTGACTTCTCCACTGAGGACACCACTGTGCCGGCCGCGTCCCGGGGCAGCTATCTGGCTTTCACCGACACCGACTCGGCAGGGATGCGGCATCTGCGCGAGCTGGCCCGCTCCGGCGTCACCACCGTGCACCTGCTGCCGACGTTCGACTTCGGTGGTGTGCCCGAGAACCCGGCGGACCGCGACCAGCCGCCGTGCGATCTGACGAGCTACCCGGCCGACTCCGACCAGCAACAGGCCTGCATCGCCAGGACCCAGGGCAGCGACGACTTCAACTGGGGTTACAACCCGCTGCACTACACCGTTCCGGAAGGCTCGTACGCCACCCGGCCCACCGGCGCCGCACGGACCCGGCAGTTCCGCGAGATGGTGCAGGCCCTGCACCGCGCAGGCCTACGCGTGGTGCTCGACGTCGTCTACAACCACACCGCGGCCGCCGGCCAGGACCCCGACTCGGTGCTCGACCGGATCGTGCCCGGCTACTACCAGCGGCTCTCACTGAACGGCACAGTGACCACCGACAGCTGCTGCGCCGACACCGCACCGGAACACACCATGATGAACAAACTGGTCGTCGACTCCGTCAAGACCTGGGCCGAGCAATACCAGATCGACGGCTTCCGGTTCGACCTGATGGGCCTTGACCC
>NZ_BOMN01000153.1 GCF_016862215.1 Winogradskya humida
TCGGCCGTCTTGCTGTCATCGGCAGATCCGGACGGTGCCAGGTCGCAGCACCAAGCCGCGTGGTTGGCGTCGGGTGAGACAGCAGATTTGCGACGGGCGCATTTGGTCTTGTGGGTGTGCCCATCAAGGCTGACACGGTCGGCGTCACAGGTCGTCACAGGTCGTCACAGGTCGTCACAGGTCGTCACAAGTCGGCACAGGTCATTACATGGGCAACGGGCGCAGATTGGGGCGGCAAGGCGCAGCGAGGGTGGGCGACTTGCTTGAGTTTGCGGGCCTCATGGGCCGTCAGGAAAGGGCGGCGGCTAGCTGGGTGGACCAGGCCTGGATGACGTGGGAGCGGCGGCGGGTGTCGTCGGTGAGGATGTTGGCCAGGGCTAGGCCTCGGGCGAGGTCGAGGGTGGCTTGGATCAGGGCGCGGACCGCGGGGTCCGTGTCATCCACGCCCAGGAGGCGGACGGCTCGGGTGTGGACGCCTCGGGCGAAGTGGCGTTCCAGGGGGACCACGACGGCGCGGAGGTCGGGGTCGGCGGCGGCTGCTGTCCAGACCTGGAGGGCTGCTTGGAAGAGTTCGCCGCCGATGGCGTCTACCAGGCCGGTCACTACGGCGTGGACGCGTTCGGGGCCGGTGCCGGTGGGTTCGGGGAGGTTGTCGAGCAGGGCGGCTCGCGAGGTGAACATGTGTTCCAGGGCTGCCACGATGAGGGTCTCGCGGGTGGGGAAGTGGTGTTGGACTGCGCCTCGGCTGATGCCTGAGCGGGCGGCGATGAAGGCGACCGTGGAGGCTTCCCAGCCGTCTGTGGCCAGGCAGTGGATGGTTGTTTCGAGGAGGCGTTGGCGGGTGGCGCGGGAGCGGTCCTGTTTAGGTGGGGAGGTCATGGCTCACCACTGCTAGCGGTGTGCCCTGGCTGACCTGCTGGCCGACCTGCACGGGGAGTTCAGCCACCACGCCGGCGCGAGGGGCGTGTACCGCGTGTTCCATTTTCATCGCCTCCAGGCGGACCAACGGTTGGCCGGCCGCGACGGTTTCGCCCACCGCCACGTCGATGCGGACGACCGTGCCGGGCATGGGGGCGGTCAGGGCGCCGGGCGGGAGTTGGGTGGACGGGTCGGTGAAGCGGGGGAGGCGGCGCAGCGAGCGGGAGCCGGCGGGGCTGTCGATCACCACATGGTCGTCGAAGCGGCCGATGCGGAAGGCCCGGCGCACGCCGTCCACCGAGAGAACCACTTGGTCCGCAGCAGCGGAGACGAGCGATATCCGGGATAAGTCCGGCACAGATAGAACACCCCGATCTATCCGGTACGCCGCCAGCAGCGAGACGTCGCCGACCGCATACCCCCGCGTGCGGTAACCCACGGGAATGTTCCGGAAGCCGCTGGAAACACCGGGAAGCAGGGATCCCCGCTCGTGGGCAGCGTCGGACAACGCCGCGATCAAGGCCGCGAGCTGGAGATCGAGCCCGGGAAAGGCGACCAGCGAAGCCGGCGGATTGGCCGCATAGAAGCTCGTGTCGAAAATGCCGTCCAGGAACGTCGGGTGCAGCAGGCTCCCGACGAGCAGGTCGCGGTTGGTGGTGACGCCGTGGATGCGGGATCGGCGGAGGGTGGCGGCGAGTTGGCGGACGGCGGCGATGCGGGTCGGGGCGTAGGAGATGACTTTGGCCAGCATCCCGTCGTAGTGGGTGCCGATGACCGTGCCGTTCTCGACGCCGGAGTCGAGCCTGATGCCCTCGACAACAGGGATGTCGAACAGGTGCACCGTGCCGGTCTGCGGTCGCCAGTCGTCGGCGGGGCTCTCTGCGTAGAGGCGGGCTTCGACGGCGTGGCCGGTCATGGCTGGTTCCGGGCCGGTGAGCGGGGCGCCCTCGGCCATGTCGAGCTGGAGGGCGACCAGGTCCGTGCCGGTGACGCATTCGGTGACCGGGTGTTCGACCTGGAGGCGGGTGTTCATCTCCAGGAACCAGAATGCGCCCTCGTCGTCGGCCAGGAACTCCACTGTGCCGGCGCCGACATAACCGACCGCAGCAGCCGCGTCCCGGCCCGCCGCGTGCAACCGCTCGCGCAGGTCGCCGCCGACCCGGTCGACGAGCGGTGCAGGAGCTTCCTCGATGACCTTCTGGTGGCGGCGTTGCAGGGAGCATTCGCGTTCGCCGAGCGCCCAGACCGTACCGTGCGCATCGGCCATGATCTGGACCTCGATGTGGTGCCCGGTGGCGATGTAGCGCTCGCAGAAAACAGTGGCGTCCCCGAAGGCGGATGACGCCTCACGCGAGGCCTCGTCGATGGCAGAAGACAGATCGGAAAGGGAGAGGACGATCCGGATGCCGCGCCCGCCACCACCGGCGGAGGCCTTGACCATGACCGGCAGGTCGGCCTCGGTGATGGTGGCCGGGTCGAGGCGGGTGAGGACGGGGACACCCGCGGCGGCCATCAGGGACTTGGACTCGATTTTGGAGCCCATCAGGGAGATCGCGTCGGCGCCGGGGCCGATCCAGGTCAGGCCGGCCGCCTGGACCGAGCGGGCAAAGGCTGCGTTCTCGGCCAGGAAGCCGTAGCCCGGGTGGATCGCGTCGGCGCCGGCGCGGAGGGCGGCGTCAACAAGAAGGTCACCGCGCAGGTACGTGTCGGAGGGCGCGGAGCCGGGGAGGCGTACGGCGCTGTCGGCCTCACCCACGTACGGGCTGTCGGCGTCGGGGTCGCTGAAGACGGCTACCGTCGCGAGGCCGCGGCGGTGGCAGGTGGTGAAGATGCGGCGGGCGATCTCGCCGCGGTTGGCTACGAGGACACTGGTGATCATCGGGCTCACATCCGGAAGACGCCGAAGGCGGTGGTGCCCTGGACCGGGGCGGTGTGGATCGCGGAGAGGGCAACGCCCAGGACGTCGCGGGTATCGCGGGGGTCGATGATGCCGTCGTCGTAGACCATGCCGGACAGCACGAGCGGCATGGCTTCCGCGGAGATCTGCTGTTCGATCATGTGCTGGACGACCTGGGCGCCGTCCTCGTCGAACGGTTTGCCCTGGGCCTGCGCGGATGCCTTGGAGACCAGGTAGGTGACGTCGGCGAGCTGTTTGGCGCCCATGACCGAGGAGCGTGCGCTGGGCCAGGTGAAGACAAATCTCGGGTCGTACGCGCGGCCGCACATGCCATAGTGGCCGGCGCCGTACGAGTTGCCGATCAGCAGGGAGATGTGCGGGACGGTGGAGTTGGAGACCGCGTTGATCATCATGGCGCCGTGCTTGATGATGCCGCGCTGCTCGTACTCCTTGCCGACCATGTAGCCGGTGGTGTTGTGCAGGAACAGCAGGGGAGTGTCCGACTTGTTGGCGAGCTGGATGAACTGGGTGGCCTTCTGGGCTTCCTCGCTGAACAGGACGCCGCGGGCGTTGGCGAGGATGCCGATCGGGTAGCCGTGCAGCCGTGCCCAGCCGGTCACGAGCGAGCCGCCGTAGAGCGGTTTGACCTCGTCGAAGTCGCTGTCGTCGACGATCCGGGCGATCACCTCGCGCGGGTCGAACGGCGTACGCAGGTCCGGCGGGACGATCGACAACAGCTCCTCGGCGGGAAACCGCGGCGGCACCGTGTTGCCCGGGAGAGGGCCCGCCTTGCGCCAGTTGAGCCGCGCGACGATCTGCCGGCCGATGCGGATGGCGTCCTGCTCGTCGGCGGCGTAGTGGTCGGCGAGCCCGGACACGCGGGCGTGCATCTCGGCGCCGCCCAGCGACTCGTCGTCGGAGTCCTCGCCGGTGGCGGCCTTGACGAGCGGCGGCCCGGCCAGGAAGACCTTCGACCGCTTCTCGATCATCACGACGTGGTCGCTCATGCCGGGCAGGTACGCACCCCCGGCCGTCGACGTGCCGAAGACCAGCGCGATCGTCGGGATCCCCGCGGCGGACAGCCGGGTCAGGTCCCGGAACACCGCGCCGCCGGGGATGAAGACCTCCTTCTGCGTCGGCAGGTCCGCGCCGCCCGACTCGACCAGTGCGATGACCGGGAGCCGGTTCTGCCGGGCGATCTCGTGCATCCGCAGCGTCTTGCGCAGCGACCACGGGTTGCTCGACCCGCCCTTGACCGTCGGGTCGTTCGCGATCAGCAGGCACTCGACGCCGCTGACCACCCCGATCCCGGCGACCACGCTGCCACCCACGGCGAAGCTGGAGCCGTAACCCGCGAGCGCGGCCAGCTCCAGGAACGGCGCGTCCAGGTCGAGCAGCAGCTCGATGCGTTCCCGGGCGGTGAGTTTGCCGCGCGCGTGGTGCCGGGCGACGGCTTTCTCCCCGCCCCCGGCGACGGCTTTCGCGGTCTCGGCCGCGACCCCGGCGAGCGCGTCCAGCATGGACTGCCGCGCGGCGTCGTCCGGCGCGAGCGTGGACCGCAGGACGGTCACCGTACCTCCAGGGGGATCTCGACGTGCCGGGACCGCAGCCATTCGCCGAGCCCCTTGGCCTGCGGGTCGAACCGCGCGTTGTAGGCGACACCCGCGCCGAGCAGCCCCTCGATCACCACGTTCACGGCCAGCAGGTTCGGCAGCCGGGTGATCCGGATCGGCAGCCCCGCGGTCTCCGGCAACAGCTCCCGGACCGTCTCTTCACCGATCAAATGCGCCAGCCATGGGTACGCCGTGACGTCGCGAACCCACAGCCCGATGTTCGCGTCCCCGCCCTTGTCCCCCGACCGCGCCCCCACCACCGTGCCGAGCGCCCGCCGCACCGTGGCCCCGCGCACCGGTCCCGAGCCGGTCCCGCGCACCGGTCCCGAGCCGGCCCCGGCCGAGGACTCCGCCGGCGGGGAGACTGGCGGGGCGGCCGGTCCGTGCAGTGGTTCCAGCGGGCGGGTCACCGTCGGCGGGTCGATCCGGGTGACGGTTCCGTCGGCGAGGACGACCTCGTGGGCGGGGATCGACTGCGGGACGTATTCGGCGGTGAACACGCCGTAGGGGCGGGCGTCTCCCGGCGGCGTGGTGCTGAAGAAGCCGGGATAACTGGCCAGCGCCAGCTCCACGGCGGCGTTCGTGAACGCGCGGCCCACCACTTTCGGGTCGGCGTGCCGGGCCACGACGGTCAGCAGCGCGGAGGCCTGCTGCTGGGTGGGGGCATCCGGGTTGTCGAGCCGGGCCAGGGTCCACTCGACCTCGGCGGGGCCGTTGTCCGGGAACTGCCGCCGGAACAGCGCGGCCTTGGCGTCGATGTCGAGGCCCGTCAGCACGACGGTCATCTCGTTGCGGTAGCCGCCTACTGCCGTGCAGGCGACTTTCAGATCCGGCGGGGGCGGCTCCCCGCGTACCCCGGAGATCTCGACCCGGTCCGGGCCCGCCTGCCGCAACCGGACCGTGTCGAGGCGGGTGGTGACGTCGGGCCCGGCGTAGCGCGCGTCGCCGATCTCGTAGACGAGCTGGGCGGTGACCGTGCCGACCGTGACTGCGCCGCCCGTCCCGGGGTGCTTCGTGATGACGCTGGACCCGTCGGCCCGCAGCTCGGCGATCGGGAAGCCCGGTGAGCCCAGGTCGGCGAGCTCGGTGAAGAACGCGTAGTTGCCGCCGGTGGCCTGGGTGCCGCATTCGAGTACGTGACCGGCCACGGTGGCCCCGGCGAGCGCGTCGAGGTCGGCGCGGCTCCAGCCGAAGTGGGCGATCGCCGGCCCGATGGTCAGCGACGCATCGGTGACGCGACCGGTCACCACGATGTCGGCGCCGGATTCGAGGGCGCGGGCGATCCCGAACGCCCCGAGATAGGCGTGCTTTCCGGCATCGAGCTCGTCACCGCGTACCCAAGCGATCCTGGTGGTGAGGCCGAGGTCACGCACGGCCGCCGCCAAGCCGGTGGGGTTGACGCCGCCCGCGTTGGCGACGATGCGGACACCGCGGTCGAGGGCGAGCTGGAGACAGTCCTTGAGCTGGTCGAGGAACGTCTTCGCATAGCCGGTCGCGGGGTCACGGGCGCGGTCGCGGCCCAGGATCAGCATGGTCAGCTCGGCCAGGTAGTCGCCGGTGAGCACGTCCAGCCTGCCGCCCTCGAGCATCTCGCGCATCGCGCTGAACCGGTCGCCGTAGAAGCCGGAGCAGTTACCGACCCGGAGCGTCTCGGTCGTCATGCGACCTGACATTGGCACAGCGGCAAAAAACAAGCAAGCGTGCTTGTTTCTCGGCCGGACCCTTCGCTACGGTCGGCCGATGCGGCTCAACGAGGACCATCGCGCGTTCCGGGACAGCGTCCGCCGGTTCGTCGACACCGAGATCAACCCGCACGTCGACGGCTGGGAGGCCGCGGGCCGCATGCCGCTGCACGACCTGTTCCCCAAGGCCGCCGCGCTGGGCCTGCTCGGCCTGGAATACGACGAGGCGTACGGCGGCGAGGGCGCCGACCCCAGCTTCCAGCTCGTGGCGGCCGAGGAGTACGGGCGCATCCACGCGACCGGCGTCCCGATGGCGATCGGCGTGCAGGCGATGATGGCGACCCCGTCCCTGCACGAGTACGGCAGCCCCGCGCTGAAGGAGCAGTACCTCGCGCCCGCGATCGCCGGGCGGATGGTCGCCGCGATCGCCGTCACCGAGCCCGGCACCGGCTCCGATGTGGCCCAGCTGCGCACCCGGGCGGTCCGCGACGGCGACGACTGGGTCATCAGCGGCAGCAAGGTCTACATCACCAACGGCGCCCAGGCCGACTGGCTCTGCCTGCTCGCCCGCACCTCACCCGGCGAGACCGGCTACCGCGGGATGTCGCAGATCGTGGTGCCTGCCGATCTGCCCGGTTTCACGGTCGCGCGTACGTTCTCGAAGCTCGGCAACCGCTGCTCCGACACCGCCGAGCTCGTGCTGGACGAGGTCCGGGTGCCGGTCGCCAACACGATCGGCACCGAAGGGCGCGGATTCCAGCAGCAGATGCGCCAGTTCGTCACCGAGCGCATGTTCGCCGCGTACACCGCGGTCGGGCAGTGTCAGTACGCGCTCGACCGTACCCGTGCCTTCGTCCGTGACCGCACGGTCTTCGGCCGTCCCCTGGCCGAGCGGCAGTACGTCGCGTTCCGCCTCACCGAGCTGCAGGCCGAAGTGGAGCTGCTGCGCAGTCACAACCTGGTCACCTGCGAGACCCTCATGGCCGGCGAGGACATCACCCGGATGGCGACGGTCGCCAAGCTCAAGGCGGGCCGGCTCGTTCGCGAGGTCGCCGACTGGTGCCTGCAGTTCCACGGCGGCATGGGCTACCTGGAGGACACCTGGACCGCCCGGTTGCTCCGCGACACCCGGCTTACGTCCATCGGGGCCGGCGCCGACGAGGTCATGCTCCAGGTCCTCGCCCGCCTGGACGGGTTACCCGCCTGAGGCAAATAGATCTCTTTGCCGTGGCGGTCGTTAGGACTAGCGTCCTATGTCCGCTTTGTCAGGAGTTCTATGAAAAACCGATTCACGCGGGTCGCGATGGTGATGGGGGTGATCGTGACGGTCGTGGCCCCGATCGGGGGTTCGGCGATGGCGGTCGTCGTGCCGCCGGCAGCCGCCCGGTCCGGCAAGCTCGTCCAGGTCGGGCCGATCGCCGATCACGGCTTCCCCGCCTGGTACCGCGACAGCAACAACGTCCGGCTCGAAGGGTGCGTCTCGCTCGACGACCCGCTCTGCCCGGCGCTGGCCGACGAGGTCCCGAACCCCGACCTGCCGGTGTCCTACCCCGACAACTTCCCCGGGGAATTCTTCTACCAGCTCGACGGCGCGGAGCTCACGCTGACCAACGGGGTGAAGGCCACCATCGGGCTCAATGTCGAGGGTGCCTTCGCCAACGACGAGGTGGTCGCGGGGGACGAGATCGTCTTCGGCCGGGTCCGGATCCGGTTCGCCGCGCCGGCGGGGGAACGCTACCGCATCACCCACCCGTACGGCGTCGACGATCTCGTCGCGACCGCCAAGGGCATCAATATGACCGAGGACGTCGGCGCGGTGCCCGGCGCGTTCGGGCAGGTGCTCAACTCGCGGATCGGGCCGTTCCTGAAGTGGGACCCGGCCGTCGCTCCGGCCGCGCCGGCCGGTTACGCCGGGGACCCCGGCGTGGACCACAAGGTCGTGGGGAGCCCGTACAACACGAACTTCGTGCGGATCGAGAAGCTCGACCCGGCCAGCGGCGCGGTGCTCGGCCAGGTCGGCTTCACCGAGCTGTTCAGCGTCCAGGGCCGGTACGCGACCAACGCCGGCGTCGACCTCGACCAGGCGACCTACAGCACCGCCCCGGACGGCACCGGGGTGGCCGAGGTCTATGCGACCAGCGAGCCCGGGCAGGCCGTCGAGGTCGTCGGCAACGCGGCCCTCGGGTTCCGCAACACCCGGCTGCGGGGTTCCAGCGGTCACTACTACGGCCGCTTCCCGATCACCGGGCCGGTGCCGATGGGCACGTCGATCGAGGTGGTCAACGCCGGTGACCGGCCGGTGGCGCGCAAGACCCGCAAGCTCGTCGACGTCGTGCAGATCACCGGGCTGAGCTACGACGCGGACGCGCAGGAGCTGTCCGTCGCGGCGACCTCGAGCGACAAGGCCGGCCGTCCCGCGCTGACCGCGACCGGGTTCGGCGCGCTCAGCGGTTCCCCGTTCACCGGGGTCGAGGCCCCGCCGGCCACCGTCACCGTCACGTCCGCGGCGGGCGGCACGGCCACGGCGAGCATCATCGGCAGCGGGCACCCGTTCCTGCCCGGCGCGCCGGTGGCCGGTGCGACCGCGGACTCCACGGCGATCATCGGGCAGACCGTACGCCTGGACGGCACCGGTTCGACGGGTGAGATCGACCGGTACAAGTGGACCCAGACCGCCGGTCCGTCGGTGTCGCTGAGCAATGCGATGACCTCCATCGCCACGTTCGTACCGGCCGCGGCGGGGACGTACGTGTTCACGCTCGAGGTGACCGGGCCGGGCGGTTCCGGCACTCCCGTGACAGTGACGATCGACGTGACCGGTGCTGTCGCTCCGAAGGCGGACGCCGGCGCGGATCAGACCGTGGTCCGCGGTCGCACGGTGGCGCTGGACGGTTCCCGGTCGACCGCCGTGGAGTCGTACGCGTGGCGGCAGGTGTCCGGACCTGCGGTGACGCTCACCGGTGCGATGACCTCGCGCCCGAGCTTCACCTATCCGGCGCAGGCTCTACCGGCGGCACCGGGGCCCAACCCGGCCTTCGTCTATGCCAACGACCCGGTGGTCCTGGAGCTGACCGTCCGTAACCCGGCCGGCGTCGCCACCGCTCAGGTGACCGTGCGGCCGTCGCCGGAGACGCTCTCGGGGCTGGCGGTGCGCTACCGCACGGGCAACAACGAGTGGCGGATCTCGGGCACCAGCAACCTGCTCACCGGCCAGCGGGTGGAAGCGGTGCTCGGCAGCACGCTGAACGGCAAGGTGATCGGCGCTCCCGTGGCCGTGGACGCGACCGGTGCGTTCAGCATCCGGGTCACCGGACCGGCGCCCGGCGGCGTGACCACGATCAGCCTCGTCACCAGCACCGGAGGCCGCACATTGGCCGCTAACGTGCAGGTTACAAACTAGGTAAAAAGGGTAGGCGGTGCCCTTCCGTGTCGCCGCCTACCCAATTAGTACAAAACGCCGAAAATACTGCCCGATCACCCGAATACTCCGTGGTGCTGCCTGCGTTGAGCAGGGCATGGAAGATCAACGGGGAGATGTGGGATGACAAGCACCAATATGAGCCGCCGCAATCTGCTAAGGGGTGCACTGGCTCTCGGGGGCGGCGGACTGCTCGTCGCGGCGGCCGGCGGCGAGGTCATGGCCGCGTCGAGCAAGCTGGCGGCCAAGAACACGCCGACGCCGTACACGGCGTTGTTCCGGCGCCCGCCGGTGCTGATGCCGGCCGAGCAGGGCGTGGACGACACCGGGCCGTACCAGCATTACCGCCTGACCCAGAAGGTCGGCCAGGCCGCCATCGTGCCCGGCCTGCTGACGACCCTGGCCGGCTACAACGGGATCTTCCCCGGGCCGACCATCAAGGTTCCCCAGGGCACCCGCAGCGAGGTGCGGATCTCCAACACGCTGGGGGTCAGCCCGCTGCACGGTGGTAAGTACAGCACCGTCACGCACCTGCACGGCTCGGCTTCGCTGCCGCAGTACGACGGGTACGCCAACGACCAGACCGCTCCGGGCTGCTGCAAGACGTACAAGTATCCGAACTGGCAGCAGGCCCGGACCCTCTGGTACCACGACCACAACCACGGGACGACCGCGCAGAACGTCTTCGCCGGGCTGGCCGCGCAGTACCACCTGAGCGACCGGTACGAGCGGGCCCAGTTGCCGCAGGGCGAGTACGACGTCCCGCTGGTCGTGAGCGACATGGCCTTCAAGGCGGACGGCTCGGTCGCGTTCGAGGACGCCGACCACGCCGGGTTCATGGGCGACGTCGTGCTGGTCAACGGCGTGCCGTGGCCGAAGATGACGGTCAAGCCGCGGGTCTACCGGTTCCGGGTGCTGGTCGGCAGCATCTCCCGGTCCTACCGGTTCGCGCTGAGCACCGGCGACCCGGTTTACGTGGTCGGCACCGACGCCGGCATGACCCCCGTGGTCAACGCCGTCGCGTCCTGGCGGCACGGCGTCGCCGAGCGATACGAGGTGCTCATCGACTTCCGCAAGTACAAGGCCGGTCAGAAGATCGAGCTGAAGAACCTGAGTAACAAGAACAATGTGGACTTCGCCAACACGGGCAAGGTCATGCAGTTCGAGGTCGTCGCCGATTCGGGTGCTCCGGACCCGTACGTGATCCCGAAGACGCTGGATCTCGGACCACAGCCGTGGGCGAACCGCGGCGCGATCGAGGTCAACAAGCTCACGCCGGAGATGGCCAAGGTCCGGCGCACCCTGCGGGTCCAGCGCAAGAGCGGCCTGTGGACGGTCAACGGTGAGACGTGGGCGGATGTGGAGAAGAGCAACTTCCAGCGGATCCTGGGCAACCCGAAGCCGTACGACATCGAGATCTGGGATCTGGTCAACGAGTCCGGCGGCTGGTTCCACCCGCTGCACATCCACCTCATCGACGCCCGGATCATCGCCCGCAACACCACCCCGGACCGTAAGGCGCACGCCTGGGAGTCCGGCGGCAAGGACGTCTTCTACCTGGGTGAGAACGAGACGGTGTCGGCGCTGATGCAGTTCACGACCGGGGACGGCAACACGGGTGGGCGCTACATGACGCACTGCCACAACCTGGTGCACGAGGACAGCGACATGATGATCCAGTTCGCGGTCGGCGATCTCAACGCCAACGACCCGGTGGCCTCGGACCCGCCGTACCTGGAGTACGAGCCCGAGACGCCGGTGGTCTACGCCCCGAGCTATGCGCTGGGCACATGAGGAAGGTCCCTCTCGTGCTGGGGGCGGTGGTGCTCTGCGGTGCGGGCGTCTGGTTCGCCCGGTCCGCTTCGCCGGAGCCGGCTCCGGCCCCGGCTCCGGCCGCGCAGGTGGCAGACGACGCCGGTGACGCGCGGGCCACGACCAGCTTCGACGGGCCGCTGGTGCACCGGCGGGCGGCGGTCGCGGTCCACACGGTCGCCGGCGCCGACCCGCGGCACGTCGCCCGGGAGCTGCGGTCGGCGGCGACCGGTGCCGGTGTCGGCGCGCTGACGGAGTCCACGTTCGCGGTCTTCAGCGCCGATCTGCTCGGATACCTGGTCCCTGAGCTGACCGTGGTGCTGCCCGAGGGCGCCACGGTCGTCGAGGCCGAGGCGTTCATGCGGGACCACCGGCCCGCGGACGTCGGGTTCTACGTGGTCGAGCCGGTGCTGGTGCACGACCTCACGTTCGCGGTCGTCCCCGCCGCCGGGGTCGCCCCGGCGGCGGTCCGCGACGCCGAGGACAGGGAGGGTGTCCTGTCGGATTCGCTGAACCATTACGAGACCACCGTGCAACGTGCGGGGCTCACGGTGCGGTACTTCGGCGCGATCCTCAGCGACGGGCAGGTGCTGGCCGTACGCGAGGCCATGGCCCGGGCCGCGCACGTCACGCCGGAGCGGGTGGGTGTCGAGGCGGGTGAGCCCGGGCCGGGAGTGGATCTGAGCAACGGCACCCCGGATCTGGAGGACGCGCCGCACCGGCACGGCTGATCACTCCCGTGCTGCAACGCGGGGTGTGCTCAGTGCCGGAACGGTCAGGCCGATGGACTGCGCATGGCAACGATCACCCCAGCGCCCTCGGCGCACTCCCTCCTGGTCGCTTCGCCGGGGGCGCCCACCGTCCTGGTCGCTGATGATGATGAGGGGATCCGGGAGCTGATCGAGGTCAAATTGCGTTCCGCCGGCTATCACGTGCTGAGCACCGATAACGGCTCGACGGCCCTCGACATCGCCGAGAAGCACCTGCCGGACCTCGTCATCCTCGACGTCTCGATGCCCGGGCTGACCGGCTTCGGCGTCGTCTACCAGCTGCAGGAGCTGCGGGCCACGGTCCGGATCCCCGTGATCATCCTCAGCGCCCTCGGCGGCCACGAGGACGTCAGCCTGGGTTACACCATCGGGGCGGACGACTATCTGATCAAGCCGTTCAGCCCCCACGACCTCGTCCACCGGGTCCGGTCGCTGCTGGCCTGACCCGTCATCGAGGGTCACCGGTCGTTCATCCGGGCTCACCGGTCGTTCATCCAGGGTCATCGGGGAGAAGACGATCTACTCTGGTCGGCGTGCCAGGATCATCGATGACCGCCGTTGTCCGTCAAGCCGTCGACGCGGATGTGGCCGATATCGCCACGATCTGCTCCGCGGCGTATCGCGAGACCTATCGCGACCTGCTTCCCGAGGGGTACATCGAGCGCAGCGTCGCCGAGTTCTACCAGGAGCCCCGGGTCGCCAAGGACGTGTCGCCGGCGCCCCCGGACTGGTTCGGCTACCAGGTGGTCGAGGAGGACGGCCGGGTCCTCGGCGCGGCGGGCGGCGGTATGACCGCCCCCGGCGTCGGCGAACTGTCCCGGGTCTACCTCGAGTCGGCGGTACGCGGCCGGGGCCTCGGCACCCTGCTGCTGGACCGGGTCACCGAGCAGATCCGCACGGCCGGCGGCACCGAGATGTGGGTGTCGGTCTTCCTCGGCGACCGGGCCGGGATCGGCTTCTACCGCTCGCGCGGCTTCCAGCCGATGGACACGGTCCGGGCCACCCTCTCCCGCACCGACGACCACATCCGCAGCCTGCGCCTGCGCCGCGAGCTGGACTGAGCGCCGGCGGGTCGAGGCGCTTTCCGGCCCCGGTGGATCGCGGCGGCGAGGCGCCGCCGCGATCGTGCTTATGGGGTGGGGCGGCGGCGGATCTGCAGGAGGCGGCGGCCGAGGGCGGTCAGGTGCTCGCGCAGGACCTCGGGGCCGAGTTTGCTCAGCTCCGGGTCGCGCAGCGGGCCGACGATGCCCGCGCCGAACAGCGACAGCGCGATCCGGGTTGACGGGTCCGACGGGTCGACGACGAGGTGGGACAGCTCGTCCCAGCCCTGGGTGAGCGCGTGGGTCGTGAGCAGTGCGCCGACCGCGGGATCACCGAGCATGACGGCGAACTGCTCGTGGTAGTCGACGGCCAGGTTGACGACGCCGGTGAGCAGTTCGTCGAGCCGTGCCTGCCGGCCGCGCCGGGTCTTGATCCGCCCCACCATCGCGTCGAGCGCCTCGACCACGGGCGCCAGCACGCCCAGGACCAGCTCGTCCTTGGTCTTGTAGTGGTAGTAGACCGCGGCCTTGGACACGCCCATCTCGTCGGCGATGGCCTGCAGGGACGTGCCCTCCACGCCGTTCTGCGCGAACAGGCGCAGCGCCACGTCGTGAAGTTGCAGCCGCCCTGCCCCGCGGGGCCGCTGGCCGGTTCCTGCCGCCACGGTTCCTCGTCTCCTGGAGAGCCCACAGCGTATCGAAATCTCCCCGTAACTTGTCAAGCGGCCAGTTTAATGCTTGCCAGGTGGACAGTTTAATGCTTGCCATGCGGCCAGTGTGATGCTTGCCGCATGGCTAGTTAAAAACTAGCTGTCCGGCAAGTTTAAGTCCTACCGTGATCGAGCCGAATGGAAAGTGACTGCTTCTCTAGGGGGATCTCGTGGCGACTCTGCTGTACCGGCTCGGCCGGTTCTCGTTCCGGCGCCGCAAGCTGGTGCTGGCGCTGTGGGTCCTGGTGCTCGCCCTGATGGGGGTGGGTGCGGCGACGCTGTCCGGGCCGACGAGCAACGCGTTCTCGATCCCGGGCACGGAGTCCTCGAAGGCGCTCGATGTCATCTCCGAGAAGATGGGCGGAGGCGGCAGCACCGCGAGCGCCAAGGTCGTGTTCACCGTCGGCGGCGACGCGACGCTGACCGGCGCCACGCAGAAAGCGGCGATCGAGAAGGCCGTCGCCGCGCTGAAGGCCGCGCCCCAGGTGGCCGCCGTCGCCGACCCGTACGAGTCGAAGACCGTCTCCCAGGACGGGCGGACCGCATACGCGACCGTCACCTACACGGTCGCCGCCCCCGACCTCACCGACGCGGCCCGCGACGGCCTGACCGCCGCCGGCAACACCGCGGAGTCGGCGGGGATCGAGGTGGAGTACGGCGGCGACGCCACCCTGGCCGCCACGGAGGCCGGGGCCACCGAGGTCCTCGGTGTCGTCGTGGCCGCCGTGGTCCTCGTGATCACGTTCGGCGCGCTCGTCGCCGCCGGCCTGCCCCTGCTCACCGCGATCATCGGGATCGGCGTCGGCATGGCGGGCATCCAGATCGCGACCGGTTTCTTCGACCTGTCCAGCTCGACCTCGGCGCTCGCGCTGATGCTGGGCCTGGCCGTCGGCATCGACTACGCGCTGTTCATCGTCTCCCGTTACCGCCACGAGCTCGCCGAGGGCCGCGACGGTGAGGAGGCCGCCGGTCGCGCGGTCGGCACCGCCGGGTCCGCTGTCGTGTTCGCCGGTCTGACCGTCGTCATCGCCCTGGCCGCGCTCGCCGTGGTCGGCATCCCGTTCCTCGCCGCGATGGGCTTCGCCGCGGCGGGCACCGTCGCCGTCGCCGTGGTGGTCAGCCTGTCGCTGCTGCCCGCCCTGCTCGGCTTCGCCGGCATCAAGGTGCTGCCCAAGTCGCAGCGCGGCGTCGCCGGCAAGCACGAGCAGCCCGCGAAGACCCCGTTCGGCGAGCGCTGGGCCCGCCTGGTCGTCAAGAACCGCGTCCTGGCCCTGATCGTCCCGGTCGCCGCGATCGCCGTCATCGCGATCCCGGCGCTCGACCTGCGGCTCGCCCTGCCCGACGACAGTACGGCCGCTCCGGACTCCACTCAGCGCAAGGCGTACGACCAGCTCTCCGAGGGTTTCGGGGCCGGCTTCAACGGCCCGCTGATCATCGTGATCCAGGCCGCCGAGGGTAAGGCCGTCGCCGCCGGCACCCAGGCTCAGAAGATCATCTCCGGTCTGAGCGACGTGGTCCTGGCCACCGCGCCGACGCCCAACCAGGCCGGCGACACCGCGATCCTGAGCGTCATCCCGAAGAGCGGCCCGAACAGCGAGGACACCAAGGACCTCGTGCACAACATCCGGTCCCAGGAGAAGGGTTTCACCGCCACGACCGGCGGCGCCACGCTCGCCGTCACCGGCACCGCGGCGCTGAACATCGATGTGTCCGAGAAGGTGAGCGGCGCGCTGCTGCCGTACCTAGCCGTCGTGGTCGGGCTCGCGTTCCTCCTGCTCATGCTCGTGTTCCGCTCGATCCTCGTACCCATCAAGGCCACCGCGGGATTCCTGCTCTCGGTCGCCGCCACGTTCGGTGCGGTCGTCGCGGTCTTCCAGTGGGGCTGGCTCGCCGGCCTGCTCGGCGTCGAGTCCACCGGGCCGATCGTCAGCTTCATCCCGATCTTCCTGATCGGCATCCTGTTCGGCCTGGCCATGGACTACGAGCTCTTCCTGGTCACCCGCGCCCGCGAGGAGTACGTCCACGGCGCCACCCCGGACGACGCCGTGATCAGCGGCGTCAAGTACGGCGCCCGGGTCGTCACCGCCGCCGCCCTCATCATGATCAGCGTCTTCGCGGGCTTCATCCTCGCCGACGACACGATCATCAAGTCGCTCGGTTTCGCCCTGGCGTTCGGCGTCCTGATCGACGCGTTCGTCGTCCGGCTGACGATCGTCCCGGCGGTCCTGTCCCTGCTCGGCAAGGCCGCCTGGTGGCTGCCGAAGTGGCTCGGCAAGGCCCTGCCGAACATCGACGTCGAGGGCGAGCAGCTCACCCGCCAACTCGCCGCCGAACCCGAGAAAGAGCTGGTCAAAACCATCTGATGGGTACGCCCGGAGCGGACGGACGCCGTCCGTCCGCTCCACTATCATCGGGGCATGTCCCAGCAACGGCGGGTCGCGCTGGCGCTGGGGTCCGGTGGCGCCCGTGGCTTCGCGCACATCGGTGTCCTTCCCCTCTTGAGGCTTTTCGCTTTTGGCAGGACAGCCTGGACGAGCGCGGCTTCGAGATCGTCGCGGTCGCCGGCTCCTCCATGGGAGCCCTTGTCGGCGGTGTGATGGCCGCCGGGCGGCTCAAGGAGTTCACCGACTGGGCGGTCGGCCTCAAACAACGCGACGTGCTGCGGATGATCGACCCCAAGTGGTCGACGCCCGGCGCGATGACCGCCGACCGGCTCATCGTCCACCTCAACGAGTTCCTCACCGACGTCGAGATCGAGCAACTGCCGATCCCCTATACGGCGGTCGCCACCGACATCAACACCCGCCGCGAGGTCTGGTTCCAGCGGGGGCTGCTGCGCTCGGCGGTCCGCGCGTCGATCGCCATCCCCGGCCTGATCACCCCGGTCGTCATCGGCGGGCGGCTGCTGGCCGACGGCGGGCTGCTCAACCCCGTACCCATCGAACCGACGGCCTCGGCCCCCGCGGACCTGACCATTGCCGTCTCCCTCCTGGCCCGCCGCCCCGACCACGAGTCCGCGGCGCCGATCCGAGCCGAAGCAGGCCCGGCCCGCCTCGACATCTGGCGCGACCGGCTACGGCACGCGTTCCAGAGCCGCACCACCGGCAAACCGGAGCCGTTCGAGGACGCCGCACTCCCCAGCGACCTGCGCCTCAGCGACGTCGTCTCCTCCTCCCTGGACGCCATGCAGGACCTGATCGCCCGCTACCGCATGGCCGGCCTGCCCCCGGACATCCACATCGCCGTCCCGGTCACCGCCGGCCGGGTGATGGACTTCCACCGCGCCGGCGAGATGATCGACCTCGGCCGTCACCTCGCCACCAAGGCCCTGGACGAGGCCGGCTACTGATCCGCCTACATTTGACGCATGCCGTACGACGCTGACGCCACCCGTGCCCGGATCTTCGCGGCCGCCGCCGAGGAGTTCGCCGCGGCGGGGATCGGCGGGGCCCGGATCGAGCGGATCGCGGAACGCGCGCAGGCCAACAAGTCCCTGATCTACCGCTACTTCACCAGCAAGGAAAAGCTGTTCGCGGCCGTGCTCATGGGCGAGTTGGCCGCGCTGGCCGAATCCGTCACCCTCGACCCCGGCCGGATCGTGGAGTACATCGGCGAGTTGTTCGACTACCACGTCACGCACCCACGGGTGATCCGCCTGATGGTGGCCGAGGGCTTCCACTACGGCACCGCCGACGTCCCGGACCAACCGGCGCGCACCGCGTACTACCAGGGCAAGGTCGCCGCGGTCCAGCGAGCGGAAGCCGACCCGGCCCTCGCCCCGCAGAACCTCACCCTGATCCTGGTCGGCCTGGTCGGCTGGTTCTTCGCCGCCCCCCAGATCTCCCGCATGATCCTCGACCGGGAACCCCTCGACCCCGCCGTCCTCGCCACCCACCGAGCCGCCCTGCTCGAGGCGGCCCGCCGCTTAGTAAAGCCAGCGATCTAGCACTGCGGGCCAGAAGTGGGTCTCGTGGTCGCCGTCCCCGAAGGCGGGCGGATCGAAGACCCTGATCTGGTTGAGCAGGCCGGCCAGTTCCGCGAGTGCCTGGTCCTCGTACTCGCCGCTCTCGTCCCAGTGGTCGAGGGCTGTGGAGGTGGCCAGGTGGTTGCCGACCAGGTGCAGTGATCGCAGCCAGAGGGTGACGCTGGAATTGATGAAGCGTTCGTCGCCGTGCGGTGGCAACTCGATCACGTGACCGGTCTCCGCCACTGCGCCATAGGCGAGCCCGCCCGTCTCGCTCGCCAGCCGGTATGCGCCCGGCTCGGTGGTGAACGAAACCCCGTCGACCAGGCCCTCGATCAGCGGCACGCCGACGGTGATCAACGCGGTCCTGTCCGGCTCGGGGAGGAGCCAGCCTGCCACGTCGGCCTTGGACGCGCGTACCACGGGGATCATGACGACGCTCGGTAGTAGGAGTGGACGGCGGGCTGGCCGGTGTAGTTGGGTCCCGCACGGTCGTCGGCGCCGAGGTAGACGTATGGCAGGTCGAGGTCGCGGGGGCCGGTGCAGCTGATGCGGCGGTGGCGGGTGTCGTAGACCAGGCCGGCGGCGCGGAGCTGGGTGGTGAGGCGGCGGCCGGCGGGGCTGCCGTCGGGGAGGCGGATGCTGGTGAGGTCCAGGTCGGCGACGAAGCGGCCGCCCGGGGTCAGCCACCGCACAGCCCGGCCGAGCAGGGCGAGCTTGTCGCCGATGTAGTGCAGGCCGTGGACGCACGTGATCAGGTCGAACGCCCGGTGCGGGGTCCAGGTCTCGAGCGGCGCGGCGATGAGGGTGGGCCCGGACCCCGCGGCGAACGCGTCCACCAGGTCGACGCCGATCAGCTCTGCGCGTACCTGCAGGGTTGCGGCTTGGAGCAGGGCCCGCCCGCTGCCGCAGCAGAGATCCAGCCATCCTGGATCGGCGCTTTCGTGTTCTCTGATCCACGCGAGCGGGTCGAAGCCGAGCACCCGCTCGTAGCTGTTGACGCCGGTGAGGTTGCGGTCCCGGTTCATCGCGTTGTTGGCGACCACCGACGAGGCGTGCAGGGCCTGATCGGGGAGCAGATGTGCCATTCGGACAGCTTGCCAGCCTTTCCGCGCCTCGGGTATGGCGCCTTCAGGGATCCAGACATACAGTAATGGGATCCAATACTGGACCGAAGGGATGAAAAAATGACCGTGGTCAATCGTCCGCTGGAGGCATCCGATCTCAAGGAGTCACTGCTGGGGCCGCCGAGCGCCGAGCCGTTGAGCGGCGACATCCCGGTCCGCAGCCGCGTCGACTTCGCGACGGAGGACCGCCGGGTCGTCTCCGGGATCTGGGAGTCCGATCCGGGCACGTCGCGCTGGGAGTTCCGGGCCCGGGGCGAGATCATCCATGTCCTGGCCGGGCGCATGGTCGTCACCGAGGACGGCGGCGAGCCGGTCGAGGTGACCGCCGGGTCCACGGCGTATTTCCCGATCGGCTGGCTGGGCCAGTGGACCGTGACCGAGCGCCTGCGCAAGGTCTACGTGGTCTACAAGGCGTGACGCGAATGCAGGAGTTGCTGGTCCGCGGCCTGACCCTCGAGGCCGAGGACGTTCTGACGGTTGATCTGGTGGCCGCTGCCGGGGCCGAGCTGCCGGCGTGGACGCCGGGTGCGCACGTCGATCTCGTGGTGAGCGACGGCACGGTCCGGCAGTACTCACTGTGCGGAAACCCCGAGTCACGATCTTTGACGATTGCGGTACGGCACGAGCGCACCGGCCGTGGGGGATCGTCCTGGGTACACGCCTCGGTACGCCCCGGCGACCGGATCGCCGTCCGCGGTGTCAAGAACCACTTCGAGCTGGAGACCGGCGCCCCGGTCATCCTGATCGCGGGCGGGGTCGGCATCACCCCGCTGCTGCCGATGGCGGAGCGCCTCGCGAGCACGGGCGTGCCGTGGCGGATGGTCTACGTCGGCCGCTCCGAGGCGCGGATGCCGTTCCTGGAGCGGGTCCACGCGCTCGGCCCGGCTGCGAGTGTCCGCGAGACGACGGTGTCCGGCCGTCCGGACATTGCCGGGCTGCTCGACGGTCTGCTGGGTGACCTGCCGGACGCGCTGGTCTACGTGTGTGGCCCCGGCCCGCTGACCGGCGCTGTGCAGGAGGCCCTCGACGCCAGGGGCCTGGGTTCGCGGTTGCACGCCGAGTATTTCGAGGTCCCGGATCTGCCGGTCGCCGAGCCGGGCGCGTTCACGCTGCGGCTGGAACGCTCCGGTGTGGAGCTCGCGGTGCCCTCCGGTCGCAGCGCGCTCGAGGTGGTCACCGAGGCCGGGATCGACGTGCTCAGTGACTGCGAGGAAGGCATCTGCGGCAGCTGCGAGACCCGGGTCCTCACCGGCGAGGTCGATCATCGTGACTACGTGCTGACCGCCGCGGAGAAGGCCGGCAACAGCTGCATGATGCTGTGCGTCTCGCGTGCGCTGGGGCCCCGGCTCGTGGTCGACCTATGAGGTCACTCGCGGGCGAGCCCTTGTTTGCCCGCGAGTCTTTGTTTGCCCGCGAGTCTTTGTTTGCCCGCGAGTCTTTGTTGTGCGAGTCTTTGTTGCGAGTCTTTGTTTGCGCGCGAGTCTTTATTTGTGGGCGAGCACGAGCCGGTAGCCCTGGCCGAGGGGGACCGTGCTGACGGTGAAGCCCGTTGCCGTCAGGTCTGTGCTGACTTCCCGCAGCGTGTTGGTGCGGTAGTACATGACGAACGGCGGGCGCCACACGGCGTTGCGGACGCGCAGGGCGAGGTCGAACCCGAGCGTGGCCCAGTGCGCGACCGAGGTCACGGGCGGTGGCGAGCCGGCCGGAAAGGCGAGCAGCCCACCGGGCCGCAGCGCGCGGTAGATGCCGTCGAAGAGCGCGGGCCGTTCCCTGGGCAGGAAATGCCCGAGAGCTCCGAACGTGACCGCGAGGTCGAAACCCCCGGCGAAGGGCAGAGCCCGGGCGTCGGCCCGCACCCACGACGCCTCCGGGTGTGCAGCCCGCGCCTGTGCGAGCATGCCGGTGCTGAAGTCGACGCCCGTGGTCCCGTCCTGGCACAACGCACCGAGCACCCCCATCCCGGCGCCGGTCCCGCAGCACACGTCCAGTCCTGTGCGGAACGGCCCGAGCCCGGACAGCGCTTCCGTGGTGGCGTCGAGCATGCTCTGCGGGGTGCGGAAAGGCGTGTGGTCGAACTTCGGCGCGAGCAGGTCATAGCCGTGCTCGACCGAGGACAACGCCTGGACGCACAGCTCACGCAGAGACGGTCCTTGCGGCGAGAACATCGGCCGAGGGTACCCGGCCGGGCTCAGCGTGCGAGGGCCTTCTCCAGCTCGGCCTTGCTCATCGCCGACCGGCCCTGGATGTTGCGTTGCCGGGCCTCGTTGTAGAGCTGCGCCTTGGTGCAGCCCTGGGCGCCGGTGTGCGACCGCTTCCCGCCCCGGTGCCCGGACGAGACATCGTCGAGGGAGGAGCGGCTCGCCGTGCGGGATTCCCCGGCGCGGGCGCGTTCCTTGTTCACCGTCCGCGCGGCGATCTCCGTGGCAACCTTCTCCGGCACGCCACGCTTCTCGGCGCTCTCCTTGATGTGCTCGTACTGCCGTTCCCGCTTCGGGCTGGATCCTGCAGGCATGGCGCACCTCCGTCGCTCGTACGTTCGGCTGGGAAATGCCCGGAACCGCGGGATTCACACCCGCAGGGTGGCCCACACGGTTTTCCCGTCGGCCATGGCGTGCACGCCCCAGGCGCTCGCGTAGACGCCGATGAGGTGCAGGCCCCGGCCGCGGGTGGCCAGCGCCACCCCGTCGTTGCGCCGGACCGGCACCGCCGGGCTGTCGTCACGGACGCTGAGGTGCAGATAGTTGCCGCGGTACGTGGCCTTCACGACGAGGTCGGTGCCGGCGTGCTCGACCCCGTTGCTGACCAGCTCGGAGACGATCAGCGTGGCGGCCTCGGTGAGCTGCTCCAGACGCCACGACCGGCACGCGTCAGCGATCATGGCGCGGGCCTGGCGGGCGGCGGCCGGCACGGGGCCCAGACGGAGGGTGACCGTGCGGGGCACCCATTGCGCGGCGGCGATGACGGCAGCGGCATGCGCTTCGGTATAGGTGGGATACGAGGCGATGCCACCGAGGGCACGGATGTCCATCTGCGTCGCCAGCTCGCCGGAGGCCCCGCAGAGCATCAGCACGGTGCCGGGCCCGCCATGGGTACGCAGCGCCGCGGGGAAGACTGCGAGCCGGGAGCGATGGTCGACCTGCAGCTCACCGGTCTCGACGATGATCGCGCCGGGCACCTGAGCCAGGCATTTCATCAGCGTCGAACGCAGCACGGGCGCGGTCTCGACGGTCAGCAGACCGGTCACCGCGATCAGGATGACATCGTCGAGCGGGTCCGGCGTCACCGTCGTTGTCAGGCTCACGTGGTCAGGCTCATCGGTAACGTCACGCCCTTTGAACGGGCCGGACGGAGATGCTCGCCGAGTTGCCCGGTCGGCGGCGCCACACAGAGTTATACCCCGGATCGGGGCAGTCCATGCACCTCTACTATCGGGGGCATGACGGCGCTCACCCTGGTAGGACGCGCTGCGGAGATCGAAAGTGTCCGGGCGTTCCTGCAGCGGGCCGCCCGCGACGGGGGCGCCTATCTGATCTCCGGTGCGGCGGGGGTGGGCAAGACCGTCCTGCTGGACGCCGCGGCCGGGCTCGCCAAGGACGCCGGAGCGCTCGTGCTGCGCGCGGCAGGGGTGCAGTTCGAGGTCGACGTGAGCTACTCGAGCCTGCACCAGCTGCTCACGCCCCTGCTGGACGAGCTCGGCGAGCTGCAACCCAACTACCGGGAAGCGCTGGCGGTCGCCCTGGGCATCGGCTCCGGACCACCGCCGCCGCGGCTGGTGCTGCTGAACGCCGTGCTGACGCTGCTGACGCGGGCCGCTTCCGGGCGTACGGTGCTGCTGGTTGTCGATGATCTTCCGTGGCTGGATCGGGCCAGTGCTGTGCTGCTGAGCTCGGTGGCCCGGCGCCTCGGTGGCACCGCCATCGGGCTGCTGGGCGCGTCCCGGTCGGCGACCGAGGGTTTCTTCGAGCCCACCGGCCTGCCGGAGGTCGAGCTGCACCCTCTTGACGAGAACGCGGCCGCCGAGCTGCTCGCCACCCGCTTCCCGGCGCTCGTGCCGGGGGTCCGCCGGCGGCTGTTGCAGGAGTCGCAGGGCAACCCGCTCGCGCTGATGCAGCTGCCCGCCACACTGACCCCCCGGCAACGGCAGTCGGCGAGCGCGCTGCCCGCGGTCCTGCCGCTCACCGGCCGGCTGCAGACGCTGTTCACGGAGCGGATCGCCGACCTGCCCGCCGCCACCCGGGCCATGCTGCTGCGGGCGGTGCTCGACGGGACAGGCGATCTGCGCCTGGTGAGCGATGACGGCACCGCCTCGGACGATCTCGCCCCGGCGGAGGCCGCTCACCTCATCACCCGGGAGGCGGCGGTGTCCCGGGTGACGTTCCGCCATCCGCTCATCCGCTCCGCGGTGGTCGAGAGCGCCACCGGTGAGCAGCGCCGCGAAGCCCACCGCGAGCTCGCCGCGCGGTTGCTCGCCCAGCCCGACCGCCGGGTCTGGCACCTTGCCGAAGCCGCCACCGGCGCCGACGAGGCCGTGGCCACCCTGCTCGAACAGGCAGCGCACCGCACACTGCACCGCGGCGACTCCACCGGCGCGGTGACGGCGCTGACCCGGGCCGCGGCGCTGAGCCCGGCACAGCAGGACCAGAGCCGGAGACTGGCCGAGGCCGCCTATCTCGGCGCCCACACGACCGGCGAGATGCTCAACGCCTCGGAGCTGCTCCAGCAGGCCCGGCGCCTCGACCCGGCGAGCGGATCACCGCACGCGGCGATGGCGGCCACCTACATCCTGATCAACGGCGACGGCGACCTCAACACGGCGTACCGGCTGCTGCTCGGCGCGATCGAGTCGGGCACCCACGGCTGGGACGCCGCCGACGCCGGCCTGACCGACGCGCTGAACGCGTTGCTGCTGATCTGTTACTGGCTCGGGCGCAGCGACCTCTGGCCGCCCTTCTACGCCGCCCTCGACCGGCTCACCCCGGCCGTGCCCGAGCTGCTGTTCCTGCAGAGCCGCATCTTCCCGGACCCCGCCCGCACGAGCGCCGCGATGCGGGCGCGCTTCGTCGAGCTGCTCAAAGCCGTCGACTCCGAGCAGGAACCCAGCCGGATCACCCGGATCAACACCACCGCCGCCTACCTCGACCTGCTCGGCGCGACGCGCGACAGCGCCTGGCGACTCGTGCACGACGGCCGCTCGGGCGGCGCCGTCCGCAGCAGCGTCGGCGGCCTCATGTACCTGTGCATCGACGACTTCTTCAGCGGCCGCTGGGACGAATGCGAGGAACTCGCCGAGGAGGGCCTCGCCCGCTGCCGCGCCAACGGGTACGGCTTCCACGCCTGGTATTCCCTCTACATCCTGGCGCTCCTCGCCGCGGTCCGGGGCGACGGCCACGCGTCCCGGGAACGCTCCGACGAGCACATCCGGGTGACCGAGGCCCGGTCCGCCCCCGGTGCCGCGCAGTGGGCACAGCACCCCCGGGTGCTCGCCGCCATCGCGCAGGAGAACTACGAAGAGGCGTACCAGCAGGCGGTCGCTCTCAGCCCGGCGGGAACGTTCGCCTCCTACGTCCCGCACGCCCTCTGGGTCTCCTTCGACCTCGTCGAGGCCGCCGTCCGCACCGGTCGCTTCGACGAAGCCGACGCTCACGTCGCCGCGATGCACCGGACCGACCTCTTCGCCGTCTCGCCCCGGTTGCAGCTGCTCAAAGCGGGTGCCAATGCCGTCGCCGATCGCGGGGAGTCGGCGCTGTCCGCGTTCGAGGCCGCGCTGGCCACGCCGGGGGCTGGGCAGTGGCCGCTCGACCTCGCCCGGCTGCGGCTGCTCTATGGGGAACGGTTGCGCAGGGCGCGTCGCAACGCGTCCGCCCGTACCCAGCTGAATGAGGCTTTGGAGATTTTCTCGCGGCTCGGTGCCACGCCATGGGCCGACCGCACCCGCCGGGAACTGCGCGCCGCGGGGGAGGGGCAGCTGCGGACGACCGATGACACGCTCACCGCCCAGGAACTCGAGATCGCCCGCCTGGCCGCCGCCGGCCTGACCAACCGCCAGATCGGGGAGAGGCTCTTCCTTTCGCACCGTACGGTCGGTGCGCACCTCTATCGCGTCTACCCGAAACTGGGCATCACCACTCGGACAGCGCTGCACGCCGCCCTCCCCGAGCTCTGACCGCCTCCCTCGCCCGCTCATGGGCTCTGCCGGTCACAGGTTTGTGACGAGGAGGTGGGCGGTTGCTTCGAGGTGGGTGCGCATGGCTGCTTCGGCGGCGGCGCCGTTGCGGGCGAGGACGGCGGTGACGATCGGTTCGTGTTCGGCGTGGATCTGGGCGAGGGTGCGGCCGCTGGCGGTGGTGGGCGGGCCGAGGAGGGCGGTTGTGGTGCGGAGGCGCTCGATGATGGTGGCGGTGCGGGGCCGGCCGGAGGTGCGTAGCAGCAGGTCGTGCAGGGAACGGTCGGCCGGCCAGAAGGAATTCTCGTCGTCCTGGGAGGCCGCGGCGGCCATCGCGGCCAGGGTCGCGCCGATCAGGGCGTGCTGGTCATCGGTGCCCAGCGTCGCGGCCAGGCGGGCGGCGGGTGGCTCCAGCGCGAGCCGGATGCCGATGATCTCCTCGATGTCGTGTGCCTGCGGGGGCAGGACACGGAACCCCCGGTTGCGTCTGATTTCGATCAGCCCGGCCTCCTCCAGGCGGAGCAGGCCCTCGCGGACCGGGCTGCGGGAGATGCCGAGCAGGTCCGCCAGCTGATAGACGGAATACGTCACGTCGGGGACCAGCTCACCGGCCGCGACACCATGCCGGACCGCCTTGACGACGGCATCGGCGAGGGATTGGGCCTCGGGTGGCAATGCGAGCTCCGGCATGAGTAACATGTTACCCATGAGCGTGGATCTGGGCACTCCCTCGTCAGCCGGTCCTTCGCCGGCGGGCCCCTCGCCGGCCGGCGTCTCGTCTGCCGGCGTGGTGTCGGCGCTGGAGCGGGCCGGGCTTGAGGTGCGGGCCGACAAGGGCACGCTCGGGATGTATGCCTCCGACGCCTCTCTGTATCGGATTCCGCCGCTCGCCGTGGTGCGGCCCCGGCATGTCGACGAGGTGGCGGCGGCGCTCGCCGTCGCGCGGGAGACCGGTGTTCCGCTGACCTCGCGCGGGGCCGGCACGTCGGTGGCGGGCAACGCCGTCGGGCGGGGGATCGTGCTCGACTTCTCCCGGCATCTCAACCGGGTGCTGAGCATCGACCCCGGGGCGCGGACGGCCGTGGTCGAGCCGGGGACCGTGCACGCCGTGCTGCAGAAAGCCGCGACGCCGCATGGTGTCCGCTTCGGGCCGGATCCCTCGACGCATCCGCGGTGCACGATCGGCGGGATGATCGGCAACAACGCCTGCGGGTCGCGCTCCCTGGCCTACGGGCGGACGTCCGACAACGTCGCCGGCCTCGAACTGCTGACCGCGGGTGGGGAGCGGTTCACCACCGGGTATGACGACGGGATCGCGGTGGTCAGTGGAGCTGAGTCGGTGCTCAGCGGCGTACGCAACTCTGTGGGAAGGCATCTTGCGACGGCCCGGACCGAATTTGATCGGTTTGGCCGGCAGGTGTCGGGTTATGCCGTGCAGCATCTGCTGCCGGAGCGGTTCGATCTGACCCGGGCGCTCGTCGGCTCGGAGGGCACGCTGGCCGTGATCACGCAGGCGACCGTGAAGCTGGTGGTGGATTCGCCGGTGCGGGTGGTGGTGGTGCTCGGGTTCGCCGACATCGTCGCCGCCGGGGAGGCGTCCCCGGCTGTGGTCGCGCACGGTCCGACCTCGTGCGAGGGTCTCGACTCGCGGCTGCTCGACGTGTTGCGCGCCCGCCGCGGGCCGGATGCCGTGCCGTCGCTGCCGCGTGGCGCCGCCTGGCTCTTCGTCGAGCTGGCCGGGGACGAGCTCGGCGAGGTGACGGCGCGGGCGCAGAAGCTGGCCGCCGACGGCATCGGGCTCGACGCGCTGGTCGTCACCGATCCCGCCACCCAGGCCCGGTTGTGGCGCATCCGGGAGGACGGCGCGGGGCTCGCCGGGCGGGCGCCCTCCGACAAGCCCGCATGGCCCGGCTGGGAGGACGCCGCGGTGCCCCCGCACAAGCTTGGCGCCTACCTGGCCCGATTCGACGAGCTGGTCGCGTCCTACGGGATGACGTCCGCGCCGTTCGGCCATTTCGGCGACGGCTGCATGCACGTGCGCCTCGACTTCCCGCTGGACCAGCCCGGCGGCACGAAGGTGATGCGTGAGTTCCTGACCGATGCGGCCCGGCTCGTGGGCGAGTTCGGCGGCTCGCTGTCGGGGGAGCACGGCGACGGCCGCGCCCGTTCAGAGCTGCTGCCGCACATGTATTCACCCGAGGCGATCGCGCTGTTCGCCGGGATCAAGCACGCCTTCGACCCCGGCAATCTGCTCAACCCCGGCGTCCTCGTCGACCCCGACCCGGTCGACGCCGACGTCCGCCCCGCCGGCCGCTTCCCGCTGAAACAACTGGCCATGGCCTACCCGCACGACGACGGCGACCTCGGCCAGGCCGTGCACCGCTGCACCGGCGTCGGCAAGTGCCGCGCCGACAACTCCGCGGCCGGTGGCGTCATGTGCCCCTCCTACCTGGCCACGCGCGAGGAGAAGGACTCCACCCGCGGCCGGGCCCGGGTGCTGCAGGAGGTCGTCCGTGGCGAGCTCGCCTGGTCCGACCCGTCCGTGCACGACGCGATGGACCTCTGCCTGTCCTGCAAGGGCTGCGCCTCCGACTGCCCGACCGGCATCGACATGGCCACCTACAAGTCCGAGGTGCTGCACCAGAGCTACAAGGGCAAACTGCGCCCGCGCTCGCACTACACGCTGGGCAAGCTGCCGTTCTGGTCCCGGCTGGCCGGTTGGACGCCGCGCCTGGCAAACCTGGCCACCCGCCTCCCGGGCATCCGCGGTGCCGCCCTGTGGCTGGCCGGCGTCGACAAGCGTCGTTCGGTCCCGGCGTTCGCCCGCCGCCCGTTCCACCGCAGCTTCGTCCCCGAGACGGTGCCGACCCGCACCCCGGTGGTGCTCTTCGCCGACTCCTTCTCCGACGCCTTCTCACCCGAGGTCGCCGACGCCACCGTCCGCGTCCTGCGCGCCGCCGGCTACGAACCGCAACTGCCCTCCGGCTCGGTCTGCTGCGGCCTCACCTGGATCACCACCGGCCAGCTCGACTCCGCCAAGAAGATCCTCTCCCGCACGGTCGCCACCCTCGCCCCCGACGCCCGCGCCGGCATCCCCATCGTCGGCATCGAGCCCTCCTGCACGGCGGTGCTCCGCTCGGACGTCCAGGAGTTGCTGCCCGGCGACGACGACGCGAAGACGGTCGCCGCCTCGGTCCACACCCTCGCCGAACTCCTCGCCAAAACCCCCGGCTGGACCCCACCGGACCTGTCCGACGTCGAAGTCATCGCCCAGCCCCACTGCCACCACCACGCCATCCTCGGCTGGAAAGCCGACGCCGACCTCCTCGCCTCCACGGGCGCCCAGGTGAAACGCCTGGCCGGCTGCTGCGGCCTGGCCGGCAACTTCGGCGTCGAACTAGGCCACTACGAAGTCTCCGTCGCCGTCGCCGAACAAAACCTCCTCCCCGCCCTCGACGCCGCCCCCCACGCCGTGGTCCTGGCCGACGGCTTCTCCTGCCGCACCCAGGTCACCGACCTCCGCCACCGCCCCGCCCTCCACCTGGCCCAACTCCTCGACCGCTGACCCGCCCCCACCACTCGCCTGGGCTATCCCGGTTCCTAGTGCTGCGCCGCGTTAGTTCGTCGGGGGTGTGAGCCAGGCGGTCGGGTCGTCGAGGTAGAGGCCGCAGGCGCAGTCGAGGGCTTCTTCCGGGCTGCCGATCGGTAGCCCGGAAGGCAGGACGTTGTCCTGGTAGCAGTCGCGGCTGGCGAGGTAGATCGCGAAGCCCCAGGTGTGCAGGACGCCGGTGAACCGCAGCCGGCACAGCGGCTGGACCTGTCCGCCGGGTAGGACGGCGTCGAGGTAGGCGAACCCGGCCCGGTAACGGATCTGGACGCTTTCCAGGTGGGGCCAGCGATTGTGGGCGTATTCGTTGAGGCGTTGCCGCAGGTGATGCTGCATCGACTCGGGCGGGTTCCGGCGGGCCATGGGTTCATGCTGCCGTGCCCGCTGGCTGCCACGCCATGATCGGCGATGATCTTTCCCCGGTCGAGTCGGTTCTGACAGGCGGGATTGAGCCTCGTGGCGAATACAGCGGTCACGATCGTGGTGGACGAGCAAAATCGCCGGTGGCTGTCACGGACCGTCCGGTCGGCCCGGGCGCAGGCCAGAGCGGTGTTACGGGCCAGGATCGTCCTCGCGGCCGCTGCCGGGCTACCCAACGCGCGGATTGCTGCTGATCTGCAGGTCGGCGTTGACGCGGTCCGTAAATGGCGGTCCCGGTTCGCGGCTGGTGGGCTGAGCGGGCTGACCGACGCGAAGCGCTCCGGCCGGCCTCGCCGGCGCCTCGCAGGTCGGGCGGATCCTGGCTGACTGCGACCTGCGGCCTTACCGGGTCCGTGGCTGGCTTACCCGCAAAGACGACCCGGTGTTCTGGACCCGCACCGCCGACATCTGCGATCTCTACCTCAACCCGCCACCCGACGCGGTCGTGTTGTCCATCGACGACAAGACCGCCATCGCCGCCCGTTCCCGCAAACACCCCGGCCGTCACGCAGGCCCGGGCCGACCCGCCTACCAGGAGTTCGAATACGTCCGACACGGCACCGTGTCGATCATCGCTGCCCTCGACGTCCAGACCGGACAAGCGGTCACCGAGTCAATCCGACGCAACGACTCGGTGACCTTCCAACACTTCCTGACCATGCTTGACACCAGCATCGACCCGGCCAAACAGATCCACGTCGTCCTCGACAACGGATCGTCACACGTCGCGAAAGCCACCCGGGCCTGGCTTTCCGCGCATCCCCGCTGGCATGTGCACCGGACCCCGGTCCATGCCTCCTGGCTCAACCAGATCGAGTTGTATTTCTCCGTGCTGACCCGCGGAGTCGTACGCCATGGCGACTTCAGCTCCCGCGACGATCTCATCAACAAGATCGAGCCCTACGCGATCGAGAAGAACACCACCGCAAAGCCCTACCGATGGACATACGACGGAACCCCACTCAAAGCCGCATGACCCCCGACGAACT
>NZ_BOMN01000154.1 GCF_016862215.1 Winogradskya humida
AGACCACCACCATCACTTCGTCGCCCGGCGAGCCAATGCTCATTAGCTTGAGATTAATATAGCTTCCCGCGTCGCGGCGACCGGGCGCCGATTTGTCGCTGCTTGCTGACTGCTCCGTCAGGCGAGCCTCGATGATCGCATGAGCTTATGTATTGTCTTCCTCACTCAGAGTATTTAACGACATCTATGGGGCGGGTGTGGGCAGGGGTGGCCGAGGCGGCATTGAAGTTTCAAGTGCTCGGGCCTGTTCGGGTGTGGCGAGGGGGCGACCAGGTGCCGCTGGGGCCCGCCAAGCAACGCGCAGTCCTGGCGCTGCTGGCCATGCGTGCCGGCGACGGCGTCTTGATGTCCGAATTGCAGGAAGGCGTATGGGGTGTGGCGGCGCCGGGACGTGCGAACCATCTGATCCATACCTATATCGCCCGGTTGCGTCAGATTCTTCAGCCGGAGGCCCCCCGCCGACGGCGAACCGGTGTCATCGCGTCCACCGGCTCCGGATACATGCTCTGCGTCGAACCGCACGTCAGTGACGTGGCGGTCTTCCGGTCCCTGGCGCGGCGTGCGACGCAATGCGACCAGATCCACGAGAGCGGCACCGCGTTCAGTTTGCTGCGAGATGCACTCAACCTCTGGGTCGACCCCGCGCTGGGCGAGGTGGAGGCGCTGCTGCGCCGCCCGTCCGAACTGGTCGAGCTGCGGTCCGAATGGGTGGCGGCGGCCCAGCGCTACGTCTCGCTCGGTCTGGGTCTGCATCATGCCGAAGAAGTGCTGCCGACTGCTGAACGGCTTGTCCTGCTCGATCCTCTCGACGAGCGGGATCAGGCGCACTACCTGACCGCGTTGCACCGGGCCGGACGGCGAACCGCGGCCCTGCGACACTACGGCGAGGTCCGCGACCTGCTGCGCCAGGAACTCGGCGTTGAACCCGGTAAAGCGCTGCAATCCGTCAATCGCCATCTGCTGAGCGGATCAAGGGGGCATCCCGGCGCGGCGGCGGCACGCAGCGGTCACACGGACGACACCGGACAGCCCGTGTCGATGCTGCACCGCGGCAATGAGCTGCGGGCGCTCTCGGCCCTGCTTGACTCGCAACGGTTGACCACTGTCACCGGGCCGCCGGGCACCGGCAAGTCGATGCTGATCAGGCATGCGGTGGCCCGGATCGAAACAGCGGGTGCCCGGGCCGCCGTGGTCGACGCCGCCGATCTCCTGGACCGTCACGAGTTGATGACCCGGCTGACGGAGGAACGCCTCTCGCGTGACCGGCAGACCCTGGTGGTCCTCGACAACGTCGAACACCTCACGGACGCGTGCGCACTACTGGCGGTCCAGATGTTCCCGCAGTGGCCCCGGCTGTCGCTGCTCATCGGGTCGCGGGAGCCGGTCCGGTTGCCCGGTGAGGCGGTCCTGCGGCTGGCTCCGCTCGGCATACCCACTATGGCGGCCTCGTCGCTGGTCTCCCTGGCGCCCGCTGCCGATCTCTTTGTGCGCAGAGCCGCCGAGGCGCAACCGGGCTTCCGGCTGTCCAGGGCGAATGCACCGTACGTCCGGGAGGTGTGCGCCCGGCTGGACGGCCTCCCGCTGGCGCTGGAGCTGGCGGCCGCGTGCCTGGCCGACGAGTCGCTGCCGGCCCTCGTCCGGCGCCTGGACCGGCCGCTCGCGGACCTGGCGCCGGCGCGGTTGTTGTATCCCGGGCGGTGCTGGTCCGTGCGCGGCATGCTGGACCGCAGCCTGGCAACCCTCAATCCGGTTGAGCGCTGGCTGATCGCCAGGCTGGCATGCCTGCCGCCGGAGTTCGGAAAGCAGGCGATGGCACGCATAGGTGACCCGCCTGTGCGGCGTGGCCCGGAAGTGGCTGACCTGCTGGACCGGCTGGTAGAGAAGTCCCTCCTGCTGGCTGTGCAGGCCGGCACGAACCCGCAGTACCGCCAGCTCACGGTGGTCCGCAAGCTCGCCGCCGAGCTGTGTGCCGCCGAGGACGGCAGCCCCGATCTCGGAGATCCACGCTTTAGCATCATGTAGCTAAAGTGTGCGGACGGCTTGACATCCCCGGTCGGCAATCGCGAAGACTGATAGGTGCGACGGCCGCGCACGAGGGGATTTCCATGGACCAGCGATTGCTGCTGATGCACCAGACGATGCTGGCGGATGCGCCCAGGATGCGCGCCTACGACGCTGCTCTGGGGCAGGCCGTGCATGCCGGGGACGTCGTCGTGGACGTGGGGGCGGGAACCCTCGCACTGACGCTGCTCGCCCTGCACCACGGCGCAGGTCATGTCTACGCGATCGAGGCTGACCCGCAGATGCTCGAGATCGCCGCCGACCTGATCCAGGCCAACAATCTGAAGGAACGGGTGACGCTGGTCGCCGGCGACGCCCGGACCGTGCGCCTGCCCGAGCCCGCGGACGTCGTCGTGGCGGAGATGATGGGCAACCTCGGGCCGGAGGAGGAGATGGCGGAGGTGATCCGCGCCGTGGCCCGGCGGGCGCTGAAACCCGGCGGCCGCGTAGTGCCCCGCCGGCTCACCACCCGGCTCGCGGCGATCGAGTTCGATCACGAGGGCTGGGGTTTGTGGAGTCACGACTTTCTGGGGTACAGGCTGGATTCGGTCTGTGACCACGCCGAGGCTGCAGCGCATCTGCACTTCTTCCAACGCGATCCGCGGCTGCTCAGTGACGCCGTCACGGTGGCTGATTCCGTGCTCGGGGAGGGCGGCACCCAGTTGAAGCCGAGCCTGCGCCTGCACGTGGGCGAGCCCGGCACGCTGCACGCGGTCGTCGGGTACTTCACTGCCGAGCTGACCGAAACGGTGTCCCTGAGCAACTTCCCGTCGTACCAGGGATGCAACTGGGCGGTGTGGGTCTGGCCGCTACGCCACCGGACGGTGGCGGCCGGCGAGGAGATCCGTGTGGAGGTCCACCGTCCGAAGGGACGCGCGGGGATCAGGATCGCCGGTGACTGGCGTCTCGAATGCGGATTCGTCCGGCGAGGTGAGCCCTGATGCCCTTCGCCGTCGGTACGGTGCGAGACATCCCGGTGCGCGCCCTCAAGTTGTGCGGCATGACGTGGTTCGGCGAGTATCTCTGCTTCTCCGAGGCGGTCTCCGAGCGGATCATCATGGTCGATCCCGTTACCGGTCAGGTGGAGCATCGCATTCCCTGCGCCGGTGTGCTGACTGACCTCACCACAGTCAACGGCCTGCTGCTGCAGGTCGCCGGGGACAAGCGCTGTGTGCGCGTCGTCGATCCGGCCAACGGCGCCGAGATCGGAGAGATACCGAATCCACGCCCGGGGCACGCCCTGCGGGGACTCGAGGCCAACCGGCGGGGGCTCTGGTTCGGCTATGACGACCTGCGCCTGGTGGAGCTGCGGGATCCCCGCGAACTCACCCTGATCGACGTCTTCCAGGTGCGCCACGGCATCGCCGGCCTGACCGCCTCCGACAGCTACCTGATCTACGCCGACCAGGCGAGCGGCACCATCAATGTCTACGACATCGAGGTTCGCCGTGAGATCGCGAGCTACTCGGTTGCCGGCAACCCCACCGGCCTGGCGTGGGACGGGCAGCTGATCTGGTACTGCGACTTCACGACGTTGCAGCTGCGTGCCGTTGAGCTGCCGGGCCTGGTGCGAGGCTGACGTGGGGCGGCGCTGGGCGTTGACGCGGCGCGGGACGCACGTGGTGGTGACAGCGGCCGGGTACCTCGCGCCGTTGGTGGTGACCGGGCCGCTGATCGCGGTGCGCCGCGGCCGTGGTGCGGCCCGGCGGCACGCTGCCGACCGGCTGACCGCATTGCTGACCCGGCTGGGTCCCACCTTCGTCAAGGCCGGTCAGGTCCTCGGCACCCGCCGCGATCTGCTGCCGGCCGAGTTGTGCGAGGCGCTAGCCGTCCTGCACGACGCCGTCGCGCCGCTGGACGCCGCGGGCACCCGGCAGGCGCTGATCGAGGCTTACGGCACCGCCGAACCCACTATCTTTCGAACCTTGGACGCGGTGCCGGTGGCCAGCGGGAGCGTGGCGTGCGTCTACCGAGCCACGCTGACGACGGGGGAGACGGTCGCACTCAAGCTGCGCCGGCCCGGGGTCGAGCCGGTCATGCGGCTCGACCTCGGCCTCATGCGGGGCGTCGCGACGGTGCTGGCCCGGCTACCCCTGTTTCGCAACGTGCCCGTCGTGGAAGTCGTCGACAGCATGTGCGCGGCGGTCCTCGGCCAGCTCGACTTCGAGCGGGAGGCCGCCAACCTGCGGCAGCTGCGGCGCAATCTGTCCAACGTGCCGAGGGTCTGGGTGCCTCGGGTCCATGACGACGCCACCCGGCCGCGGTGCATCGTCATGGAGTTCATCCCGGGGCTGAGCGTGGATACCGCGCAAGGGCTGTCGCGGGCCGTACGCCGCCGCTTCGCGGCCTCGGGGATGACGGCGATTTACCACATGCTGTTCGTGGACGGCTTTGTGCACTGTGACCTGCATCCGGGCAATCTCTACTTCACTTCCGGATCACATGTGGTCGTTCTGGATGCCGGGTTCAGCGTGCAACTCAGCGAGGAACTGCGCCGATTGTTCGCTGAGTTCTTCATGAACATGTCGATCGGGCGGGGCCGCTACTGTGCCGAGATCGTCGTCCGCAGCGGGACGGGCTTGCGGCCTGACGCCGACGTGCCCGTCTTTCTCGACAAGATGGCCGAGCTGGTGGAACGCAGCCATGGGCTGCCCGCCCGTGAGTTCAGCCTCATCGCGTTCGCCGCCGAGATGTTCGATCTGCAGCGCCGTTACGGCGTGCATGCTGCCCCGGAGCTCATCTTTCCATTGCTGTCGCTGCTGGTGATCGAAGGCACCGTGCGGGATCTCGATCCGGAGATGGACTTCCAGGAACTGGCCAAGCCCGTGCTCATGGAGGGACTCTTCGGCCGGCGGTAGGCAAGGGGCGAGCGCCGTGATGAGGGTGATGTGATCATGGTCGCTTCGCCGGCTTCGGTACCGAGGCTATCCGTTATGATAGTGGAATGCATAAGCCGGTCAGTGTCAAGCGCGGGTACCACCAGTATTGCGGGCTGGCGTCGGCGCTCGACATCCTGGGCGAGCGGTGGACCCTCCTGATCGTCCGTGAGTTGCTGATGGGTCCCCGCCGTTACAGTGAGTTGCTCGCGGACCTGCCCGGCATCGGCACCAACCTGCTCGCTGAACGGCTCAAGTTCCTGGTCGAGAACGGTGTCGTGCGGCAGATCGATGTGCGCGGCACCGGTTCCCGGCTGTCCTACGAGCTCACCGACGCAGGTCAGGGGCTGCGTCCCGCGGTGCTGGGTCTCGCCCAGTGGGGTATGGACTTCGTGGGTGAGCTGGCCGCCGAGGACACCGTCCGTCCGCACTGGGGTTTTCTCGCCGTGGAAGCGATGATCGACTCCGGGCGTGTCCCGCCGTTCGACGAGAACTACGAGTTCCACGTCGACAACGAGGTATTCCATATCGCCGTGGGCGGCAACGCCGCGAGTGCGGTTCGGGGTCCCTCCGTGTCGCCCGCCATGGTCGCCACGACGGACGCGGCGACATTCGTGCAGATCGGGTCCGGCCGGGTCACGCCGTTCATGGCGATGATCCAGGGCAAACTCAAGCTCGAGGGTGATGCTGAGGCCGTCATCCGCTGTTGTGATCTGCTCGGTCTGGAGACCAGCGCGGCCGCCGTGGCGTCGCCCCGGTGACCTTCCGGAGCGGGCATCGAACGCTCGCAATAGGCTTTATAAAGAGATAGTATTCCCCGGTGGCTGTCCGACGTCGCTGGGGAGATCCGATGCTGGGGAACGCCTCGCCCGATGTGGGCCTGGTGGGCATCGCGCAGGATTATCTCCGTTCCCGTCCATGGCTGCCGGGGCACTGGTTCTTCCCTGCCGGTGCGGGGCCGCCCCCGCCCCGGCCGGACGAGCAGCTCGGTATCGACATCGCCGCCGCCTACGACGCGGCGCCACAGTCCGGCGACCAGCGCACCGCCGAGCTCTATAAACTTCTGACCCGGGAGAACCTCGCTCAGTTCGAGGCCGTCACCGCCGCCGGAGTGAAGGTGCTGCCGTGGCGGAAGCCAGGTCAGCCGTATGCCGACTCCGCCGACCTGCGCCGCAGCTTCCACACCACCGGAACGCTGCGGGTCTTTCTCACCCGGCACGGCCACGGGGACGACGGCGAAGCTGGATCACACCCGCTGCGCGGTCGCAGCACCGTCGAGGCAGCGGGCATTCCCTTCGCGCACAACGACGTCTTCCGTGCTGTGCACGACATCTTCGGCCATTGCATGTTCGACAACAGCTTCGGCGTCCGCGGAGAGTTCGCCGCAGCTTATTGCCATCTGCTGATGTACCCTCCACCACTGCACCCATTGCTGTTCACCGAACAGGTCGCCCAGATCTGCTGGTTCTTCTACGGCCCGCATCTGCTCGACGCGCGCGGGCTACCCCGCCGGGCCGGTGACCCGGGGTACGTCGCGCCGCGCGACCGGCCGTACCCACCGCAGAAATGGGCTCTGCTCGACCGCGAACTGCTCGATCGGTATCTGACGCTCTTCGACTCCCGGGAGAACTCATGAGCAGCACGATTCAGCAAGCCCGCCGCAGCGGGAAGCCGCTGGACGCCGCGGTGCGCGACGACTTCCCCTTCTACTCCACCGGTGCGCCCGGCGCCGCTCTCGCCTATCTGGACAATGCGGCCACCACCCAGAAGCCCGCCGCCGTACTGAACGCCCTGATCGATTACTACACCAACGCGAACAGCAACGTGGGTCGCGGCTACTACCAGCTCGCCATGACCTCCACCGAACGCCACGACGCGGCCCGGGAAACCGTTCGGCAGGCCATCGGAGCAGGCGCGGACGATGACATCATCTTCACCGGCGGCACCACGCACGGGGTGAACCTGCTGGCCGCCACCATCGGACGGCGGGTGGTCGGCAAAGGCGACCGAGTGGTCGTGACAGGCATGGAGCACAACTCGAACCTGCTCCCGTGGCGGCGGTTGTGCGAGGAGAGTGCCTCCGAACTCACCGTCGTGCCGGTGGGGGCGGACGGTGCGGTCGACACTGCCGACTTCGCTGCGGCGCTGGGGCCGGACGTTCCGCTCGTGGCAATCATCCACGTGTCCAATGTGCTCGGCACTGTCAACCCGGTGAAGGAGATGGTGGCGGCGGCACACAGGTCCGGTGCGTACGCCGTCGTTGACGGCGCACAGGCAGTCGCCCACGGCCACACCGACATTCGCGATATCGACCCGGACTTCTACTGCTTCTCCGCCCACAAGATGTACGGGCCCATGGGCACCGGAGTGCTCTACGCCCGCCACGGACTCCTGACCGACCTGCAGCCCTATCAGGTCGGTGGGGGAACGGTGAAAGGCGTGTCCGCCTGCGAACCGGTGCGATACGTCGGGGGGCCGGCCCGGTGGGAGGCGGGAACCCCCGACGTGGCCGGAGCGGTAGGTCTCGCCGCGGCATGCGACTACCTCGAATCGCTGGGCTGGGATGCCGTGCGCGCCCACGACGAGACACTGGTCCGGGCGGCGTCCGACATGCTCGCCGACATCCCCGGCGCACGGATCATCGGTGCTCCCGCCGCCGGGCCGAGCGGACTGGTTTCCTTTGTCATGGACGGCATCCACCCGTACGACGTCGGCGGTCACCTTGACAAGCACGCAATCGCCGTACGGTGCGGGGTGCACTGCGCCAGCACGTTCCTCGACGACCTCGGCCTGCTGGGCACCGTACGTCTGTCGTTCGGTGTCTACAACACGATCGAGGATCTTGCCCGGGTGCACGACGCCCTCCGCACGGTACGACCAGGTTATTGGACGTCCGAGCAGCCGACCACGCGCTTCCTCTGACCCGCCGTGCGCTTCGACACCCGGCTCGTGCACGAAGGCCAGACCCCGAGCCCGGGCAGCGGCGACATCGTGCCACCACTGCACCTGGCGGTGACGTATTCCCGTTCCGCGCAGGACCCGCCACGCTACTTCTACAGCCGCGGCGAGAACCCCACCCGCGAGGACCTCGAGCGCTGTCTGGCGGCCCTCGAGGACGTCGGCTTCGCCACGGCGTACGCCTCCGGTCAGGCTGCGGCGATGACGGCGCTGTCGCTGCTGCGGGCGGGAGACCGGCTGGTGGCCTCCGACGACGTCTATGGCGGTACCCACCAGCTGCTCGACCTTGCCCGTGCGCAGGGTGTCACCGTCGACCAGGTCGACCTCAGCGACGCGCAGCACCGCGACAGCGCGCTGGCGCAAGCCGCCGGACGACTGGACATGGTCTGGCTCGAGTCACCCAGCAATCCGTTGCTGAAGATCGCCGACATCGCCGCCGTCAGTGCCGTCGCACATGACCGTGGCGCCCTCGTCCTCGTGGACAACACGCTCGCGAGCCCCGCGCTGCAGCAACCGCTCGCGCTCGGGGCCGACATCTCTCTGTACAGCGCCACGAAGTTCCTCGGTGGCCATCTGGATGTGCTCGGCGGTGCGCTCGTCTACGACAGCGCTGACCTGCACGAGAGATTCCTCGCTTACCGCACGATGGCGGGCAACGCAGCCGGTGCGATGGACTGCTTCCTCATCCACCGCGGTGTCAAGACGCTCTCGCTGCGGGTTGCCCGGCAGGTGGACAACGCTCGCGCGGTGGTGGCCGCGCTGACGGCACAACCGGCGGTGGCCGCCGTGCACTTCCCAGGGCTCGCCGAGCATCCCGGGCACGAGATCGCCTGCCGGCAGATGCGGGGACCGGGCGCGCTTGCCAGCTTCGAGTATCAAGGCGACCCCGCCGCCCTGATGGACCGTTGCCGTCTGTTCGCTCCCGCGGTCAGCCTGGGCGGAGTGCGGTCACTCATCGAATGTCCAGCGTTCATGACTCACCGCCCGGTGCCGCGGGAGACCCGGTTGCGGCTGGGTGTCACCGACAACCTCATCCGGTTGTCGATGGGCATCGAAGATCCGGCGGACCTCGTCGACGACCTGATCGGCGCGATCCAGGACGTGTCACCGACCCACTGACGGAGGACAGCGTGGACCAGACAGCGACGACCAGGACGACGATCAGGCTCGACGGCGGAACGGCATCCGGGCTCGAGGCAGCAGGCATCGCGATGACACCTCCGTGGTGGACGAACTGGGCCTTGCTCAGCGATGCGAAGCGGCGGGTGCTGCGGGCACTGCACGAACAGTTCTTCACCGCGGGCGCCCAGGTGATCACTGCGGCTACGTTCCGGGCGAATCTGCGTACCCTGCAGGCGGCCGGCCTGCAGGACGCCGGACTGGCTTGGATGGTGCATGCCGCCGTCGGTGTCGCGCAGGCCGCGCAGAAGGCTGCCGGTGGACCCGGCACCCACGTGGTCGCCTCGATGGCCCCGGTGGCCGACTGTTACCGGCCCGATCTGGTGCCTGACGACGACGAGCTGCGGGCCGAGCATCGCTGGCTCGCCGTCGAGCTCTCCCGCTCCGGTGTGGACACGGTTCTCATCGAGACGATGAACACCGCGCGTGAGGCCCGGTCCGCGCTGGAGCAGGTACAGGCGGCCGGCATGGCGGGCTGGGTGAGTTTCGTGTGCGGCGACGAGGCCCGGTTGCTGTCCGGCGAACCGCTTGCCGACGCGGCCCGGGCCGTGGTCGCGGACGGGGCGGCGGCCGTGATGGTGAACTGCTCGGATCCCGTACGTACCCAGCGGTGCCTGGATGTCCTCGCGGACGTGACGGCCGCACCGATCGGCGCGTACCCGAACCTCGAGGACCGTGACGGCGTCAACGGGTCGTGGGAACCCAAGGCGTTCGGCGCACTGATGGCCACGTGGCGTGACAACTACGGGCTGGCATTCGCGGGTGGTTGCTGCGGCGCGACACCTGAGCATATTGCCGCCATGACGGCCGCGCTGGAGGGGTGAGCCGGTGACAGCGGTGGATCCCGTCATCGAGGCGCGCTTCCAGGCGTTGCCGCTGCGCGACTTGGCCGACGCGGCACTGCACACAGCTCTGAAACTGGGTGCCGACGAGGCGGCTGTCCGGATCGAGCGCATCCGGACAGCCCACACCGTCCTGTACGACGCCCGGCCCCGCGGCAGCGACGACCTCGTCGACCTGGCGCTCGGTGTCCAGGTCAGCTGCCGGGGCACGGCGGGCTTCGGATCGGTCGCCGAGTTGACCACGGCGGGCGCCGCTCGCGCCGCCGAGTACGCTGTCGCCATGGCCGGCGCGGGCAGCCGGGCCGGATCGGCGTTCCCACCGGCCGATGAGCGACCCGCCGGGCATGCCGTGTGGTCGTCACCCTGTGAGCGCGATCCGTTCGCCGTTCCCGCCGCGGAGGTCGTGGGCCTGCTCGACACGTGGAGCACCCGGTTGCTGGCCCATCCGGTGGTGGCCCACGTGATGGCGAAGGTAACGGTGGCGAGGGAGAACAAGTATTACGCCGACACGAACGGCAGCAGCATCGTGCAGCAGCGCACCCGGATTCACCCGCAGGTCGTGGCCGTCGGCGAGCGGTCCTCCGGGGGCGCGGCTTCGATGCGCACCGTGGGCCCGCCCACGGCGCGTGGCTGGGAGTACGTCTGCGGCCAGGGCTGGGACTGGAACGCCGAGCTGGCCGGTCTGCCCGAACTGCTGGCGGGAAAGCTGGCGGCGCGGCCGGTCCAGCCGGGCAGCTATGACCTGGTGCTGGCGCCGTCACATCTGTGGCTCACGATCCATGAGTCCGTAGGGCACGCCACCGAGATGGACAGGATGCTGGGCAGCGAGACGTCCTACGCGGGCGGTTCGTTCGTACGCCCGGGCGATGTCGGGTCGTTGCTCTACGGCTCCGCGCTGATGACGGTGACAGCCGACCGGACCAGTGCGTACGGCCTCGCCTCGGCCGGGTACGACGACGAAGGCGTCGCCGCCCAGGACTGGACGCTCGTCGACCGCGGAGTACTGGTCGGTGCGCAGACCGACCGGCGCACCGCGGCCAGGGCCAGAGCGGACCGGTCGACCGGGTGCGCGTACGCCGAATCGGCCCGGCACGAGGCAATCTCCCGGATGCCGAACGTCTCCCTGCAACCCGACCCGGCCGGCCCGGATGAGACTGCACTCATCGCCGGCGTCGAGAACGGGCTGTACCTTACCGGCTCCGACAGCTGGTCGATCGACTCGCAGCGCCGGTCCTTCCAGTTCACGGCCCAGGCATGTCACCTCATCCGCAACGGTCGCCTGGCCGGTCAGGTCGACGGGGCGGCGTACCAGTCCGACACCTTGACGTTCTGGCGGTCACTGGTCGCCGTAGGTAACTCCTCCACCTATGGCACCTTCGGCGCGGATCTGTGTGGCAAGGGCCAGCCGGTACAGGCCGCGGCGGTCAGTCACGGCGCACCGGCGGCGGTGTTCACCGGGGTACGCGTGGTCGACGCCGAACGCGACGTGCCGCGATGACCCCCGCGGAGCTGGCGGAGCGTGCGCTGGCGCAGCACACCGGCACCGGTGACCTGATTGTGGTGATCGATCGGACGGTGGCCGCCCACCTGCGCTGGGCCGCCGGGGCGGTGACGGCTGCCGGTGCTGTCGACGACACCCGGATCAGCGTCATGGCCGTGCACGGCCGGTCGGTGGGTGCGCTGTCGCACGTGGGGGCGCTGGACGACGAGGAGTTGCACGACCTGGTCGCCGGCGCCGAGCGCATCGCCCATCACGCGCCGGCCGACCCCTCGGCCGAGCCGTTGCTCACGGCACAGGAGGAGGTGGACGACGCCCCGGCGGACCACCCGGAGCCTCCCACCGCGGCGATCCGCTCCATCGCGGATGAGTTGGCGGAGTCGGCCCGGCTGCTGACCGCGACCCGCCGGGCCTCGTTCGGATACGCGCAGCAGCGGGTCCGTACGACATCGGTGGCCTCCACGGCGGGACTGCGCCGTGCTCACGTCTCGACGTCGGCCCTGCTCGACCTGTCCCTGCGCGAGCCCGACGGCGGGGCCGGATCGTGGACGGGCGCGGCGGGTCCGGACCTCGCCGGGCTGGGCCTGCGGGAACGGCAGGAGACGCTGGGCCACCGGCTCGACTCGGCCCGCCGTGTGGTGGGGCTGCCGCCCGGTCGTCATGAGCTGATACTCGCTCCTTCGTGCGTCGCCGATCTCATGGTGCGGCTCTACCTCGCCGCCGGTGCGCAGGACGCCCTCGACGGCAACAGCGTGTTCGCCGCCACGGACGGCACCCGCCTGGGGGAGCGGCTCAGCGAACTACCGATCACGGTGCGCAGCAACCCCGAGGAACCCGGCCTGTTGTGCCGGCCGTTCACGGTGGTCCGGTCCCCGGGCTCGCTGGGCAGCGTCTTCGACACCGGCGCGCCGCTGGCACCGACGAGGTGGATCGACCGGGGGGTGCTGAGCGCACTGGTGCAGACCCGGCATTCCGCCAGGGTCAGCCGGCGTCCGCTCACGCCGTGGATCGGTAATCTCGTCATGGAGGCCGGCCCGGGTGGCCGCAACCTCGACGAGATGGTGCGCGGCAGTACCCGGGCCCTGCTGGTGACCTCGCTGTGGTACCTGCGCGAGGTGAACCCCATGACGCTCACCTTGACCGGTGTCACCCGTGACGGTGTCTACCTCGTCGAGGACGGGCAGGTGGTCGGCGCCGTCCGCGATTTCCGCATCAACGAGAGCCCGGTCGCTCTGATGTCACGCATCACCGAGGTCGGCCTGACGACGCCCACCTTGCCCCGCGAGTGGACGGACGTGCCGACGCGGGTCGCCATGCCGGCGGTGCGGGTGCCCGACGTCGCCGTGTCGTGAGCGGTGGCCGGGCCGGCACGCGTCAGCTGAGCGGCCCGGTCACCGCCGTGACGGCGCCGTCCGGCAACCAGCGAAGCGTGCCGCCGTGACCGCTGTGGCCGCTCATGCCCGGCATGACGATCCGGGAACTCGCGAACAGGCGTACGGGTGCACCGGTGCTGTCCGCGTTAGCCCCGGCGAAGGACCGGAAGCCGCCGCTGCATGCCGGGTCTCCCGGAAAGGCTGCGTGCAGGGCTGAGAGGTACGCGTTCGCTGCCGGCCCGCCGGGATCGAAATCGACTCCTGTGACCTGCCCAGCCGGCATGTCGAGCAGCGCGGAGTCGAGCAGCCACGGCGCAAGGTACGCACCTTCCGCGGCGAGGGAGTTCGTAGCCACCCGCCGGAGCGCGTCGTCGGCTCCGGCCCAGCCGGACACGATCAGCAGCGGCATCCGGCCGGCGCCGGGTTCGGCGACCCGCAGACCGGCCACGCGTGCGTGTGCCCGGACCGCGGCGGCGGCCTCGGTGCCGCGTGTGCTCTGGTCGGCCACGAGTGCGAGGGCCGGGACCTTTCGGCCGGCGAGGAAGTCCACGGTGGCGTTCAGCGCCCGGACGTCCGCGGGGACGAGCCGGTCGGCCGGGCATTCGTGACCCCGCGCCGGTCGGCCGGCGAGCAGGCCACCCAGAATGCTTGCGGCACACTCGGGCAGATCCGCAGCCGGATCGGGGGCGGATGTGGCCGGACCAGCGTCGACATCCATCGATGTCACTACGCCACCCGCTCGCAGCCAGATGCGGTTGCGGCCGGGAACGAGCTGGACGTCGGCCCACCCCGGGCCGGCGCCGGGCCGTGTCGTGGTGGGGGTCAGAGCATCGGCAGCGGTACCTATCTGCGCCCCGGTGGTTAGCAGGTGAACGACGTTCGCACCCGGCCGTCCGGGAACGATGAGCACCATGGGTGCACCCGGGAACGTCTCGAGCCGCCGCAGCACCGGCGAACCGGCTGGCGCAGGTGGCGCCGGCGGCTCGGAGCCGGTGACGACCAAGCCGGCGACGACCACGACGGCGGTCAGGACGGCCACTGCCGCGACCGCCGGGCGGCGCACCAGCGGGGCACTCGCCGCCGTGACAGCGGATCCGGGACCGGACCCCGCTGCCGTCACCGAGCCGCCGATCGAGGAACGTCCGGTGCCGTCCGTCAGCGAAACAGCGGCGACAGCGAGAGCGCCCACGCCCAGCAGGGCTCCTGCGACGGCCGGCCCGACACCCGATCCGCCGCCTGAGTGCAACACCGCCGTCGCGGGCAGCAGCAGGGCGATCGTCGCCGTGACGGCCGCGAGCCGCAGCAGCCGCGGTACTGCTCTGCCCGCCGCCATGACCGCGGCAGCCAAGGACAGCAGTACGACGAGCGGGGACCACCGTCCGGTCGCGCCCGCGGTGAGCAGCCAGGTCAGGCTTGCCGCGACAGCAGCACCACGACGCAAAGCCAGTTGATCGGGTGTCGGTTCGCCGGGTTGATCTCCACCGCGCGGGTGCACCCCGAGCAGGGTGAGACTTCCCGCCACCACCGAGGACACCACGGCGACGGTGGTGAGGGCAGCGGTCGCCGCTGGTGGCGCCGAGTTCGCCCCCACGTCAGAGGCGTACGCGACTGCGAGTGTGGTGATCTCGTGCGTTGTCACGGCATCCGTCCCGGCTGCCCGCCGGTCTGGTCCGCTTGGTCGTCGGGGGGCTGGTCCCCGAACCTGCGCTTATGTCCGGTCTCGGGATCCCGTGATCCCGGAGCATGCGACGCGCCGTCGCCGCGGTCCGGCGGATCCTGCCCAGGCCAGGGGAGCAGGGACAAGAACGTTTTGCTCGACACGGGTGACTCCTTGGGGTCGATGCCGGAGGAGGGGTTGCGCGGGTTCAGTCGATTCCTGCCTCGGGGCAACCCCGCAGGCACGCGAGGAGGGTGCGGGCCTGAACGTTGACGTAGCCGTCCAGCCGCAGCAGGTGTAGCAACTGATGGGGGGTCATCCAGCGGAAGTACTCGGACTCCGGCACGGGCGTGTCCGCCTCCACCACGACGTACCGGTTACGCGCGTGAAAGAGCCGGCCGCCCTCCTCGGAAAGGGTGACGTCCAGCAGGGTTCTGTCCGCTCCAGCGGTCAGCACGGTGTCGAGATGCGGGGGCCGGCCGGTCCCGCCGGACGCCGTCACCCGGCCGGGGATGCACTGCACGGTGGGTGCCAGCTCGACCCGGCGGCGCAGGCCCGGCTCGAACCGGGCGCAGACCAGCAGGTGCAGCGCACCCGCTCGCCGTACGGCCACGAAGGCGGCCAGACCGGTCGCCAAGGGACGCAGGACGGGCTGCGCCCAGCGGTCGATCTCGCGCCCGGCCGCTTGCACCTGAACGCCGATGATCTCGAACAGCGGATCGCCGGGACGGTGGATCCGGTCATCGTCGCATCGCCAGCTGTTGAGCGCGCGTAAGGGCGTGATCAGGACCGACTCGCGGCAGCGGCGGCGGACGGCGGTGAGCCAGGACCGCAGCTCCGCGAGGGAGTGGGTGGCCGGGGTCGCCGGCCGCCCCGGCGGCAGGCACGACAGGACCGATCGGGCCGACATGTTCACGACGTCGTCGTGGCGTAGCAGGCCGTGCACCTGGGTCAGGGAGAACCACCGGAACGTGGCAGGCGGTTCGACCTCCCGGTCAGCCTCGACGATCAGGTTACGGTTGCGCTTGTGCCAGAACCACGCGCCGTGCTCGGACTGGGCGACGTCCACGAGCGGCGCCTGTCGCGCCTTGCGGAAGTGTTCCGCGAACAGCACCCTGCGGCCGTGGTGCACGCGCAGGTAGTTGCTCTGCGTCGCCTGCACGGTCGGGGCCAGTTCCAGGCCGTGCTGATTGCCGGGCTCCACCTTCGCCTGGAGCAGGAACTCCCGCCCCGGGCCGGTGCCGCGGCTCAGCAGGCCCAGGATCCCCGTTTCCGGCTGAAGCAGGACGGGCTGCTCCCAGCGGGGTCTCCGGTCGCCCGGCTCGTACACGGCCAGGCCCGACACGGCGAAGAATCGGCCGGTGTCGTGACGCAGGTCGCCGGTCTCCGGATCCCACCGCCAGCCGGGCAGCGATGTGAGGGAGGTGCGTCGGACGTCCATCCGCGCTGTCGTTCGCAGCGCCGAGAACCAAGCCCTCAGATCACTACGAACATCCACGCTCATGCTTTAGTATTAGATAGCTATCCAGGGTGCCGGTCAATGGCACGCGGCCGGGGGAGTCGGTGACACATCATGGACTACGTCTATCTTGGACGCAGCGGCCAGCAGGTGAGCCGGCTCATGCTCGGAACCTTGAACTTCGGTGTGCGAACGCCCAAGAAGGAGAGCTTCGCGCTCATGGACGCCGCTCTCGAAGCCGGAATCAACGTCTTCGACACGGCCGACGACTATGGATGGCAGAAGCATCGCGGATTCACGGAAGAATTGCTGGGCGAATGGTTCGCGCTCGGTGGAGATCGCCGGCACCGCGTCGTGCTCGGCACCAAGGTCTGCCACCCGATGAGCGACTGGCCCAACGACAGAGGGCTTTCCGGCCGCCATATCATCGCTGCCTGTGACGACTCGTTGCGGCGTCTGCGCACCGACTGGATCGACCTCTACCAGATGCATGATGTCGATCCGCACACCACGTGGGAGGAGGTATGGCAGGCGATGGAGGTGCTGACCCGGGCGGGCAAGGTGCGTTACGTGGGGTCGTCCAACTTCGCGGGCTGGAACATCGCGGCGGCCCAGGAGCGCGCCGCGCGCCGCGGCATCCTCGGCCTGGTCTCCGAGCAGTGCCTCTACAATCTGGTGGACCGGCACGTGGAAACCGAGATCGTGCCCGCGGCCGCGGCGTACGGCATGGCCGTCGTCGCGTGGTCACCTTTGCACGGCGGGCTGCTGGGCGGTGTGCTGAGCAAGATGGCGGCCGGCACGGCGATGAAGTCGGCACAAGGACGTGCCCAGGCGGCGCTGCCCCGATTCGAGTTCGTGGTGCGACGGTTCGAGGAACTGTGCCGGACGATCGGGCACCCACCGGCCGACATCGCGCTTTCCTGGGTGCTGTCACGCCCGCACATCGATGCGGCAGTCATCGGCCCGCGAACCCGCGAACATCTCGATGCCGCGCTGGCGGCCACTCGCCTGCAGCTGACCGACGAGATGCTCGGTGAGCTCGAAACGCTGTTCCGTTAGCAGCCGGTGGACATCATCGGCAGAGGTTTCCTGGCCCGCAACCTCGCCTGCCTGGCGGGGCGCCATCATCGCGTCGTCGCCATCGCGGCAGGCGCCTCGAGCACGGCCGCGACGGGAGCTGACCTCGACCGCGAGGCAGACCTCGTCCGTGACGTGGCACTCCGCTGCCGCCTCGAGCAGCGCACCGTCATCCTCTTCTCGACCGCCTCGCATGCCCTCTACGGCAGCACCACGGCACCGGTCGCCGAGCACGACCCGGTCAACCCGGCGTCCGCGTTCGGCCACCACAAGCTGCGGCTCGAGCGCCTGGTCGCGGCAAGCGGTGCACCCTGGCTCGTCCTGCGGGTCAGTCATGCCGTCGGCCCGTACCAGCGTTCCCACCAGTTCTTCCCCGCCATGGTGCGGGCGGTGGGGACCGGTTACGTCCGGGTGCACCGCGACGCGGCCCGGGACCTCATCGATGTCGTCACCGTGGTGAGGACCGTGGATGCCCTGGCCGGCGCGGGGATCAGCGACGAGGTGATCAACGTCGCGACCGGCCTGCCACACCCGGTGCCCGACATCGTCGCCGCGATCGAATCGGCACTCGGCCGCGCCGCGACGGTGCACCTCGTCGACGCGCCACCAGCAGCGGCGACCGTGTCGGTGGCGAAGCTGCACCACCTGATACCCGGCCTCGGTTCACCGCGCGACGGAGCGGAGGACCTCCACACCCTCGTGCACCGCTACGCACCGCTCTACAGCACGGCGGACCCGTGAGCGGCGAACGGATTCTCGTCACCGGTGGTGCCGGTTTCATCGGTTCGCACTACGTTCGCCGGGTGCTCGCCGACCACGCCGACCGGGACATGCGGGTAACAGTTCTCGACCTGCTGACGTACGCCGGCCGTGCCGCGAACCTTGCGGAGGCGCAGCAGGACCCACGACTGACCTTCGTGCAGGGCGACGTCTGCGACTCCACTCTCATCAGCACCCTTGTCGCCGAGCACGACACGATTGTGCACTTCGCCGCGGAGACCCACGTCGACCGATCGATCACCCGGCCGCGTGGTTTCGTACAGACCAATGTCTGCGGTACTCAGAACCTGCTCGACGCGGTCCTGCACCACCACGGCCCCGCGGCCGTGTTCGTACACATCTCGACCGACGAGGTCTATGGCTCGACAGACACGGGATCCTGGAGCGAAACGGCGCCGCTATGTCCCACGTCGCCGTACGCAGCCGCGAAAGCCGCCGCCGATCTGCTTGTTCTGGCCTACCACAGGACCTATGGCCTGGATGTACGCGTCACCCGCTGCTCCAACAACTACGGCCCCCGGCAGTTTCCCGAGAAACTGATTCCGCTTTTCGTGACACATTTGATCTCCGGCCGGCCCGTGCCCCTCTACGGTGACGGCCGTAACCGCCGCGACTGGCTGCACGTCGACGACCACGTCGATGCCGTGGATCTCGTCCGGCGCCATGGCAGGCCGGGCGAGATCTATAACATCGGCGGGGGCGAGGAGCTGTCCAATCGCGAGGTCACCGATCGCCTGCTGCGGCTCTGTGGTGCCGGCTGGGACATGGTCCGTGAGGTCGAGGACCGTCAGGGCCACGACCGCCGCTACTCCCTCGACTGCCGCAAAGCAGCCGTCGAGCTCGGCTACTCGCCCCGTCGCGATTTCGGGGAAGGCTTGAAGAGCACGGTCGACTGGTATCGCGGCAATCCGGCTTGGTGGGAAGCGGCGTCTACGGACATGAGCAGGCCTGCGCGTGCATAGGTTGGCCCTGGCCGGCGAGTTCGACCTTGATGCCAGTTTCGGCTCAGCTTCTGTCGCGTCAGGGACGCGAAAGCCGCATCCCGGGTTCGCTGAGCCGGCCCGAGATGTCCGCGGCCGGCATGGGCCGGTCGTAGAAATAGCCCTGGGCGTACCGGTAGCCCAGCCGGTACAGGGCATCGGCCTGTTCGGCGGTCTCCACCCCTTCGGCGACCGCGCGCAGGGAGAGCCCGTTGCTGAGGTGGATGAGTGCCTCGGCGACCACGGCCTGCTGGCCACCCAGGGTGACGTCGTCGACGAATGATTTGTCGACTTTCAGGGTGTCGACGGGGCAGGTGCGCAGGAGCCCGAGGGAGGAATGCCCGGTGCCGAAATCGTCCAGGGCGATCGTGACCCCGAGGGCTTTGATCGCGTGGAGTTCGTTCAGTGCGGTGCCGCCGTCGAAGACAGCGGTCTCGGTCACCTCGATGGTGAGCCGGTCCGGTGCGAGCCCGGTCTGCTGCAACACGGCGGCGACGTCGGTGGCGAAGCCCGCCTCGCGCAGCTGACGGGCGGAGACGTTGACGCTGACGGTGTGCGGGGCCCGGTCGCCGAGTTCCTGCTGCCATCGGACGGCCTGCCGGCAGGCTTCGCCGAGGATCCACGCGCCGAGCGGCACGATCAGTCCGGTACGTTCGGCGGCGGGGATGAAGTCGACCGGGCCGACCGGGCCGCGTTGCGGATGGTTCCATCGGATGAGCGCTTCGACGCCGTACAGGTAATTGTCGGCCATGGCCACGATCGGTTGGTAGACCAGGTGCAACTGGCCGGTGTCCATGGCGACCCTCAGGTCGGCGGCGATCCTGGCCTGCTCGGCGCCGTGCTGGTCCATGTCGGGGGTGTAGACGACGTAGCGGCCGCGGCCCTGGCTCTTCGCCTCGTACATGGCGACGTCGGCTCGGCGGAGCAGTTCGTCCGCGGTGCCGGCGCCGTTGCCGGCCGGGGCGAGGCCGATGCTGGCCTCGACGACCAGGTCGTGCCCGCAGGCCGAGACCGGGCGCCGCAGCTGCTCGGTGAGGCGGATCAGGGCGGCTTCGTGGTCGGCGGTGCTGCCTGTGCGAAGGAGCAGGACGTACTCGTCGCCGCCGAGCCGGGCCACGGTGGTGCCCGGCGGCACGTGCGCGCTGAGGCGGGCCGCGACGGCGGTGAGCAGGGCGTCGCCGACGGCGTGGCCGAGGTCGTCATTGATGATCTTGAAGTTGTCCAGGTCGATCAGGGCTACGCCGACCGCTGCCGGGTCGGCGGCGAGGGCTTCGGCGGTGTCCCGGTCGAGGGCGACGCGGTTGGCCAGCCCGGTGAGAACGTCGTGGGTCGCCTGGTGGGTGAGTTGCTGCTGGTATTCGCCGAGCTCGCGGAGCCGGACGTCGAGATGGGTCACCAGGGCAGCGTTGTCACGAAGTGCCATCACCTGGCGAACGGCGACCAGTACGGTCACGGTCACCGCCCCGACCGCGACGGCGAACATGTCATCGGTACGGTCGTGCGCGCTGATCAGCAGCAACGTGCCGGTGGTCAGCACGGCGGCGTACGGCATCATGCTCGGGCGCCGCGACAGCGGCCTCGACGCCGGCGTGAGCTGGTGGGCCGCCCGCAGCTGGCGGTCCACGGCCAGAGACAGCACCAGGCACACGATCGGGATGAGCACCGGCCCGTTGGCGACACCAGGAAACGCGGCGAGCAGGGGAGCGGTGGCCCCGCCGCCGGCGCCGACCGCACCGGTGAGCCCGAGCAGGTGCAGGGCGCGGCGGTCGATCGCCCCGGTGCCGGTGAAGGCGACCTTGACGAAGGCGAAGACGCAGATGAACCCGCCGCCGATGACGGCCAGCTCCGACCAGGTCCCGGCGAGACCACCGGTCGCCCAGGCCGGGTAGAGCAGGTGCCAGCTAAACGTCAGCACGGTGACGATGACCGTGGCGATGTCCAGTCCGAAGCGGGTCCACTCGGCACGCGCGCGGCGGGTGCCCGGGATGCGCAGCAGTCCGACCATCATCACCAGCAGCCCGGTCAGGTAGATGCCCGACGTGAGCCCGCTGACCTGGTTGCTGTAACCCGCGGTGAGGTAGTCGTAGCCGTTGCTCACCGACCCGAGGCCGATCAGGGTCACGCCCACGGCGACGTAACGCCAGAAATACCGGCGGGGCATGTCTGCGGTCTGTGGAGTTCCGGCCCGCCAGGCACCCCAGGCAGCGATCAGTACGGCCGACATCGGTAGCACCCAGCCGATCGCCGGCGGATCGTGGCGCACCAGCGCGACGACGAACCAGATCACCGCAAGGCCGGCGACCCCGGCGGAGGCCGCCACGTTGGGGGCCAGGCGCCACCGGGGCACGGCGAGCAGCTCCTGATCCGTCGATAGGGGCTCCGCACCGTTCATGACTACTTTATCGACCCGAGCGGACCTCATATGAGGCCCGACGTGACCATTCCGGGTCAGTGGGGGAGCGGACTATCGGTGCTTGTGGGACCCGTGTACGCCGAGGTGGGTGATGATGACACCGGCAACTTCACCAGCGGGCTGATCACCAACCGGTTCGGGCCGCGGGTGCCGGTCGTCGCCGGCCAGCTGGTCACCGGCGGCATGGCCACTGATCAGGGACTGAGACGCTGCAAGGCGGTACGGGCGTGAAACGTGTTGCCCTCGGGGTCGGCCAATGTCCACGAGCGGAGGTCGTGGTGCGGACGGGTGATCACGGTGGCGCCGAGCGCGAGGAGTGCCTCCGGATGGCGATCGCGTAGGTCGACGTGCCAGCGCATGCGGTTGGGCCCGCGGGAGATCCGGGCACCGGGTCGAAGACCAGGTAGCCCCAGGGGAATTCCGGGTCGGCCAGTACATACCACGGATCGTCTCCCGGTCGGCGGACCAGCCGGGCCCCTCGATCCAGGAAGTGGTCCGGGCCGGCGCCGGGCAGTCGCACGTCGACGTGCACGCGGGCGTCATCGGATGGCAGTGCGGCGACGGGCTGAAGGCGCAAGATCTCTCGAGCGGGTCTGCCCGGCCCGGGGTGGATCCGCCAGGACTGGTCGCCGTCGGACTTGACGACGCCGCCCAGCGCCGTACGCCAGAATTCGGCCTGCCGCTTGTGATCGATGACGTCTAGTTCCAGGCCGTTGAACAGCGCCGTCGGTTGCGTGGCGCGAACCACCACATCGGAGAGCATGCAGGCGTATACCGCGTGCGCTACCGACGGAAACACGTCGATCTTCCTCGATCGAGTGAACCTCCTCCTCCGTGCTTCACGACCGACGTCGCCGTGGACAGTGTCACCCCCCGGTATCTCCCAGGTCACCCCCCGGTATCTCCAGCGAACTCGCCTGGATGGGGCAGACGCCTTCACCGCGGCAGAGACCGTCGCGGCGGGCGATCGGCAGTGACGCGCACGGTCACTGACCTCGGCGGGACGTTGTCCCTCGACATGGCCACGCTGGCCACCGGTTCCTGTATGGACTTCACCCGATGGCGCGGCAGGCGCCTCAGCCGCTACCGGTCCTTCCCGGGCGCGCTCGCAGGACGGCATAGGTGGACGACGATGCTGACGGGGTGTGCTGATCCGGCTGACGCAGCGACGCCTCGGGTAGCGCTGAGCATTCTGCCGGCCATCCAGTAGCGGTGCCTAGCCGAGGAGTCTGGCGCGCGAGCCTGGCCGGCCTCGGGCAGCTGCCCCGTCTCGGTCGCGGTCACCACGGTCCCGGCGAACGGGTCGACGCTGCGGGCGAGCGGCAGGTCCATGCTGGTGCTCAGCCGGTTCACGGCGCCAACGCCTTGCCCGCAACACCTTCGCCACTCTCGCGGGCGGGCGGGGCATCCGCGGGTACGAGATCACCAAGGGCGAAGGCAACCCGAACGCCAGCAACAAGACAGCAGCCGGCCGGCCCGCAACCGCCGCGCGGACATCGCCCGGACCTACTGATCACCTACTGTGCATCGACCGTCTCCGAGACGGTTATCGGGCAGCGGGGTTCTTGGTAGGTGGGTGGTGGGCCGGCAGTCGCTGCGTCTGGTCTGTGGTGGCCGGTCGCCGGCGGGCTCCAGAATCTGTGATCATGCGAGGATGACACGTCTTCTCCGGCTCCTGCTGGCCCTGCTCGGCCTGATACCTGTCGGCACCGGCCTGCTGGGTGTGATCGGTGGCGTGACGTTGGATCCGAGCGGGAACGCATCGAGCCACTATTTCGACAGCGAATACCGTTTCCTCAACGGTGTATGGATCTGCGTGGGGGTTGCCCTCTGGTGGTCGCTGCGCAGGCCGGTCCCAAGGGCGTTGATTACCCGATCCCTGCTGGTGGCCATGGTGGCGGGCGGGGTGGCCCGCGCCGTCTCGGTGGTGGCGGTGGGCTGGCCCAGCCCCGTCTTCACTGCTGCCTTGGGCGTCGAGCTCCTCGTGATTCCGGCCCTTGTCGCCTGGCACACGAAGGCATACCCCTTGCATGCCCCGGCGCCTGCGGGCCATAGCTGAGGTTCGACAGCCCGTAGGTCTCGTCCATCGTCGCGGCGCGACAGCGTTCGCAGTCGTCGGTCCAGGCCTGCGACAGACACCGCTGACGGGTCGATCAGTGCATGGCTCCTCGTTGACGCCGTCTTGACGCTGGTGTGAGTCAGCCGACGTGGATGTGTGGGCGGCGTCCGCGGTCGGGTTCGGCCTGGCGCAGCATTTCGCGCGTGACCGGGGCGACCTCGCCCTGCCCGAAGATCAGGTAGCGGATGAAGTTGAGCGCCGGGTTGCCCTCGGTCCACTCGAAGTAGATGTGCGGAGACCGGTGGGTCGTGTCGCGGATGTGCAGGAGCAGGGCGGCGATGGCGCTGGGGACCGAGGAACTCTCCATGGACAGCACCCGGTAGCGGTGGTGCAGCAGCGCGCCATGCACGCTCAGCTCGGTTTCGAAGTCCGACGCGTCGGTGACGGTGATCTCGACGAAGATGACGTCCTTGTCGTCGGCCATGTCGTTGTCGGCGAGGATCTGGGCGATCTTCGCGCTGTATTCCCGCGCGTCGCGGCTGTCCGGTTCGTTGGCGATCAGCCGGATCCTGCGTTTGCCGATGTCGCGCAGGAACGAGGTCGCTGTGTCGTCGAGTTCGATGCTGGTCACGCGCAGTTCGAAGGCGCGGAACAGGCGGGAGAGCAGCGAGATGATAAGGATCCCGGCGATGAAGCAGGCGGCGATCTTGACGCCGTCGGGGCGTTCGATGACGTTCGCGACGGTGGTGTAGGCGAAGATCGCCGAGATGGCGCCGAACGCCCACGCGCGTTTTGGCTGCCGGCGCCGGTGGGCGGACAGGGTCACGGCCACGGCGGCCGACGTGATCAGGACGAGGACTCCGGTGGCGTACGCGCCGCCCTGGGCGTCGACGTCCGCGTCGAAGACCACTGTGATCAGGAAGGCGGTGGCGGTGAAGACCAGGACCAGGGGGCGTACGGCCCGGGCCCAGTCCGGCGCCATCCCGAATTTCGGCAGGTAGCGGGGTACGAGGTTGAGCAGCCCCGCCATGGCCGACGCGCCGGCGAACCACAGGATCGCGATGGTCGACAGGTCGTAGACCGTGCCGAAGACGCTGCCCAGGTTCTCGTGCGCGAGGTACGCCAGAGCCCGTCCGTTGGCCTGGCCGCCGGCCTCGAACTCCTGATGGGGGATCAGCACCGTCGTCACGACACTGCTGGTGATCAGGAAGACGCTCATGATGCCCGCCGACGTGGTGAGCAGTCTTTTGGCGCCACGGATCCGGCCGGCCGGGTTCTGTGCGGTGTCGCCCGGTGCGCCTTTGATGTGCGGCATGACGGCGACGCCGGTCTCGAAGCCGGACAGGCCGAGGGCGAGTTTCGGGAAGACCAGCAAGGCGATGCCTACCATGATCAGCGGATTGCTGTGCTGAGCGGTCAGCGCGGTGGTCCAGTCGGTGACCTGGCTCGGATGGGTGATGACCCGGTACAGGCCGTCGCCGACCACGGCGACGTTGAGGGCGAGGTAGATCCCGACCAGGCCGACGGCGATGCCGATCGCCTCGGTGAATCCCTTGAGGAACACGGCGCCGAGCAGGGCGACGAAGACGAGGGTGACGATGACCCGGTGCCCGTGCAGGCTGTCGGGCCAGAACGGGTTCTCGTTGACGTGCGCGGTGGCGTCGGCGGCCGACAGGGTGATGGTGATGATGAAGTCGGTGGCGGCGAAGCCGAGCAGGGCCAGGACGAACAGTTTGCCCTTCCAGAAGGAGAGCAGGTTGACGAGCATGGCTATGGAGCCTTCGCCGTTCGGGCTGTCCGCCGCCACCCGCCGGTAGACGGGCAGCGCGCCCAGCAGCGTCACCAGCACGAGGATCAGGGTGGCGATCGGTGACAGCACGCCGGCGGCGAGCGCGGCGATGCCGGGCTGATAGCCGAGGGTGGAGAAGTAGTCGACGCCGGTCAGGCACATGACGCGCCACCAGGAGTGCTTCTTCTCCTGCTGCTCGGGCTCGGCGTGCGGTCCCTGATGCTGCGGGGAGCGGTCGCTGAGGCCGGACAGCAGCCACTGCCGTAGCGGTGCGGCGTGCTTTTCCGTCACGGCCATGAAAACCCTTCCATACGTGTCCAGGACATGTCGCGTGCGATCGTTGCATCCGGGCGCGGCGAGCACCGGCCGCGCGGCGTTAAGACCGCGTATAGATTCGCGCGGTGACGCGTATCCGCCGCGTCAACAACCGGCCGGGTGGTGTCAAAGACGCGTATCCAGCCGTTCCGAGCCCGGCCGGGCGGGTGCACGGTCGAGACATGGACTACGACCCCCTGGTAACCGGGTGGGCGTCATGACGCTCGCCGAACTGCTGCCCTCCCTGCGGACCTCGTTGCGCCCGCATCTCGACGGTGATGTCTGGCCGCTCACCACGGCGTGGGGAGCCCACGGCGATCTGCTGGTGGGTGGGGTGCGGATGACCGCACTGGCCGCGACGTACGGCACGCCGGTGCATGTGCTGTCGGAGGCCGATGTGCGGGCGCGGTGTGCCGAGTACGTGACCGCGTTCGGGCCGGGCGCGGTGGCGTACAGCGCGAAGGCGGGCCTGACCGTCGCGGCGGGGCGGTGGATCTCCGATCAGGGCCTCGGGTGCTACGTGAGCTCGGCGGGCGAGCTGCGGACCGCGCTGCTGGCCGGGTTCCGGCCCGCGGCCATCGTGCTGTGCGGCACCACCAAGTCCGTCGCCGATCTCGAGGCGGCGTACGCCTGCGGCGCGACGGTGGTGTTCGGCACTGCCGCGGAGGCCGAGGCGGTCGTCGCGCGGGCGCCGATCGGCCAGCGGGTCCTGGTCCGGGTAGTGCCCGCTGGCGGCGCCCGGGGCCGCTGCCGGTACGGGTTCCGGCTCGGCTCCAGCGGTGCCGTGGACGTCGTTCGCACGGTGCTGGCCAGCCCGAACCTGGTCCTGGCCGGGCTGGACTGCTCGCTCGGGCATCAGCTCAGCCGGTTCCAGGCGTTCGAGGCGGCCCTGCGCGAGGCGGTCGCGTTCTGCGCGGTCCTGGGCGCCCGGTTCCGCGTCGGTGTGCCGGCTCTCAACCTCGGTGGTGGTCATGCGGTCGCGTACGCCAAACGTGACAGCGGCTTCGCGCTCACCGCTTTCGCGTCGCGGATCCAGGCGATGCTGCGGCTCTCGGCCGAGCGTTACGGGATCGAGCCACCGCGGTTGACGGTCTCCCCGGGCCGGGCGATCGTTACCCGGGCCGGTCTGACGCTGCACCGGGTCACCGCGGTGTCGGCCGAGGGTATGGGCGGGCATCTGGAGGTGTCGCTCGACGGTGACCTGCCTGACTGCGCGACGGGTGAGCAGTGTGCGGGGCGGCATTCCGCGCAGCTGATCGGCCGCGTCTCGCAGGCTCCGATGCGTCCGGCTGTGCTCGTCGGGGGGAGCGAGGGGGAGCGCACGATGGTGATCTCGTCGCTGGAACTCCCCGACGACATCGGCATCGGTGACCTGCTCGCGGTCGCGGGCACCGGCGCCTACCACCACTGCCGGGACCCGCTCGTCGGGCGGCCCGCGGTGCTCGGCGTCGGCGAGGGGCTGGTCCGCACCCTGGTCCGTCGGGAGACGGTCGAGGACCTGCTGCTGCGTGCCGGCTGACGATCCCCAGGAACGCGAGGGGGCTGCCCGAACCGGGCAGCCCCCTCGCCGTGTTCAAGGGGTCGCCAGGCTCATCTTGCGCAGCACCATGTGAGCCTCGGCATCTTCGGCGCCGCCGAGCAGGCTGAGGTCGTCGACGGCACGGTGCAGTTCACGCATGGTGGGCGCGGACAGCAGCACCACGGCGTCGATGTCGGCGGCTATCCACCAGGCGGACACCACGAACGGCTGGGCGCGCAGGTGATCGAGCAGGTGGCTGCCCGCAACGGTGGTCTTGAGCCGTATGCAGACGACGGCCTCGTGCCGGACGTCCTCGGTCGTCACCTCGGTGTGCATCGTCATGACTTGGATATACGCCCTCAGCACCCACCCGGCATGGGGTGTTAACGCGCTTGGTGCACCGGCGGTGAGTTTGTTGACGCGGTGGTGACGGCGGTCTCGTGCGGCGTTAAGAACGCGTCAAGAAGACGCGGGTGCGTGTAGTCATCGCGTGAACATCGCAGACAGCGGGCCTGAGCCGCGCTTTCCTTCTGGACGTAAGCACAACACCCCTCGTCAAGGAGCCTTCCGTGGCCGACGTCTTGTTCGTCCTTCTCACGGTGGTGCTGTTCGCAGCGCTGACCGTGCTGATCCGGGCGGTCGAACGCTGGTGAGCGCCGTCAACCTCATCGGCCTGATCGTGGCCGTCCTGCTCGGCGCCTTCATGGTCGCCGCCCTGCTCTTCCCGGAGAAGTTCTGATGGCCGGCTGGATCTTCGTCATCTCCCTGGTCCTCGCCCTGGTCGTGGTGTACCGGCCGTTCGGCGACTACATGTACCGCGTCGTCACCGGCATCAAGTCCTCGCGCGTCGAGCGCGGTGTCTACCGCCTGGTCGGCGTCAACCCGGCCGCGGAGCAGACCTGGGGTGTGTACGCCCGCAGCGTCCTGGCCTTCTCCGCCGTCTCGGTGCTGTTCCTCTACCTGTTCCTGCGCGTGCAGGACAAGCTGTGGCTGTCGCTGGGCATGCCCGCGGTCACCGACCACATCGCCTGGAACACGGCGGTCAGCTTCGTGACCAACACCAACTGGCAGGCGTACTCCGGTGAGTCGACCATGGGTCACCTGGTGCAGATGGCCGGGCTCGCGGTGCAGAACTTCGTCTCCGCCGGTGTCGGCATCGCCGTCGCCGTGGCGCTGATCCGGGGCTTCGCGGCCCGCAAGGGCGGCACGCTGGGCAACTTCTGGGTCGACCTGACCCGGATCACGCTGCGGATCCTGCTGCCGATCAGCATCCTCGCCGCGCTCGTCTTCATGATCGCCGGCATGGTGCAGAACCTGTCCGGCGGCACCGACGTCACCACCCTGACCGGCGCGACACAGCACATCACCGGCGGCCCGGTCGCGTCGCAGGAAGCCATCAAGGAACTCGGCACCAATGGCGGCGGCTTCTACAACACCAACTCCGCGCACCCGTTCGAGAACCCCACGACGTGGACGAACTGGCTGCAGATCTTCCTGATCTTCCTGATCCCGTTCAGCATGCCGCGGGTCTTCGGCCGCATGGTCGGGCAGAACCGCCAGGGCTACGCGATCGTCGCGGTGATGGGCATCCTCGCGATCGCCAGCGTGGCGCTGACCGTGGGGTTCGAGGTGCACGGCGGTGGCACGGTGCCGCAGGCTGTCGGCGCGGCGATGGAGGGCAAGGAGGTCCGCTTCGGTGTACCCGACTCGGCCACGTTCGCCGCGGCGACGACGCTCACCTCGACCGGTGCGGTGAACTCGTTCCACGACTCGTTCACGCCGTTCGGCGGGATGATGCCGATCGTCAACATGATGCTCGGCGAGGTCGCCCCCGGTGGTGTCGGCTCCGGCCTCTACGGGCTGCTCATCCTCGCGGTCATCACGGTGTTCGTGGCCGGGCTGATGGTCGGGCGCACCCCGGAGTACCTGGGCAAGAAGATCGGCGCGCGGGAGATGAAGCTAGCGTCGCTCTACTTCCTGGTCACACCGACGATCGTGCTGGCCGGCACGGCCGCCGCTTTCGCGACGGGCAACAACAGCACGGCGCTCAACGTGGGACCACACGGTCTCTCCGAGGTTCTGTACGCCTTCACGAGCGCAGGCAACAACAACGGCTCGGCCTTCGGCGGCATCACCGTGAACACGCCGTGGTGGGACACGGCACTGGGCCTGGCCATGCTCCTCGGCCGGTTCCTGCCGATCGTCCTCGTGCTGGCGCTCGCCGGTTCACTGGCACGGCAGAAGGTCACCCCCGAGTCCGAGGGCACCCTGCCCACCCACCAGCCCCTGTTCGTCGGGATGGTCGTCGGCGTCACGATCGT
>NZ_BOMN01000155.1 GCF_016862215.1 Winogradskya humida
GAGTGGCGAGTCACTCCAACTCTTTCTTGATGCGCACACGTGGCCCGCCTATATCTCTAATCATATCTGGGAAATAGTCGCATTCAACGATCGCATGCATCAATGGTTTCCCTGGATCCGCCACGGAGAAAACTTAATGCAGTGGATCTTTACACCCGAAGCACGCACTCGACTTCACGACTGGGAGGTTGACTGGGCGCCTCGTGCTGTTGCGGCCATGCGCGTGGAGCGAGCGCGGACCCCCAACGACCAAAGGCTCAATAGAACAATTGCCAGCATCCTTGATCGCGATCCTGACGCGAGGCGGCTTTGGGGGGAGTCTATAACCTATGTGCCGCCTGATGGTGACCGGCGGTCACTTATCTTGCCCCACTGTGGGGGAGTTCGGGAGATCGAACTCGTTACGTTGTTACCGGCTCGCGATCCAAGTAGCCGTGTCATGATGCTCATGCCTATTGGCGCGGCTGTTTCAACATGATCAGGGAAGCCGACGAAGGTGAATGGCTTACACGTGTTGCGTGCCGGCCTATCGAGTGGCGTCGGTGACGTCGGCCTCGATCCGTCGGATCGTCGGCCGCCTGAACATTCCGACGCCGCCCGGTAAGGGCGTCGGCGCCAGCCGGCCGTCGCCGCTCGATCACGCCCTCCGTCCCGCGAGCCGTTCATAGGTGGTTTTCGCTTGGGCTGTCGCCGAGCGAGTTTTCGGCATAGCTTGGGCTTGCTCGTTGGCGGCATCAGTCAAAGCCCGAACAGTCCGGGGGTCGAAACGCGTACCCCCATGCCACGACGGAACTTCCGTCCTTCACCACATGGTGCACTTGCCGTATAGGGCTTCAGTGTGAGCATCCGCCGGGTTCGAGTGTTGAGAACCTGAGCGAATACTTTCCCGCATCCTTGAGCATCGGTTCCTGCTGGTGCTTTGATGCGCACCGTTGGATCAGTCGTGGCACCGGGTGGCAGGCTCGTGCGACGGAGACCGAGGCGTGGCGGCTTTGCGACGCGCAGCGTCCCTGAGCATCCACGATTCCCGGAAATCGATTGACAAATCCTGCCAGTTGAACCACGTCGGAGCCTGCTCTTTGGCGGGCGACGATGAGGCGAGTGTCGCGGTAGGTCTGTTGCCCAAACGGCGAGCCCTGTCCACCCGCCACACGTTACCGCTGAGCGTCAGGGTTCATCGCCCTTCGCCAGCCCCCATCGCCTTTCAGCGCGACCTCGTCGCCAGGACGACCTTGCCGTCCGGGCGCTCACGGAGCTCGTGACCGCGGGCAGCATCCTGGAAGCCGCGAAGGTCCGGCACGTCGAGGGGTGCACCGAAGTTCTGGAACAGGTGCGACCAGGCTTGCGCCCGGGTGCACTCGCCGCTGGACGAGCAGTTCATGGCGTTGCTGCGGCTGGTGTATTGGCTGCATCCGGCGGTGCAGGTGAGCGCGCTGACGCAGGCCGCCGGGTTCGCCCACCCGAGGGAGATGACCACGGCGATCGGGCCGGTACCGACGGGGATCGCGTGCCGTGGTGGGGCGGCTATTCAACGCGTTGGTCCCGCCAAACCGTTCTGGCTAAGGTCGTTTGGTAACGGCCAAGATTGCCTTACGCGGATCAAGAGTTCCCGGCGGAGGAGGAACGTGACACAGATCGACGCCGCACCCAGGAGGTAGCGCCCCACGCCAACGCCCCGGCGAAGACGAGATTGCCACGAGCATGGTCGGTGTGGGCGAGGCGGCTGATTCCTTCGCAGTTCGTTTGTGCTTGCTCGATCTGTTCGCGGGGCGTGGTTGCCGCTGCCGGCGAGCGCTGCAGCCGTATGGACAGTAGGACCGACAGGGCTGTGCTGGCGGCCAAAGTGGGCCGGTTGATTACCCGTTCGGCGCGGTCAGGGATTGGTTGGTGGGCTTCACCGGACGCGGAAGCCACCGAGCATCACCGGTGCCCTGCCGGCGTTCCCGCTTGACGATGGTTTGCCGAGTGACCTTGCGACCGCAGCGATCAGGGTAGTGCCTACGGTGGGGTCGGGATTTGCCGGTCCGCGCCGCTTTCTACAGACGAACGTCCTGGTAGCAGCGGCCGTGGTGCGGTCAGGCTGGAAGCGGCCAGTGCTGATGTACGGCAGGCCGGACCAGACCGACGTAACGGAACTGGCCGCCTGCCCTCAGAGGCGACTCCGGCACCAATCAGGTGCCCCAGCCTCCGTGGCGGAGAAGACTTCGAAGGCCGCCTCCCATTGCAAGGGCAAGCAGCCGCCTCCGGATTCTGCCGGAGGCGGCTGCCCGGGGATTGCCCTATGGGCTGCCCACCAGCCTAAACCTGAGTCCGCGAGATGGCACAGGGGACCGGAAGCACAGTTCACTCTCAGCTGATCCAGGCGACCTCCTGCACTGTGCTCGCCGGCAGCGACGTCGTGCTGTGTGGCCTCCTAAGTGACTTTGGGTGCTCCCCGAACCACGCCATCTTTTGTCCCGTGAGCTCGGTGACCACTAGTAGGTGCGTTACCTCGCGGAAGCCCCCACCGGTCAGGGGCACCGATTGTGACAGGGGATAGACGTTTCTGGCGTGACGGACCCGCGTCTGCGATGAGCACTCACAACGATGTCTTCCTTCGTCTGTCATCAGCCCCCATCCTCCCTCGTCATCTATTTGCGCGACGGCTCACCCGGCATCGTCATCTGAGAACAGAAGCAACCGGCATGGCTCGCAGGCGGAACAGCAAGCACGATGAAAACGCGATGGCATAATCGTGTGCTTTCGAAAAAAGAAACCACATGACAGCGTTTCGCAGGGCTTCGTGGCGAAATAAAAGATGTGGTCGTGTATATCCGCGTGATCCGCCATGGGCCTCGGCCGGTTGCCACCGATGTTTCCGGAAGGACAGCCATGACCAAGAGCCTTGCTCGCCTAACCGCGGTGGCCTCCGCAGCGCTCAGTCTCGCATTCACCGCGACCTCACCGGCGTTGGCCAGTGCCGAGAAATGTAACAACGATTTCTTCGCTAGCTGCGTGTCGGTAAACGGTACCAATCTGCACGTCAACTGGATCAAGAGCCGCGTCGGACTGTATGCCAAAACATGCCGGTACGGCCACAGCCAGGTGTTGATCAACAACCGGCACTACGCCGACTCCAACGGCGGCCGGGACAAGGACTACTGCTCCAACAACTACTTCGGCCAAACGGTCACCACCGGCACCTGGAATGTCGCCCGCAACTACACCAAGGGCACCAAGATCTGCAGCAAGTTCTGGTGGCGCAGCGGCGCCACCGGTTCCGGCACGGTCAACGGCTACCAGAGCTTCGGAACCGCCTGCGCCACCGTCGGCTGATCTCCGCCGCCACACGTAGCGACCCCCGTCCTACCCCATTTCCTTCCTGACTCCCACTTCCGTGAGGTGACCCATGACCATCACTGCTCTACGGTCAAACCCGACGGTGCCCGACATCGACGAGGCATGGGCCTTGTACACCGATCTTTTCGCCGAGGTCAACACTGCGGCAGCCCAACGACATCTGATGACCCCCGACGAGTTCGCCACCGTCTTCCACGATCCGCGGATCCTTAAGTTCTATGCCCGCGATCAGGCGGGGAAGCTCGCCGGGATGGCGGTACTGACCCAGTATCTCGAGGCATGGCCGCTGATTTCGCCGCCGTTCTTCGCCCGGCGCTGGCCCGAGCATTTTCGCCGCCGGGCAATCTGGTACGTCGGGTTCGTCGGCATGATGCCCCGCCACCTCCACGGCTTCCGGGAGCTGGTGCGGGACATGTACGCCCACATCAGCAGCAACAACGGCATCGCTGTGGCGGACTTCTGTACCCACAACGTCACCCGGCGGCGGCTGCCGGCGATCACCTTGAAACTGCTCGCCGGGATCAACCCGGACACCACTATGCAGACCGCCGACACACAGAGCTTCGTCGCCTACGACTTCGACCCGGCCAACGGTGATGCCCGATGAAAAGTTTGCATCAACCGGCAGAAGGCGACTTCATCTTTGGCCTCGAACTCATCATGGACATCCACAACTGCGACCCCGCCGTCATCACCGACGCCGACGCGCTCCGACGCTTCACCGCCGGGCTCGTCGAACGGATCAAGATGCAGGCCTACGGCGAGACGTGGCTGCACCACTTCGGCCACGCCAGCGCCCTCACGGCCGGCTTCACTGCATTCCAGGCGATCGAGACCAGCTCAATCATCGTGCACGTCAGCGAAGGCCCCCGCCGGGTACACGCCAACATCTTCAGCTGCCGGCTGTTCGACTGCGAGGACGCCATGAAATTCACGGAGGAGTTCTTCGGCGGCACCGACACCACCTACACCATCCTGTCCCGCTGACCGACGCGATACGCCCCGACTAACATCAACGCGCCCCGACAACAAGTCGTTTGCGGCGAAGAAACCCTGCTCATTGTTGATAAGCATCAACGTACTCAACCCGTATCAGGAGATGAATGCCATGAATACGGATATCCGGCTGGCCGGCGCCGTCTGGAAGAAGAGCTCCCGCAGCAACGGCAACGGCGGCAACAACTGCGTGCAAGTCGCCGTCCTCGAATACGAGGTAGCCGTGCGAGACAGCAAACACCCCGACGGCCCAGTGCTGCTTTTCACCCACCCGGAGTGGACGGCCTTCCTGGGCGGTGTCACCGGCGGCGAGTTCACTATCGAGCAGTGACCTGCCACCGGTGACAGCAAGTCGCTCAGGCGACCACCGTGACACGCCGGTCAGCGGCGCGATCACCGGCACCACTTGCCTGCGCCGGCAACATAGCCTTCACCTGCAGCCCGGACGCGACCGCCCGGTCGGCATCGCCGCGGTGAGGGAGCCCCGTACCCCGAGGGCGACGGCGTCGGCGACCTGACCTATCCCTGGTGTGCTTCTGCGCAGGCCGAACCCGCAACGCTCACCCGGCACCCGCAAGACAAAGCCGTCGACACCGTCACAACGCCGTCATGACATGCGTCGTGGCACTCGTCCTCGGCCACCGTCAGATCATCACCGCCCAGCACGGCGACATCGACGCCCAAATCACGGCCCGGTCGCCCAGCAGCGAAGGTAGCGACGTCGCGGACGACTTGTTCGCACTCAGACCGGTCACCTGGCCAGCCACCATCGCTGAACCCCGATCAACGTCGGCGATCTGAACTACCAGCCGCTCCAACTGTACGGATGAGGCCCTGCGTATCGATCCCGGTCGTAACGGCCTCGTCACCGCCGCGGCCGTGGCGGCCCGGCCCGGCTGCACCCTGCTCGCGACCGCCAACCGGAGCGGCGACCGCACCCAGCACCCGGACCGTAGGCGTGACACCTCGTCCCCCAGGCCCTGTCCACCCATCCCGCCACGGCGGTCCAAGACACCCTCCTGTTGACCAGCCGCGACGCCACTCAGAAGCAGGACATCACCGACCACGGCCCCGCAACGCCGCACACCCGCCGCCCGACGCCGACCAAAGCCCAACCAGCGGCACTCCCGTCAAGCCTTTCAATCTGATCGCACGTACCGCCACCACACAATCCGTCGCCCGCCGCTGACGCCGGACCCCAGCGGTTCGCCTACCGCGATCAACTCCGGAAGTCCATCAACTGCTCGCAACACCCGTCGCTTCGAACGCCCCCGTTTTCACCTCTCGCAGATCTTGGAGAACCTGATGAGCCCCACTCGCACGCTCCGCTACGGCCTGCTCGCCGTCCTCATCGGCGCTACCGCACTCGCAGGCTGCACCCGCCACGACACTGCCCCCGTCACCACGCCCGGCAGCAGCCCGGCTCCGCCGGCATCGGAGCTCCTAGCCGACGCCGCACGAGATCTGAAACAGACCAGCTTCGCCATGACACTGACCATCGGCCTGAGCCAAGGCACAGGCACGCTCACCGGCACCATCGACCCGGTCAAGAAGGTCGGCGCCTTCACCGCGACCACCACCGGGCGCGGCGACGACAGCACCATCACCGAGTGGCGGATGCTCGGCACCACCCTGTACGCCAAATCCACCACCAACGGCGTGGCCACCAACACCACCAAGCCGTGGCGACGGCTGAACGGTGAAGCCGCCAACGGCCTGGCGAAGGCATTCGATGCCGCCAATATGGCCCAGGCGCTGACCAAGGCCACCGCCGTCCGGCGCTCCGACAACACTCACTTCGCCGGCACCCTCGACAGCGCCACCGCCAGCTCCGCCTTCGGCCTGAGCGCACCCACCACCGACAGTCAGACCGGCGCCAGCAAGCTGACCACCGCCTTCATCGCGTTCACCGCCGACACCGACGATCGGTACCGCCTGATCGGCTACCGCGCCACCGTGCGCACCAGCACCGGACAGAGCCGTAAGGCGTCCCTCGCCTTCTCCGAGTTTGGCATCACGGTCTTGGTCCAGGCGCCTCCGCCGAGCCAGATCGCTGGCAGCACCATCAGCTGACGTCTCCCCGAACCTGATCGCGGCCCGCACCCGATGGGACAGGCAGTGCTTGATCGAAAAGCCTCACTTGAGCATGCGCGACCGCTGCTGAGAAGCCATGGAGCGCACCCCGGACCTTCCTGACGTCAACGACTTCATCGATCACCCCGACCGTCTCGCAGATTCGGCATGCAGCGAATCCTGCACGTCACGGCTCACCGCGCACCGGACTGTCAGCCTCGACAGAAGTAGCTTAGGCATACATCACGGCAATCACTCGCCGTCACCCCGGCACCTTCATAGACGACCTCGAAGTCTGGCGCGGTGCTCTACCCGAATTCGACGACGAGATCATGAACACCAAGTACGCCCGCTTGAGCGGTACCGAGCGTTGGTGTCGAGGTGCGCGTTGAGTTCGGCGACGAGATGAGCTACGCCCGCTTCCGCCAGTGCAACTGACCGGCCAGAACCATCAACTCGAAGGCAAGATTCCGGGCGGCAAACACATGAGAATCACCGCCGGCCAGAACCGACACGACCCCGCAACGCCGGCAATACCAGGCCCGCCGCCACAGATACATCGCGCGATCTACCACCTCGGCGCGCCGCGAACTCCGACGACGCCACCACACCAACAGCGCCGCGTACGCCGTCAGCATCAGCGTCAAGAAGCCGGTGGCCACCGATGTCCCGAACTGGCCATGCTCGCTGATCGTCACCTGCACCGCTCCCAAATCCAGCACAGCTCCGGCAACCAGCACCGCCACCGGCAGAGCCAAGGACCCCGGCCGCTGCGGCGGAGCTAACGCGGCAGCAACCGCGCCAACGCTTGTCGCCTGCGCGTGAACCGGCATACCGAGCCCATACAGCCCAGCAATCTGCCCACGAACAACCGTCGAGGCTCGGCCCTCACGGACGGCCGCCGGCACCCGGACAACCTGATCCGGCAGCGTGCACCGCAGGCACTCCGCAGGCCCGTCGACCTGACGTCCTGCCGCGCCAGCTCCAGGGTCCTCGGTTGCCTGCTCCGAGATCCGCGGACCTTGCAATCCTGCAGACCTTCCACTGGCATCCATACGTTCTTCCCTCCTCGTGCTCTCGGCCGTGCGTCCACCAAACGCGGGTCGACCCCACCTACGCGGCGAGCGGTAGGCCATCGACGTACGCCGACACACTCTTCTTGGCCTTGTTCTTCCGCAGCTTCTCCTGCTCACCTGGCAACCGCCGGTCCAACGCTTTCAGTAGCCGCACATCACCGCTAGCGATCCGGTGGCCGTAAACGTCGATTGTCGTCTTGATCGAAGCGTGACCCAACCACAGCTGGATCATGTAGAAATCCGCCCCTGCTGCCAGCAGCAACGCAACGTGGGTGTGCGGTAGATCGTGGAACCGTGGCCGCTTTTGCAGCCGCGTCGAGTAACTGCACGTCGATACTGACATTGCCGTCCCCGGCTCAAGCTTCGCACCGTTGCCGGTCTTGTACGGCACCGGCGGGCGCTCAGCGCACCGCTAGGCCATTTGTGGCGCTTGATATGCGCGTTTTGATTTTTGCGGTGAGCGGCGCGGATTCCAAACACTTGACGCAATGACCTAAAACCCAGGTTCCTAGGACGCTTTACACGTTGTGTCCACCGCGGAGCTGCGAGGAGATCATTTCTGCCGTGGCTGACAACGACACCACTTCGAGGCGAAACCTCTGCTAACCCCTGTCCGGCTTTGCCACTCGTGTCCGGTGGGGCCGATACGGGCTTGGAGCTGGGCGTGTTCGGCGAGTAGGTAGAGCAGGTGGCGTCGTCGATGAGTCCGATCGGTTTGCCGGACACGAATTCGTATGAGGTGGGTCCGAAGCCAACTGGTGGTGACGAGGATGCCGGCCGTCAAACCGTGGGGCACGCACTGTCGTGTCTGCCGTCGGTTTGTGCCTCGGCAAAGCTGGAAGATCCTGCTGGCTACCCGCGGCGGTCATTGTTGACCTTGCGAACCAACCGCGGATGTCGACGTCCTTCTCCTCTTGGCTTTGGTGACGACCGGACTTCAGGTGCGCAGAGGTGCCCCCTACGTATCGAGCAACGTTGTTAAGCTCCCGCGAGCTACCCGAACGCGAGGAGGGGTTGATGGCGGCCGAGGGTGCCGACTGGAGTGCTGTGCTCGACCCCGACAGCGCGATGGACGAGTTGCAGGCGTGGAAAGGCCGTGTCGACCGGATGGCCACCGACACGCATGCCATGAACGTGCAGCTCGAGCGGTTGCGGACCTCGGCGCGGGACGGCAACGATCTAGTCGAGGTCACGATCGACAGTTCCGGTGTCCTTCACGGCGTGGAGTTCACCGCGCGTATCCAGCGGACGGCACCGGAGACCGTGTCGGCTGCGGTGATGGAGGCCCTCAGCCGGGCGCGTGCCACGGCGGCCGCGCAGGCGGGCAGGATTGTCGAGCAGACCGTGGGCACGGCCTCGCCGGCAGGGCGGATGATCGCCGATCAAGTAGCGCAACGCCTCGCACCGTACGACCCGGACCCCGTCGAAGGCCGGGGGAGGTAGGCGATGGCCGAAGGGTTTGCGGTAGACCCCAGCCAGCTCCATTCGCATGCGGCACGTCTGGATGCGTTGCGCGGCCGCTTCGGTGCGGTCACGTCCGCCAGCGGGTTCATCGCGCAGGACGCCGCCGCGTACGGGCTGCTGTGCGGCTGGATCTCCGACATCATGGAAGGCCGGCATCGCCGCCAGGACGAGCTCGTCGCCTACGCCGATGAAAACCTGTCCCTGCTCGCGGACGCCCTGCGCGCCACCGCGAAAGAGTATGAGGAAACCGACTCCGGCACCGCCGAAAACGTCAGCCGTGCGGGTGGCATGTGACCGGCGGGTATGGGCGTGGCTGACGACTCCCTGATCGCCGATGAGGTCTCGACCCGCCACGCCTGGACAGGTGCGTCGATCGCGGACAACGTTCAGGGTCTCTACGACGCGATCGACCGCGGCACCTGGGTGGACCAAGCCCTCGCGGGGGGATCGCTGGCGATCGATGTTGCCTCGTCCGCGCTGGACCCGTTCAGTGCGCTGCTCGCCAACGGGCTCGGCTGGGCTATGGAGTATTTCGATCCGCTGCGGGAGATGCTCGACAAACTCGCCGGGATTCCCGACCGGGTGGCGCAGCACGCCGCGACGTGGAGCAACATGGCCGGCGAGCTGCAAGCTATTGCCCAGGACATGCAGGCTGCCGTGTCAGCCGATATCGGTGACTGGATCGGGGCCGGCGCTGACGCCTACATCGCGATGGCAGCCGGGAACATCGACGGCATCAGTGGTCTCGCCGCTGCCGCCGCGGCGATGGCCAGCGCCACCCAGGCCGCGGGGAACCTGGTCGAGTTCACCCGCAACATCGTCCGGGATCTGATCGCTGACCTGGTCGCCCGGGTCATCGTCTGGGCCGCGGAGGCCCTCGCGATCGTCACCATCCCGATCGTCGCCGAGCAGATCGTTGTGGCCGTCGTGAAATGGTCCGCCCGGATCCTCATGTACACGACTGCTCTGGTCACCAGCCTGACCAACCTCACCCGGCTGCTCAACGGGTAACGCGATGCCACGAACACCACACTCCCACGGCAGCAGCAGCAGCCATGGCGGCGACGAGGGCGGATCCACGCCCGGCCGGCACACCGGCGGCGGGTCCACCGTTCATCCGGCGAGCAGCGTCAACGACGTACACCAGATGTCCGCCGACGCCCTGCAAGCGAACCGTCCCGGCGGCGGCGGAGGGCAACCACAGCGTGCCCTGACGGCCCGGCCGACACCGAAGGCCCTGACCCCGGGCACCACGACCATGACCCTGCAAGAGATCCGGCGTGCCCGCGGCGGGCCGAGCCGCGGCGAGGTCGGCGAACAGTACGGCCGGGAAATGTACGGCGGCGGTCCCGAACGCCACTTCCCGGTGACCCCGAACTCCGACCCGGACTTCCCCGTCACCCGTCCCGGCGGCCGCAAGGTCGACGTGCCCGTCGACCTGCCGGGCGGCCGGGTCCTCGCGGTGGAGATCAAGCACTACCGGGACTGGAAGACCGTCACCGCGGCCAGCGGCGAGAAACGCGCGACACCGGCGGAGGTGCCCCTGGACGCGCACACCCGCGAGGAGGTCAACAAGGACGTCGCGAAACGCAAGGAGGACCCGAACTACGATCCACGATGGGTGTTTCTGCAGGCCGGTCCCAGTCCGCAGCTGCGCCAGCACCTGATGGACGCTGGTATCATTTTCGTGGAGCACGGGTAGGGAGAACCGCACGTGACAGACCCCGAACGTATCGATGCCGCCCGCGAAACCCTGCCGGCGTGGACCACCGATCACCGTGACAACTACGACGCGGTCGTCGACGTGACCAAAGCACCGTTCGGTGACGCCGAACGCGACCCGATCACGGTCATTCCCTATCTGCAGCGCTACGTCGACCAGATGCCGCTGGCGGAGTTCGAAGAGTCCGACTGGGTCACGCTGCAAAACGACATTGTGTCGTTCCTGGCCCGTCTCGAAGCGGTGCAACGCCACGCCACCTGGCAGGTCCGCGAAGCACCCAACACGCCGCGCGGCTACCGCTACGTCCTGGTCGCCGCCGACGCCAGCGACACCGTTCATTTCGTTGACCCGTACGAGGTCGTCGCGATCGAATTCCAGCAACCTGAGATCGATGTGGTCCGCATGATCGCCACCATCGAAGAGACCCTCGCCGCACCCGACACCGCCTGGTAGCAGGGCACCTCAAGCCCCTGCACGACCTTGTTCGACTCCAGCCTGCGCAAACCCGCCAAGGCCCCGCCATAGGCCGCCCGAATCGAGGTCCTCGCCGACGCAGCCAAAACCGGCGGCCGGCTCACCCTCGTAGTTGTCCCCGGTGACGCAATGGGCCTGGCCCGAAGCTGTGCCGTTCACGATCAACGATTGGCGCGGCTCGGAGCAAGCTGCACGATGACACCTCGGCGACCGAGGACCACTGACCGGGTCTCTCATCTACGGCGTCATGCGGCCCGCCGGCTCCGATAACGGCCTTGGCTCGAGGTCCAGCCGTCGGCGGAGCCTCTGAGCCTGCGAACGGCCGGATCCCCTGCCGCAATACCTCCCGGAGCCGATGCATGAATCGTCGTCTTGCAGATGCCGGAGCTGTAGCAGCCACCACCTGGCCTGCAGCGTGAACGCCAGCGCGGGATCGTCGAGGCCGCCGCGACGCAGAACGTCGGCGCTACCCATCGTCTACTCGAGTTGGTCAGGATCGAAGCGGGACTCGGCGATGCCCCGACGCCGGAAGAACGCCCCCATTGCGGGGGAGTAAGGCCCCTCCACGAAGAAGAGGCCGTACCGCTGCTCCAGTTCGTTCCAGGCGTCGTCGAACAGGCTGGTGCCGCGTTCATAGGGGTGCAGCCACACCCACTTGAGGACCCAGCCGTCATTTTCAGACTCGAGGCCTGCAACGCCGGCAATGATTGGGAACGTCGCAGAGAACTTCTTGGACATGATCAGTGCGGCCTCGGAGTCAGGGTCATGAGGATCGAACGGTGCACTGTCAAAACCGAGTTCTCGCCGGAACTGCATACCGATCTGTTCCGCGGTGGCGCGTTGCTGGTCTGTCACCGCCCGGATCAGCAGGCCGGAGGTCGGCGTGAACTCGCCCAGCAGAGGGAACATGTGCATGTCGAAGCGGGGAGGCGTGCCGAAGTGCTGCAGTTCGGCCCGGTGCGCGTTTAACAAGTCATCCATGACTCTCGTTGTACAGGATATGCGCGCGACCTCGAGTGGTAGGAACCAGGTCGAGTGCCCGGGACCGCCCCACAGCCGGTGCCCGGACCCGCCGAGCCGGTACCGGCGGGCAGCCGCGCCGAGGCTGGTCCTTCGCCCCGGTCGCACTCCTGCCCGACACCCGAAGGGGTGAATCTGTCGACCGCGATCGGGGCTATCCACGACGGCACAGGCGGTCCGACCTTCGAGACACCATGCCGCCTGGCACTCCACCTGGTCCCTTGCAGCGCTGCACAAGCGACAGCCAAACATGCCGGCACTCGGATGTCGGAACCGTCGGCAGACACCAAGGTGCACCTAGACGTACGCGGGAACACCGGTCGGGCGGACTTCGTCGGACAGCCAACGGCCTCGTTAGGCGGCTTATGCTGCCGTCATGGGCGAACGACGGCGTCGGTTCACGATCACCGCTGAAGTGACTGTTGATGTCACCGACGTGGACACCTTACGGAAGGCGGCACTCGACCGGGTCGCTGAGGCCGGATTCGTCGCTCACGGCGACCGTAGCGTCGATCAGACCAAGGCCGCCGAACACGATGCCGTGCGAGACAACGTAACGGCTGCCCTGGACTGGGTCACCGATCCGGATGCGATCGTCCAAGGCGGGGTGGGTGCTGACGTGATCGGCTCGACCACGTCGATCACTGAGGCCGAACGTGCAGACTCGAGCGCGGGCGACGCCGATGGTGAACTGATGCCCGACTTCGCCGCGTTATTCCCTGCCTGCGTGTGCGGGGCAGACGACTGCGAAAACTGCTCCGGTTTCCAACTGACACCCCGGTCAGCCGCGATCCTGTGGGGGGTGGCGCAACTGCACGCCGACTTCGCGTACGAAGACGTCCAACAGCACGGAGACGCCCCGGTCACCGAACCACATGACGACTGGGTAGCCTTCGCTGACTACCCGCGGATCACCTGGGCTCAAGACGCGGTATGGTGGCGCCAGGCCGCCCGCGCCTTCGACGACCTTGCCGCTGGCCAACCACCCCTGGCAACCTGCCCGGGTGAGGAAATGGCCATGCACCTGATGCTGCGTTCCGCAGACGGAGCCGCGGCAGACGGCTGGGGTGTACCACAGGATGAACTCGCCCTGCTGCCCGCTCATGACGACGACTACAATTGGGATCTTGCGGTCGACGTGCTGCTGCAGGACGAAGACATTCTGCATCTGTTCGACAGACAGCTGGACGGCATCGAAGACCCGGAGTCGGAAGAGAACAAACGCTTCCGCATCGGCGACTACCGGCCCGAGGCCTGGTTCCGTCCCTTCCAGAACGCGACCCCACGCGACGCCCGGCGCCCCTTCCGCCGATAGCCAAGCCCTATGACGCAGGTCTGCTCCGGGTCTCGCTTCTTCTCGCTCGGTGAGACACCCCGGCGTTTGCATGCCCATCGATTGGCAAAGACCACCAGCCCGCCGAGGTAGGCGAGCTTGTCGGCGCTTGTCAGAAGAGCATTGAACCCGTATTGCCGCACCAGTAAGACCCCTGCGGCCATCCGGTCGCCGCCGTCGCGGAAACGCTTTTCTTTTGATCGATTACGAACTCACGGTCGGATGACCTTCGCCAGCGATCCCGATGCTTCAAATCTGATCGGCTCGATCCCAAGCCAGTCTGGCCTGCCTTTAGATGCTCGAGCGCTGTTACGGAAGCAATTCGTTTATTAAGCAAGCGCATCTTTGTGCAGCCGCCGACCGTGCTACTGCTGGCCCCAATCTCCAATATTGACGAGCCTCGCATCGGTTCACACTTTCAGCCAACAGTGTCAGGAAAATCTATTTGTCCTGTGTCGGATTCGGCTTCTACGCTGTTGCCTATGCGTACACCGGTGCAGCCGCCGGCCGGCTGGATCTCGACAATCTGCCCGAATATTAAAGATCGTCGTCAGTATGTCGTGGCTCGGCCGGACGTGTCTAGTTCTCTTCACTCGACGCTACCAATCGAGGACCATGCCACGCCACCACGAATACCGCTCTTTGTCCGCTAATGCCTCGTCAATGTCGGGCAATCGCGCCAAATACAACTCAGCAGCCTCGAAAAAAGAGTCGCGATAGCCTAGTTTCGAGAGAAGCGGGCGTACTGCCTGCCAGCGCCAGGAAAGATCAACGAAACCAGTGACTGAAGAATTTACCATAAATATCCTGGGGTCGGCTGACTGATTGGCCTGCTCCGGCTTTTGGATCGCCCATACCTCGCCCGACGGCGCCATTGCTGCGAGCGTCCACCCTGAGTCAGTCCCAAGCCGGTAGCCTTGGCGTCCGGAAACAGACACCTCAGGGTCCGCTGATTCCTGCACTGCTCCCTGAAAATGCACCCCCTCAGGGTCATCTTGCCCGATCGGAATTCCGAACGAGACCAGGGAATCCCTGCCGTCACTGCGAATGTCCCACTGGCCCACTACGTTAGAATCACCCCTTGACGCTGCCGACTCACCGACAATTTCATCGAGGGTTGCCGCGAGGACGCGACGCACACCTTGCACTACTTCGATATCGCTCACGGCATCCTCCGCGCCATCAATTATTCCCGATTGACCTTAGCTGACCGGCTTGATCGTAGTTACGTCTGGCATGGCAGACGACGGGCCCTTGTACTCGCTCATCGCCGCTCCGATCTTGTTCTTATTGTCAAGTTTCACATCCAGGCCGAATTGATCCGAATTCAAGCTGAATTGCTGCTCAGCATTCCGATATCCTGCAACAACCCTTGAACATGCTTTCCTGCCAGAGCATGGAATCCTTTCGCTATAGATTCCGGTAACGCTGTCCGGGCTGATGTTGTTCTTCTTCAAGTAGTCGCTGAGCAGTTGTTCGGAGTGGGATCCGCCGGGCACGTTCTGTGCCACATGGTACGTAACGTCCGCGCCTTCGCCGGTACGGAATACTGCAACATTCTGACCGGTATCCACTCGATTGCGCATGCGATAGTCCATGGCCACCTGCGCCATGTCGGAGTGTGAGGCACCCAGGGAAATCTGCGGGCAATCGGTGTTGTGAACGAGCACTGGCTGAGTGCCGCCAAGCACATAGTACGTGTGCAGGTTGTCGACGGTCAGGTTGTACATTGCCATGCTGCCGGCGAAGTTACGCAGCGACTCCACGATGATGGTGCCACCATCGGTGCCGCTCAGGATTGTGCCGGTGACCAGGTCTTCCGCGTCTGTCCATTCCCGGGTCCCGGGCGTCCAGAATAGGTGATGCGCGGTGGTGTGAATGACGGAACCGTCAGTCAGGGTGAGATCCGTCAGCTCTGTGTCGGTGTTGACATGCACGGCCGTGACCGGCTCACTGGCCGTTTTCTGAATGGTCGGATCGCTGGCCAGAACCTGCTGCCCTGGCCGGATATCCTGGATGGCGGTGGTTTCGCCGTTGGCCATGAGCACACGGGTGTCGCCGCGGAAGCTGTTGTGCGGGACGCAACCTTCAATTCCGCCGCCTCGACTACGGAGGAAATCTCTAATCAGATCAAGGACATCGTAAATCGTTTCCGCCTTTTTGACGACACCATCGAGCGTCTCGCTGTCTACCTCGCAGAAAGAGGATCGGATTGCATATTCTGCGCACTTCTCGGCGAATATTGATTTCTTTCCGTCGAGGCTAAGATCGCCGCTGTGCTCGTAGTAACCAGCCTCATCCACGAAGTGGTGAACAAGATATTCTTCGTAGTCTTCGACGGTGCAATCATCAAACACGGCACTGCATAACCATGGGCCTTCTTTGCTTCCGGGACGATCGAAATACTCCTGGGCCAGCGTCTTGATGCCCTGACACTGCGCTACGCACAGCCCCGTCTTGGGATCCCAGAAGAGGGCGTGGCCCCCGAAGTAGTCCTTGTCTTCGGCATGCGTCACCGGAATGAAAGGTGTGCCGTCCTCAACGTAGAGGGTCAGATCGACCTGGAAGGTCGGATTTTCGTCTGGAACGCCGCCGGTGTGGGTGCGTACCAGGTTGGTCGTGCCGGAAGGCATGTTGTTCAGGCGATAGATGTCTGTGTTCGTCACCGCGAAACCGGCGTTGGTGCCATCGGACACTCCGGAGGACTCGCCGATGACGTTCATTGCGCCAATGACATCGATCCGGGTGAGCCGCAATGGTGGTTGCGGACCTTGCTGTTGCGATACGTCTGCCATGACGTACAAGGCATGATCGGCATAGGCCATGTACGAACCCATGACCCGGTACTGGAGGTTCGCAGTAGTCTTCGATACGACGCCGATCCAGCCCTCTACCTGCTTTCCCCCTGTTTCTTCGACCAACACCGTCGTTTTCGTGGTGCCATCGACGATGAAGACACCGGACTCAGAGGCAGCCATCAGAGCCCCGGCCGGGAGGTTCTGCATGACCTTGTTGGTGACGCCACTCTTGAGCCCGTACTGGTACAGCGTGTTCGACGAGTTAATGGTGTAGAGATACTCGCCGGCTATGGAAGAACGCTGGTTTGCCTGTGCCCGCAGAGTGCGGGTCGATCCGGTGACCGGGTTGACGGCACGAAGGCCGCAGGAGGAGTCGAAAACGTAGATCAACGACCCGTCAAACCCCACGACCGAAGCGCTGTAGAACGTCGCTTGCGCCCCCGTGCTCGCGTCGCCGCAGCCGTTGTTGCCGCCGGCCACCGTGCGGGTCTCACCGGTGTAGATATTGGTCTTCGAGACTGTCGATCCCGAGGCGGTGAAGGCATACCAGCCGACGACGGCGACGCCTGACAGGCTGCCAGGGAGGCTGACGATCTTTTTTTCCGGCGAGTCGATCCCGAGGCTCGGACCTTCCCCATCGGCAATCGGATCGGTGAATCCGCGGGAGGCCGTGCTGATTTTGTAAAGTCCATGCTCGCCGGCGGTGTAGAGGTCGGAGCCGTCGGCGGCAATCCCCATAGTGGTAGAGAGCAGAGCATCGTTGTGGGCGCCGTCGCCGGCGACGATCTGCAAGCTGCCAGTTCCCTTGCTGATGCGGCTGAGCAAATTCTGGCCGTCGACGAAGTAGATGTAGTCGCCGACGGAGAGGGCTGCAAACACCATGTTGCTGGGCATCGAGAACTTCTTGTTCTCTGCCGCGTTGCCGTTCAATGCGAGACCGCGCAGGGTTCCGGCGTTGTCGAATCCCCACAGGTAGTTGCCGTCGGCCGCCAGCGGACCGTTCACGGTGACGTCGTCGAACACGCGGGTGGTTACGCCCGACCCCAGGTCGTAGCGCGAAATCTTGCCCGCGCTGTCGGTGCTGTAGAGGAATTGGCCGGCGACCGCGGTGCGACCGCCGACTGCAGGTCCGATGGTGGTGGTCGTCCCGTCTTGCGGGTTGACCGTCCGCAGCCCACAGTTCGGGTCGTTTACGTAGATCAATTCGCCGTCGTTGCCGATGATGTTGGCGTTGTAGAAGCGAGCTTGCGCGCCCTGGCCGACGTCGGCCTTGTCGCAGCCGTAGCTGTCGCCACCGGCAATCGTCGTTGGTGCGGGGTCTGCCCCCGCGACGACACCGACCCGTACGACCTTGGTTCCGACGCCGGTGTAGGCATAGCCATTAATAACCGTCATGCCCAAGGACCACCGGTCGGGGCCGGTCCGGGTGACCACGCCGGAGTCCAGGATCGGCCCGGTGGCGGGCGGAGCGAAGGTGCGAACGACGGGTGCCAGTTTGGAGAGGCCGTGGTCGCCGGCGGTGTAGAGATAGGCGCCATCGGTGGCGATGCCGTTGGTGGTGTGTAGCAGGCCACCGTGGGCGCCGTCACCGGCGACGATCTGTAGGCTGCCGTCGGTTTTGCTGATCCGGCTGAGCAGGTTGCGGTTGTCGGTGTAGTAGAGGTAATTGCCGGCTGATCGTGCGGTGGAGACGCCGCCACTGGGCAGAGAGAACGTGGTGGCTGTGGTGGTCCCGTCGAGGGCTAGGCGGTAGAGCTTGTTGTCGGAGTTGTTGAACGCCCACAGGTAGGTGTTGTCGGCGGCCAAAACGCCGTACATGTCGGTGCCGTCGAACATGCGGGTGGTTTGTCCGGTCTGCAGGTTGTAGCGCCAGATCCGGCCGTAGGAGTCGGCGGTGTAGAGGTAGTGCCCGGCGATGGTGGAGCTTGGTGCGATTGGTGCGGGGACGGCGCGGGTGGCTCCGGTGATGGGGTTGACCGCTCGTAGGGCGCAGTTGTAGTCGGCGATGTAGATCAGGGAGCCGTCGGTGCCGATGACGCGGGCGCCGCCGTAGAAGCGGGCTTGGGCGCCGTTGCCGGCGTCGCTACACCCGTAGCTGTCGCCACCAGCAACTGATTGAGCGGGGGCGTTCTTGCCGCCGGCAAGGTCGTACCGGACAACTCTGTAGCCCACGACGGTGTACGCGTAGCCGCCGAGCACTGCCACGCCACCACTGCTTACATCCGTACCCACTGGACGGACATCGCCGAAGTCCACGGCGGCACGGTCGGCCGGCTCTTCGAAGACGCGAGGGGCGGTGGCAAGCCGGGCGAGGCCGTGCTCGCCAGCGGTATAAAGGTAGGTGCCGTCGCTGGCGATGCTGCTGGTGTAGTAGAGCAGGTCATCGTCGTGGGCGCCGTCACCGGCGACCACTTGCAGGCTGCCGTCGGTTTTGCTGATCCGGCTGAGCAGGTTGCGGTTGTCGGCGTAGTAGAGATACTCGCCGGCCGACCGTGCGGTGGAGACGCCGCCGCTGGGTAGCGGGAAGGTTTTAGTCGAGGTGCTGCCGTCGAGGGCGAGGCGGTAGAGCTTGTTGTCGGAGTTGTTGAACGCCCATAGGTAGGTGTTATCGGCGGCGAGGACGCCGTACATGTCGATGCCGTCGAACATGCGGGTGGTCTGTCCGGATTGCAGGTTGTAGCGCCAGATTCGGCCGTAGGAGTCGGCGGTGTAGAGGTAGTGCCCGGCGATGGTGGAGCCTGCTGCGATTGGTGCCGGGACGGCGCGGGTGGCGCCGGTGATGGGGTTGACCGCACGTAGGGCGCAGTTGTAGTCGGCGACGTAGATCAGGGAGCCGTCGGTGCCGATGACGCGGGCGCCGCCGTAGAAGCGGGCCTGGGCGCCGTTGCCGGCGTCACCGCAGCCGTAGCTGTCACCACCAGCAACTGATTGTGCGGGGGCGTTCCTGCCGCCGGCAAGGTCGTATCGGACAACTCTGTAGCCCACGACGGTGTACGCGTAGCCGCCCAGGATGGCCACGCCATTGCTGTACGCATCGGGGCCGAGCCCGGCGACCGTGGCCGAGTCCATGACCGGGCCGGCAGCTGGCGGGGCGAACGTACGGCCGGTGGACGTAAGCCGGGCGAGGCCGTGCTCGCCAGCGGTGTAGAGATAGGTGCCATCACCGGCGATACCGCTGGTAAAATACAGCAGGTCATCATCATGGGCGCCGTCACCGGCAACAACTTGCAGGCTGCCGCCGGTTTTGCTGATCCGGCTGAGCAGGTTGCGGTTGTCGGTGTAGTAGAGATACTCGCCGGCCGACCGTGCGGTGGAGACACCGCCGCTCGGCAGCGGGAAGGTTTTAGCGGGGGTGCTGCCGTCCAGCGAAAGACGGTAGAGCTTGTTGTCAGAGTTGTTGAAACCCCACAGGTACGTATCGTCAGCAGCCAGAACGCCATACATGTCGACGACGCCCTCGAACACCCGGACCGTTTGACCGGACTGCAGGTTGTAGCGCCAGATCCGGCCGCTGCTGTCGGCGGTGTAGAGGAAGTGCCCAGCGATGGTCGAGCTCGGTGCGATCGGTGCGCTGATGGTCCGGGTGGCTCCGGTGGCCGGAGTAACCGCGCGCAGGGCGCAGTTGTAGTCGGCGACGTAGATCAGGGAGCCGTCGGTGCCGATGACCCGGGCGCCACCGTAGAAGCGGGCCTGCCCACCGGTGCCGGCGTCACCGCAGCCGTAGCTGTCACCACCAGCAACTGATTGTGCCGGGGTGTTCTTGCCGCCGGCAAGGTCGTATCGGACAACCTTGTACCCGACGACGGTGTACGCGTAGCCACCGAGAACGGCGACGCCACTGCTGTACACATCTGGGCCGAGCCCAGCGGCCGTGGCCGAGTCCATGACCGGGCCGGCCGCCGGCGGGGCGAACGTACGCCCGGTGGACGTAAGCCGGGCGAGGCCGTGCTCGCCAGCGGTGTAGAGATAGGTGCCATCACCGGCGATACCGCTGGTGTAGTAGAGCAAGCCTCCGCTGGCGCCGTCGCCCGCGACCACTTGCAGACTGCCGTCGGTTTTGCTGATCCGGCTGAGCAGGTTGCGGTTGTCGGTGTAGTAGACATAGTCGCCCGTCGACCGCGCAGTGCTGACACCGCCGCTGGGCAACGGGAACGTCTTCGCCTCGCTCGTGCCATCAAGAGTGAGTCGGTAGAGCTTGTTGTCAGAGTTGTTGAAACCCCACAGGTAGTTGCTGTCCGCGGCCAGAACGCCGTACATGCTCAGGCTCTCGAACATCCTGGTGCTCTGTCCGGACTGGAGGTTGTAGCGCCAGATTCGGCCGCTGCTGTCGGCGGTGTAGAGGAAGTGCCCGGAGATGGTCGAGCTCGGTGCGATCGGTGCGCTGATTGTCCGGGTGGCGCCGGTGGCCGGGGTTACCGCTCGTAGGGCGCAGTTGTAGTCGGCGACGTAGATCAGGGAGCCGTCGGTGCCGATGACGCGGGCGCCACCGTAGAAGCGGGCCTGGCCGCCGGTGCCGGCGTCGCCGCAGCCGTAGCCGTCGCCACCAGCAACGATTTGAGCAACAGCGTCTTTACCCGCGGCCAGGTCGTACCGGACGACCTTGTACCCGACGACCGTGTACGCGTAGCCGCCCAGAATGGCGACGCCATTGCTGTACACGTCCGGGCCGAGCTCGGCGACCGTGCCGGAGTCCATGACCGGGCCGGTGGCCGGCGCGGTGTAGACCTTCCAGGGGAACGAGGTACTCCCGGCACGCCCGCTGTCACTGACGGCGGCCACGGAAACGGTGAAGGTTCCGGCCGAACGTGCGATGCCGGTGATGACACCGGTGGTACTGCCGATCGTCAACCCGTCGGGCAGGCCGTCAGCGGTCCAGGTCAGCGGCCCGGCGGACTCGGCCACGGTGATCGGCAACGCCGCGACAGGTTGCCCCTGATCGACAGCGTCCGGGGCGGGCGTGGTCAGGGTCAGCGACGGGGCGACGACAACGAACGAGAACGTCACCGTGCTGGTGTTTTTCAGCGCGTCGGTGACAGTGACCATGACGGTTGCGGTGGTCCCACGGGTGGGGGTGCCACTGATGAGACCAGTGCCCGCCGCAAGGGACAGCCCGGCCGGCAGGCCGTCGGCCTTCCAAGCGTACGGGGCTTTGCCGCCGGTGACGGTCAGTTGCTGGGACACCTCGATACCGAGAGTTCCCTGCATGGTGCCGGGATTGCTCAGACTCGCGGGGACGACGACCGTCCAGGAGACGCTGAGGACGCCTGCCGCGCCGGAGGGATCAGTCGCAGTGATCTTGACGGTCCCCGTCGCTGCCGTGGCGGGGGTGCCGGAGACGACACCCGTCACGGTGTCGAGGGTCAGGCCGGCCGGAAGGCCTTCGGCCTTCCAGATGTAAGTGCCATCGCCGCCGGTAGCGGCCAGAGTGAGCTGCGCCGCAACGCCGATGGTGCTGCTCTGCTCGCCGGGGTTGGTCACCGCCACCGTGGCCTTGATCGTGACGGTGAAGGCGACACTGCTGGTACGGCCAATGCTGTCGGTAACAGTGGCGGTAACCCGGGCGGTACCTGCGACGGTCGGGGTGCCGGAGAGTACACCGCCGCTGGTGATGGCCAGCCCGGACGGCAGACCGGTAGCGGACCACGTGTAGGGGCTCGTACCACCGGTCGCGGTCAGGGTCAGCGTGCTGGCGACGCCGACCGTGCCCGTCTGCGCCCCGGGGTTGGTAGCGGCGACCGGGACAGCAACAACCCAGGTAAACGTCCCGGTCAGGGTGCGTCCGACTGCGTCTTTGGCCGTTGCCGAGACTGTCGAGGTTGCCGCGGTGGTGGGGGTGCCGGAGATGACACCGGTCGCGGTGTCGAGGGTCAGACCGGCGGGTAGACCGGTGACCGTCCACGTGTACGGTCCGGCCCCGCCGGTAGCGGCCAGGGTGAGCTGCGACGCGATACCGACGGTGCCCTGCTGGGTGGGCGGTGCGGTGAATGTCAGCGGGCCGGCGACGTTCCAGGTGAAGGACTTGCTACCGGTGCGCCCGGTGGCGTCCTTCGCGGTGAGGGTGACCGTCGAGGAGCTGGCGGTGGTGGGGGTGCCGGAGATGACCCCGGCCGTGGTGATCGCCAGCCCGGTGGGCAGACCGGTTGCGGTCCACGTGTATGGGCTGGTTCCGCCGGTAGCGGTTACGGTCAGGTTCGTGATTGCTGTACCGGTGGTGCTGTTCTGGGTGGCCGGTGCGGTGACCGTCGGCCCGACCGCGACCACCCAGCTGAACGTGCGGGTCAGGGTGCGTCCGACCGTGTCTTTGGCAGTCGCAGAGACTGTGGCGGTCGCTGCGGTGGTGGGGGTGCCGGAGATGACTCCGGCGGTGGTCGCGGTCAGGCCTGCGGGTAGGCCGGTGACTGTCCAGGTATAGGGATTGGTGCCGCCGCTTGCGGTCAGGGTCAGCGTGGTGGGTTGGCCGACGGTGCCCTGCTGGGTGGTTGGCGCGGTGAATGTCAGCGGGCCGGCAACGTTCCAGGTGAAGGACTTGCTACCGGTACGCCCGGTGGCATCCTTCGCGGTGAGGGTGACCGTCGAGGAACCGGCGGCGGTGGGGGTGCCGGAGATGACACCAGCCGTGGTGATCGCCAGCCCTGTGGGCAGACCGGTCGCCGACCAACTGTACGGGCTGGTCCCGCCGGTAGCAGTTACGGTAAGGTTTGTGGTTGCGCTGCCGGTGGTGCCGTTCTGGGTGGCGGGTGCGGTGACCGTCGGGCCGACCGCGACCACCCAGCTGAACGTTCTAGTCAGTGTGCGTCCGACTGCGTCTTTGGCCGTTGCGGAGACTGTCGAGGTTGCCGCGGTGGTGGGGGTGCCGGAGATGACACCGGTCGCGGTGTCGAGGGTCAGGCCGGCGGGTAGGCCGGTGACTGTCCACGTGAACGGATTGGTGCCGCCGCTTGCGGTCAGGGTCAGCGTGGTGGGTTGGCCGACGGTGCCCTGCTGGGTAGCCGGCGCGGTGAACGCCAGAGCGTCCGCCACATCCCAGGTGTACGACAACGGAGCGCTCGGGATCTTCGACGCCGCGGTAGCAGTGACCTTCACGGAGTACGAGCCGTTGGCTGCGGGTGTGCCGGTCACCGCACCGGTCGACGAGTTGATCGTCAAACCGGTGGGCAAGCCGGTGGCCGACCACCCGTACGGCGTGCTCGCGCCAGTCGCCGAATGTGTGATGCCTGAGATTGCCACGCTCCGGGTGCTGGTCCGATACCCCGGAGCAGCAAGCGTGGCCACGACCGGAGCAGTACCTGTCGTCCACGAGAACGCAGCGGTGTTGGAAAGGTTCGCAGCGTCCTTCGCGGTCACCTTCACCGCGTAGGTACCCGCCGTGGTCGCCGTGCCCTTGATGACGCCCGTCAGCGCATCGATGGTGAGCCCGGTCGGCAGGCTCGTCGCCGACCACGCCAACGGCGGGGTGCCACCGGAAGCCGTCATTCCCAGGCCGCTGAGCGGGACACCGACACCACTGAACTGGCCCGCCGGGACGGCGACCAGCGGAGCGGCGGCCGCGAGCGCCGCGGGAGCCTGCAGGAAGGTAGCCAACACCGCCGTAACGCACACCATCACCGTCGTGGTGATACGACGCGCTCGCCGAGACGAATGACCCGGCGTAGACGGCTCAACGGTACGGACCCTGAGATGACTTTCCATGCCCACCTTATTCCGAGCAAACAGATACAAGGCAAGGGTCCGTATTGCCGCATGAGGAAGGAACGTCCGTTTTGGTTAGCGAACTATCTAGGCGACTCAGCAGACAGATCTCGCGTCCAGAAGTGGTTGTCTAATCGGGTGAGTCGGCAACCCAATGGCACCCAGCGCGCGCCTCGAAAGATGCATCCTGTCCCTCACACCGCAGCCGCTTCACAACCGCAGGCGACACGAACCATCTCATAGCGAAAAGTTCTCAACCTCAGAAAGCCGAGCGACCGGCTGCCATACCTCAAGCAGACCTGGAGGTTTGCCCTGGAAGGACGGCAGCCAGGTGTCGAGGCCGGGCAGACGGGGACTGGAAAGAACGGCTCTGTCTCACTTGCGGTGGTGACGGAAAGTGATCGTCTTCGTTGTTGTCGATATGATCGATGTCGATGTGCTGGTGAACACGGTGTTCTCGGGCCTGTCCCCGTTGGTGATCGATGACGTCCCTGACCAGGGTGAACTGATCCTGATCCGAGCTCGGACACCGTCGCGGGCGGTGGTGTGTCCGGATTGCGGGGCGTTGACGGAGCGGGTGCATGGCTATCACGAACGGGTGGTCGCTGATGTGCCGGTCGACGCACGACGGGTCGTGCTGCGCGTCCGGGTGCGGCGCATGGTCTGCCCGACACGAGGCTGCTGGCAGACGTTCCGGGAACAGGTTCACGGCGTGCTGGAGCGCTATCAACGCCGGACACCACGGCTGGCCGGCCAGATCGGGGCCGTGGTCAAGGAACTGGCCGGACGGGCCAGTGCTCGCCTGTTATCGGCCTTGGCGGTGGTGGTGTCCCGGCATACCGCCCTGCGGCTACTGCTGGGTCTGCCACCACCGCAGCGGCCGGTGCCCCGCGTGCTCGGGGTGGACGACTTCGCGTTGCGCCGTAGCCGGCAGTACGCGACGGTCCTGATCGACGCCGAAACTCATGAACGCGTCGATGTCCTTCCCGACCGCGAAGCTGACACCCTCGAGAAGTGGCTGCGTGAGCATCCCGGCGTCCAGATCGTCTGCCGGGATTCCTCGGCCACCTACGCCGAAGCGATCCGCCGCGCTCTGCCCGCCGCAGTCCAGGTCGCCGACCGCTGGCACCTGTGGCACAACTTCGCTGAAGCCGCCGGCAAAGAAGTCGCCGCGCACAGCCTCTGCTGGGCCAAATCCGGCCCGCCGCCACGCGACGGACCTCAAGCCGTGACGACCCAGGAACGCTGGCAACAGATCCACGCCCTTATCGACAAAGGCGTCGGCCTGCTCGAGTGCGGCCGCCGGCTCAACCTGTCACTGAATACCTTCAAACGCTACGCGCGTATCACTGAACCCGACCGCCTCGTCCGGGTACCGAAATACCGTCCCACCCTCGTCGACCCCTACCGCGAGCACCTGCGCCGGCGCCGCGAGCAGAACCCCGCGATCGCAGTGACCCACCTGTTTAACGAGATCAAGGATCTAGGTTACGGCGGCAGCATGAACCTGCTCGTCCGTTACATCACCCAGGGACGCGTCGAAGGCGACCTGCCGCCGATGTCGCCACGCCGGCTGACCAGCCTCGTGCTGACCCACCCTGATCACCTCACCGACACCCAACGCGAACGCCATCACGAGTTGACCACCGCCTGCCCGGAAATGACCGCCCTCACCAGCCTCGTGGGTTCCTTCGCAGAGCTACTACGGCCCGCCACCGCCAACAACGACCGGCTCACCGACTGGATCAGCGCCGCCCGCGAGGAAGACCTGCCACACCTGCACGCGTTCACCCGCGGACTCGACCGGGACCGCGACGCGGTCGACGCCGCCGTCACGCTGTCCCATCACAATGGAACGACCGAAGGTGTTAATACCAAAACCAAACTGCTGAAGCGCCAGATGTATGGGAGAGCAGGATTCACTCTTCTCCGCCACCGCATCCTGCTCGGATAACCTCACCCACCGTCACCACCGAAATTGCGACAGAGCCGTTCTTTTTACAGTCCCACCGGCAGCCACACCCGCTCGCCGGAGGCCTCGAAGACCTCGGCATGGCGAGACGATTCGACTGAAGAGGTGTCCAAGCCGACGCAAAACACGCCAGCCTCCAGAATCAGAAGTCGTTGACAATTAGCCGAACATTTTTGCTACCTCGTTGCGTGATGGCCGATCTCCCTAAGAATTTCAGGACCTGTACATGCCCGGGTATACATAATCCCAGGTCGGTGACGTTGTAGCTATATGTCAATGACACCCCTTCTTAAAGCAGGCACACCCCCTGGCATTGCTTCGGCATCCGCAACGTCAGTGACGTTTACCTACCCGGCCGAGCCATTGCGGTGGATGACTGAGCAGGCCGTGGATACCGTTGTTCGATGGGTGTCCATGAGCGGCCGTTGCAGGCTCCGTGCCAGTGGTGCGGACGTGCTGTGCAGCAACCGGCCACCGGGCGCCTTCTTCGCTATTGCAACCGATCCTGCCGGCAACGTGCCTACGAAGTCCGTTCCGCGCAGCGGCGTCTGAGGCGTGACGTCGAGGCCGGAGTCGTGCGGACGGAGCCGGCCGAACGGATTGTGGAGCGCGTGTTGCCGTCCAGGCATCCGCGAACTGTGGCCGGATGGGAACAGGCGTTGACAGAGCTGGCCGCCCAATGCGGCGACGGAAGGCTCGCGCCGTGGCACGCCGCTCGTGTCGAACGAGCACTGGCCGTGGCTATGGACGCAGCCCATGTCCTATCGGCGACAATGCCGGCTGGTTCCTCCGCGGGTGTCACATCGCAACCTGGCACGCTGCTGGAGCGCCGGGTTTCGCCGCTGTCAATAGTGCTGTGGGAGACCATCCTGCGGCGTATCCAAGCCGCAGGCGGGACGTTGTCGGTGACGATGGAGGGTTTGGCGGCCAGCCTGGGCACACCTGTGGGGGAGGTGTCTGCTGTGCTGTCGGAGGGGGAGCGGATGGGGTTTGTTGCTGCACGGCGGTACGGGCAAGACGTCGACATTGGTCATCTCGCTGTGCATGCGCGCGTCGAGTTGAGTATTCGGTAACTGAACAAGCCGCAGGCGGGCGTGGACCAATCGTGTTGCTCAAAGAGAGGGCAGATAGATCCGGAGACTGATGCTGACGTGACGTCGCGACACGGTGAGAGGTGCGGTGTGGATAGGCGGATCGACTATTTCGACGACCCAGGTGCTCCGGCAGCAACGTCGCTGGTGCCCGCGGCAAACGCGATCGTCGTCGACGATTACGGCGAAGTCCTTCTGATCCTCCGCTCGGACAACAGCAATTGGGCTCTGCCGGGCGGTGCGATGGATATCGGTGAGTCTCTGCCCGCATCTGCGCATCATCGAGATGGTGATCTGGACGTCCTGGGACGATCTCATGCCGGACCGGCGCTTGGCCCAGGGAACGCCATGGCTACATCGGGCTCCTGGCGCAGTTAACCGAGTTCGATGCCATACCCGTATACCGCAGCGGTGGACCCGTGCAACCGGACGTCAGCGATGGGCCTGAACGCAACGGCGCTGAGAGCAATGCGCGTGCCTGAGTGCAGCGTGCTCGTGTACGTGGTGTCTGCTGGCCTCACTATCCACGCGGTTGACCTCTTACGGGGATCGGAAGAGGTCAGCGGATTGTGACCTCTTCCGTGGAACCCGTAGCAAGGTTGCGGTCTCGATCGCTGCAGGTCAGGCGCACGGCCCAGGGTCTGCGGTCTTCGATTCGTAGCCGATTGGAGATCAATTAGGTTGCTGCTCCCAATCTGCTCCCACCTGTAAGTGGTCAACTCTCGATTGCTCCTTGCGCGGGACTCTACGCAAGTCTTTGACCTGGGGCGATGTAGTGCTGTTCAGTGCAGTTGGGGACCGTTGTGCGCAGTTGTGTCAGCGAACGGTCCGCGAGCCGTTGACCTGGGACTCTGTAATGACCTGCGTTAGCGTGGGTGCAGTCGTGCGCAGGTCAGGGACGTTCAGGTCGGTTCAGTGCAGTTGGGAGCAGCCCGCTGCTCCCAGTTTGCTCCCAGCGATGGTCAGTTGCGGGCGCTGTTGTGTCGGGTTAGACCCTCGGTCTAGTCCCTATCCTGATAGCTAAGGGGTGGCGCTCCGTCAAGCGGAAGCATGGCCCCGTGACCGGATGGTTCTGACGAGGGCGGAGTCGTCGCCGGCGCGACTGGTTAGCGCTGGTCGGGCATTAGCTCGACGCGGAGAGCACCCGCCCTCGGGAGGTTGCCGGTGACGAGACAGGCTTGGAAGATGCACGACATAAGGCCCCGCCGGATGGGGTGGCGGGGGCTTTCGTGTCAGTGGACGACGTATCCGGCCATTGCCACCGCCGCGAAGTCCAGCTTCACCCCACACAAGGCCCCGTCTTTCCCGTCTTGCGACACGACCTCAGGCGTTGTGACGGTGCGGGCCTCACCCGGCGGGATCTTCACCGGTGGAGATAGGGAAAGGTCACGTGCCGAGTGAGTCGTGCCGGGGAAACCCGTCGACCTCAGGCCGGACAGTTTGAACTGCGACACCGAACAGCCGGGCTCCTTCACGACCAAGCTCGTGTCGTCTACTGCCAGAGAGGTCGCGGTCACTTCAAACGTGTTGTGGTTCGTCACGGTCACTTCGGCACCGACGGTGAGCCCGGGGGCGATGGCGCTGGTCAATTTGGAACTTTCGACGGTCAGGTTTTTTTGCGATGGCAGCTTCGGAGTCGATACTGCCGAACCCGAACACCCGTACTGCGGCGTAGGCGGTACCGGAGGCGAGGAGCACGGCGAGGCCGACCCCGATGACGTACTTGCGGGACTTCTTCTGAGCAATCTTTTTTGCCAGGGCTTCGACGGCGGCGTCGGAATAGTGCAAGGTCACGAATGGTCCTCGGCTTGCTGGATGATGCGGCCCGGATGGCCGGCCGGCTGAGGCTATTCCCGCTGCGACCTCGGCATTTGGCTTCGAGCTGTTGGCCGTGCGGCAGGAGTAAGCCGTGTGGCGGCGGTGATCAGCCGAGCGGGTCGAAGCCTTGATCGGGAGGACCGTGACCGCATCGTTTCATCTTGTTTCGTGATCGTGGGCAGCACGACAGCCTGCTGCCTAA
>NZ_BOMN01000156.1 GCF_016862215.1 Winogradskya humida
GAAGTGGTGGCGGATGGATCCCGGGAGGTAATCCTCGTGCTCACCGCGCCACGAGTTCATTGGCCGTCTTGTTGTCATCGGCATGAGCCCGAGACCGGACGGCGCCGGTCCGCATCACAGCGCGTGACGGAGTTCCGCCGGCACCGCGCACACCCGGCGGCAGATGTGCGCACTGAATCATGCCGAGTTCTCCCGTCCCACAACGGCCGGCGGCCGACGCTCCTACGGTGATCTTGTGGCAGGGGCGACGATCGAGGGGGCACCTTGAAGGCTGCGGTGTGGCGGCGTGGGATGAAGCGGTATGTAATCCCTCAGCTGCCGGGCGAATGGGACGTTGCCCGCCGGTCAGGTGGCTTCCTGTACCAGCGGCCAACTACCTGGCTGGTCCGGTGCGTACTGCTTTCCAACAGCAGTTACTCCACCGCGTTCAAGGCGGAGTACGTGGTGATTCTTCTGGCCCGGCCCACTGACTGGATCTCCGGACGCTTCCAAGCCTTCCAGGCTCTCCCCGACATCTTCCCATATTGGAGCGACCCCGCGCCGACGACCGTAGCCGAGGCCGAAGGTCCAATGCTCCAGATTCTTGACTTGATCCGAGACCAGGCGTTGCCCTACTTCGATCGTGTCGGCACGCTGGCCGGCCTCACAGCTCTGGTCGAAATGGAAGCGGCCGCCCACCCGGAAGACGTCAACATCCAGGAGGAATTGTTCTGTCTTCAAGTGGTCAACGGTGACCTGGAGTCGGCGTTGAGGACGGCCGAGATCGCCGACCACGCCGCCGGCGACGATGGCCGCGACTGGGCCATCGCTGTCGGGCAACGAGTGCAGCGCAACGCCGAAGCGATCCGTCGCGACCACTCCTCCGGCATCAGCATCAAGCGTGCTCAGGCCGATCAGTCTCGCTCTGACCTCGGCCTGGTCCCCTGAAAAGTGACCGCGCGGCCGGCGCATAGCCAATCGAATTGCACTACTCGCGGCAGATGAGGACGCCGGCCCCACATCGTGGACCATCAGGTAACGGGTAGGCCTGGCTATACCTCAAGAGTCGTGCTGGACACCTGGCTCGTGTCGGCCGGTCCCGCATAGCGTGACCGCGTCCGTTCGGAATGAGGAGCAGGTCATGACGACTATGACGACCCCGCCACGAAACCCCGCCCGACTAGCAGCACCGATCGCGCTCATCGCGATGGTGCCGACGCTCGTGATCGCGTTCGTCCTCGGCCCGCCGCGGCTGGCCGGGGACCGCGCGCTGGGCGAGCCGGGCGGGATGGAGGCGGCGTTCCGCCCGGCGCTGGTCGACTACTGGCGATCGCGGGACCCGGGCCGGCCGCCGGCGGTGCAGCGGCTGGTCGACTACTGGTTCCGTTGGCACCTGATCAAGATCGGGATCTCCGCGCTGATGCTGATCGTGCTCGTCGCGCTGACCGTCATGCTGTGGCGTGCATTCCTGCGCACTGACCGGCGCGGCGCGGGACGCACGGCCGCCCTCGTGGCGGCTGGCGTCGCCCTTCCGATTGCGGCGTTGTTCGCGCTGGTGGTGCTGGGCGCCAACATCAACACCACGGCGGTGCCGTTCCCCGCGCTGTTCCCGTTCCTGGTCGACGGCGCCGCACCCGATCCGGCCCTGGCCGGCGTCCTGGAACAGGCCAGGGCCCAGCTCACCGGATCACACCTGACGGGTGGCTACACGCCACCCGCGCTGGACGACATGGTGGGCGAGTTCGCCCGGTATCACACCGTGCTGGCCGTGGTCGCCGCCTGCACGATGGTCGCCTTCGCCGGCCTGGCGGTCGTCCTGTGGCGGCGCTTCGCCCGGGTGGCGAGGGCCGACCGTCGGACGCGAAGGGTCCTGGGCTGGTTCGGCGCCGTCGCGGTGGTGGCCGCGCTGCTCACGGCCGTGTTCGTTGTCGCCAACGTGACCGTCGCGCTGGACCCGGCACCAGACCTCCTGGCCCTGCTCAACGGCAGCGGCAACTTCTGACGGTCCATCACACAGACCGCGTACGGACATGTGACTCCGGTGCAGGGATCGCAGCATTGCGGGGACGGGTTGCCCGTGGGCGTACCCGTCCCCGCAGTGGCCGGTGGTTATTGGAGGTTGGCGTCGTCGAGGTAGAGGTTGTCGGTTCCGGCGGCGGTCTCGACGTAGAAGACCGCCTTGGACAGCGTCCCGCTCCACGACACGGTCGCCGTGCCGGAGACCTGGGTCCAGCCCGACGCGCTGGCCGTTGCGGTCGGGGTGAGCTGGAGATAGCTGGTGGTGCCGTTGACGGTCAGGGCCAGGGTGGCCTTCGCGGCGGGGGTGCCGCTCGGTGTGCGTACCCAGACGCTGGTGGTGTAGGTCTTGCCGTTCGTCATGCGGGACGTCACGTCCTGGCCGGGGCCGTTCCAGGCGCCCGTACGGCCGGTGATGGCGAGCGAGCGCGTGCCGCTGCGTACGACGCCGGTGGCGGCCGTGAGTGTGCCGCTGCCGTTCACCAGCCACCCGGTGGTGCCGTCCTCCGCGCCGGGATTGGTGAGCAGGTTCGAGCTGGTGGCTCCGCCGGTGAACTGCCACCAGTTCACGTTGAGCAGGAAGCCGCTGCCTCCGGTGAACCGCAGGTACAGGTCCTGGGTGCCGGTGAGCCCGCTGACCGGACAGGTGACCGAGGTCCAGCTCTGCCAGCCCCCGGTGCCGGGAACGGTGCAGGTGCCCGCCAGTGCGCCGGTCGGGCTGCCGGTGCGTACCTCGATGCGCCCGCCGCTGGTGGCCGACGCGACCCGGGCCGTGAACGCTGTGGCCCCGCTGCCGAAGGCGACGCCCTTGACCTTGACGTAGTCGCCGTTCTCGATGTTGGCGACGTTCATCCCGCCCTCGGACGAGACCTCCGTCTCGACGCCGCTCTCCCAGGCGATCGTCTCGGCCTCCTGGCGTACGAACGGGTCGAGGGTGCCGACCTGCGGCGCGCCGGCAGATGTCATGCTCATCGTCGGGATGCTGCCGTCGGCGTTGTAGGAGAACCTTTCTACCGCGACCGAGCGGGTGTATCCGCCGCCGCCGGACAGGGCGCCGTTGTGGTAGAAGAAGTACGAGTTCCCCGCGAAGTCGATGATGCCGGGGTGGTTGGTGAAGCTGCTCCCCTGCGTCGCCATGACCGTGCCGCGGTAGGTCCACGGGCCGAGCGGGCCGGGTGCGGTGGAGTAGGCGATGAATTCCGAGCAGCATTTCGCGGCGTAGACCAGGTAGTACAGGCCGTTGCGCCGATAGACCCAGGGGCCTTCTTCGAACAGGGTCGGCCGGTTGGCGTCGCCGGTGCGGGTGCCGAAGCCGGCGGTGGTCAGCGGGATCTTGGCGGGGCTGCCGGCGTACGAGGTCATGTCGGTGTTGAGTTTGACGTACCAGAGGTCGGGGTTGCCCCAGTAGAGGTAGGCCTGGCCGTCGTCGTCGACGAACACGGTGGGGTCGATCTGGCCGTTGCTGACCAGGGGCCGGCCGATCGCGTCGGTGAACGGCCCGGTGGGGTTGTTCGAGACCGCCACGCCGATACCCATCTGACCGGTGGCGCGGACGGTCATCGGCACGTACCAGTAGAACTTGCCGTTGCGGTAGACGGTCTGACCGGCCCAGGCGTTGCTGCTGGCCCAGCTGAAGCTGGCGAGGTTCAGCGGGGAGCCGTGATCGGTCCAGTTGACCATGTCCGCGGACGACCAGACCCGCCACTCCTTCATGGTGAAGTAGGTGGAGTTGTCCTCGTCATGCCCGGTGTAGAGGTAGACACGGCCGTTGTAGACCAGCGGGGCCGGATCGGCGGTGTAGATGGTCTGCACGATGGGGTTGTCGGCCCTGGCAGGCTCACCGAGGGCGGGAGCCAGGGTGATCGCGAGTAGCAGAGCCGCGAGCACGGTGATCGCGCGCCGTGGCCGGGCGAGCATCGCAAGAAGTGTCGGCACGGCTCAGCGCTGCCTGGTCAGCAGGCCGGGCCGGTACGGCAGCAGGCCGTAGTCAACGCCGTCGGAGTTGGGGTTGCGGCCCTGGTAGAGCAGTTGCAGGTTGCAGGGGTCGACGGTCATGGTCTGGTCGGCGTTGGTGCGGATCAGTTCACCGTGGCTGATGTCGTTGGTCCACGTGGCGCCGCTGTTGGCCTTACCGGCGAACGGGTTGCTCTCGGTCGCGGCCTGCGGCGTCCACGAACCTCCGAGGCCGGTGGCGGTGAAGGAGCGGAAGTAGCGCCCGTTCGCACCGATCGCCTCGACGATCATGAGGTACTGGTTCTGGCCCTGGACCTTGTAGACCTGGGGTGCTTCGAACAGGTTGTTCGTCGTGTCACTCATGATCGTGGTGTACGAGGTGCCGAAGTTGCCGGGGAAGTTCCCGATCGGCATGCTGGCCCGGTAGATCTTGCCGTTGTCGCCGGCGAAGAACAGGTACATGTTCTGGCTGTCACCGATCACGGTCTGGTCGATGGGTCCGGTGCCGGATCCGGTGATGCTGCCGGAGAACAGTGGCTGGGCCGCGGACCAGCCGTTGGCGTTGGTGGGGTCGCTGGAGGTGCGGTAGGAGAAGGCCGTGGCGCCCCACTGGTATGTCAGCACCCAGATGTTCTTCGGCGCGAAGTAGAACAGCGACGGCGCGACCGTACCCGAGGTCATCGCGGTCTGCGTTGCCGAGCCGAGCTCGGAGAAACCGTTGACGAGGCTGAAGTTCATCGACCCCCACGACGTCCCGTAGTCGTGCGTGGTGGCGTACACGAGTTGTTTGCCGTTGTAGGGAGCGGTGGTGAAGTCCTTGAGTGACACCCACCCGGACTTGGGGTTGGCCAGTGAACCGGTCGAGGACCACCGGTAGCTCGACGGCAGGGTGCAGGAGCCGCTCGGCGGCGGTGTCGTGGGGCTGGTGCCGCCGACCAGGGCGAGCTGCCATTGCTGGTTGGTGCCGTTCCAGTCGGCGTACTGCACGATGTTGCCGCCGTCGGCGGTGGAGGCACCCTGAACCTCGAGGGCCTTGCCGCTGTTGCGGTTGATCAGCTGGATGTAACCGTCGACGTCCTGCACGCTGAACTGCTGGTTGGTGGTGTTGTTGTCGGTCCACTGCACCACGGCGGCACCGTCGGCGGTCGACAGGTTGTAGACGTCGAGGACCTTGCCGGACAGCTTCGACTTCAACCGGTAGAAACCGCCGCCGGAGTCGACGAACTGCCACTGCTGCTGGGCGCCGTCGTTGCGGGCCCACTGGGTGATGCGCGCGCCGTCGGTGGTGGCCAGGTTGTAGACGTCCAGGGCTTTGCCGCTGTTGCGGTTGACCAGCACGTACGACGCACCGGTGTCGATGGTCGCGGCCGAGGCGGCGGGCGCCTGGGCGATGGCGAACAGCCCGCCCGCCAGGGTGGTGATCACGGCGGCCGCGGCTGCGTGCCAGCGGCGCCGCCGGGGTGCCGGGCTGCTGAGGGTCTCGGGATGCACGGGGACTCCTTGTCGGGGACGGGTGGATGTGGTCAGGGGGTGGTCAGGGCGAAGCTGCGGACGGTGACGGCGCCGCCGAGGGCCTGGGTGGCGTAGTCGAAGATCCCGAAGCGGTACCCCATGAAGAACTGCCAGGCGTTGGTGAGGGTGAACGCCGGGCCGAGGGTGGTGAAAGTGACGCCGTCGGTGCTGTACGAGAACGTGGCCTGCCGGCCGGACCCGGGCCGGATGTCGGCGCCGGCCCGCAGCCAGATCCGGCCTCCGGAGACGGCGGCTCCGGCCGCTTCGGTCCCGGTGCCGGTGGTGTTCCAGCTGCTGTCCATGGTGAGGCCGTTGACCGTGGTCACCCGGGTGGTGCCGTTGTCGCGTTTGACGCCGATCCAGGCCGAGGAGTCGCGCAGCATGGCCAGGCCGGTGCGGTCGCCGTCGCGCATGCTGCTGTAGTCGAGCTCGATCGTGGCGGTCGACGTCGGTCCCTGGATGCGGTGGGTGAGGGTGTTGCGGGCGGCGTAGAGGTCGTTGGTGACGTTCGCGGTCGACAGGTGCAGGCCGCTGCCGGCCGTCCATTTGCTGTTGTCCGGGTTGTGGTTCCACTCCCACTGCGGGCCCAGGGCGGATCCGGTGAAGGTGTCGGTGCCGGTCATCGGGGTCAGCGGGTGCGAGGGCAGGTTGGGGCGGGGGTAGGTGGTGCCCCATCGGCCGTTGACGGTCTGCAGGACCGGCCAGCCGTCGCCGCTCCAGGTGATCGGGGCCAGCGTCGGCATCCGGCCGCCGGGGTAGGCGTCGGTGAAGGCCATATACCACCACTCACCGTTCTGCGTCTGGACGAGACCACCCTGATGGGGTACGCCGCCACCGCTGATCGGGCCGGGCAGGTCGAGCAGGACCTGACGCTGTTCGTACGGTCCCCACGGGCTCGTCGAGCGCAGCACGTACTGGCCGTTCGCCGGGCGGGTGAGCCAGATGTAGTAGTAGTTGCCGCGCTTGTACATCCGTGAGCCCTCGAGGGTCCCGATGTTCGACGGGGTCTGGTAGACGGTCTGCGAGCGCACCTCGGAGGCGAGGTCGGAGGACAACTGGGCCACGCTGATGGTGCCGTTGCCGTACGCGACGTAGGGGGTGTCGTTGTCGAACAGCAGCCCGGCGTCGTAGTAGCACTTGTTGATCCGGGCCTTCTTGGCCCATCCGCTGCCCGCCGAGGCCGAGGTGTAGACGTAGGTGCGGTTGAACTCGGTGCAGCCCAGCCAGTAGTAGGTGCTGTTGCTGGGCCGGTAGTTGAAAGTCGACGCCCAGATGCCCTTGACGTACGCCCGGCCTCCGTTGAGGTCGTAGGCGTTGGAGTCGAAGTCGAGCCGGGGTACGGAGTGCCCGGCGTACTCCCAGTTGACCAGGTCGTAGGAGCGCAGGATCGGGGCGCCCGGGGAGTAGTGCATGGTCGACGCCGAGTAGTAGTAGACGTCCCCGACGCGGATGATGTCGCCGTCGGCGAAGTCCTGCCACACCACCGGATTGGTGAACGTGCCACTGGGCGGTGTGGTGGGGGTGGTGCCACCGACCGGGACCAGTTGCCATTGCTGGTTGGTGCCGTTCCAGTCGGCGTACTGCACGATGTTGCCGCCATCCGCGGTGGAGGCACCCTGAACCTCGAGGGCCTTGCCGCTGTTGCTGTTGATCAGCTGGATGTAGCCATCGACGTCCTGCACACTGAACTGCTGGTTCGTGCCGTTGTTGTCGGTCCACTGCACGACCGCCGCACCATCGACGGTCGACCGGTTCGCGACGTCGAGGACCTTGCCGGACAGCTTCGACTTCAACCGGTAGAAACCGCCGCCGGAGTCGACGAACTGCCACTGCTGCTGGGCGCCGTCGTTGCGGGCCCACTGGGTGATCCGTGCCCCGTCGGTGGTGTCGAGGTTGTAGAGGTCCAGGGCTTTGCCGCTGTTGCGGTTGACCAGCACGTACGACGCACCGGTGTCGATCGTGGCCGCGCCGGCCTCCGTCGCGGTGCCCGCTATGACGATCCCGCCGGCGAGCACGGTCATCAGGGCGAGGACGGCATGCACCAGGCCTCGTCGCCGCGGAGCGGTCGGCGGACCCTCGTCGTTGGCATTCATCGTGCACTCCATTCATCGGGCGGCGGCCCCGGCGCGGTGATGTGAGCGTTCACATCGCACGGCAAGCGTCTAGATCCACTTCATGCCGAGGGAAGGGGACGAACGAGACGGGTACTACCCATTCAGATTCGCCAATATTGCCAGACTGTTTCGAACAGCTCAAGGGGGTGTCACGGCAATGCGCTAAATCAGCCCGGCGCGTTTATCGCGGCTCGTAAACCGATCGCCGCGTAACACTTTTTCGCCGAAGATTTTTTCACCCGATAATCATCCGGGGATGGCCGCACCCGCACATCGCCGGTCGGAAGTTTCGGAACAGCCCTGGCCTGATCATTTAACGCGTGATCATTTTATTGGCAGCGCTCGCCTATTCACGACCCGGCAATGGTAGAAAATTCGGAGTCGGTGGAACTCACAACGAATGCGCGGGCATTGCCTACGCACGGATCAAGACACCCCCTCACCGCGCAACGGAGGAAGCAGCCCCGCAGGCCCTACAACAGGGCCAGAGCCCCCGTGACCCGATCGATCTGCTCAGTGTCGCCCGGCCCGATCGCGCAGCACGTCATCGTGCCGGCAGAAACCTGAGTGCGGCCCGCGTCCCGGATGGCGTGCACCGGCAGACCGGCAGCCTTCGCCCGCTCGCCGATCTCGGTGAGCGCGGCCTCGCTCCCGATCCGCAGCACCACCTTCGGCTGCCCGGCCCGCCACCACGCGGCGAACGCAGCCGTCTCCTGCTCGAGCAGCGCCGCAGTCACCGCCGCATGCGCCACCTGCGCCGCGATCTTCCCTTTACCCATCGCCAGGTCGGCCCGCACCACGACCACCAGCTTCGCCCCGCGTTCCACCGCCGCATCGTAGCCGGAAACCCACTGGCGGCCGTTCGGGTAGAGGCCTCCGGTCAGAACGCGAGGTGATCGGCGATACTCTGCGCCGGTTCCGGGTGACGGGTCTGGCCGAGTTCGGCGAACATTCCGGCGGTCCGCATCGTGAACTCCCTGTTCTACCGTGGGCGGTGGTGGTCGCCTACTCTCGGAGCGTGGGCGCGGCGGAGGAAGACCTGGGCCGCTTCGACGCCTTCACCTACCTGACCGTGCCCGAGCGGGCTTCGTACCTAGCGATCATGCGCCTGTTCACCCATTCACTGATGACCGATCTCTCCGCCCAGCAGGTCGTCGAGGAGCTCGCCACCGGCGACCTCGAGATCACCCTCGACACCGCGGTGAGCCGGCTCAACAGGCTTGTCGTCTGGGGCAACCTGCTCCCCAGCTCCCACACGGTCCGCGTGAAGAGTATCGAGGAGTACCAGCGTACGAGGTCGCGCTATCAGCTGACGCCGCTGGGTGAGCGGGTGCAGCGGCAGGCCGACGAGGTGCTGTCCAGCGCCGACGCCGCGCGGGAGATCAGCCGGGAGCTGCTGGGTCTGATCAGCCAGGGTCTGACCGATCTCGCGGACCGTCTCGAACAGCCGGGCGGCATCGACGCGGGCACGGCCAGGGAGCGGGTCGCCACGGTGTTCGCCCAGTTCTGGACGTTCCGGGATTCGGTTCGCGACTTCTACGCGTTCCTCGGCCAGGTCCTCGCCCGCTATGACCTGGACAGCGCGGAGTATTCGGGGTTCAAGGATCTGCTGCTGGACTACATCGAGTCGATCACTGAGGAGATCGTGCTGCTCACACCCCGCATCGAGCGGCATCTGGAGCGGTTGTGGCCGCACCTTCCGGCTCTGGTGACGGTGCTGCGGGAGGGTGGCCTGGCCGGGGCCGCCGCTGACCTCGGTGTCGCCGTGCAGCACAGCCGCGGCCATGATCTGGCCGACTGGATCGGGCTGCGGGCCTGGTTCAGCGACGTCGACGGCCGGCGCAGTGAGGTGTCGCAGCTGCGCGACGCGACCATGCGGGCCTTGCAGTCGCTGCTGGCGAACGCCAAGCGGATGATCCGCTCGGTGGGACAGGGTGCGTCGCGGCGCCGGGAGCTGCTGCGGCTCGCGGCGTGGCTGGACGCGGCCGACGAGGACACCGCCGCTGATCTGTTCACCTCGGCGTACGGGCTGTACCCGGCACGGCACCTCGGCATCGCCGCGGACGCGCAGGTCGTGGTGGCGGCGACCACGAGTTGGTGGCCCGCTCCCTCGGTCGAGGTGCCGGTGTCGTTACGCGACCGAGGTGTCCGGGCGGCGCGCGGCCGGATGTCGGGGATCGCCGACCGCAGCGCCCAGCGGCAGGCGCTGATCGACCAGGCCGCGCAGGAGCAGCGGCAGCGCGCAGCAGCGGCCGCCGAGTTGCTGTCCGCCGCGGGGAACCTGGGTGATGTGCTGCTGTCCGAGCCCGCGATCCGGTTGCTGCTGGAGTTGATGGCCCAGGCCCTGGGCGCCGGCGATCCGGAGCGAGGCGACGCGGTCACCGCCAATCTGGACCTCGCGATGCGGTGTGAGCTGATCAGCAAGCCACGTCACGAGCTCACGCTGCGGTCGGCGACGGGTGACCTCACCACGCAGGACATCGACATCACCATCACCCGGTGGGAGCCGAGCGTTGACTGACGATCACGACATCGCGCTGGAGGCGGAGCGCCGCCGGGCGATCCGGGCGCTGCTGGCCGAGCCTCTGCTGCTACCGGACTCCGACGAGTTCGCCCTGGTCCGCAGGCACGCCGAGTGGTTGCGGACCTGGTTCGGCACGTTCCTGGGCTATCGGCTCGTGGTGGAGGCCGGTTTCGCCCGGCTCTTCAAACCGGGCCTCGGCGCGGGCCGGGGCAGGCCCCTGCAACGCCCGACCGGGCAGTTCACCCCACGGATGTACGCGTACCTCGCCCTGACCACGGCAGTGCTGCTCACCTGCCCCGAACAGGTGTTGCTGTCCCAGCTCGTCGCGGACATCCGGGCCGCCGCCGTGGAGGCCGGCATCGAACTGGGTGACGCGCAGCGTCCCGCCGAGCGACGAGCCCTCGGTGCCGCGCTGCGCCAGATGGTGGCGTGGTCCGCGCTGCGTGAGGAGCAGGGCAGTGTGACCGGGTACGCCGACGACGATCAGGCCGAGGCACTGCTCACGGTCGAGAGGGACATCGTCGCGCACCTGATGGCCACGCCGCCCGGGCGCACCGCCACACCCGCGGAGTTCGTCGCCCACGCCGCCGGGCCGGGTCAGGGCGGTTCACGGCATCGGGTGCGGCGGCGGTTGTGCGAGGAGCCGGTGCTCTACGTCGACGATCTGACCGGCGCCGATCGGGTGTGGCTGCGCCGCGAACAGCGCCGCGACGAACGCTCGTACCTCGATTATCTGGGTCTGCAGGCGGAGCTGCGGGCGGAGGGCGCCGCCCTGCTGGACCCGGACGATTCCCTGAGCGATGTGTCGTTCCCCGGCAACGGCACCGTCGCGCAGGCCGCGCTGCTCACGGTCGGTGCCCTGACCGAGCGGCTGCGCCCGGGTCCCGGTGCGCTCGTGGTCGGGGTGCCGGTACCGCAGGATCTGCTGGACGACGTCCTGGCCGTGCTCGCCGAACGCCATGCCCGCAGGTGGGCGGGGCAGTACGTCACCGATCCGGTGCTGTTGCGGGAGGCGGTCGTCGCGTTGCTGGTCAGCATGGACCTGATGGCCCGATCGGCGCCGACGGTCGCCGACGCCGAACCCGAGGAGTCCCTGGCCGCCGCGGAACGTGCCGTGGACGCCCGCCACGCCCGCGGTGATGCGCGGGACGGCGACCTGGTGCTGCTGGCCGCCGCGGCCCGGTATGCGCCGGCGGAGAAGGTGCGCTGATGCACCCGTACCGTTTCCATCTGCATCGCGCCGGGATCAGCAACGTCTGGCAGTACGACGATCAGGTTTTCCGTTTCGAGGGCGGCCGGTTGCTGCTGCGCGGCAAGAACGGTGCGGGCAAGTCGAAGGCCCTGGAGATGATGTTGCCGTTCCTGCTCGACGGTGACACGAAACGCCTGGACGCCGGTGGTGGTGGGCGGACCACGTTCCGCTGGCTGATGAGCGAGGGCGCGACCGGCGTCAACCGGCAGGGTTTCCTATGGCTGGAGTTGCGCCGCATCGACGAGCAGGACACCGAGCATTTCCTGACGCTGGGCGCGATCGTGCGGTGGTCGTCGTCGACGGCCGAGGCACGGCTGTCGTACTTCATCACCGCGGCCCGCGTCGGCGTCGATGTTCACCTGATCGAGAACAGTCAGCCGGTGCCGATCGACCGGCTCCGGGAGACTCTGGGTGAGAACGCGCTGATCGGCAGTGCCCGCGACTATCGGGCCCGGGTGGGCCGGGAGGTCTTCGGCATCACCGACGCCGGCCGGTACCGCAACCTCGTCCACCTGCTCTACCGGCTGCGGCGCCCCACCATCGGTGATCGGATCGAGGCCGGCCAGCTCACCACCGAGCTCAGTGAGGCGCTGCCCCCGGTCGATGACGAGGTCCTCGATTCGGTCGCGCACAACCTCGACGACCTGGAGACGGTGCGCACCGACCTGGGCCGGCTGGAGGCCACCCACGGCGCTCTCGCCGAGCTCATGACGGCGTACCGGGGTTACCTGCGCGGCGAGTTGCGCCGCCGCGTCCACGCCGTCGACGAGGCCCTGACCCGGCTGCGGGGTCAGCGGCGGCGGGCGGGCGAGGCCGAACGGCAGGTCACGCGGGCGCTCGACGCCGAGGAACAGGCACTCGCCGAGGTGCGCCGCTGGGACCGGACCCAACGACAGGCCACCGCTGAGCTTCGCGCACTCCGGGACAGCGCCGGGTATAGGGCCGTTCAGGAACTGGGGCAGCGCCGCCTCGCGGTGCAGGCGTTGCAGGCCGCGTCCCGGTCCGCCACCGCTGCGGCGGCCGCGGACCGGCGATCACTGAACGCGCTGGTCGAGCGGTTGCGGGCCGAGACCGGCCGGCTCGCGTCCGCCGTCACCCAGCTGCGTGACGGTCACCGTCAGCTGCGGGACCTCGCCACCGGCGCCGGACTCGACATCGCTCACATCGGCACCGTGCCGGAGCTGCGCTATCAGGGCGCCCCCGACGACGCCTCCCTGGAGATCGTCCACCACGGCCTGGCCGAGCAGGAGTTCCACGACCATCGCACCCACCTGGCCGCCGCGGAGCACGCGGTCCGCAGCCGCCGGTCAGCGGTCGCCGACGTCGCCACGATGATCGACGAGGCGACAGTGGCCGCAGCGACGGCGGCCCGCACCGAGGACGAACGCGACCTGCTCGACGGTCAGCAGGCAGAGGCCCAGGTCCGCCTCGGCGAGGTGACGGCCGGCCTCGTCACGACCAGCAGCCGGTTCGCCGCCGCCGTCCATCACTGGTTCACCCTGCCGGTACTGGCCGGCGCCGACCTGTCCGCCGCCCGGCACGCCGTGGCCGTCGAGGACCCGATGCCTGCGGAGACCCCGGCGACGCTGCGACAGGCCGCCGAGACGGCCGCGGAACCCCTGCGATCCGAGGCCGAGGCTCGCCGGGACGCCCTGCGCGAGGAACAGAACAAGACCCGAGCAGAGCTTGACTCAGTACGCGCGGAGCACCGTCACTGGCGCTCCCTCACCGACCCGTCACCACCTCGATCCAGGTTCCACGTCCCGGGCACCGTCACCGGAACACCACTGTTCCGGCACATCGACTTCGCCGAGCACCTCGACCAGCGCAGCCGGGCCGGGATGGAGGCCGCCCTGGAGTCCAGCGGCCTGCTCGACGCCGTGGTCGCCGCGGACGGCGCGGTGCTGGACCCGGCGACCGGCGAGATCGTGCTGCGTACGGAGCCGGCCGTGTCCGGGGCCTCCCTGCGCGACGTGCTCGTGGTCGTTCCCGGCGCCGAGCCGGTTACCGCGCTGCTGGCCGGGATCGGCTGGGGCGCGGACAGTACGGCTCCGAGCTGGATCGCCGCGGACGGCCGGTGGCGCCTCGGTGTCGCCCACGGCGTGTGGAGCAAGCCGGAGGCCGAATATGTGGGCGCCACCAACCGGGAGGCTCTGCGCAGGCGGCGGCTGGCCGAACTGGACGCCCGCATCGACGAGCTGTCCGCACGGCTCACCGCGTTACGCGAGCAACTCGACGCCGTCGAGCAGCAGCGGCGGGAGCTGACCGAGGCGCTGCGTACGGTGCCCGACGGTCTCGACCTGCGGCAGAGCTGGACCCGCCGTGACGAGGCCGACAAGGCGGTGCAACGACTCGTGCGGCAGGTCGCGGACGCCCGGCGCCGGGCCCGGGAGCTACGCGTGCACGCCGATCAGCGGCGCGCCGCCACCGAGTCCGCGGCGGCAGCGCACCTGCTGCCGACCGACCGGGCCGAACTCACCCTCGTCGACCAGCAACTGCGCCAGCTCGCCACCGACCTGCCCCGGCAGGGCCGTAACACCGGGCAGTTCGTCGCGCAGCTCAGCCCGTACCGAAACCTGCTGGGTGAGCACCGCACAGCCGTCACCCGGACAGCGGAGTCCGCCGACCTCGCAACCGTCGCCGCCGAAGATCATCTTTCCGCCGAGCAGGAACTCGCGGTCCTCGAACGCTCCCTCGGCGCCGAACCCGCCGAGATCCTGCGGCAGGAGACCGAGACCGAGGCACGGGTACGCGCTGCGGACCAGCAGCTTCCCGCAGCCCGCCGCGACTACGAGCACAGCCGGGACCACCGGGTCCGGACCGCGGAGATCCGCGACCAGGACCGGCTCCGGCTCACCGAACACGAGCAGGCCGCCCTGCACGCCGGCTCCGCCCTGCCCCGGGTCCTCACCCTGCCCGGTGTCCGCCCCGCACTCGACCTCCCGGCCGACCTGAACATCGAGGTCGCGACGGGTACGCCACCCGAGCGGATCCGGCACCTCGACGAGCTCGCCGTCACACTGCGCGACGCGCTCGGGCGCCCCCAGCAGGACCTCGGGGAGAACGGCCTGCACCAGCGCTACACCGACGTCCGTGGCCGGCTCCCGGGCGGCTTCGACCTGGTCTGGGAGGACCGCGACGGGGTGAAGGTCGTCGAGATCACCGACGACATCGGCCAGCACCCCCTCGCCGCGGCCACCCACCGGCTCGGCGCGGAACTCGACCAGAAACGCTCCGCCGTCGCCGAACGCGAACACCACGCCTTCGAACGTTTCCTGCTCGGCGAACTCGGCGACGCCCTGTCCCGCCAGATCCGCTCGGCGGAGAACCTGGTCGCCGCCATGAACACCACCCTCGCCGAGGTCCGCACCTCCCACGGCCTGGGCGCCCGCCTGGTCTGGGCGCTGCGCGACGACTCCGACGCCGACACCCGCAACGCCGTCGACCTGCTCCGCACACCCCTCGAGCTGCGCACCCGCGACAACAACGACCGCCTCCGCGAGGCCCTGGCCCGCCGCGTCGAGGACGCCCGCCGCTCCGACCCGACCGCCGGCTACACCGTGCACCTACGGGCAGCGCTGGACTACCGAAGCTGGTTCTCGTTCACCGTCAGGGTCACCGACCACGCCCGCCCGGACCGCGAACGCACCCTGTCCGCCCGCACCGCCATGTCGCAGGGCGAACAGCGTGTGGTGTCCTACCTGGTGCTGTTCGCCGCCGCGGCCGCCCACTTCACCTCGGTCGGCGAAAGCCATCCCCCGGCACCACGGCTCATCCTGCTCGACGACGCCTTCGCCAAAGTCGACGAACCCACCCACGGCAGACTCCTCGGCCTGCTCGTCGACCTCGACCTGGACGCCGTACTCACCAGCGAACGCCTCTGGGGCTGCTTCCCCGAAGTCCCCTCCCTGGCCATCTACGAATGCCTGCGCGACCCCACCCAGCCGGGCGTCGCCACCCTGCACTTCCGCTGGGACGGCCACCGCCGCACGGTGCTGACCACATGATCCCGGACAGCACCCTCACCTACCTGAAATCCCCTGCCCTGCGGCCGCTCTGGGCCGCCGCCCACACCCGCCTGACCCGTAACGGCCGAACCGCCCGCGGCCGCCTCACCCTGACCGGCCTCGACGCCGACCAGCGCGAAGCCCTCAGCCGACTCCTCAACCGCGTCGTCGGCACCACCCACACCGCCGACCTGGCCCACCTGGACCAGCAACTCCGGGCGAGCGCAGCGGGAACAGGCCTCCTCGACGTGGTCGAAGCCGTCATCGGCCCGATCCCGGACCGCCGCGCAGAGGCCTCGGCAGAACGCGAACGCCGAGCATCATTTCGGGAGGGCGCGAACACCGCCGTACTCGCCGCGGGCCTGAACGGACACGAATGGGTTCCCGAGTGGCTCGCCCGGGTCGGACGTCACGGCCTCACCGCAGTCAACCAGGCCACCACCACCCTCGGCCTGACCATCGGCGCCCACGCCCGCACCTGGTCCCGAGGCGAACTCGCCCAAACCGTCACCGGCACCGCCCACGGCCTCGACGACGACACACCCCTGACCCGCCTGGTCCTGCGCGGCCTGGCCCTCGCCCTGACCGCCACCCCCGACATCCCCGCCACCGCACCCGAACGCCGCGCCCTCTGGGACGCCGCAGGCGTCGCCGGCGACACGATCGCGACCACCGTCCTCACCTGCGGCCTACGCCCCCACAACGTCCCCTGGCTCCACGAACGCGCCGACCTGGGCGCAGAAACCCACTTGACCCTACGAGAGATCCGCCGCCTCGCCCCGCTGCACCTCCCACCCCAGACCATCTACGTCTGCGAGAACCCCCGCATCATCGAAGCCGCCCTGGACAACGGAATCGACGCCCCGATGGTCTGCACAATGGGCAACCCGACCACGGTCACCCTGGCCCTCCTCGACGCGATAACCACATCAGAGGGGGTCCAACTCGCCTACCACGGCGATTTCGACTGGCCGGGCCTCACCATCGCCAACCGCATCCTGACCCGCTACCCCGCCCACCCCTGGCAATTCACGGCCCCCCACTACCGCGCGGCCGTCGAACAGGCAGCCTCAAATCGCACTCCCCGCCAGCCACTCACAGGCCGCCCCGCTGCTTCCCCGTGGGACCCGGCCCTCGCCGAAGCAATGACCGACCTCAGCATCTCCATCCACGAGGAAGCCCTCATCGAGAGCCTCCTCCCCGACCTGAAGGCTTAAAGAACGGCCGGCACACCTTCACACCTCACAGCCGGAAGATCACGTGCCGTGCAGTCGGGCTGAGGTTCACTACGACCGCAAGGCCAGGAGCGACTTCCGCAAACCGCGCCCCGCTTCCCCACAGGCTCAGTCGTCAGGCCCCATAACCTTGCCAAAGTATTTGAGCGACGCGGCCCGGTCGATCTCATCAAGGTCCGCAGGCTCGAAACTGGCCATCGGTGGCCGTGCGGCCCGGGCTCGCCAATCCCGCATCGGCACGGAAGCATACTCAAACTCGACCGAGCCGTTCTCGGTATGAAAGCCGCCATCACGCTCGAAAAGCAGCAGCAGCGGCTCGAACGGATCTTCCAGACCCTGCGGCAGCGCGTCGCCGAGCGTGGGCCGCAGCGCCGCCCAGTGCAGGATGAAGGGCATTACCTGCTTGACGTTCCAACCGCCCTTACCCACCTCCGCCAGCACCTGGTCCACCACCTGCTGATCGGCCCGAACGGCCGGATTCACGCATGCGGCGATATCAAAGAAAGGCACCCGGGAGTCACACTGATAAGCCTCAGCCCACTGGGCTGCGCGCCGGAAGTATTCCAGCATCAACTTACCTTTCGACCAGGTGCGATACCCGTGCCGCTGCCAGTCGACAGCGCTCAGCCGGGCGGCAGCGGCCTGAACAGATTCGTCGGAAGTCATCGACCCATACCGTTCGTAGGCTCAGCCTTCAGGGCCTATGACGTAGCCGAACTGCCTCATCGACCCAGCCCGGTCGATCTCGTCCAGTGCAGCCGGATCGAGACTCGGCAGCGGCGGCCGCGAAGCCCGCTCACGCCACTTGGCTATGGGAACAGACAGGAACTCCATCTCGGCGTACCCGTTCGAGGTATGAAACCCACCATCGCGCTCGAAGAGCAGCAGCAGCGGCTCGAAGGGGTCTTCCAAGCCTTCAGGGAAGACGAAGCCGGGTTTGGCTCGCACCGCCGCCCAGTTCAGGACGAACGGCACCACCTGCTCAGCGTTCCAGCCGCCTTTAGCCGCGCGACGCACAGTTTCCTCAATAACCTCGGGATCAGCGCGCACGTTCGGGTCGACGTAGATCGCAAGGTCGAAGAAGGGCACAGGTTCGTCACAACCATAGGCGTCCGACCACTGGGCGATCCGCCGGAAATACTCCAGCATCAGCTTCGCCTTCGACCAGGTGCGGTGACCGTGACGCTGCCAATCAATGGCGTCGAGGCGCGCAGCGGTGACGCGCACGGATTCATCAGGTGTCATCGGCCCAATCCTCGCAGAACGCGGTCCACGACCTCCTCGAGGTTCGACAAGTCGTCGGCCATCGCGAGTCCGTCGCTGTCGATCCCCCACCTTCCCCAGTGCCGGAAGGGAGCGGCCGGCACACCTTCGAGGATCGACAGGTCGTGGGCCGACGGGTGGTCAGCGTCGGGCCACGCCGTGCCAACTCGGGCCTACCCCGAACCCTCGAAGTTCTGGAGGGCATAGCAGCAGAAGGTAAGGATTGGATCCGGCGCAGACACGGACGGGCAACGGGGCGTCTCACCGAACTCTCCGAAACGATCCATGATTTTCTCAGCTAGGCCCTCGAAACCGGCCTGACAGCGCCGGAGCTAGGACGCCAACTCTGGAAAACGTGCGAGCAACTCCGCTGCGACAACGTCAGGTTGGGAGAGACAGCGCCAGACAGGGACCCGCAGAACCGTAGCCTGCTCACCGGCGACGTCCGAGCGAGTGAGGATCTTGCGGAAGGCACGGCCTTCGGGATCACCCGCGGGGTCGTCGACCAGAACCACGATCTCGCGTTCCGGGCCACTCACGACAAGGTCATAGGTGAATCCTTGTACGGAGACGTTACGGCGCACGGTCAGGCCGCTGCCCCGAAGCGCCGCGTGCAACTGGTCCGCGGGACCTACCGGTCGGCCAGAATCGGATTCGTCGTGGTTCACACCCTGCGCCACGGTTGCCAGCAAGCCGCGCTGGCCTGACCACCAGGACTGATCACCGACGATGATGAGCTGCGACTGCGCCCGCGTGATCGCAACGTTCCAGAGATTCGTCTGGTGCACGAGCCAGTTCCGGGTCGGCGTCTGGATGCCGTTCGCACCGACTCCATGGAACCCGGGGAACATCAAACTCTCCATCAAACCGGGGGCTTGACACTGATCTGCCAGTCTGCCAGGGCGACGCCTGGGTCCTGCACCGCCTCACGGTCGACAACACCTGGCTCGACGGCGACCCATCCGTACTCGCCGGCGTCTGATCCCTGAAAGTCGGCGGCAGCATGAAGGAGGCCGCCCCATCACTTCCGCGCCGGGGCTGCCTCTCGCTCATATCTGTTACGCGCCGCCCGCCGGCTTCCATCCGTGCACGATGCTGTGCCCGCTGGCCCGCTGGAACGAGGGCGAGCCCAAGGCGGCATCGGGGTGCTCGTTGGCGCTCTGCGCCGGACATTCCGTCATAGACGCGACCGCCCCGCGCAAGATGATGCGCGGGGCGGTCGTTGGTTGTGCGTTGGTTCAGTAGTGGATGGTGATGTCGACGCGGCGGTTGCGGGCCTTACCGGTGGAGGTGCTGTTGTTGCCGGACGGGTTGGTTTCGCCCTGGGTGAGTACATTGGTGCGGATGCCCAGCCGGGCGGTGAGGTCGCGGCAGACCTGCTGGGCGCGGCGTTTGCCGAGGCGCAGGCTGGCAGCCTTGTTGCCACGGTCGTCGGTGTGCCCCACACAGGTCAGGATCCGGACTCCGGTCAGTTTGGTCCGCAGTGCCGCAAGGTAGCGATTCTGCGCTGCGGTGATACTGGCCGATCCGGTGGCGAAGTAAACCGCACGCGGGACAGTGAACTGGTTGAGGACCAGCCGCGTACGGCTGCTGGCCCGCAAGGTCCGTCCGCCGGCCGCCGGGACCGTGGTCATCGCGACGGCGACGGGGTAGCCGCCCGGCGTCGCAGCCAATGCCCGGCCGAGCGGGTTCAGCACGATCGTGACCGCGGCCCGGCGACTCGCCGCGGTCATCGAAGCCCGGCCGGTGCCGAGGATGACCCGCTTGCCCGACACCGTGCTCCACAGAACGGCGGTGTTACGGGCCTTGGTGGCACCGGTGAAGGAGACGACCGCCGGCAGCGTCGCCCGGCTCGGTAGGCCGCGAGTCACCGCAAGCTTGGGAACGATGACCTTCGCCGATCCGGTGGAGGGTGCCGGGCCCGGATTGTCGCCGCCGCCGGCGGTGACGGTGGCGGTGTAGGAGCCGTTGACCACGGAGCCGACGGCGTCGGTGATCCGGTACGAGACCGAGGTCGCCCGGCCGACGAAGCCGGTCACCGGTACGAAGGTGATTTTTCCTGTGGTGGCGTCGAGGGCGTAGGTGCCCTGGGCCACGGTGACGGTGGCGGCGGGCATGCCATCGCGGTCGAGCAGGGTGATCAACCCGTTGGCCGGCACCGGAATGGTGGTGTTCTGCGAGTCGCTGCCGTCGCCGGTGCTACCGGTGCTGGTCGGTGCGACGGTGACCGGCAACGCCATCTGCCGGGTGGCGCCGGCGGGGTTCACCCCGGACGCCAGGAAGGTGTGGTCGCCGGGGTCCAGCCCGGCGGGGATGGTCACCGGGACGGAGAACGAGCCGTCGGCGTCGGTGACGACCGTGCCCAGGGTGATCGGTGTGGAATAGAGGATGACCGTGGCCGTCGAGCGCGGAGCGAAGCCGGTACCGATCACGGTGATCTGCTGGCCGGGCGCCGCCAGACCGATCTTGCCCTTGTCGGTGGTCAGCGTCGTCGGCACCTCGGCCGGCGGCGCGGCAGGTACGTCGGGGCTCTTGGGGGTCACCGCATTGGAAGGCCCGGAGGCCGGCGAGGACCCGCCCGCAACGTTGGCGGTCACGGTGACCGTGTAGCTCGTTCCCGCCACACCACCCAGCACACATGAGGTGCCGGTGCTGGTACAGGTGGCGGGGCCGGGCCGGGCGGTAGCGGTGTATCCGGTCGCACCCGGCACAGCCGCCCACGAGACGGTGATCGATGCGATCCCAGCCGTGGCGGTCACACTCGTCGGCGCCGCCACGTCTACAGGTGGGGTGACGACCGGTGCGACCGGTGTGCCGGTGGTGGGTGCGGAGGGCTGGCCGGCGCCGAAGCTGTTGACGGCCCGGATCAGCACGGCGTAGGAGACACCGTTCTGCAGGCCGGTGAGGCTCGCGACCCGGGTGTCGCCGGTGCCCGCGAACGTAGCCAGGGCGGACCAGGTGCCACCGCCGTCGACGCTGACGTCGTACGAGGTGATCGGTGCTGAACCGGTGGACGTGGGCGGGGTGAAGGTGATGGCCAGTCGCTGATCACCCGCGACGACGCTGACCCCGGTGGGCGCGGCCGGAGGCGCCACGGAATCAACCGTGAACGACGCCGATGCCGAATTCACCGAATCATTGCTCGCCGCGTCAGTCTGTTTGGCAGTGACCGAGTACGACCCATCGGCCAACGGCGACGAAGGACTGCACGACCACGACCCACCAGACCCCACCGGGCTCGTACACGTCGACGTCGTAACAGCCGGATCCGGCCCGACAATCGTCGCCGTCACCGTGGCGCCATTCTCGCCGCCATTACCGCTGACCGTCACCGCACCGTTCGACAACGCCGCACCATCCGACGGCACCGAAACAACAGGCGCAACGGGCGCCGTGGAATCGACCGTGAACGACGCCGGCGCCGAGCCCAGAGAAACGTTGCTCGCCGCATCAGCCTGTTTGACCGTTACCGAATACGACCCGTCAGCCAACGGCAACAAAGGACTGCACGACCACGACCCGCCAGGCCCCACAGGACTCGTACACGTCGTCTGCGTAACAGCCGGATCCGGCCCCACAATCGTCGCCGTCACCGTGGCACCATTTTCCCCGCCATCACCGCCGACCGTCACCGCACCGTTCGACAACGTCGCACCGTCCGACGGCACCGAAACAGCAGGCGCAGCCGGTGCCGTGGAATCAATCGCGAACGACCTCGACGCCGAGCTCGGCGATGTGTGGCTCAACGCGTCGGTCTGTTTGACCGTGACCGAATACGACCCGTCAGCCAACGGCGACGAAGGACTGCACGACCACGACCCGCCAGACCCCACAGGGCTGGTGCACGTCGTCTGCGTAACAGCCGGAGCCGGCCCGACAATCGTTGCCGTCACGGTGGCGCCGCTTGCGCCACCGGTGCCGCTGACCGTCACCGTACCGTTCGTCAGCACCGCGCTGGCGGTCGGAGCCGAGATCGTCGGAGGGGTCAAATTGCAGTAGTTATCCTCCGAGCTCGAGATCGTGGCGCCTGCACAGGTCAGCTCCGGTGTCCCGGTTCCGGCACTGGGAAGCGCCTCGGTGATGAAGCGGACTCCGTTCCTTCCCGTCTGCTGAACCCCGGCCAGAATGTTGACGTTGACACTCGCGCCAGGAGCAAGTGACGAGCCGAGAGTGACCAACAGGCTCGAGTTGAATCCGCCACCGTTCGGCTGCGACGGCGGCTGCTGCAGGGTTGTGGCGGCGACCGGCACGTCCGAGCTGGATCCACCACATGACGTGCGGTCAACAGTGACAGTGCCGCCCGGGGCAGTCCGTGGCCGCAGATCGGCGTAGGCGCTGGGAGCCGGGAACGTACGGATGTCGGCGACCCGGAGACGCAACAGGGTGACCGGTGCGCCAGTGTTGTTCGTTACCGTACGTCGATACGTGACAGTACCGAACGTCGAGTTGTTCGCTGGATCGGAAGTGTTCTCCCGGACCACATTTGGCGCGGCATCTTCCGAAACGCAATCGTTGAGCAGGCTCACGGCAAGTCCACCACCGGACACCGGCGAGCTCAGGTTTTCCGGCCCGGGGGCGCCGAGCCGTTGGCCGGCACCGGCCGAGGTGCCGTTGGTGTCAACAAAAATGAAATCCGCCGCATTGCTGTTGGTATCTTTCGGAACACCTGGCGTGGGAGTGTCGATCTGGTTCTGGCCAGTTATATCGCCGGTGGAGAGGCTGCGATAGAAGCTGTAGTCGATACTGAAAGGAGTGAGCGCCGAATAACCGGTACCCTCTTTGTAAAGGGTGCTCGCTTCGCTCGTACTACCGACCGCGTCCAGTCGATTAGCGAGAATGTAACTACCGCCGCCGGTATTGTTGTTGAACAGCGCGATACCTGCGTTGTCCGGAATATCCGTGGTGAAGGTGGCGTTCCCACTGCCGCCGGGGTAGCCCGCCAGCGAATAGCCCACGCTGTTGACGCACAAGTAGTGCCCGCGGCCGGGGATCACGGTTCCGTCAGGGATGGTGCAACGGGTTGTGCCATCGGATGCGGCCACGCCATACCCTGTGCCGCCCGACGAGGCGACGGTATGCGGCGAGCCGGAGATGTTGGCGATTTCAATGAACTCGTCGTTGGCTCCGTTCGGCCCACGAACCCGGAACTCAGAAATGACCAGTGGCGCTGGATCGCCGACGGCAACGGCGACCGACGCCGGCACCACGACGATGGCCCCGACGACCAGCGCCATCGCGGTGGCGGCACGCGTCGTCCGAAGCAAGGCGGGGAGAGTGCTCTTCATAGGTCTACGCTGGGGGACCGAGCACTGTCTGTCTCAAGAACGCTAATGGTCGGACATTTTGTCCCAGGTTCAGCAGGCATCCCGGCCTCCCCCATCGGCGGTGGGCCGGGGTCACCGTGTGGCCGGTGACCCTGACCCACCGGTCGGAAGCTATTGCTGGACGAAGACGGCGATCGTGTACGCAGGGACGGTGAAGGTGCCGTTACGGTCGAAGGCTGCTCGTTTGACGATGGGATCCGCGCCGCCTGCCTGCGCGTCGTGCAGTTTCTGCTTGGTTCCGGCAAGCGCCGCGATGCTCTGACGCTGTGTTCGCGGGGTCGCGTTGTAGATGACAGTCAGCGACGGTGTTGCGCGCAGGCCGGACCCGTCGAGCCGCTGAAGAATCACTCCGGGGACCTCCGCGGTGGTGCCGGAGAGCGGGAAGGTGACCCGCTTCTGCACCTCGGCGGCGGAGCCGAGAGCGAACAGCCTGCTGGACTTCTTGATGCGCAGGAATTGCTGATACTGGGTCGTGGTGGCGGTCATCGTGCGGCAGCCGGGCACCAGTGCCGGATCGGCCAGCAGCGGTCTCGCGTACGGCCACGTGGTCTGGTTGTCGGCTCCCGGGGGCAGGCCCCGGCCGAAGCCGTTGCCGGTGCGGCAGTCCCAGTGGATCGCGTTGAACCAGTCGCCGCTGTCGTAGGAGTTGCCGTCGAACGATTTGGAACGCAGCAGGTCGCTCCCGGCCTGCACGAACCCGGCGCCCTGGGACAGGGCCGTGACGCCCAGCGCCAGGCTCTGCGAGCGTGCCCGGTCGGCCGGCGTGGTGCCGGCCGGCAGTTTGTAGGCGTTGGCGTCGAACAGCGCCAGGTTGTCGTGTGCGTCGACGTAGGTGACGGCCTCGCCGGGTTGCGCGGTGTAGCCCGCGGGTCTGCCGTCGTACATCAGGTCGGAGCCTTTGACTGTGCCGCCTGCCGTGGAGCGGAACGTGTAGTCCCGCAGGTTTCCGGTGAGCCCGAGCTTGACCAGGTCCATCGCGGCCAGCAACCGGGCCTTCTGGGCTGCGGCGTCGCCGTTGACCGGGTCACCGTTGGGGTTGGTGAACAGGCCGTTGCCGAAACCCTGGACGCGTGGGTTGTCGTCGAAGACGCTGCCGCCGCGGACGGCGTCGCGGAGCCGGTCGTTGAACGTGCCGATGCCGGTGCCGGCCAGGTTCGCCTGGGTGGCCTGGACGAAGCGGGCGTTGTTCGCCACCACGCCGTAGTCCCAGCCCTCGCCGTACAGGAAATGGCTGCCCGGCAGCGGGTTGAGCGCGGCTTTGACGTCGAGCATTGTCTGCTTCGGGTCAAGGCCC
>NZ_BOMN01000157.1 GCF_016862215.1 Winogradskya humida
GAGTCCTGAGTCCGGCGAGCGATGTCCGCTGGACCGGTTTCCGGAATCGCCGGGATATTGCCTGACCGCGCAAGCGTTCAGCTATTGCGCTAGTCGGTTAGCAGCACCTCACGGAGGCGTGTGGCCCGCTCAGCGAGGTTCAGTAAGTCCTCACTACCTCCACGAGTCGTCCTGGCGGCCCTCTACTCGCAGAAAGCGCGAGTGAGGGCCGACTCGTCATGTCTGCTACCGGGGGCCGAGTCTCCGGACGCCACTACGGTGCGGCGGGGCGCGCGTTGGCGCTGGCGCGTCTTGCGCTCTGAGCCGGATGGGAGCAGAGCTTGCACACGATAAGAGCTCAGCGAACAGCCACCGCTGAATCGGTTCGTCGGCTCCGCTGCGGGGACGAGCGATGAGGTGTGTCTCTGGCCGCTTGCTTTCGTTGCCGGTGCGACTGTGTCCAGGGTGTTGCGGCGGTTTTGGATCCTGCTTACGGCCGTGTGGTGGGGGTCGATGCAGTTGTCCGGTAATACCGAACAGCTCTCAAAACCGAACACGCCGTGACGCGGCCCCCTTGCTCGTGGGTGAGCGTGGCCGCCGTTGGGCTGGTCAGTAGTTGTTGTGGGCTTGGAAGTAGGACCAGGCGCCGCAGGGGGTGCTGTAGCGGCCCTTGACGTAGCCCAGGCCCCACTTGATCTGGGTGGCCGGGCTTGTCTTCCAGTCCGAGCCGGCGGAGGCCATTTTGCTGCCTGGCAGTGCCTGGGGGATGCCGTAGGCGCCTGAGGGGTTGGCGGCCTTGTAGTTCCAGCCGCTTTCCTTGGTCCAGAGCTTTTCGAGGCAGGGGAACTGGTCCAGGCCGAAGCCGGCCGACAACGTCAGGGTGCAGCCGATGGCGCGGCTGCCGCTGTATTCGGAGCAGGAGGAGGGGATGGGGCCGTCGTAGGGGACGGGGCCGCCGTTTTCGATAGCTTTTTTGCGGGCTTCTTCCGCCTTCTTGGCGGCGATGACCCGGGTTTCGATTTTCTTGGCCTTGCTGGCGGCTGCTTTTGCCTCGGTGGCGGCTCTGGTGGCGGCCTGGCCTTCTGCCTGGCGTTGCCAGGAGCGGGCGGCGGCGTGTTCGTTCTGGCGCTGTTTGAGCAGCTGCATGTCGGCTGCGTAGGACTGGGCCATGTCCAGGTTGGTGATTGAGGCGGCTCGGCTCAGTTCGTCCTGGTCCTGGCGGTTCTGCCCGACGTAGACGCCGGTGATCGTGCCTGCTACCAGCAGGGCGACCGAGGCGGCTCGGATCCCGTAACGGCTCATCTGCCGAGTCACGAGGGTGCCTTTCGTCGGGGGAGTGGCGCGAGGACGTCCGGACACCTTAAACGGCGGGCGGCGGATTGTCTCTCAAGGGGTTGGGTGGACGAGGGCGGCGTTGTAGGCGGCGATCACCAGTTGGGCGCGGTCTCGGGCGTACGTTTTGGATAGAAGGTGTGTGATATGCGCTTTGACCGTCTTGACCGCGATGTTGAGCTGGTCGGCGATTTCCTGGTTGGAGTGGCCTCGGCCGATCAGGGTCAGAACTTCGGTTTCGCGGCTGGTCAGGCCGCGCACCGAGACGGGTTGCGGGAGGCGGGGCGCCGTTACGTAGTGGGCGATCAGGCGGGTCAGGATCGAGGGGGCGAAAAGGGATTCGCCCTGGTGGGTGCGGTGGATCGCGTCGATCAGGTCCTGGGGGCGGGTGTCTTTCAGCAGGAAGCCCGAGGCGCCGGCGAGCAGGGCCTGATAGACGTAGTCGTCGAGCTCGAACATGCTGAGGACAAGGACCCGGGTCGGGGCGAGTAACGGTTCGGCGCATATTTCACGGGTGGCGGCGAGGCCGTCGCGGTGGGGCATCCGGATGTCCATGAGAATGACGTCCGGGCGGATTGTGCGGGCGATTGTTACCGCGTCCAGGCCGTTGTCGGTTTCGGCCACCACTTCCAGGCCGGGTGCGTCGTTGATGATCATCGCCAGGCTGCGGCGCAGCAGTGGCTGATCATCGACCAGCATGACGCGTACGCCCGGAGCAGTCACCTGACTACCTCATCCGGAATACGCGCGACGAGCCGGAAACCGTGTCCCGCCGGTCCCGCGGTGAAACTGCCTCCGAGCCCGATGATGCGTTCCCGTAAGGCGGTGAGTCCGTGGCCCGCGCCCGGTGCCGGTTTCCAGGCATCGCCGGGGCCGTGGTCCTGAATGGTCACGAGAACAGCGCCCGCGTCGTGTGCGATCCGGATGTCGACGTCAGTGGGCCCGGCGTGCCTGGCCGCATTGCTCAATGCCTCCCGGACGGTTTTACAGACCGCGACCTGCACGCCGGGTGAGACCGTCCCGGCCGTTTCCATCTCCAATTGGGTACGCAGACCCGCGACCTCCGCACCGGCGACCATGTCCGGTACGCGGTCCAGCGTCTCCAGGGGCAGCAACGGACCCATGTCATCCGGTGTGCGGAGCACAGCCAGCATCCGCCGTAACTCCGCGGTCGACTGCCGGGCGGCGTCCTCGATGTCCGCGAGGGCCGCCCGCATCTCGCCGTCGTCACCTGGGCCGCCGCGCGCGAGGTGCCGCGTCGCGGCTGCCCGTACGGTGATCAGGCCGAGCCCGTGCGACACGATGTCGTGCAGGTCGTGGGCGATGCGTAACCGTTCGGCGAGCGTCGCCTCCGTGGCCGCCCAGGCGGTCAGCCGTGCCTCGTAGTTCAGCCGGTTTCTGCGTACCTGCCAGACTGCCCATACCGCCATGGCCGTGGTCAGGACGGCGACCGAGGCGAGCATCGCCACCGCGAACGGCCCGCTGCCCCCGACCGCGCACGTGAAGCCGGCCAGCACCATCGTGGCCGCACCTGCCATGGGAATGAACTCGAGTGGTGAGACCGGTCGCGGCGTCGCGCTCATCACCTGGAGCGTAGACGTAAGACCAGGGTCTTACAGGCCGTGGTCCGATGTGCGGCACCGCCCGATCCGGTTGCATTGCCGGTGTGATCGAGATCGAGAACGTCAGTAAGCGGCGAGGCCGGGTGACCGTCCTCGATGGCGTCAGTTTTGTGGCTCGGCCCGGGCGGGTGACGGGCTTCATCGGCCCCAACGGCGCCGGTAAGTCCTCCACTCTGCGCATCCTGCTCGGCCTGGATCACGCGCAGGAGGGCCGTGCGCTCGTCGACGGCAGCCCGTTCACCGCGCTGCGCAGACCGCTGACATGTGTCGGTGCGGTGCTCGACGGGAGCGGCGCGCACCGGTCACGCACCGGGCGCGCCCATCTTCGGTGGGTTGCCGCGAGTAACGGGTTGTCGCGGCGGCGGGTCGAGGAGGTGATCGAGTTGGCCGGTCTGGAGTCCGCGGCGAATAAACGGGTACGGGGGTATTCGCTGGGCATGGGTCGCCGGCTCGGGCTCGCCGCGGCGCTGCTCGGGGACCCCGGTGTGCTGGTGCTCGACGAGCCGTTCAACGGGCTGGACGCGGGTGGTGTCCGCTGGGTGCGCGAGCTGGTCCGCACCCGGGCGCGCGCCGGGGGGACGGTGTTGCTGTCGAGTCACCTGATGAGTGAGCTCGCCGAGATCGTGGATGACGTCGTGGTGATCAGCGGGGGCCGGATCGCCGCTCGGGGGACGCTGGACACCGTCACCGGCGAGCACGGCTCGCTCGAGGACGCCTACTTCGCGTTGACGTCGTCATGAGGCTCGTGTGGGTGGAGCTGTGCAAGCTTCTGCGGCTCCCGTCGGCGCGGGCCGGGGTGGCGCTCGGGGTCCTCTGTGCTCCAGCGATCGCGGCCGTGAGTGCGCCGAGCGAGCGCAGTGCCGCCGTCGACGTGGCGTTCCTCGAGCTCACGTTCGGGGTCATCGGTGCGATCCTGCTCGGCGTGGTGGCGGTGAGCAGCGAGTACCGCGACGACGGCGAGGATTCGGCGTCGACCCGGCAGATCGTGGCGAGCCTGACCGCCGTACCGTCCAGGATGCGGTTCCTGGCCGCCAAGGCTGCGGCGTTGTCGCTGACCGTGGCCACGACGGCCATGCTCGCGACCGTGATCATGCTGACGATGCTGGCCGGCACGGGAGAGGATCTCGGGCCCGGGGTGGTCGGGCGGGGCGTCGGGTTGATCGTCTACTGGGTGCTGACCGCGCTTATCGCCTTCGGGATAACGCTGCTGACGCGGAACGGCGTGGTACCGCTGGTGGTGTTGCTCCTCAACTCGTCGGTCATCTCCTTCACCTATCTGCTCTCTCGAGTGGTGCCGGCGGCCAACTACTTTCCCGACCTGGCCGGCCCGCACATGTTTCTGCGGCGCTCACCGACCGGGGTGGAGATAGGCCCGGTGACCGGTGGGCTTGTCATGCTGGGCTGGACCGTGGTTCTCCTCGCGGTGGGTGCGTTCCGATTCCAGCGGAGCGACGCATGACGCTTCGTGCCGAGATCCTCAAGATGGGTACGCTGCCCGCGGCCTGGCTGAGCCTCCTGAGCCTCGCCGCGCTGATCGCCGTGGCGAGGGGCGACGTGCAGTACGCGCAGGCCGGGTTTCTGGTGCTGGCAGTTGTCACGGTCGCGTCGGAGTATGCGGGTGGTCAGATGCGGACCAGTCTTGTCGCTGTGCCGCGCCGAGGGAAGTTCCTGGCCGCAAAGGTGGCGGTGCTGGGTGTGACGGGCGGTGTCGCCGGTGTCGTGGCCGGCCACGCCTGGTATCTCGCCCTCGTCACGCTGCTGGCGGCAGCGGTGGCGTTGCTGATGCGTGGCGCCGTTCCTGCCCTGACAGTTCTGCTCGGATGGTTCTTCGTGGCGGCGCCATTGCTGCGCGGGGGTGCTCGGTGGGTGACCTATGTGCCGGATGCCGGTCGGGCCGCTGAGGGCGTACGAGGAATGGTCGTGACAGGGCTCTGGACCTTGATTCTGCTCGCGGCCGCGACCGTCATATTTTTCCGTCGCGATGCGTAAGGCGCATCACCGGGCCTGCGGGTGGGCTGGTCGGTGCCATCGGGGTGGTGCCGATTACGGTCGGGCTGACGGCGGTTGCAGTCGGGGTGGTGCCGGTTGTGGTCGGGGTGACGGCGGTTGCGGTCGGGGTGACGGCGGTGGCGGTTGAGGCGATGGCGGTTGTGGTCGGGGTGGTGCCGGTTGTGGTCGGGGTGACGGCGGGTTGCGGTCGGGGTGGTGCCGGTTGTGGTTGGGGCGATGGCGGGTGCGGTTCGGGGCTCGGCCCTGGGGGCTGCGTGGGGCCATAACGGCGTTGGGGCGTTTTCCATAGCACCGGTGCGAAAGGGGTGGGCGGCTGCGTACAAATAGGATTGACCGGGCGTACAAAGGCGCACAATGGCGCGGTCATTTTGGGCGTTGACTGCTCTTCCGTTACCTGAGTGAGAAAAGAACGTCATCCAATGTGTTTACGCTCCGGCGGATACCAGTCCTCGGAGGAAAAATCTCTATGCGTCGATATATGCGCAAAGCGGGTGCCGCTGCGGTCGCCACCGCGCTGGGCCTCAGCTTCACCGGATCTCCCGCGCACGCGGCGGAAGCCGGGACCACGCCGTTCATCAGTGAGATCCACTACGACAACGCGGGTACGGACAGCGGCGAGTCGGTCGAGGTCGAGGCGCCGGTCGGGTTTGATCTGACCGGCTGGCAGATCGTGCTGTACAACGGCAACGGTGGAGCGGCCTACGACACCAAGACGCTGAGCGGGGTTGTTCCCGCCGCGGGTGTGAAGGTCCAGACCTACGGTGTGGACGGCATCCAGAACGGGGCGCCCGACGGTGTGGCCCTGGTTGCCGCCGATGGGACGGTCGCGGAATTCCTCACCTACGAGGGCACGTTCACCGCGGTCGGGGGGCCGGCTGCGGGCAAGGCCGGTGTCGACATCGGGGTGAGCGAGACCAGCGCTCCGGTGGGGCAGTCGCTGCAGAAGATCAACGGCGTCTGGCAGGGCCCGCTGACCAGCACGTTCGGGGCGCTCAACACGGCGGGGACGCCCGGCGATCCCGATCCCGAGGACCCGACCGGCTGCACGGTGACGCCGGATCACACGATCGCCGAGGTGCAGGGCACCGGTGCGGACACCCCGCTCGCCGGGACCCGCGTCACCGTCGAGGGCGTCGTGACCGCGGACCACCGCACCGGTGGCTACAACGGCTTCTACATCCAGACCGCGGGCTCCGGTGGAAACCGGCCGGTTGCCGCGGGCACCGCTTCCGACGGTCTCTTCGTGTACGCGGTCGCGGCGAACCTGCCGACCGTGGCGATCGGTGACGTAGTCCGGGTGAGCGGCACTCCGAGTGAGTACAACGCCTTCACCGAGCTGACCCTCGCCGCGAAGACCGACACCCAGGTCTGCTCGCACGACGCGACGCTGCCCACGCCGGTGGCGCTGAAGCTCCCGCTCGATGACGCGGCGCGCGAGTCGGCCGAGTCGATGCTGGTGGCGCCGTCCGGGGCGTACGCCGTCTCCGATGTCTACAACACCAACCGTTACGGCGAGATCGTGCTTGCCGGTGGTGACAAGCCGGCGAAGGTTCCGACCGACGTGGCGCGGCCCGGCACCGACGCCGCGGCGAAGGTGAAGGCCGACAACAAGCTCGACCGGATCCTGCTCGACGACGGCAAGACCACGAACCTCTCCACCGCCGGTCTCGCCCCGCCGTACCTGGCGAAGGACGACCCGCTGCGTGTCGGTGACACGGTCGCTGCGTTCGGTCCGGTCGTTCTGTCGTACGGGTTCGCCGAGTGGCGTCTGCAGCCGGCCACCCCGGTCGACGCGACCACCCCGGCGGCGCAGCGGACGACGTTCGCGGACACCAACGCTCGTACGGCCAACCCGGTCGACGTCGGCGGTGACATCCGCCTCGCGAGCTTCAACGTCCTGAACTACTTCGTCCACTTCGGTGGCGAGGCCCGGGGCGCGACCGACGCGGCCGCGCTGGCGAAGCAGCAGGCGAAGATCGTCTCGGCGATCTCCGCGCTGGACGCCGACGTCGTCGCGCTGATGGAGATCGAGAATTCCGTCCGCTTCGACGCGAACGACCCGCAGTTGGCGCTCAAGACCCTGGTCGGCGCGCTGAACGCGAAGGACGGCGCGGGCTCCTGGGACTACGTGCGCTCACCGGCCGAGCTGCCGGGCGCCGCTCAGCAGGACTACATCACCACGGCGATCATCTTCAAGCCGGCGAAGGTCACCCCGAAGGGTGCCTCGCGTTCGGTCAACGACGAGACCGTGTGGGCCAACGCTCGCGAGCCGATCGCGCAGACGTTCACCTCCGGGACGATCGACTTCACGGTCGTCGCCAACCACCTCAAGTCGAAGAGCGCCTCGGTCGCTCCGACCGGCGACAACGTCGACACCGGTGACGGGCAGGGACCGTACAACGGCGACCGCAAGCGTCAGGCCGCCGCGCTCGCGACGTTCGTGGACGGCGTGAAGGCCGACAGCAAGACCGACAAGGTGCTGCTGCTGGGTGACTTCAACGCGTACACGCAGGAGGACCCGGTCCAGGTCCTGTACGACAAGGGCTACACCGACCTGCACAGCACGTTCGCGCCGGGCAAGAACTCGTACGTCTTCGGCGGCGAGTCCGGCTCGCTCGACCACGCGTTCGCCACGCCGACGCTCGCCGACCGGGTCACCGGCGTCGACATCTGGAACATCAACTCCGTCGAGTCCTTCGCGTACGAGTACGACGGCTACGCGCCGTTCTACGAGGACGGGCCGTACCGCGCCAGCGACCACGACCCGGTCGTCATCGGCCTGAACACCAAGGCGGCCGGCCCGGTCGACCTGCAGCTGCTCAGCATCAACGACTTCCACGGCCGGCTCGAGTCGCCGACCACCGGAGTCGGCGGCGCCGCCCAGCTCGTGGGTGCGGTCAACCAGCTCCGCGCGCAGAACCCGAACACCGCGTGGGTCTCTGCCGGTGACAACATCGGCGCGTCCACGTTCATCTCCGCGATCGACGGTGACAACCCGACGATCGACGCGCTCAACTCTGGCGGCCTGGCCGTCTCCGCCGTCGGTAACCACGAGTTCGACAAGGGCCTCGCCGACCTGACCGGTCGCGTCTCGGACCGCGCGGACTTCCCGTACCTCGCGGCCAACGTCTACAAGGACGGCCAGCGCGTCCTGCCCGGTTACTCGGTGCAGACGCTTGGCGGCGTACGCGTGGGCTACATCGGCGTCGTCACCGAGCAGACCGGTTCGCTGGTCAGCCCGGACGGCATCAAGGGCGTGGAGTTCCGCGACCCGGTGGCCGAGGCGAACAAGCTGGCGACGGAGCTCTCCGACGGCAACGAGGCGAACGGCGAGGCCGACGTGCTCGTGCTGCTCGCGCACGAGGGCGCGGCGACCGAGAACATCAGCACCGCGGAAGCCCTGCAGGCCGACCCGGTCTTCGGGGACTTCACCCGGGTCAGCGCCGACATCGACGCGATCCTGAGCGGGCACACGCACCAGCCGTACGCGTTCGAGGTCCCGGTCCCCGGCACCGACCGCAAGCGCCCGGTCATCCAGGCCGAGGACTACGGCGTCAAGCTCGGCAAGGCGGTCCTCACGTACGACCCGGCCACCAAATCGGTGACCGCGTCGACCGCCGAGCTGCTCAACGTCACGGGTTACACGCCGGACCAGGCCGTCGCGGACATCGTGGCCAAGGCGAAGGCGACCGCGGCCGAGCTCGGCAAGCAGCCGCTCGGCAAGATCACCGCGGACATCAACCGGGCGTACACCGCTGCCGGTACCGAGGACCGCGGCGCCGAATCGGTGATGGGTAACTTCATCGCCGACGTCCAGCTCGACCAGACCAGCGCCGCAGGTCGCGGCGGTGCGCAGATCGCCCTCATGAACCCGGGCGGCCTGCGGGCGGACCTCAAGTACGGCACCGACGGTACGGTCACGTACTCCGACGCGTTCGCCGTGCAGCCGTTCGCCAACGACGTGGTGACCCAGACGCTCACCGGTGCCCAGATCAAGCAGGTGCTGGAGGAGCAGTGGCAGCCGGACGGGGCTTCCCGGCCGGTGCTGCACCTGGGCTCGTCGAAGGGGCTCACCTACTCCTACGACGTCGCCAAGGCACGCGGTGAGCGCATCATCGCGTCGTCGCTGAAGCTCAACGGCGTGACGCTGAACCCGGCCGGCACCTACCGGGTCACGTCGAACTCGTTCCTCGCCGCGGGTGGCGACAACTTCCTCACCCTCGGCAAGGGCACCGATCGGATCACGACCGGCGACAACGACCTCACCATGCTGGTGAACTACTTCGCCGCGCACACCCCGATCACCGCCGACCCGGCACCGCGCTCCGCGGCCGGGGTTCTCGACGTCACCGCCCCGACCGGCACGTACACGCTGAGCGCCACGGCGCTGTGGGCCGGCCAGACGGTGAAGCTCACGCAGGTCAAGGTCGCCGACGACACCACTGCGGCGGCGAACATCAAGCGGGTCATCACGTGGGGCGACGGCAGCGCGCCGCAGACGCTTGCGGTGGGTGCCACGAGCGCGACCCACGCGTACACCAAGGCCGGCAGTTTCTCGGTCTCGGTCGCGCTCACCGATGAGGCCGGCAACACGGGCGTCGTCAAGGCCGCCACGGTCAAGGTGACGGCCCAGCCGGGTCAGTTCAAGCTGAACACCACCTCGATCTGGGCCACCCAGTCGGTCTCCGTCGGGGTCAAGGGCGTGACCGGCGCCAGCAAGATCGTGGTTGCCTGGGGCGACGGCGCGACGTCGACGTTCTCGCCGAACACCTCCGCGGTGGCGCACAAGTACGTCAAGGCCGGCACGTTCAAGGTGACGGCGACGCCGTACAACGCCGTCGGAGCCGGTAAGGCCGTCGCCGTCGGCTCGGTGAAGGTCACCAAGGACACCTACAAGCCGACCGTGAGCGTCAAGACGCCCGCCAAGGCGAGCCACGTGTCGTCGTGGAAGAAGGTCACCGGCACGACGGCGGACAAGGGCCTGGGCGTCGCCAAGGTTCAGGTCAAGCTCGTCGAGCAGCGCTCGGGCAAGTGGTACTACTACACCGGTTCGAAGTGGGTGAAGACGACGTCGTACAGCAAGGCGCTCGCCAAGGCCAAGCTGATCAGCGTCACCCCGAACACCAAGGGTGCGTGGAGCACGGGCCTGAAGGGTGTCGCGAAGGGCACCCTGAAGATCTCCTACCGCGCGCAGGACAAGGCCGGTAACACCTCGGCCTACAAGGTCTACACGGTGAAAATCACCAAGTAGTCCCGTCATGAACGAAGGCCCTCACCGATGCGGTGGGGGCCTTCTTCGTGCGGTCAGAGCCAGCCGAGCTGAACGGCGCGGACGCCGGCCTGGAAACGGCTCTCGGCCTCCAGCCGGGTCATCAGGTCGGCGACGATGCGGGCCACGGTGCGCAGGGAAACGCCCAGGCTGCGGGCTATCTTCTCGTCCTTGACGCCGGAGGCCAGCATACGCAGGACGGCCTGCTCCTCCACGGACATGTCGACGCTGAGCTGGCTCTTGGAGATCTCGTCGAAGCTGGAAGAACTGTCCCAGAAATAGTTGAAGATGCGCACCAGGGAGCGTACGAAAAGGGTTCCTGAAATGAGGATTCCACCCGCTCGGCCATTTTCGGGATCCACCGGGATGATCGCCTGACGGCCGTCGGAGATGATGAGCCGGACCGGCAGCAGCGAGGCTATGCGGATCTCGTACTTGAGGTCGGCCAGCTGGCGCAGATTGTCGAGGACGTAGCTCGCCGAGATGAGCCGTTGCAGATAGATGCTGCGCATGCGCAGGCCCCGCTCGGCGAGCATCTGGCTGCGGGGCAGCGCGTCCTCGACCATCGCCTTCGACGGCAGCGGGCCGGGGTGCATGGAGAGGATCTCGCGCTGGGTGTGCTCGGTGAAGTCGTCCAGGATCACGGCCAGCCGGTGCGGATCGGTGATCACTTGGATGGTGGTGTCGCTGGGGTCCTGGACGGACAGTGGCATGAAGTCGTCGACCAGCCGCCGCACCAGCGCGAAGTTGTCACTCAGCTGACTCTGCAGCTCGCCGTAGACGGTCTCGCTCTCGTGGGCCACCCGCAGCAGGGCAGCCTCGGGGCGGACGAGGACGAGCTCGCCGGTCTGCTGGCGCTCGGTGAGCAGGCTCAACTGTTTGAGGACGGTCACCGCGTCGGTGCGCTCGCCCTCGGTGAGGTCCAACGAGGAGAGAACCGCTGCCACGCCCTCGTCCTCGCGCAGGCGCAGCGTCCGGTAGATGTCGAGGGTCTGCTGCGGGACGGATTCGGATGCCCTCTTTGCGTCCACTGATGCCCTTTCTAGCGGAGCGTCACCCCCCGGTGGGACCTGTCGTATCTTAACCGCTGATGGGGCTTGTGGTCTGACCCCGCATTCGGTAAAGGTCTAGGTAGGACCAGCCGTTCCGTCCATTGACTTTCCGGGGTTGCGTTTTACCGCACCCGCCACGTGGCGCTGATTGGTCCGTTTCCTCCTGGCTCGGGCACCCGGCCGGCTGCACATGTGTGACAGGGACGTGTCATGGCGTGTCCGTGCAAGGCCTAAACCCTTCCGGCACGCCATTGCGGGGGCCAGTATTGGTTCCAGAAGCGAGACGCCGAAACGAAAACGGGAACTCGCAGCATTCACGGGGGTAATTGAAATGTCGAAGGTAGCTCTGTCGCGCTCAAAAACGGTCGCCATCGTCTCCGCGCTCATCGCGGCGCTGGTCTTCTCCGGTGCTCAAGCGCCGGTGAACCCGCAGGTCAAGCCGGTTGTCTCGGCCACCGGGGAGGGCGAGGTCTGGTGCTGCTGACGACATTGCAAAGATCCGCCAACGACATCGGAAAGGAGGACTGACATGGATCTCAGATATGAATCTTATGCGGTATCCGATAAGCGCTTCTACGAGCCGCTGGCCCGCTGCAATGACCATTCGACGCGGCTGCCGGCAGTAACCCGGGCCCTCCCGGACGGGTGGCGGCGCGAGCAGCAGGGCGTCTGGACGGTGATGCTGCCCAGCGACGGGGTGCCGGTGCCCGACCAGGGTTGGAAGGTGCACCTGAGCGCCACCCCGGACGGGGCGGGCGACCTGGTCGACGCCGTCTGGGCGATCTGTCAGCGCCTCTCGGTGCCGTGGAAATTCCTCCGGAGCCGGTTCGTGGTGACGGTGACCAACAGCAAGTACGCGCCGCGGGCTTCGAGCGGCAAGGTCGTCACCGTCTATCCCCGCACCGCCGCTGAACTGCACGACGTTGTCTCGGCGCTCGATGCCGAGCTCGGTGGCACGCCGGGCCCGTACGTCCTCTCGGATCTGCGGTTCCGGGAAGGCCCGGTCTATCTGCGGTACGGCGCCTTCGTACCGATGTGGTGCGAGCAACCGGACGGCTCGAAGGTCGCGGCGCTCCGCGATGCCGCCGGCACGCTCGTCCCCGACCGGCGGACCCCCGGGTTCACCCTGCCCGACGGGGTGACGCTGCCCGAGTTCTGGCCACCGCTGGACGAGACGCCGGCCGAGGCGCGGGTGGGTGACTACGTGGTCACCAAGGCCCTGCACTTCTCCAACGCCGGGGGCGTCTACCTGGCCGAGGGGCCGGACGGGCGCACCGTCGTCCTGAAGGAGGCCCGGCCGCACGCCGGACTCGACGCCCGGGGCCGCGACGCGGTGCACCGGCTGCGCAACGAGCACCGGACCCTCGAACGGCTCGGGCATCTCGACTTCGTTCCCGAGGTGTACGGCTACTTCACCGCCTGGGAACACGAATACCTGGTCATCGAGTACATCGAGGGGCGTACGGTCGCCGCCTGGCTCGGCGCTGAACTGCCGCTGCTGCGGCACCGGCCCGGCCCGGAAGCCCTGCGCACCCATGCCGCCCGGGTGACCACCATCTTCGACGAGGTCGAGCGATGCCTGCTGGAACTGCACGCCACCGGTGTCGCCTACGGTGACCTGCACAGTCAGAACATCGTTCTGCGACCGGACGGCCGGGTGGTGCTGCTCGACTTCGAGCTCGCCGCCGACATCGACGGCCCCCATCACGGCGCACTCGGTGCGCCGGGGTTCAGCCATCCCTCCCTCACGACGGCCCGCGACGCCGACCTGTTCGCACTGGCCTGCTGCCGGCTCACCTCGTACGGTCACATGACCGCGCTGATGGCCCAGCAACCGGCGATCGCCGGCTCGCTGCTGACGCTGGCGGCCCGGACGTACGGATTGAGCGCGAGCACCGTCCAGCAGATGACGGACGGGTTGCGCCGAGCCCCGGCACTACGGGACACCGCCACAGCCGGCGGTCCACCGGATCCACCGGCTGCGGCCGACCTGATCGAGGGCATCCGCGCCGCGGCCACCCTCGGCCGGCCCGACCGTCTCTACCCGGGTGACATCGGACTGGACCGGCCCGGCGGCGCGGTAGGACTGGCCTACGGGGCGTCGGGTGTGCTGCTCGCGCTGCAGGCCGCTCGGGTACGCGTACCCGACAATCATCTGGACTGGCTGGCGGAAGCCTGCCGCAGAGCCGGACCCGATACACCGTCGGGGCTCTACGACGGTCTCGCCGGCGGCGCCCTGATGCTGCATCGGCTCGGGGCGACCTATGAGGCCGGGGCGATCATCGACCGGATCCTGGACCGCCCGCCACCACGATCCGCCAGCCTCTACGACGGGCGCACCGGTCTGGCCCAGCTGCTGCTGGACGTCGGCCGGGAGAGCGACGGGCTACGCCTGGCGCAGACCGTCGCGGACCAGGCCGGCGATCCTGACGCACTACGCCGGCCGGGGCTGATGCGAGGCTGGTCGGGACCTGCGGTGCTGTTCGCCCGCTGCGCGCTGCTCACCGGGGATCCTCGGTGGACGGAACTCGCGGAGCAGGCGCTGCTGACCGATCTGAGACATGGCCGGCGAGCCGAGGGCACGCTGCAGCTGTTGACGGACGGCAAGCTGCTTCCGTACCTCAATGAGGGTTCGGCAGGAGTGGCCCTGGCCGCTCTCGCCCTGCCACCTGAGACCCGCGTGCCGGTGACGGAAATCGTCCTGGCCGCTGCCCGGGCCGGCGCCGTCGAGGCGATGGCGCAAGGCGGGCTCTTCAACGGACGTGCCGGAATCGTGTATCTGCTCGCCAACGTGGCGAGGCGATGGCCGGACTGGCACGAGGCTCTGGCGGACCAACGCCGGCTGCTGTCCCTGCACGCCGCCCCGGTCGGTAACGGCCGCGTGTTGCACGGTGACCAGCTGATCCGGCTCTCCACCGATCTGGCCACCGGCTCGGCCGGCGCCCTGTTGGCGCTGACCGTAGCTGACGAGCCCGACAGGGCCGCCCTTCCCGGTGCGCTCGCCCCCGTGGCGCACCACCCGGTCGAGCCGGTGGCCTGACCGGCCGGCACCACCCCATGACATCGAGAGGAGGTGACACAGATGACCAGCATTCTCAAGCTGCAGGAGACCCCGGACGACACCCGCCCGGAGGACGCCCCGTGGAGCTCGATCAGCCTCTTCAACTGCTCGTGAGCCCACCGGCCCACGTCGCTTCGAGACACCGGAGGAGGTGACACAGATGACCAGCATCCTGAAGCTGCAGGAGACCCCGGACGACACCCGTCCCGAGGACGCCCCGTGGAGCTCGATCAGCCTCTTCAACTGCTCCTAGGCCGACCGGCCCACGCCACGTCGAGACCCGCGAGGAGGTGAAACACATGACCAGCATTCTCAAGCTGCAGGAGACCAACGAGGACACCCGTCCCGAGGACGCCCCGTGGAGCTCGCTCTCCGTCTTCAACTGCTCCTGATCACCCGTTCACCCAACGATCCGCTTTCTACCTGGAGGTACTGACATGACCGCGATCCTGAAGCTGCAGGAGACCCCGGACGACACCCGTCCCGAGGACGCCCCGTGGAGCTCGCTCTCCGTCTTCAACTGCCACTGAGCAACCCCTTCACCCACCGATCCACTTTCTACCTGGAGGTACTGACATGACCGCGATCCTGAAGCTGCAGGAGACCCCCGAGGACACCCGTCCCGAGGACGCCCCGTGGAGCTCGCTCTCCGTCTTCAACTGCCACTGATCCGACAGAACCGTGACGGATTTATCCGGCAAGGGGGGTGAAAGATGAACGCCGTCCTGTCGCTGCAGGAGACCACGGAGGACACCCGTCCCGAGGACGCTCCGTGGAGCTCATTCAGCTTCTTCAACTGCTCCTGATCTTCTGAACAGCCGGTGTGTTTATCCCCGGGGGTGCGGACTTTCGAGCCCGCACCCCCGGGGAAACGCGCGAAAAGACCAAGAAACCCCGGGAGAGGAAACATGTCTCAGACCCTCGTCGAAGCCCCACCCGCGCTGCGGTTGCGGGATGTCACCAAACGGTACGGACGCGCGGCGGACGCCACCGCTGTCCTCAGTGGTGTGTCGGCGGCCTTCCCGGCCGGCACCTTCACCGCCCTCATGGGACCGTCGGGCTCCGGCAAGACGACCATGCTGATGTGCGCGGCCGGTCTCACCCGGCCCACCACCGGCACGGTCGAAGTCGCCGGTCAGCGCATCGACAACCTCTCCGACAAGCAGCTGACCCGATTGCGCCGAGACCGCGTCGGGTTCGTCTTCCAGCACTTCAACCTCATCGACTCGCTGACCGCGGTGGAGAACGTCTACCTGCCCGCGCGTCTCGCCGGCCGGCCCGCGTTGCGGGGGCGCGCCGTCGAGTTGCTCAACCTCGTCGGCCTCGGCGAGCGCCTCAAGCACCGCCCGGCCCAGCTCTCCGGCGGCCAGCGCCAGCGGGTCGCCATCGCCCGCGCGCTGCTCACCGAGCCCGTCGTGCTCTTCGCCGACGAGCCGACCGGTGCGCTCGACCAGGAGGCCGGCCGCGAGGTTCTGGACCTGCTGCGCCGCCTCGCCACCGAGCAGGGCACCACGATCGTCATGGTCACCCACGACGCCGCCGCGGCGGCTGCCGCGGACCGGGTCCTGCTGCTGTTCGACGGGGTCCTGAGCGCGGAACTGCACGGCGCCTCCGCCGAGGAGATCGCGCACCGGGTGGTGTCGCACCGATGAGCGCACGCCTCCGGCTCTTCGTCAGCGACGCCCGGCACAGTCCCGGGCGGGTCCTCGGCGTCGCGATCACCTGTCTTGTCACGGCGGTCGTGGTCGGGGTGGCCGCACTGCTCTTCACCACGCTCGCGGGCTGGGAGCAGCCCGAGCGGGCCGGCCTCGGCTCGGTCTCCGCGGTTGTCGTCGCCACCACACCGGACGACCAGGTGGCGGGGGCGCTGCCCGCGGACGCCCTCACGCGGGTCAGGACCGTCCCCGGTGCACAGCAGGCAGTCGAATATCGGGACCGTACGGTGTCGATCGTGCGCGGTGACGCGCTGCTGCCCGATGTCGACGGGCGTACCACCCGGGCCTGGAATTTCTCCGCCGCCGTGGCTGACGGCTATCAGCTCGACCGGGGTGCTGCCCCGGCCGGCAACGAACTGGTCGTCGACGCGGCGACCGCCGCCGAGGCCGGGATCGACGTCGGGGCGAGCGTGCCGACCTTGAGCGCGGCAGGCGTCGTCAGCCGCCGGGTCTCCGGCATCCTGCGCGCATCCGAAAGTACGGCAGCGGGTGGCCCGGTGCTGCTGCTCGCCGACCAGGAGCTCGCCGCGATGGCCGGCAGCACCCTGCCCCATGCGATCCTCGTCCCGGGCGCCGCCGGCCAGGATGCCGCCGAGCTGCGGGCCGCACTCAGCGCCGGGCTCCCGGGTTTGCGGGTTCTCGCGCCCGAGGACTACAAGACCGGCGACACGGGCGTCACCGAGAACAAGATCGGTGGCGGCATCAACCTGCTGTCCCTGCTGCTGTTCGCGCTGATCACATCGGCGGCGACGGTGCTCGGGACGACGATGTCGCTATGGACCAGCCAGCGGACGCCGCAACTCACCGTGCTGCGGGCGCTGGGCGTGTCCAGCGGCCGGCTGCGCCGCCTGGTGCTGGGTGACGCGGCGCTGATCGCGGTGCCCGTGGCCCTGCTCGGCGCGTTGCTGGGCGCCCTCCCGGGGGCGAAACTGGCCCGCGCGGCACTCGTCGGCGCGGACATCCTGCCCACCGACACCCCGGCGGTGTCCCTCGGTGGAGCCGCTGTGGGGGCGCTCGCGCTCGCGGTGCTGCTGACCGTGTCGCTGACCCTGGTGGCGAGCCTCAGCGGTGCCCGGCAGGCCGGCCGGCTCGACGCGGCAGCCGCGCTGAACAGCGGCTCCGGTGCGGTGAAGCTGCGGCGGCGGTTCTCGCGGCTGCTCATCGGTCTGGTCCTGCTCGCCCTCGGCGCAGCGCCGATGCTGGTCAACGGTGGCGGCGGTGCCCTCGTCATGGGCGCGGCGGCGACCGTGTCCGTCCTGATCCTGGTTCCCGCGCTGACGGTGCTGAGCCCGTGGCTGACGCCGCTGCTCACGCCGCTGGCCGGGCTCGTCGCGCGGCTCGACCGGGGCGTCGGGCACCTGATCGCGTCCAACCTGCGAATGTCCACGCTGCGGACGGCCGGACTCGCCGGTCCGGCGCTGCTCGCCGTCGGGCTCAGCACCGCGCTGCTCAGCGCGCCGAAGACGCTGGACGCGGGCGTGGTCGAGCAGACCACTCAGCGCGTACAGGCCGCTCATCTCGTCGTGCCCGCCGGGTCGGCCGGCCTGCCGCTCGCCCTTCCCGCCGGATACACCGGCACGGCGGCCCGGCTTCTGGACACCACGGTCCAGCCGGCAGCCGAGACGTCGCAGGGCGGGCCGACCGGCATCGCCGCGGCGGGGGCCGACGGCGCTGCGCTGGCCGGGCTCCTGGATCTGGGGCCGGCTGCCGGTGGGCTCACCGCGCTGACCGGGGACACGTTCGCGGCCAGCAAGGACATTGCCAAGCAGCACAAGTGGAGCATCGGTGAGCAGGTGCCGCTGCTGCTCGACGACGGCACCCGGCACGACCTTCGACTCGTCACGGCGTACGACAACGATCTCGGGTTTGCCGGGGTTCTCCTGCCGATGGACCTGGCGGTCGCGCACAGCCCCGACCCGATGCTCACCATGATTCTGCTCGGTGGTGATCCGGCCGCCTGGCCGGTGACGCCCGGAGCGACGGTCGTCGACCGTGGCACCTATCTGGACGCCCTGGATCCGCGGGAGAGCGCCGACAGCCTCGCCCCGCTGATCATCGCGCTCGTGCTCGCCGGTTACGCCGTGCTCTCGCTGGCCAACAGCGCCGGTCTCGCTCAGGCGGACCGAGGGCCGGAGAACCGTACGCTGCGCCTGCTCGGCGGTCGCAAGGACCAACTCCTGCGGCTGGTGGCCGGTGAAGCGCTCGCCGCGGCGGCCATCGGCATCCTGCTGGGGCTCCTCGTCGGCATCGGCGGCCTGATGCCCCTGGCCCGCGCCACGGGACGCGCACTGCCGGTCCTCGACGTCATGGGCGTCGTGATCATCCCACTGATCTGCGGTCTTGCCGCGGTGATTCCCGCCGTCCTGGCCGCCCGCCCCCTCCGTCCCGTGACGGAGCGAGCCGAAGGAGGAACGCCGTGAACGACCGAACTGGAGGAACACCATGACCGGCACACGACTCGACAACAGATTCTGGCTGCTGTTCGGCGGGGAGACCGCGTCCGCCATCGGCACCGCGGCATCGATGGTCGCCATGCCCGTGCTCGCCTTCCAACTCAGTGGCAACCTGTCCCATACCGGGATCGTGGGCTTCGCGATGGCCGCCGCGGCGGTCGCCACCCGGCTGCCGGGCGGCGTGCTCGTCGACCGGGTCGACCGGCGCAAGCTGATGGTCATCGCCAACCTCATCGCGGCTACGGCCGTCGCGCTGCTCGCCGTCGCGCTGGCGGCCGGCGCGGCCGGCCTGCTCGTCCTCGTCCTCGCCTCCGTGGTGGTCGGCGCGGTCGGCAGCTGCCTCGCACCGGCCGAGAGCGCGGCGGTCCGCGGCGTCGTCCCCGAACCGTTGCTGCCCAAGGCGCTCGCGTTCATCCAGAGCCGGGCTGCGGTCGCGATGGTGGCGGGTCCGGTGCTCGGCGGTGCGCTGGTGGCCTTCGACGCCACCACGGTGTTCGTGATCGACGCGCTGACCTATCTGTTCGCCGCGGTGTGCATGGCGGCGGTCCGCATCGCCCTGCCCGCCGACAGCGAACCGCAGCCGGTGCTGAAAGCCGCGGGTGAGGGACTGCGGTTCGTGCTGAAGTCACCGTTCCTGCGCTACGTGGCCATCAACGCCACCCTGCTCAACCTCGTGTTCAACTCGCTGCTCGTCATCCTCGTCGCCGCCGCGCACAACAACGGCAAGGGCGGCCTGGCGGTCGGCGTGCAGATGGCCGCGATCGGGGTCGGCGCTCTTGCCGGTGCCATCGCCGCGGCACCGATCGCGAGCCGGTTCACGCCGGCCATCGGCGTCGCGGGTGGCACCGCCCTGGTCGCCGTCGGACTGCTGCTGCTCCTGGTCGTCCCCACCGGATGGCCCTCCGCCGTCGTGCTGGGGCTCGCCGCCGCGGCCGGCCCGGTGGTCAACGTGGTGGTCAGCACCGAACAGATCCGGCTCACCCCGGCCGGGCTGCAGGGGAGGGTGAACAGCTCGATCGGGCTGCTCGCCATGGCCGCGGGGCCGCTCGGGCCGATCATCGCCGGGTTCACCGTCGCCGCCTGGGGCGTCGCGCCGACCATGTTCGGGGCCGCTGCGATCGTCCTCATCCTGGCTCTCGTCGGTGCCGCCGTGATCCTGCGAGCGACCTCGCAGACGTCCCCGGCCGAACTGCCGGAACAGATCCCCGAGCTCGCCGTGGCGGTGTCCCGTGACTGACGACCCGTTCCGGTGGCTCGAGGACCCCGACCACCCCCGGACGCAGGAATGGCTGGCCGACCAGCAGAACGAGCTGTGGAAGGAGATGACCGGGACCGACCGGGACGGCTGGGCCGACGCACTGGGGGAGACCCAGCGGCGCACCGCGGGCCTCCCGGTCCGGCCCCCGGTCGAACGGGGGCCCCGGACCTTCCGGCAGGAGCGTACGCAGCACACCGACCACGTGATCACGGTCGAGCTCGCCGGGGTCCGCAAGGTGCTCGTCGACCCGACCCGGGCCGGCGCCCGCGGCAAGCTCGCGGGGTGGCACGTCGACCCCACGGGCATCCTGGTCGCCGTCCAGATCCACGAGGCCGGGCGGGAGGGCGGCGGGCTCTGGCTGTACGACTCGATCACCGGCGATCCCGTGCGGTTCCTGCCCGACGCGGCGCCGTACGCGGCGGTCACGTGGCTGGGGGACTGGCTGGCGTACACCGGCGGCACCCGCGCCGACCACCGCTTGCGGGCGCTGCGCGTTCCCGACGGCGACATCACCGAACTGCGGCTGCCGATCCCCGGCCCGGTGCGTGCCGGGCTGTCCGCCACCCCGGACGGTACGCGCCTGCTGCTGCAGGTCCGTGCCGCCGCGGGACGGCCGGCCGCGTACTGGCTGGCCCGGTGGCGCGACGGCGCCGAGCTCGACTGGATCGCCGTGCCGGTGCCCCTGACCGGGATCGCCGACACCGGCATGGACAACGGGCGGCTCTACCTGGCGGGAACGGACGTCATCGGCATCGAGCTCGCCGCCCTGGAAGCCGGCCGCCCGGTGCTGCCCGAGCAGGTGCTCGGCGCGCAGGACGGCAGCACCATCGGACTCGTACGCGCGCTGCGCGGCCCCGACGGCCGCACAGCCCTGCTGCTCCTGCGCCGGGAGAGCACCAGCCGGGTCGTCCAGCTCTGGGACCCCGGACCGCCGCCCCGGCTCACCGGCTCGTTCCGGTGGCCCGCCGCCGTGCAACTCGGTGACGTCGCCCCCAGCCCCGGCCGGCTCGGTGACGCCGCGTGGATGCTCGCCGAGGACCCCCGATACGGTGCGTGGCTGCACCGCATCACCGCCGGTGACCCGCTCACCATGCCCGGCGTCGAACATTCGACGCTGCGCGAATTCGTCTCGGTCAGCGCCGACGGCACCCAGGTGCCGATCACCGTCGCCGAACCCGACGCCGGCGCGATCAGGACCAGACCCACCCTCATGACGGTGTACGGCGGCTTCGGCATCAGCCTCGAACCCGGCTTCGACCTGATGCTCGCCACCTGGCTGGACGCCGGCGGACGGGTCGCCTGGGTGCACGCCCGGGGCGGCAGCGAACGCGGCGAACCGTGGGCCGCGGCCGGCCGGGGCGCCGGCAAGCACAACACCGTCGCCGACTTCCGCGCAGCCGCCCGGCACCTCGCCGACCACGGCTACGTGCGGGCCGGTCAGCTCACCGCCATGGGAGTCAGCAACGGCGGCCTGGTGGTGGCGTCCGCGATGACCAGCGAACCGGAATTGTTCTCCGCTGTCGTAGGCGTGGCACCGCTCGCCGACATGCTCCGCTACCACCTCGGCGGCCTGGGCGGGACCTGGCTGCGCGAATACGGCGACCCCGACGACCCTGCCGCGGCCGGCTGGCTCGTCACCTACTCACCACTGCACCAGGTACGCCCGAACCGGCGATACCCGTCGGTCCTGCTCGCCACCGGCGCCAACGACGACCGGGTGCCGCCGTGGCACGCCTGGAAACTGTCGATGGCGTTGCAGCAGGCCAACACGGCCGACACCAAAGTGCTGCTCGACCACGACCTGACCAGTGGACACCGCGGGCGCGACGGACTGCCGGGTCACCTGCTCGCCGTACACGTCCTCACCCTGCTGAGCCGCGCCACCGGCCTGCACGCACCCGCCCTGCCGGCATCCGTGGACGCGCTGTCATGGCCGTGACACCCGGCGCCCCGCCGGGGATACCCCTATGGCGTCGATCTCCACCCCGGGAGCCGCTCGTTCACCCGCAGCCCTTATCGCTGGCCGGACTGCAAGCTAATGTCCAAGCATGGCGCGAAGGCGAGGCTGTTGTGTTCAGTGAAGAGCAGCGAATCGGAGGTCGGTCAGTGGAGTCGATGACCGGTCAGCTCCTGGTCGCGACTCCCACACTGAAAGACCCCAACTTCGACCGTACGGTCGTGCTGCTCGTGGCCCACGAAACCGGCGGTGCCCTCGGCGTCGTGCTCAACCGGGCCACCGAGGTCCCGGTCTCCGACGTCCTCGGCGGCTGGGGCGAACTCGCCGGCGACCCCGCGGTCCTCTTCGAAGGCGGCCCCGTCCAACCCGAATCCGCGATCTGCCTCGCCCGCACCCGCCCCGAGGTCAAAAAGCGCGTCTCCGGCTTCCACCAGGTCGCCGGCGCCCTCGGCACGGTCGACCTCTCCGCCGACCCCGACCGCCTCCGCGACAGCATCGCCGGCATCCGGGTCTTCGCCGGCTACTCCGGCTGGTCCCCCGGCCAACTCGAAGAAGAAGTCGCCTCCGGCTCCTGGTTCGTCTTCGACGCCCTCCCCGGTGACCCCTTCGTCCACCGCCCCGACGACCTCTGGGCCATGGTCCTCCGCCGCCAGGGCGACATCCTCGCCGCGGTCGCCCACTTCCCGCCCGACGTCTCCCTGAACTGAGCAGGCCTGGGTCCCGCCCTTCTCGGCGGGGCGGCCGGCCCTGGTCCGTGGGCGCCGGGGACCCCCTGCGGGACCCCCTCGCGGGGTGTGTACTATTTCTTCCTGTGCCCGGGTGAACCGGAAACAACAGGCAAGGGGCTGTGGCGCAGCTGGTAGCGCACCACACTGGCAGTGTGGGGGTCAGGGGTTCGAGTCCCCTCAGCTCCACCTTCGAAAATGGGTGATCCCCATCCGCGGATAGCGCGGATGGGGATTTTCTCGTTTATGTCTGCTGCCGGGGGCCGAGCCCCCGGACCCCCACGGTGCGGTGGGCGCGCTAGGGGTCTTGGGTGCGCTAGGGGCGTCGGGTGCGCTAGGGGCGTCGGGTGCGTCGGGTGCGTCGGGGGCGTCGGGTGCGTCAGGGGTCGTGCGCCCGGGTCGTGAGGCGTGCTACGCGTGGGTGCGCTCGAGGTGATGAGTGCGCCAGGAGTCTTGGGTGTCCTCAAGGTCTTGGGTGTGCTCGGGGTGGTTGGTGCGCTTGGCGGCGGGGCTTGGCGGCGGGGTGGGGGTGTTGGCGGTTCGCAGATTTTGCACCTACTGCATGGGACCGGGGTCTGCCTTTTCACGGCGTGGCGGGCCGGAGGAGAGTGCGTTACCTGCAGTGAGCCGAAGTGCGGACGATGGCCGAGGTTGAATGCGACGGTATGCGAGAGACGCCGAAGATCGAGTTCCGGCCTCGTCGGGCATCCGGACAGACGTTCTCATTGTGGGCGGAGGACCCGCCGGCCTCGCGGCAATGGCAGCTGTGAGCCATGCCTCCGTACGTGCCGTACTGGTTGAAGAAGGCCCGAGTCTCGACGCTCGCGATGTGCAGAACCCAACCCATTTGACGAGCGGTATAGGCGGAGCAGGGCTGTTCTCCGACGGCAAGTTCTCGTTCTTCCCCTCGGCAAGCAAGTTGTGGGCCATCAAGCCCCAGGCTGAGCTGCGCAGCGCATATGCAGCCGTCAGCACACTGCTTGCGTCTGGCGGGCTGGTGACTCCTTCCTTCCCGCATCGCCGAGCGTCAGGCGCTGATCAAGACACTGACCACTTCGAGCCGAAACGCTACTTGTCGTCGTACATGACGATCGGGAGCCGGTACGCCCTGATGAGAGCTCTCCAGCAAGACGCGCTAGACCGGACAGTTCGGGGGCATGTGAGTCTCATATCAACCGGCCCGGCTGGTTGGTACGCCGCGGATGTGACGACAGCCGACGGCCAGACTCGGATCGAGGCGCGCGCGGTGATCATCTGCGGCGGTCGCTTCGGGATGATTTCCTCCCATTTTGATCTGTCGGACACGCGGCTCATTTTCCGCCGCGTGGAGGTGGGCCTTCGGATCGAGCAGCCCGCAGATGCGTTCTTTCTTCGCGAGGATTCCTGGCTGGACTCGAAGTTCATCTGTTCGAGCACTCGCACGGGCGCAAGCTGGCGCACCTTCTGCTGCTGTCGGGATGGAGAGTTGATCACGACGAACTTCCGCGGCTGGCAGACCTTTTCGGGTCGGGCTGACGGCCCTGCGACCGGACGGTCCAACATTGGATTCAATCTCCGGTACGGAGACTCTGCGACGGGGCGCCGGACCTGGTCACGGATTCGCGCAAGCATCGAGGGTGCGGGCCGTGCCTTCCAAGCCCCGCTGCATTCGCTTGTCGGGGAGTCGAGAAGCTCTGCCGGACGTGAGCTCGCTGAACTCTACGGTGCAGAGGCGTCCCGAGATCTGCGCCTCGGGCTCATTCGGCTGTGCCAGGACTTCGAGCCGGGATCGTTCATGGATGCCACTGTGCACGGCCCGA
>NZ_BOMN01000158.1 GCF_016862215.1 Winogradskya humida
CGTGCGCACGTGACAGCACTCAACCAACGTCCACGATCGGTGGCGAGTCCGGCGGAAATGGACACGACATGGGCGACGTGGTGGCTCTACGCATACATGCCGGACGCAGGCAGGCACTCCTGCGTAACAGAGGAAACCCTGCGCGTCTTCTTCGCGAGGCCCGCCCATGCCGTACTTCGCCCCGGCAATGGCAGCAACCCTGCCGGCGCTCATCTCGCATGCGCTCGCCTCACGGCCGCTTCCTGCAGCACGGGAAAGCCTCGATGAGCGCGCCCGGCGCCTGGCCTGGAACGACCCGCCTGAGTTTCCTGACGATTTGCGGGACTGGGAAGGGCAGTGGGCACCGTGGTGGCTGCCGATTGTCGCGTTCGACGGCGCCGTTCTCTTCGCTGACCTTCGGGCGGCGGCCCCGGATGGCAGCGTCCCGGTGCATGTCTGGTCCAAAGTGCCGGACGCTGTGTTTGACACGCTCGCCCCGAGCGTCGCTGACGTCGTCAACGGGTGGGCCCAGGGTATCGAGCAGGGATACTTCCGCTATTCCGTCGCGATCGGGCGATGGGACGTACCCGGTTGGGTTCCGCCGGAGCTGCGGCCCTACACCTGACCGATCTCGACCGGGCTGCCCGCAACGGCGATGTCGCCGCTGCGGACCAGTTCGCGGATGGCGCTCGTCATCGCGCTGATGCCCGGAGCCGGGACGATCAGTTGATCGGACGCCCAGAAGTAGGCGCCGTGCGCGGTCTCGCCCGTCTTGCGCCACCTCTCGAGCAGCCGGCGAACCTCGTCGACGGTGATGATCGTCAGCGACCAGGAGGAGCCGTCGGTCAGGTCGACGATGACGTCGATGTTGGCCACAGTTTCCTCGGTGTCCGCCGCGGGGTCGAGGAGGAACCGCGCCTTGAAAGCCGGCTCTGTCACCACGAGGTACGGGTCAGTGTGTGTCATGCCGTCAGGGGTTGCGGTGGAGGCGGCGGAGGGCAAGGGCGAGCTGTACGCGTAGGCGGCCGTGGGGTTCGCGGACGCTCCAGGACAGTAGGTGCTCGGCCTGGACTACTCGGTCTTGCAGCGTCGAGTGGTGGACGCGCAGGGTTGTGGCTGCTGCTCTCAGGCTGGTGGTTGTGGTGACCGCGTGGAGGGTCTGCAACAGCCACGGTGCTGCGGCCGCGGCGTGGTCCAAGGCCTGCACGTCGGGCACGGCGCCTGGGTCGGGGACCGTTGCCAGGGCGGCGAGTGCGCCCAGCTCCGCGTAGCTCACCACCTGCGGGCCTGGGTCTTCCTCGGTGCCCGCGGCCGTGAAGCGCAGCGCCGTCCTCGCGGCGACGTGTGAGGCCGGGAGGTCCAGCACCGGCACCGTGGGGCCGATTCCTGCCCTCCCGGATGTGGGCTCGTCCCCATTGATGAATACACCTTCGGGCCGGACCAGCACGTACGCCGTGGTTTCCGCGGGCAGGCCGAGGTGCCGGGCCGCGAGCAGCCGGGCGTCGGCCGGTCCCGAAGCGTCGATGAGCAGCTCGACCAGGGCTGTCGAGTCTGCCGCCGGCGCACGGCCCCGGGTGCGGTCGAGGACCGTACGCGCGGCGGAGACTGCCCGTTCCAGCACCATCGCGTCGACGGGGCCGGGTGGGCCGGTGCGTTCCAGCCGTACCGTCACGCTGCCCGCGGCCAGATGGGGCCAGGCCGCGTCGAAAGCTTGCGGAGCGGGTGACGAGACGCCGTCGGGCAGGACGCGGATGTGGACCCGGCGGGCTTCGTCGTCGAGGCGGGCCGGGCAGTCGGCCAGCACCGCGGCGCCGCGCACGATGCTCTGCAGCCCGGCGCCCGCCTCGATCAGGCCGTCGAAATACGCGATCACCCGGAGCGCGGCGCCTGCGTCCTCGTCCAGGGCGGCGAGCCGGACGGCCAGGTCTCTCATGACGAGAGGCTAGGCGTTGAAGAGGCGGTTGAGCCAGTGCAGTCGGGCCTCGCGGGCGTCCTGGGAGATGGCTGCGGTGGGGACCATGAGGTCGAAGCCGTGGAAGCCGCCGGGCCAGACATGCAACTCGGCACGGCCGCCGGATTGCCAGATGCGGCTTGCGTACGCGACGTCTTCGTCTCGGAAGGTTTCGGCGCTGCCGGCGTCGATGTAGGCCGGGGGGAGGTTCGACAGGTCGGTAGCGCGGGCGGGGGCGGCGTACTGGGAGACGTCCGGGCCTCCTGCCGCGTCGCCGAGCAGCGCGCCCCAGCCGGTCTGGTTCGAGGTCCGGTCCCAGACGCCCAAGCCTGCCATCTGGATCGCGGAGGGGGTGTTGTTGCGGTCGTCGAGCATCGGGTAGATCAGCATCTGGCCGAGCAGGGCGGGGCCGCCGCGGTCGCGGGACAGCAGGGCGAGGGCCGCTGCCAGGCCGCCGCCTGCGCTGGCGCCCGCCACGATCAGGCGGTCCGGGTCGTAGCCCAGGTCGGCGGCGTGAGCGGCGGTCCAGACGAGGCCCGCGTACGAGTCCTCGACCGGGCCGGGGTGTGGGGTTTCCGGGGCCAGGCGATATTCCACCGAGACGACGACCAGGCCGAAGCGTTCCGCCCAGTCGAGCATCTCGCCGATGCCGGAGCGGTTGTCGCCGACGATCATGCCGCCGCCGTGGGTGTGGTAGACGCAGCCCAGCGTTCCGGTCGCCTGGGTGGGGCGGCAGATCAGCAGGGAGATGTCCGGGGCGCCGTCGGGGCCGGGGACGGTGCGGTCCTCGATCGTGAACCTGCCGTCACGGGTCAGGTCCACGTCGGCGAGCTGGGCGAGCGCGCCGCCGCCCTGGCGCATGAGGGGAATCAGCTCCGGGGTCACGGAGGAGGGCATCTGGTCGGCGACGGCGTTCAGGGCCGCAGCGAGCTCCGGGTCGAACGGGGGCGGTGGGGCCTGGGTGGTGGTCATGGGTCGCCTCCACTGTTAACGCGCGATCACCGGCGTGTGATCGGCGTCATCAGCATGGCGGGTCGGGGTGGCCCGATCGAGCGCCACACGGCGGGAACTACCCGCCAATTGGCGGGCGGCGGAGGGCGAGAGTCAGGACCAGGACACCCAGGGCGGCTTCGATGAGGTACGGGACCGGGGTGAGGGTCCAGGTGATGATCTGTTGTGAGCCGGGTACGACAGGCGCGCCGACGATGACGAGTGGCTCGGCGATCAGCAGCAGGCCCGTGACCACGGCGGCGGCCTTGGTCGGATCGGCGAACCGGCCTCGCAACCAGGCTCCGAAGGCGCCGAGCAGTGGGCCGCTGAGCAGGCCCGAGAACAGCCAGCGGCGGTTCGCGCTCAGGACGTGGGCCAGGTGGTCGCGGAGGCCGACCAGTTGCTCGTCGGTGATGACCGCGACGACCAGGTAGAAGCCGAGCAGGGCCGTGACCGTGGCGGCGAGGCCGAGGACTGCTCCTCGGCGCAGTGACGGTGTGTGAAGGCCGGATAGCAGGGCTACCAGGAGCCAGGGGGTGCTCAGGTTGCCGATGGTGTCGCGTACGCCGTGGTGGTGGCCCTTGATCAGGGCGGCGAGCATGCCGAAGGCGAGCGCTGCCCCGAGCATTGTCAGTGTGCGTCGGACGGGTGGCCGGGGGCTGCGCATGATGAGAAATCTTAGGGGTGGCGGATCCCACCCGGACGTGGGCGGCTCGTGGCTCGCCGGGGGCGGCTACCGTCCGTATAGTCGGATCAGTGGCAGATGGCAGCGATGGCCCGAAAGAAGCCTGTGGCGTCTTCGGAGTTCGCGACCCCCAGCAACCGGCAGCTCACCTCACCTATCTAGGCCTGTTCGCGCTGCAGCATCGCGGCCAGGAATCGGCCGGCATCGCGGTCAGTGACGGCGACAAGATCATGATCGACAAGGACATGGGCCTGGTCGCGACGATCTTCGACGAGCATCGGCTGCAGGCCCTGCCCGGCACGCTGGCGATCGGTCACACCCGATACGCCACCACCGGTGCCAGCGCCTGGCGCAACGCCCAGCCCGTCGCCCGGCACGCCGGTGACGTGTTCTTCGCGCTCGGTCACAACGGCAACCTCGTCAACACCATCGAGCTCGCTGTCGGTCACCCCGACGCTGACGCCGACAGTGACAGCGATGTCGTGGCCGCCCTGGTCGCCGACGCGCTACTGGCCGACGCCATCGCCACCGCAGCCGGCAAAACCGCGGCCAACAAAGCCGCCGCCGGCGACATCGGCAGCACCGGCCACGACGCCGGCGTCGCCGAGAAGCCGGGCAACGGTGACCTGATCGCGGCGCTGACCAGTGTGTTGCCGCGGTTGCAGGGGGCGTATTCGTTCGTCGTCATGGACGAGACCCGGCTGATCGGTGCGCGCGACCCGAACGGGTTCCGGCCGTTGTTCCTGGGCCGGTGCGAGACCGGTGGCTGGGTGCTCGCCTCGGAGACGCCGGCGCTCGACGTCGTCAGTGCGAAGGTCGTCCGGGAGATCGACCCGGGTGAAATGGTTGTGATCGACGACGACGGGGTGCACAGCATCCAGTTCGCGGAGCCGGCGCGTAAGGCGCTGTGCTCGTTCGAGTTCGTCTACATCGCCCGCCCGGACGGCAAGCTCGCCGGTGTCGGGGTGCACGCGGCACGCCGCCGGATGGGGCGCGCGCTGGCGCGGCAGTCACCGGTCGACGCCGACATGGTCATGCCGATCCCGGACTCGTCGATCCCGGGCGCGCAGGGTTACGCCGCGGAGTCCGGCATCGAGTACGGCGACGGCCTCATCAAGAACCGCTACATCGGCCGGACGTTCATCGCGCCGAACCAGCAGCTGCGTGAGAACGCCGTCCGGATCAAGTTCAACGCGATCGAGGACAACGTCGCGGGCAAGAAGCTCGTCGTCGTCGAGGACTCCATCGTGCGGGCGACCACGCTGCGCTCCACGATGAAGCTCCTGCGTGACGCCGGCGCCGCGGAGATCCACCTGCGGGTGCTGTCCGCGCCGTACCGGTGGTCCTGCTTCTACGGCCTGGACACCTCCGACCGCAGCAAGCTCGTCGCCGCCACCATGAGCGTCGAGCAGATCCGCGAGCACCTCGGCGCGGACTCGCTCGCCTACCTCGAACTCGACGAGATGCTCACCGCGATCTCCCCCGAGCCGGGCGGTTTCTGCACCGCGTGCATGACGGGCGACTACCCCGTCCCGGTCCCCGGCTTGGTCGTCTAAGGGTCCCCGGCCCGGCGGGTTAAAGGGTCCCAGCCCGGCGGGTTAAGAGGTCCCAGCCCGGCGGGCTAGGAGGCCCAGCCCGGCGGGCTAGGAGGTCCAGTCCGGCGGGTCGGCGGCGTGCAGGGCCGTGTCGTCGACGGCGAACGTCCGGACCGGGCCGGGCGGGGTGAGCGGCCCCTCGAAACGGACCGTTACCCGCCCCAGCCCGCTGCCCCACACCCAGCCCGCGCCGTACTCGTCATGCCGCACATCCTGCCCCGGCCGCCACGTGGCCGTCGCGAGCTCAGCCGAGGGTGACGGTGCCAGCGCCGATGCCGATGCCGGCGTGTCCGAAGCTTCCGGACCAGGCTCTTCGACGACGTCGTCAGGAACCACGAGCGAACTGAAAAGATCATCCTGTGCGTACGCCGTGAGCGTCGACACCCCCACGCCGAGCAACCGGATCCCCGCGGACGTGTTGACCTCGGACAGCAGCCGCCGGGCGTAATCGGCCACCAGCTGCGGATCGTCGGTGGGCTGGTCCCGGGTGAGTGACCGGGTGATCGTCGTGAAGTCGTAGTGCCGGATCTTGACCGTCACCGTTCGCCCGGAGAGGCCGGCGGCGCGCAGCCGTTCGCCGACGCGCCGGGCGAGCAGGTCGAGCTCGTGGTGCAGCCGGGCGCGGTCGGTGAGGTCGACGTCGAACGTCTCCTCGGCGGACACGGATTTTGTCTCCCGGTCGGTGACCACGCGGCGGTCGTCGTCGGCGCGTGCCAGCCGGTAGAGCCCGGCGCCGTGCGCCTGACCGAACCATTCGAGCAGGTCACCGAGCTCGACAGCGGCCAGGTGACCGATCGTCTGGACCCCGGCGCGCCGCAGCCGTTCCTGCGCCGCCGGCCCGACTCCGGGCAGGGATCCGACCGGCATCGGGCTCAGCACCGTCCGCTCGTCGCCGGCCGGCACGACCGTGAGCCCGTCCGGCTTGTTGAGCTCCGAGCCGATCTTCGCGACGAGCTTCGACGACGCCACTCCGACCGATGCGGTGACCCCGCCGGTCGCCGCCGCCACGTCGGCCTTCAGCTTGCGGGCGATCGCGGTCACGGCCTCCGGTGACAGGTCATGGTCGCCGCCGGCGGCGAGGTCGACGTACGCCTCATCGATCGACACCTGCTCGACCATCGGTGACAGCTCCGCGAGCACCCCCATGAACACCTGGCTGGTCCTGCGGTAGGCAGCGAACCGGGGAGCGAGGAACGCGGTCCCCGACGGGCAGCGGCGCCGCGCCTCCGAGGTCGGCATCGCGGACCGGGCACCGTAGGCGCGGGCCTCGTACGAAGCGGTCGCGACGACACCCCGGCCCGCCACTCCCCCGACGATGACCGGCCTGCCCCGCAACGACACCTTGTCCCGCTGCTCGACCGCCGCGAACATCGCATCCAGGTCGACGTGCAGGATGCTCGGCTCGCGCCTCAACCCCCGCACCCCCGCTTCCGGTCCCGCGGAAATGATATCCCCACGACCGAAAGCCCCCGTCCCACAGATGCGCCCGAGGCTCCAGGGGTGAGGGCGTCGAATCTCGCCGGCCGGATGCGCCGGGACCGTACGCGCCGGGTGGCATCCGGAGCCGTGGTGGTGCTGGCCGTCGCGGGCATTCTCTCGGCGCTCGCGCCGCCGTTGCGAGGGCGGCTCGATCCGCTGCTGGACGTGCTCCCGCTCGGGGTTCCGCTGGGCGCGCAGACCGTGCTGATCCCGGTCTCGGTGGCGTTGTTGCTGCTCGCGCGGGGTTTGCGGCTCGGGGTGCGGCAGGCTGGGCCTCAACTTCGCCGTCCTGCGGGAGATCGTCGCCGGGGAACGCGCCGGCCGGATCGCCGAGGCCGGCCGAGGCCGAGGGGATCACCGAGGTCCGGGTGGGCGCACCCGACCTGGGCATACCCGGGGCGGCCACGTATGTCTACCTGCCACCCGGCTACCGGGGCGGCTCGGGCCCGCGGTACCCGGTCGTGTACCTCTTCCACGGCACACCCGGGCGCGCGGCCGACTGGTTCGCCGCCGGGAACGCCGCCCGGGCCCTCGACGTTCTGATCACCCGCCGGCTCGTCCCGCCGATGATCGCGGTGGCGCCGGACCTCAACGGCGGCGGCCTGCACGACACCGAGTGCCTGGACGACCCGGCCGGCGGGAGGCAGGTGGAGACGTACCTGCGCACCCGGCTCGTACCGTGGGTCGACGGTCACTACGACACCGATCCGGAGCCGGCGGCGCGTCTCCTCGCGGGCATGTCCGCCGGTGGGTTCTGCGCGCTCGACCAGGGGCTGCGCCACCGCGACACGTACAGGCCGATCATCTCGATCCTGCCGTTCGGCGACCCGGGCGGCGACTGGCGGGAACGCCTCGGCCCGCAGCGGTTCGCCGCGGTCTCCCCCAGCAGCTATCTGCCCGCGATCACGCTGCCCGGGCCTGACCCGGTCTTCCTCTGTACCGGCGAGGAGACGTCACGCGCCGAGCGGGACGGCATCGACGCGCTGCAGGCCCAGTTGACCGCACGCGGCGAACCCGTCGCGCGCCACGACGTGGGCGACGGCCACTCCTGGCGTACCGCGCGGATCTGCCTGCCCTATGGCCTGGTCTTCGCCGCGCGCTACCTGCCGCAGTGATGACCGGCAATCGCCTGATCGCGTAGTTTGGACCCTTTTCTCACGGGCAGATCTGCCGCAGCACTTTCCCCGCCCCCGGAAAGGAATTGCCGTGCTGACCCAGAACGACATCTTCCAGCTCAGCGACGCGACCGTGTACGACTTCGACGGCGACAAGATCGGCTCCGTCGGGCAGGTCTTCCTGGACGCCCGCACCGGAGACCCGGAATGGGTGACCGTCAGGACCGGCCTGTTCGGCACGAAGGAGACGTTCGTGCCGCTGCAGCGCGCCAGCGTGGACGGCGACCGCCTCACCGTCCCGGTGGACAAGGCCACCGTCAAGGACGCCCCGCGGATCGACGCGGACAGCGCCCTGACGTTCGCCGAGGAGAAGGAGCTCTACGAGTACTACGGCTCCCCCGCTCTCGCTCCGGGTGCCACGCGTGCCCGCCTGCGCAAGCACGTGATGACCGAGGAGCAGCCGGGCAGCCGCCACTGAGCCGTCGATGAGGAGCCGGCACCCGTGGAGGGTGCCGGCTTCCCGCGTCAGCCGCCCTTCTGGCCCGGGCAGTTGATCGCGGCCGGCACCGTGATGACGGTGCTGCCCGCGCCGACGGTCACCTGGGTGACGCCCACGCCGTCGGTCACGCCGCCCTCGGGGTGGACCCAGACGTTGTGCAGGTCCGTGAAGCCCGCACCGGTGCCGTCCGTGACGAAGGTGCTCGTGCCGGAGAAGACGCCGATGCCGGTCGCGGCGTACGACGTGCCGGGCAGGCCACCCGCAACCGTGACCCGCACGTGCGCGCCGAGGTCGTCGCAGTAGACGCCGAGGTACTGCTCCGCGGTGACCGTGCCGATGGGCGACTGCACCGTGTCCGCCGAGGCGGCCGCCGGAGCCACGAAGATCGCCGCGAGGGCCGCACCGCCCGCGGCGAGACCGAGGGCGGTTCGATGTCTGATCATGAGTGATCCTCCCCGTTTACCGGCTTTCCCATATTTTGGGGTGCCGAGTGACGCAACGCGCACTCTAGTAAGGCGGGACAAACGTCTATGCCACTCCCACGCGGAGGTCCGGGGGTCCTGACGGGCCCCTGGCTCGCGGGGGCGCTGGTTCGGCGGCGTGACCAGCGGGATCGTCAACCGCATGACCCCACAGCGCGTTCTGGTGACCGGCGGTTCCGGCTTCATCGCCGGTCACTGCATCCTTCAACTTCTCGAGCAGGGCTATCTGGTACGCACGACCGTGCGCTCCCTCGACCGCGAAGCCACCGTACGGTCGGTGCTCACCGACGCCGGCATGGTCAACGGTGCCGCGCTGAGTTTCGTGGCCGCCGACCTGATGAGCGACGCCGGCTGGGCCGAGGCGGTCGCCGGGTGTGACTTCGTCCTGCACGTGGCGTCCCCGGTGCACCTGCAGAACGTGAGGAACGAGGACGACGTCATCGCCCCCGCCCGCAACGGCACCCTGCGTGTCCTGCGCGCCGCCCGCGACGCCGGTGTGAGACGGGTCGTGCTCACGTCGGCCTTCCACGCCGTCGGGTACGGGCATCCCCGCTCCGGCCACACGTTCACCGAGGACGACTGGACCGTGCTACAGGGGCCGGGCGTGGATGCGTACGGCAGGAGCAAGACCCTCGCTGAGCGTGCCGCCTGGGATTTCGTCACCACCGAGAGTGACGCCCCGGAGCTCGCCACGATCCTGCCCGTCGCGGTGATGGGCCCGGTCATGGGCAGGGAGATCTCCGGGGCGAACCACATCGTCCAGCGCAGCCTCGACCGGGAGATGCCCGGCTACCCAGACCTCTACATCCCGATCGTCGACGTCCGCGACGTCGCCGCCGCGCACCTGCTCGCCATGACCACGCCGGGCGCCGCCGGTCAGCGCTTCCTGGTCTCGAGCGGAGCGCCGATCCCGCTGCGGCAGATCGGCGCGATCCTGCGGGACAACCTCGGCGACGCCGCCAGTAACGTGCCGACCCGCTCCATCCCCGACGTGTTCGTGCGGGCCGCCGCGATCTTCGTCCAGGAGTTCCGCGCGTTCGTCCCCGATCTCGGTTTCGCCAAGAAGATCTCGAACGACAAGGCCCGCCGGGTGCTGGGCCTGCGACCACGCACCAGCGAGGAGGCCGTGCTCGCCACCGCGACGAGCCTCATCGCCAAGGGACTGGTCAAGCGTCCCTGACGTAGAGGATCCCGTCGACGCGCGACAGGCCGGCCGGGTCCAGCGGGGCGTAGCCGTACCAGGGGGAGACGCGGGGTACGGGTTTGCCACCGGCGAAGTCGCGAGGGTCCACGACAGCCCGGTCCAGCATCCCTTCCACGGTGTCCGAGGGTGGGGCTTCCACGCCGTGGTCGCGCAGGGTGCCGATAGCGGTGGCCAGGAACGCGTAGTCGTCGCCGGCCAGGGCGCCGGCGCTCCACCACTCGATCCGCTGCCCGCCCATGTTCATGCTGCTCCTGTCGCGCTGCAGGTGACTGTTGTGGGCGTAGACCAGCGTGGGGCCGCGCTCGGCGAGGGCGCGCAGGTTGCCGGCCATCATCAGGTCCCGCAGGGCGCAGATCCGAGCGATGCGGCCCGGGGACGGGTCGGCCATCGCGAAGTGATAGCGCAGCAGGCCGGCGGCGGTCCGGGCGTGCAGGCGCGCCCGCTCCCACTCGTCCGGCGTTGACGCCGCGATCAGGTGCGGTGCCTGCATGTCGAGCAGGGCCACCAGGTCGTCGGCGAGGATCCGCAGCTCACGGGCCTGCGGTGTGCGCCCCGCAGACTGCGCCGGGTCGCGTATCGCCGCAGGGTTGGTCCACCCGTCGTCGGCACCGAGCAGGCCGGCGAGCGTCTCCGCCGTGCAGGGCAGCAGGGCGGCGTCGACCCGGCCCGCGAGGTAGGTGTGCAGGGCGGTCAATGCCTGGCGGGGGCTTGCCGCGGCCGTGATCTCCAGCGGCCCGTCGAACCCGGCGAAGCGCACCCGGCCGGACGCGGGCCGGGCCTCGTTGTGGTCGCGCATCCAGGACACGAGGGCGCGGTTGCCCGCGTACGCGCCCCACTCGTGACTGAAGCCCCGGGCCATCACCTCGTCGAGGGTGCCCGTGCCGGAGGTGACGTAGTCGTCGACGATCAGGCCCATCAGGCAGTCGCTCTCCAGGGCGATCGTCCGGTACTCCTCCTGCTCGACGAGGTCGCGGAAGAGCTCGTTGCGCGCCGTGAGCAGAACCTCCGAGCCGTGGGTGGGCTCGCCCACGGCCAGCAGGCGCGGCCGGGCTCCGAGCAGGGCCATGACGGAATCTTTGTTGCCAGCTGTCATGCCTTAAACGCTATCGTTGAACTCTCCATTTAAACTTTCTGGCGACTTTGCCTGCATGGCGGGGGTAAACCTTCAAATGGCAGGTCAACTCAGGCCGATTGATCTGGCGCGACGGCACGGGCTGTCCACCCAGGCGGTACGCAACTACGAGGCGGACGGCATCCTCCCGGCGGCCGGGCGCACCGAGCACGGCTACCGCACCTACACACCGCGGCACGAGCAGGCCCTGCACGCGTTCCTCGCGCTGATCCCCGGGCACGGCCACCAGCGCGCCGCGGTGATCATGCAGGCGGTCAACCGGGACGCCATCGGGGACGCGTTACGGCTCATCGACGAGAGTCACGCCCAGTTACTCGACGACCGTCACACCCTGCTGGCGGTCGAGGCAGCGCTGCGTGACCTCGAGCCCGCCCCGCAGCCGGCCTGCGACATGTTCGTCGGCACGCTGGCGAGACGTCTCGGCATCCGCCCGGCCACGCTGCGCAAGTGGGAGCATGCCGGCCTGGTCCAGCCACAGCGCGACCCGCGGACCGGCTATCGGATCTACACCGCGGCAGATGTACGCGACGCGCTGCTCGCCCATCAGCTCAGGCGCGGTGGCTACCCGCTGGACCGGATCGCCCCGGTGATCGCCCAGGTCCGCTCGGCGGGCGGCGTCGCACCGCTGGCCGCCATGCTGCACGACTGGCACGCCCGCCTCACCGCGAGAAGCCGTGCCATGCTCACCGGGGCGGCGGCGCTGGACGCTCTCCTCGCAGCGGGCCCCGGATGACCTACCATGCGGTCCTGAGCCGAGCAGCTACAATAGGGGAAGCTCAACGTCATGTAGGCGAAAGCCAGATGGCCTCTCCGCGGGCGGATCCGCTCGCGACGCCCACGAGACCATCTCGGGAGTAGCGCACATGCCAGCAACCACCACCTCCACCAAGACCAGCGCCGCGAAGGCCACCGCGACGAAGACCAAGGCCGCCGCGACGAAGACCCGGGCAAAGGCCGATCCCGCCAAGGCCGATCCCGCCACCGCCGCTCCGGCCGAGGACGCCGCCGTCGAGGCCGAGGACGGGTTCGCCTGGGACGAGCAGGAGTCGGTAGCGCTGGCCCAGGCCCGTGCGGAGGCGCAGACCACGGCCTCCACCGACACCGTGCGGGCCTATCTGCGCCAGATCGGCCGGGTCGCGCTGCTCAGCGCCGACGAGGAGGTCACCCTCGCGAAACGCATCGAGGCGGGCCTCTACGCCACCGAGCTGCTGCGCGAGGCCGACGGCAGCTTCGACCGCGAGCGCACCCGCGACCTGATGTGGGTCACCCGGGACGGCGAACGCGCACGTCACCACCTGCTCGAGGCCAACCTGCGCCTCGTCGTGTCGCTGGCCAAGCGTTACACCGGCCGCGGCATGGCGTTCCTGGACCTCATCCAGGAGGGCAACCTGGGCCTCATCCGCGCGGTCGAGAAGTTCGACTACACCAAGGGCTTCAAGTTCTCCACGTACGCCACCTGGTGGATCCGCCAGGCCATCAGCCGGGCCATGGCCGACCAGGCCCGCACCATCCGCATCCCGGTGCACATGGTGGAGGTCATCAACAAGCTCGGCCGCATACAGCGTGAGCTGCTGCAGAGCCTGGGCCGCGAGCCCACCCCGGAGGAGCTCGCCAAGGAGATGGACATCACCCCGGACAAGGTGCTGGAGGTCCAGCAGTACGCCCGGGAGCCCATCTCTCTCGACCAGGGTGTCGGCACCGACGGCGACGCCCTCTTCGGTGACTTCATCGAGGATAGCGAGGCCGTCGTCGCGCTCGAAGCGGTGAGCTTCACGCTGCTGCAGGACCAGCTCGAGTCCGTGCTCGCGACGCTCACCGAGCGCGAGGCCGGCGTGGTGCGCCTGCGTTACGGCTTCAAGGACGGCAAGGCCTGGACGCTCGACGAGATCGGCCAGGTCTACGGCGTCACCCGGGAACGCATCCGGCAGATCGAGTCGAAGACGATGTCGAAGCTGCGGCACCCGGCGCGCTCGCAGCTCCTCCGCGACTACCTCTCCTGACGCTTACTTGGCTCTCCTGACGCTTACTTGGCCTCACGCCGGAGCCGGCGTGCTTCGCGCTTCTCGTCGAAGCGGGTGGCCTGGGTGTTGAGGTCACGCATCTGCGTGGCCAGCTCCTCGCGGGCCTTCTCACCCTCGGGGCCGAGGTTCGTGCGGTCCCAGACGTTCCACTGGCGCAGCACGGGCGCGAGCACGTCGTCGTGGTGCTGGCGCAGGTCGTAGATACCGGCCAGCGCGATCGAGAGCGCCTTGCGGCCGAAGCCCTCGATGTTGGCGCCGGGCATCTCGAAGTTGGCGACCACGTCCGTCACGGCACGCATGGCCTGGTCCGGCGCCAGTTCGAACGCTGCCGCGAGCAGGTCCCGGTAGAAGACCATGTGCAGGTTCTCGTCCGCGGCGACGCGGGCCAGCAGCTGATTGGCGATCGGGTCATTCGTGGCCGTACCCGTGTTGCGGTGGGAGATCCGGGTGGCCAGCTCCTGGAACGCGACGTACGCGACCGACTGCAGGATCTCGTCGTCGTGCGCGTTGGCGTACCCGGCTTCCATGTGTGACATCCGGGCCCGCTCCAGCGCGACCGGGTCCACGGCCCGGCTCACCGTCAGGTAGTCGCGGATCGCGATGCCGTGCCGGCCCTCCTCGGCCGTCCACCGGTGCACCCAGGTCCCCCAGGCGCCGTCCCGGCCGAACAGCGTCGCGATCTCATGGTGGTACGACGGCAGGTTGTCCTCGGTGAGCAGGTTCACGATCAGGGCGGTCCGGGCGACCTCGGGCAGCGTCGAGTCGTCGTCGCGCCACGGCTCGCCGCCGAGCAGCCCGTCGAAGGTGCGCCCGTCGCTCCACGGCACGTACTCGTGGGGGAACCACTCCTTGGCCAGCGACAGATGCCGGTTCAGGTTGGTCTCCACCACCGGCTCCAGCTCGATGAGCAGCGCCTTCTGATCCATGGACATGCGACTTCCTCCCTGTGGTCCCCCGGCGAGATTCCGGATCGCGCAACGCCGGGAACCCTCTGCCGAACCCGGTAGAAGGAGTCCGGAGGACTTTCTGTTGTTCGCTGCGTATCCTACGAGCCGCTGATGTGCCTCGCTCCTGCGCACCGGATGATGCGCCGCGACAGGGATGGACAGGGAGAACCGGGTCATGGGCAGTGCTGAGCGGGGGACGCCGCCCGGTGATGAAGTGTTCGCCGGTGACGGCGGGGTCGGCCGCGACCTCGCCGCCGTGGCGTGGGAGTCGACCCCGCTGGGTGCGCCGCAGAGCTGGCCGCAGAGTCTGCGCACCGCCGTCGACATCCTGCTGTCGTCGCGTTTCCCCATGTGGATGGCCTGGGGCCCGGAGCTGACGTTCTTCTGCAACGCCGCCTACCGGCGCGACACGCTGGGCGACAAGTACCCGTGGGCGCTGGGCCGGCCGGCGAGCGAGGTGTGGGCGGAGATCTGGGGCGACATCGGTCCGCGCATCGAGACGGTGCTGTCGACCGGCGAGGCCACCTGGGACGAGGCCCTGCTGCTGTTCCTGGAGCGGTCGGGGTACACCGAGGAGAGCTACCACACGTTCTCCTACAGCCCGTTACGCAACGATGACGGCTCCCCGATCGGCATGCTGTGCGTAGTCAGCGAGGAGACCGATCGGGTGATCGGTGAGCGGCGGATGACCACGCTGCGTGACCTCGGGTCCGATCCGAGCTCGATCCGCACGGAACAGCAGATGCTCGCCGCCGCCGGTGCCCAGCTGGCCCACAACCTGCGTGACCTGCCGTTCACCCTGACGTACCTGTTCGACGGCCCGAACGCCCGGCTGGCGGCGTCGACCGGGATCACGACCGGGCACCCGGCGGCCCCGGCGGTGCTGGTCGCGGGCGACTCGCCGGTGTGGCCGCTGGCGGCCGCGACCCGGGGCGAGGCGGTGCTGGTCGAGCTGGACCCTTCTCTTGATCATTTGCCGACCGGTGATTGGGAGGAGCCGCCGACGCAGGCGTTGCTGGTGCCGTTGCTGCGGCAGGGCGCCGCACCGTACGGCTTCCTGGTCGCCGCGCTCAACCGCTACCGCGCGCTCGACAGCGGGTACCGCGGCTTCGTCGAGCTGACCGCCGGGCACCTCGCGGCGGGGGTAGCGAGCGCACGCAGCTACGAGGCCCAGCAGCGTCGCGCGGAGGAGCTCTCCGAGCTGGACCGCGCCAAGACGACGTTCTTCTCCAACATCAGCCACGAGTTCCGTACCCCGCTGACCCTGATCATGGGGCCGCTGGAGGACCTGCGCGCCCGGTCGGGCGAGGCCGATCCGCGCGTGCGCGAGGAACTCGACGTCATCCACCGCAACGGGCTGCGGCTGGGCAAACTCGTCAACGCCCTGCTCGACTTCTCCCGCATCGAGGCCGGCCGCATGCAGGCCCGCTACGAGCCGGTGGACCTGTCCGAGGCCACCGCCGAGCTCGCCAGCGTCTTCCGCTCCGCCGTCGAACGCGCCGGCCTGGGCTTCGAGGTCGACTGCCCGCCGCTGCCCCAGCCGGTGTACCTCGACCGCGGCATGTGGGAGAAGGTGATCCTCAACCTGCTCAGCAACGCGCTCAAGTTCACCTTCACCGGGAGTGTGCGCGTCGCCGTACAGTCCCTCGCCGGCCAGGCCGTCGTCACCGTGACCGACACCGGCATCGGCGTGCCGGAAAGCGAGATGCCGCGGCTGTTCGAGCGTTTCCACCGCATCGAGAACGCCCGCTCGCGCTCCAACGAGGGCAGCGGCATCGGGCTCGCGCTGGTCAAGGAGCTCGTCGAGATGCACGGCGGCACCATCACCGCCGACAGCACCGACGGCCTGGGCACCGCGTTCGTCATCCGGCTGCCGTTCGGCAGCGCCCACCTGCCGGCCGACGCGCTGAGCCCGGCCGGGAGCATGGCCGCCGTCTCCGCCACCGCCGACCCGTACGTCCAGGAGGCCATGCGCTGGCTCCCGGCCGGAGCCGGGGCCGAAGACGACGACCCGCAGGCGCAGCAGGCCGCCGACGACGCCCGGGCCGGGCACAAACCCGCCGACGTGCTGGTCGCCGATGACAACGCGGACATGCGGGACTACCTGACCAGGCTGCTGCGCTCGGCCGGGCACCGCGTGGTCGCCGTCGCGGACGGGCAGGACGCCCTGGACGCCGCCCGGGCCCGCAACCCCGACCTGATCGTCAGCGACGTCATGATGCCCCGGCTCGACGGGCTGCAGCTCGTGGCCGCCCTGCGCGGGGACACCCGCACAGCGAGCACACCCGTGCTGCTGCTCTCCGCACGCGCCGGGCAGGAGGCGTCCATCGAGGGCCTCGAGGCCGGTGCCGACGACTACCTCGTCAAGCCGTTCTCGTCGGCCGAGCTGCTGGCCCGCGTACGCGCCAATGTTGAACTCGCCCGCCTGCGCAACCACCACACCCGCTGGCGCACCGCCCTGATCGACTCGCTGCAGGAGGCGTTCTTCGTCTGCGACGCGGACGGCGCCGTCATCGAGATCAACTCCACGTTCACCGACATCCTCGGGTACGGCCCGGAAGGCCTGCCGTACGCCGCCGTGCACCCCTGGTGGCCCGACCGGGACGCCGACCCGGAGGGATTCCAGCAGGTCGAGGACTCGTTCGCGACGCTGCTCGAGGACACCCGGGGCACGTACACGATCCCGGTGAACCACAGCGACGGGCACCGGTTGTGGGTCGCCGCCGCGTTCAACCAGGTCATGGATCCGGACAGCGGCCGGCACGTCATCGTCGGCACGTTCCGCGACGTCACCGCCGAGCACTACGCCGTCCAGCGGGAGAGCGCCCTCGCCGCCGTCAGCGTCCTGCTCTCCCAGGCGGACAGCCTCACCGGCGCGCTGCAGAGCGTGCTGCCCGTACTCAAGGACCTCTGGCGGGCCACCGATGCGTGCGCGGTGGTCTTCGACGGCTCCCCCACCCCCGTGGTGACGGCCACCGGGCCGGACCAGACCTGGACAACCCTTCCCGAGGTACGCCGTGAGGCGGTCACCGCCGTGCGGGAGCAGCCGATGCTCGTCCCGGTGCCCGACCGGATGGCCGGAGCGGGCATCGCCCTGGAGCACCCGGACGGCACGATGGTCCTCTGGGTGGACCTGGCCGAGCAACGCCCGTTCACCGAGCAGGACCAGACCCTGCTCGCGCTGCTCGCCGGGCACATCGGCCAGGGCCTGCACCGCGTGCACCAGATCGACCAGCAACGCGAGACCGCGCTGGCCCTGCAACGCGCCATCCTCGGCCCGGCCGAGCTCCCCGCCGGCTTCGCCGTGCGCTACTCCCCCGCCACCCGCCCGCTGAAGGTCGGCGGCGACTGGTACGACACCGTCACCCTGCCCGACGGGCACATCGGCATCGTCGTCGGCGACTGCGTCGGCCACGGGCTGGAAGCGGCCACCGTCATGGGCCAGCTGCGCAGCGCCTGCCGGGCCCTGCTGCTGCAGAACATCGACCCCGCGCAGACGCTGACGGCGCTCGACCGGTTCGCCGCCCAGCTGCCCGGTGCGATGTGCGCCACCGTCTTCTGCGGGATCCTCGACCCGGCCACCGGCGAGCTGAAGTACTCCAGCGCCGGGCACCCGCCCGCGGTCGTCACCCACTCCGACGGCAACGCCGACCTGCTCGACCAGGGGCGGTCCCGGCCGCTCGGGGTCCGGTCGAGCGCGGAACGGCCCGAGGCGCTCTACACCGTCCCGGCCCGGGCCACCCTGCTGCTCTACACCGACGGGCTGGTCGAACGCCGCCGCCAGCCGCTCACCACCGGCATCGACCGCGCCGCCGCCGCCGTGCAGGACGGGCGTGCGGCCCCGCTCGAGGACCTCGCCACCGATCTGATGGACACCATGGCCCCGGCCGATGGCTACGACGACGACGTCGCGCTGCTGCTCTATCGCCAGCCCGGCCCCTTGGAGCTCGAGTTCGCGGCGGAGGCCACGCGGCTGGCACCCGTACGCACAGCATTGCGGGGCTGGCTCGAACGCTGCGGCGTCGACACCATCACCGCCCAGAACGTCCTCGTCGCCGCCGGGGAGGCGTGCGCCAACGCGATCGAGCACGGCCACCGTCACGCCCGGGCCGGTCGCATCCTCCTGCAGGCAGCCGCCACCGCCGATGATCTGCACCTCACGATCACCGACAGCGGCGACTGGAAGACCCCCCAGCCCGCCGCCAACCCCCACCGGGGACGCGGACTGACCCTGATGAGAGCGCTGATGAGCGAAGTGACCATCACGACCGGCGCCGCCGGCACCATCGTCGGCCTGCAAGCGAGGATCTCCCGATGAGCACCGACCTGACGTTCACCACCGGCCGGCACCCGGACGGCGCCGTCGTGCTCGCCGCGCGCGGGGAGATCGACATGAGCAACGCGGCCGCGTTCGCCGCGGCTCTGAACGAGGCGTACGAGCAGGACCGGAACGGCACGATGGTCGTGGACCTCACCGCGGTGGAGTACCTCGACAGTGCGGGCCTGTCCGCGCTGTTCCCGCACGTCGACCATGTACGGCTGATCGTGACGCCGCTGCTGGCTCCCGTACTCACCGTCGTCGGCCTTTCCGACCTGACCACCGTCGCGGGATGAACTCTCAGTCGCATCGCTGGGTAAACTTGAACTATTCCAGAAAAGCGAATATGTTCTTGGCGTGACGTCCGACTTCGAGGCGCAGCTGCGAGCCGTCTCGTTGCGCGTGACCCGGCCCCGGCTGGCAGTGCTCACCGCGCTGCGCGACCACCCGCACATCGACACCGACACGACGATCGCACTGGTCCGCGCCGAACACCCGGCGATCTCCCATCAGGCGGTGTATGACGTACTACGGGCCCTCACCGATACCGGCCTGGTGCGACGCATCCAGCCCACCGGTGCGACCGCCCGCTACGAGTCCCGGGTGGGAGACAACCACCACCACGTCGTGTGCCGTTCCTGCGGTGCGATCGCCGATGTCGAGTGCGCCGCCGGCCACGCCCCCTGCCTCACCGCCTCGAACGATCAGGGTTTTGTGATCGACGAGGCGGAGGTCGTCTACTGGGGCACGTGCCCCGGTTGCGCGACCGGAAACATCGTCCAGCAATCCGCAAGGCCGGAAGGAAACAGATGAGCGACACCCAGGAGAACGGGCCCGCCAGCGCGCAAGGCGGGGCCGCCGGCGGCTGCCCGGTCGACCACAGCTCCCTGACCGCGGACAGCAACTCCGCGTCCGCGCAGGGCAGTTCCGCGCCCGCGGACGGCAACTCCGTGACCGCGCACGGCAGCGAGAGCGAGAACCCGGCGATCGACTCGCCGACGCCGAAGACCGGCGGGCGCCCGCACACCAACCGCGACTGGTGGCCCAACCAGCTCGACCTCTCCGTGCTGCACGCCCACTCGTCGAAGGGCAACCCGCTCGGCGCGGACTTCAGCTACGCCGCGGCGTTCGCCAAGCTCGACGTCGAGGCCCTCAAGCGCGACATCACCGAGGTTCTCACCAGCTCGCAGGAGTGGTGGCCCGCCGACTTCGGCCACTACGGCGGCCTGATGATCCGGATGAGCTGGCACGCCGCGGGCACGTACCGCATCCAGGACGGCCGCGGTGGCGCCGGCGACGGTGGCCAGCGGTTCGCCCCGCTGAACAGCTGGCCCGACAACGCCAACCTCGACAAGGCCCGCCGCCTGTTGTGGCCGGTCAAGGCGAAGTACGGCCAGCAGATCTCGTGGGCCGACCTGCTCGTGCTCGGTGGCAACGTCGCGCTGGAGTCCATGGGCTTCAAGACCTTCGGCTTCGGCTTCGGCCGGCAGGACGTCTGGGAGCCCGAGGAGATCATCTGGGGCCCCGAGGACACCTGGCTCGGCGACGAGCGGTACGTCTCGGACGACAAGATGGCGGAAGACGTCGGCGCGACCGAGATGGGCCTCATCTACGTCAACCCCGAAGGCCCCCGCGGCAGCGGTGACTTCCGGGCAGCGGCCCACTTCATCCGGGAGACCTTCGCCCGGATGGCGATGAACGACGAGGAGACCGTCGCGCTGATCGCCGGCGGCCACACCTTCGGCAAGACCCACGGCGCGGGCAACGCCGACGGCCATGTGGGCCCGGAGCCCGAAGGCGCCGACCTGGAGACGCAGGGTCTCGGCTGGCTGAGCACCCACGGCAGCGGCAAGGGTGCCGACACGATCACGAGCGGTCTCGAGGTCACCTGGACCGACAAGCCGACGCAGTGGAGCAACCGCTTCTTCGAGATCCTCTTCGGGTACGAGTGGGAGCTCTCCACCAGCCCCGGTGGCGCCAAGCAGTGGGTCGCCAAGGACGCCGAGGCGATCATCCCGGACGCGTACGACGCGTCGAAGAAGCACCTGCCGACGATGCTCACCACCGACCTGTCGCTGCGCTTCGACCCGGCGTACGAGAAGATCTCGCGCCGCTTCCTGGAGCACCCCGACGCGTTCGCGCTCGCCTTCGCCAAGGCCTGGTACAAGCTCCTGCACCGCGACATGGGCCCGGTCAGCCGCTTCCTCGGCCCCTGGGTCGCCGAGCCGCAGCTCTGGCAGGATCCGGTGCCGGCCGTCGACCACGATCTCGTGAGCGACGCCGACGTCACCGCACTCAAGGCCACGGTCCTCGACTCCGGCCTCACCACCGCCCAGCTGGTCTCCACCGCCTGGGCCTCGGCGGCCAGCTTCCGCTCCACCGACAAGCGCGGCGGCGCCAACGGTGCCCGCATCCGCCTCGAGCCGCAGCGCAGCTGGGCCGTCAACCAGCCCGAGCAGCTCGCCACGGTCCTCGGCACCCTCGAGGGCATCCAGCAGGAGTTCAACGCCGCCGGCGGCGCCAAGATCTCCCTCGCCGACCTCATCGTGCTGGCCGGTTCCGCCGCCGTCGAGAAGGCCGCGCAGGACGCCGGCGTCAAGGTCACCGTCCCGTTCCACGCGGGCCGCACCGACGCCACCCAGGAGCAGACCGACGTCGAGTCGTTCCGCGTCCTCGAGCCCCGCGCCGACGGCTTCCGCAACTACCTGCGCGACGGCGAGAAGACCCAGCCGGAGACGCTGCTGCTCGACCGGGCGTACATGCTCAACCTCACCGCCCCCGAGATGACCGTCCTCATCGGCGGCCTGCGCACCCTCGGCACCAACGTCGACGGCGCCACCCACGGCGTCCTCACCGACAAGCCGGGCGTACTCACCAACGACTTCTTCGCCAACCTGCTCTCCCCCGGCACCCGCTGGAAGGCGTCGCAGTCTGACGAGCACGTCTACGAGATCCGCGACCTCAGCACCGACGAGGTCAAGTGGACCGCCACCGCGGTCGACCTCATCTTCGGCTCCAACTCCCAGCTGCGCGCCCTCGCCGAGGTCTACGCCAGCAACGATGCCCGCGACAAGTTCGTCACCGACTTCGTCGCCGCGTGGGTGAAGGTCATGGAGCTCGACCGCTTCGACCTCGCCTGATCCGACCCCGTCCAGCCCGGCCGATCACTCTTGATCGGCCGGGCTGTTTCTTTCCCGGTCAGACTTCCTCGGTCCATGGGCCTTCCTCGGTCACGGGCCTTCCTCGGTCAGGGCTTGTCCGGTCAGGGCTTCTCCGGCCAGGGTTTGTCCGGTCAGGGTCGGAAAGACGCTGATCGGTTCGTGGTCGATGAATGTCGCCACCAGGAAGTCCACGATTCCCGCGCCGAAGAGATGCCATCCGTCGCTGCGCGCCTCATCGACGGCGAGCGTCCACGCGTCCGGGTCATCCGGTGGCCGAGCCACCCAGTAGACGGTGTTCCCGTTGTCGGTCCCGGCCACCGGAAGCAACAGGTGCGGATCGACTGGCAGCTCGGGCGTGCCGACCTCGTCCCACTCCAGCCAGAATTCGATCTTGTCCGCGGCGATCTGCCACTGCGTGCGCAACTCGACATAGTCATATGGCGAGGCAGGCAGGAAGACCGACAGGAAATCGGCGAACCTGGCGTATCCGTATGTCTGCACGAAACGCTTGTAGTCGGCCGGTAGCTGCCGCCCCAGCGACCTCTCGACCGCGGGCCAGTCGACGGCGGGGAGCGGTGCGCGCGGCGGCGGGAATGCTTCGGTGAGACGTTGCCATGAGGTCGCTGCCATGCGCATCCCGTCGTTGATTTCGCGATCATAGCCTCGCCCGGCGCGTCGGCTTGCGATGCTGTTCGAACATA
>NZ_BOMN01000159.1 GCF_016862215.1 Winogradskya humida
CCGATTGGGTGCGGGAGTCGCTGGCCCGCAACGGCGCCGAGGTGTACCTGCGGGGCGCGGATCTGGCGGGTGTGGATGATCTGCGTGGCGTGGTGTCGTGTGGCGGGGAGCTCGACGCTCTGGTGGACCTGATCCGGGTGCTGGATGTGCCGTTGTGGGTGGTGACCACCGATGCGGTGGCCGCTGATGCCGGTGATGGGGTCTCCGGGTTCGAGCAGGCGATGCTGTGGGGTCTGGGCCGGGTTGCGGCGCTGGAGTATCCCGGGCGCTGGGGTGGTCTTGTCGACCTTCCCGTGGACTGCGACGACATGACGGGTGACCTGCTCGCATCGGTGCTCACCGGGACGTCCGGTGAGGATCAGGTCGCTGTCCGGGCCGGCCGGGTGCTGGGTCGCAGGCTGGAGCGGGTTGCGCCGAAGCGTGCATCCGGACCGGGCTGGTCGCCGCGGGGGACGGTGCTGGTCACCGGAGGCACCGGCGGTCTCGGAGCACACCTCGCGAGATGGCTGGCCGGGCGTGGCGCGGAGCATCTACTGCTGACCAGCAGGCGCGGGCCGGCCGCGGACGGCGCGGACGAGTTGCGTGCGGAGCTGGCCGGGCTCGGTGCGCGGGTCACGATCGTCGCGTGCGATGTGGCCGACCGGGAGGCACTGGCCGGGGTGCTGGCTTCAGTGCCGGACGACCTGCCGCTTACGGCGGTCGTCCACGCGGCCGGTATCGAACGGACAACCGCCTTCGCGGATCTCGGCCCTGACGAACTCGCCGAGGTTCTTTCGGCGAAGGCGGGCGGTGCCCGGAATCTGCACGAATTGCTCGCGGACACGCCGCTGGACGCGTTCATCCTGTTCTCCTCCATCTCCGGGGTATGGGGCGTCGGCGGTCAGGCGGCCTACGGCGCGGCGAACGCGTACCTGGACGCGCTCGCTGAGCACCGCAGGGAGGCGGGGCTGCCCGCGACGGCCGTCGCGTGGGGTCCGTGGGGCGGCATCGGCATGGTCGCGAACGCGGGCCGGGAGGCGACGGAGCACCTGAGGCGCCGGGGCCTCGCCACGATGGCTCCCGCCACGGCGGTCACGGCCCTCGCCGCGGCCCTCGATCGTGGTGACAGCAACGCCGTCGTCGTCGACGTGGACTGGGCGCGGTTCGCCGGCACCTTCATGGCGCAGCGCCCCAGCCCGCTGCTGGGGGAGATGCCCGAGGTCCGCGCGATCGGCACGTCCCCCGGGGAGCCGGGAATGTCGGCGCTGGCGCAGAGCCTGGCGGGCCTGGACGACATCGAACAGGAGCGCCGGCTCACCGAACTCGTCCGCGCCGAGGCCGCCGCCGTGCTCGGGCACGCGTCGGGAGACGCGATCTCGGCGATGCGCGCTTTCAAGGACGCGGGATTCGACTCGCTGACCGCGATGGAGCTGCGTACCCGGTTGAGCGAGGCGACCGGGGTGGCGTTGCCCGCGACCGCGGTCTTCGACTATCCGACTGCGGCTGTGCTGGCCGCTCATCTGCGTACCGAACTGTCCGGTGCCGTCGCGGCCGGACCCGTGGCCCCGGCCACCACCGCGCCGGCGTACGACGAGCCGATCGCGATCGTGTCGATGGCGTGCCGGTTCCCCGGCGGGGTGTCGAGCCCGGAGGATCTGTGGCGGATGCTGCTCGCCGGTGGGGACGGCGTCGGCGAGTTCCCGGCCGACCGTGGCTGGGACCTGGACGCCCTGTACAACCCGGATCCCGATTCGGCCGGGACGTCGTACCTGCGGTACGGCGCGTTCCTGGGGGACGTGAGCGGCTTCGATGCCGCCTTCTTCGGGATCAGCCCGCGGGAGGCCCTGGCGATGGACCCGCAGCAGCGCCTGCTGCTGGAGATGACCTGGGAGACCTTCGAACGGGCAGGCATCGGACCCGATTCGGTACGCGGTGAGCAGATCGGCGTGTTCGTCGGCTCGAACGCCCAGGACTACAGCCTGCTCTCCGTCGCCACGAACGAGGACGTCGGCGGCTATGTGGCTACCGGCACGTCGTCGAGTGTGATGTCGGGGCGGGTGGCGTACACGTTCGGGCTCGAGGGTCCGGCGGTGACGGTGGATACGGCGTGTTCGTCGTCGCTGGTGGCGTTGCATCTGGCGGCGCAGGCGCTGCGGTCGGGTGAGTGTTCGATGGCGCTGGCCGGTGGTGTGACGGTGATGTCGACGCCGGGTGCGTTCGTGGAGTTCAGCCGCCAGCGCGGTCTGGCGGTTGACGGTCGTTGCAAGGCGTTCGCCTCGGCGGCCGATGGCACCGGCTGGGGCGAGGGTGTCGGCATGCTGCTCGTGGAGCGGTTGTCGGATGCCGAACGCAACGGTCATACGGTGCTTGCGGTGGTGCGTGGTTCCGCGGTCAATCAGGACGGTGCGTCGAATGGTCTGACGGCCCCGAACGGCCCGTCGCAGCAGCGGGTCATCCGGCAGGCCCTCGCCAGTACGGGGCTCCGATCATCCGATGTGGATGTGGTCGAAGCGCACGGTACGGGGACGAAGCTCGGTGATCCGATCGAGGCGCAGGCGTTGCTGGCGACGTATGGTCAGGATCGGCCGGCTGATCGGCCGTTGTTGCTGGGTTCGGTGAAGTCGAACATCGGTCATACCCAGGCTGCGGCCGGCGTCGCTGGTGTGATCAAGATGGTGCTGGCGTTGCGGCACGGGGTGTTGCCGCGGACGTTGCATGTTGATGCGCCGTCGCCGCATGTGGATTGGTCCGCGGGTGCGGTGGAGCTGCTGGTGGGCGAGCGTGGCTGGCCTTCGGTGGGCCGGCCGTGGCGTGCGGGTGTGTCGTCGTTCGGGTTCAGCGGCACCAACGCACACGTCATCGTGGAGCAGGCCCCCGTGGTGGAGCAGGCGGATGCGCCACCGGCCGCCGGACCGGTGCCGTGGATCCTCTCCGCGGCCGACGAGAATGCCCTGCGAACCCAGGCCGGGCGTCTGATCGCCATGGTGGATGACGGATCGATCGTCGACGTCGGCTACTCGCTCGCGACGACCCGATCGGCCCTGGATCACCGTGCGGTAGTGGTCGCGGCCGAGCCTGACGGCTTCCGGGCGGCTCTCACGGCCCTCGCCGCCGGAGATGACGTGCCGGCGGTCCTTCGCGGTACGGCCCGCAGCCACCGGTTGGCTTTCCTGTTCTCGGGTCAGGGCTCGCAGCGCCTCGGTATGGGCCACGAGCTCGCGGGGCGTTTCCCGGTTTTTGCCGCAGCTCATGACGAGGTGCTGAGCTATTTCGATCCGAGCGTTCGTGAGGTCGCTGATGCGGAGTCGTTGAATGAGACGGCGGTGACGCAGCCTGCTTTGTTCGCGGTTGAGGTGGCGTTGTTCCGGCTTCTGGAGTCGTGGGGCATCAGGCCGGATGTGCTTGCGGGTCATTCGATTGGTGAGTTGGCGGCGGCGTATGTGTCGGGTGTGTGGTCGTTGGAGGACGCAACAAGGGTTGTCTCTGCGCGTGGTCGTTTGATGCAGGCGTTGCCGTCGGGTGGTGCGATGGTGGCGATCCAAGCGTCCGAGGCCGAGGTCATGCCGGATTTGTCGGGCGCGGTGGGTTTGGCTGCGGTGAACGGCCCGACCTCGGTCGTGATCTCTGGTGTCGCTGCTGATGTGGATGCGGTGGCGGAGAAGTGGCGTGAAGCGGGCCGGAAGGTGACGAAGCTGAAGGTCAGTCACGCGTTCCATTCGCCGTTGATGGAGCCGATGCTCGATGACTTCCGGCGGGTGTTGGAGGGGGTGTCGTTCGAGGTTCCGGCGATTCCGATGGTGTCTGCGGGGGACATCACGTCGCCGGAGTATTGGGTGCGGCATGTCCGCGACGCTGTGCGGTTCGGGGATGCGGTTGCCGCTACGGGTGCTGATGTCTTCCTGGAGATCGGTCCCGGTGGGGTGCTGTCGGCGCTGGGGCGCGAGACGCTTCCGGATGCGGTGTTCCTGCCTGCCCTGCGTACGGACAGATCTGAGGAACTCGCCCTCATAACGACGGTCGCCAAGCTGTACGCGCAGGGCGCGGCAGTCGACTGGAAGCCCCTCCTCGCCGGTGGCCGACGGGTGGACCTGCCCACCTACGCGTTCCAGCACGAGCGTTACTGGCTGGACGCCGCACCCGTCTCCGAGGCCGCGCCGAACGCGGAGGAGGCCCGCTTCTGGGCCGCCGTGGACGGCGAGGAACCCACGGAATTCCTGTCCTCCCTGGGAATCGCCGACGCCGCCGAGGCCGACTCGGTCCGCGCCGTGCTGCCCCTGCTGTCCTCGTGGCGGCACCGGGTCCGCGACCGGTCTCTCCTGGATACCTGGCGCTACACCATCGGATGGACGCCGGTCGCCGCCCCGGAGTCGGCACCCCCTGCGAGTACGTGGCTGGTCCTGGTGCCCGCGGGCGACGCACGCGCCGCCGCGCTGAGCGATTCGCTCGCCGCCTGCGGCCTCGCACTCACCGTCGCCGAGGTCGCCACCGCCGATCCCACGCCGTCGGCGGTGATGCCGGCGGCCGCCGCAGGGGAGGAGTTCGGCGGCATCCTGTCGCTGCTGGCATTCGACGAGACACCGCATCCCGGCCATCCCGCGGTGCCGAACGGCGTCGCCGCCACCCTCGCGCTGATCCGGGAACTGAGCGACGCGGCCCACCCGGCACCGCTGTGGTGCGTGACGTCGGGCGCGGTATCGGCCGTCGCCGGTGACGAGGTCGCGGGATTCGCGGAATCGATGGTGTGGGGCCTCGGCCGGGCCGTGGCGCTGGAGAACCCCGCCGTCTGGGGCGGCCTGATCGACCTCCCGGCCGGGACCGACGCCCGGACGGCAGGATGGTTGTGCGGTCTGCTGGGACGCGCCGAGGACCAGGTCGCGGTGCGGGCCTCCGGCGTGTACGCCCGCCGCCTCCACCGGGCCGCCCCCAGCGCCGGAAGCCCCCGCTGGACACCGCGCGGAACCGTCCTGGTGACCGGCGGGCTCGGCGCACTGGGCGCCAGGGCAGCCGCCTGGGCGGCCGAGCGCGGAGCCGAGCACATCGTGCTGGTGAGCCGCCGCGGCGCCACCGCCGACGGCGCCACCGAGCTGGCGGCCGAGCTGACCGGACGGGGAGCGCGCGTCACGTTCGCCGCCGTCGACGTCGCCGACCGGGACGGGCTTGCCGCCCTGCTCGACGGTCTGGAACAGGCCGGTGACCCGGTCCGCGCCGTCGTGCACACCGCCGGTCTCAGCGGCGCCACCCCGATCGCGGAGACGAGCCTCGAAGGGTTCGCCGGCCTGATCACCGCGAAAGTGGCCGGCGCGGCACACCTGCACGAGCTGCTGGCCGGCGCCGAGCTCGACGCTTTCCTCTGCTATTCCTCGATCGCCGGTGTCTGGGGCAGCGGAGGGCAGGCCGCCTACAGCGCGGCGAACGCGTACCTCGACGCCCTCGCCGAGCACCGCACCGCGCGCGGTCTGCCGGGCGCGACGCTGGCCTGGGGACCCTGGGCCGACGGCGGGATGGTCACCGACGAGGCGGAGCGGTACCTGGCCCGTCGCGGGCTCGTGGCGCTTCCGCCCGGCATCGCGGTGCGCGCCCTCGCCGAGGCGGCGCCCGGCACCACGGTCGTGGCTGACGTCGACTGGGCGCGATTCGTACCCACGTTCACCAGTGGCAGGCCCAGCCCGCTGCTCGCGGCCCTGCCCGAAGCACGCGACACCCTCGCGGACCGTCCCACCGGTTCTGTCACCGGCTCCGGCCTGCGGCACCTCCTCGCGGGTCTCGACCCGGACGGGCGGGCCGGGGCGGTCCGTGATCTGGTGGTCGCGCAGGCCGCTGCCGTGCTGGGCCACAGCCAGGCGGGCTCCATCGACGCCGACCGGGCATTCCGGGACCTCGGCATCGACTCGCTGACCGCCGTGGAGCTGCGCGACCGGCTGACCGCCGTGTCCGGTCTGCCGCTGCCCGCGACCGTGGTCTTCGACTACCCGACACCGTCGGCGATCGCCGCGCACCTCCTGTCCTCGATCGAGGAGCCGGTCACGGTGACCCCGGAACTCGCCGTAGCCGCGGCGGACGACGAGCCGATCGCGATCGTGTCGATGGCGTGCCGGTTCCCGGGCGGGGTGTCGACCCCGGAAGACCTCTGGCGGATGTTGCTCGCGGGCGGGGACGGCGTCGGTGAGTTTCCGTCCGACCGTGGCTGGGACCTCGAAGCCCTGTACAACCCCGACCCGGACGTCGCGGGCACCTCGTACCTGCGGTTCGGCGCGTTCATGCGGGACGTGAGCGGCTTCGACGCGGGATTCTTCGAGATCTCGCCGCGTGAGGCACTGGCGATGGACCCGCAGCAGCGCCTGCTCCTGGAGACGTCGTGGGAGACCTTCGAACGGGCAGGCATCAGACCCGATTCCGTACGCGGTGAGCGCATCGGCGTGTTCGTCGGCTCGAACGTGCAGGACTACGGTCTGGTGCTGGACCGGGACGCCGAGGACATGGGCGGCCACGTGGCTACGGGGAACGCCTCCAGTGTGATGTCGGGGCGCGTGGCGTACACGTTCGGGCTCGAGGGTCCGGCGGTGACGGTGGATACGGCGTGTTCGTCGTCGCTGGTGGCGTTGCATCTGGCGGCGCAGGCGCTGCGGTCGGGTGAGTGTTCGATGGCGCTGGCCGGTGGTGTGACGGTGATGTCGACTCCGGGTGCGTTCGTGGAGTTCAGCCGTCAGCGCGGTCTCTCCCTGGACGGCCGGTGCAAGGCGTTCGGGGCCGATGCCGACGGCACCGGCTGGGGTGAGGGCGTCGGCATGCTGCTCGTCGAGCGCCTGTCCGACGCGGAGCGCAACGGTCACGAGGTGCTCGCAGTCGTACGTGGTTCCGCGGTCAACCAGGACGGCGCGTCGAATGGTCTGACGGCGCCCAACGGTCCTTCTCAACAGCGGGTGATCCGTCAGGCGCTGGCGTCTTCCGGCCTCATGGCATCCGATGTGGACGCCGTCGAGGCGCACGGTACCGGCACCAAGCTCGGTGATCCGATCGAGGCCCAGGCGTTGCTCGCGACGTACGGTCAGGATCGGCCCGCTGATCGGCCGTTGTTGCTGGGTTCGGTGAAGTCGAACATCGGTCATACCCAGGCTGCCGCCGGTGTGGCCGGTGTGATCAAGATGGTGCTGGCGTTGCGGCACGGGGTGTTGCCGCGGACCTTGCACGCTGACGTGCCGTCGCCGCATGTGGATTGGTCCGCGGGCGCGGTGGAGCTGCTGGTCGGCGAGCATGGCTGGCCCTCGGTGGACCGGCCGTGGCGTGCGGGTGTGTCGTCGTTCGGGTTCAGCGGCACCAACGCACACGTCATCGTGGAGCAGGCGCCGGTAGTGGAAGAGACGGATGCGCCGGTGGCCGACGGGCCGGTCCCGTGGATCCTGTCCGCACGGTCCGGCAGGGCATTGCGAGCACAGGCCGCCCGGATCCGGGAGCAGCTCGGGCATGACACCGCCGCGCCGGTCGCCGGCGTGGCCCACTCCCTGTTGTCCCGGGCGCTGTTCGACCATCGGGCCGTCGTGGTGGGCCGGGACCGGGACGAGTTCCTCGCCGGCCTCGACGCCCTCGCCGACGGCCGCGAGGCAGCGCATGTCGTGACCGCCGTGGCGGAGAACCCCGGCGGTGGCGTGGTCTTCGTCTTCCCCGGCCACGGATCGCAGTGGGCCGGCATGGCGGTGGAGCTGCTGGAGACCTCGCCGGTGTTCCGGGCCCGCATGCACGAGTGCGCGGAGGTACTGGACGAGCTTGTCGACTGGTCGTTGCTGGACGCGATCCGGGACCCCGCCGCTATGGAACGCCTGGACGTCGTCCAGCCCGCCCTGTTCGCGGTGATGGTGTCGCTGGCGGCGACGTGGCGGTCGTGGGGAGTGCACCCGAGCGCCGTGCTCGGGCACTCGCAGGGTGAGATCGCGGCGGCGTGCGCCGCGGGTGCGCTGTCCCTGAGGGACGCCGCCCGGCTGGTCGTCCTGCGGAGCCGGGCCCTGACGAGCATCGCGGGTCAGGGCGGGATGGTGTCGGTCGCGCTCGGCGTGGACGAGGTACGCGAACGCCTGACCCGCTGGGAGGGACAGCTCTCGGTCGGCGTCGTGAACGGCCCCGCCTCGGTCGTCGTGTCCGGCGACGCCGCCGCCGTGGACGAACTGCTCGAGGCCTGCGACCGGGACGGGGTCTGGGCCCGGCGGGTCAACGCCGACTACGCCCCGCACTCGCACCACGTGCAGCGGATCGAGGCGGAACTGCGGGAAGCGGTGGCCGGTCTGACCTTCGGAACCGGCGACGTTCCCTACTTCTCCCCGCTGACCGGCGGATGGCTGGATCCCGCCGCGATGGATGCCGGCTACTGGTACCGGAGCCTGCGTCAGCCGGTGGAGTTCGCGGACTCCGTCTCCGCCCTGGTGGCGCAGGGCTTCACGACGTTCGTCGAGGTGAGCCCGCACCCCGTCCTGGCAGGCGGTCTCACCGAGCTGGCCGGCCCCGGCAACACGGTGACCGGCTCGCTGCGACGCGGCGACGGAGGCCTCGCCCGGCTGATGCGGTCGGCGGCCGAGCTGTTCGTGCGGGGCGGCCGGGTCGACTGGGCGGTCCCCGGAGCACCCCGCGTGGAGCTGCCGACGTACCCGTTCCAGCATCAGCGCTTCTGGCCCGCGACAACCCACCGCACATCAGGCGACGTGACCTCGGCCGGCCTGGGACGGGTGGACCACCCCGTGCTCGCCGCGGTCACGGAGCTCGCGGACTCCGAAGGACTCGTGTTCAGCGGCAGGCTCTCGCTGCGGACACACCCGTGGCTCGCCGACCACCGGGTCCTGGGCGCCGCGGTGCTCCCCGGCACGGCGTACGTCGACCTCGCACTGCGCGCCGGTGACCACGTCGGCTGCGAATCGCTCGACGACCTGGTCCTCGAGGCACCCCTGGTGATGCCCGAGCGGGAGGGCGTCCAGCTGCGTCTCAGCCTCGACGGACCCGACGGGTCCGGCCGGCGGGCGTTCATCGTGGACTCCCGGCGGGACGAGGGCACCTGGACCCGCCATGCCACCGGCCGCCTGGCGGCCACGGCGCAGGCCATCACCGACGATCTCGCGGCCTGGCCACCGAGCGGGGCCGAACCGGTCGACCTGACCGGTCACTACGCCGCTGTCGCGGCATCCGGACTCGACTACGGCCCGGCGTTCCAGGGCCTGCGGGCGGTCTGGCGCCGCGACGACGAGGTGTACGCCGAGGTCGCGCTCCCGGACGGCGTCGCGGACAACGGCTTCGGCCTGCACCCGGCACTGCTGGACGCGGCGCTGCACGCCATCGGGCTGGGGGCACGCCAGGAAGGACTCCGGCTGCCCTTCTCCTGGGCCGGTGCGAGGCTGCAGGCGACCGGCGCGACAGCACTGCGGGCGCGGGTGACACCGGTCCGCGGGGACGTCGTGGCGGTGCTGCTCGCCGACGGCGCCGGCCAGCCGGTCGCCGCGGTCGACGAGCTGAGCCTGCGGGCTGCCACCGCCGACCGGCTCGAACTCGCGGCGGCCGTGCACCGCGACTCGCTGTTCGAGATGACGTGGGTGCCGATGCCGGACGCGGCACCCGGCACCGGAAGCTGGGCAGCGATCGGCGGAGGCGCCGGTTCGGCGGCCCACGCGCTCAGGGCGGCGGGCATGCCGGTCAGCGAGCACGGCGACGTCGCCGGGTTGCTGACCGCCGTCGAGGGCGGTGCTCCCGTGCCCCGGTACGTGATCGTGGCGGCTGACGAGAACGCGGCCACCGCGTACGAGGCGACGAGCCGCACCCTCGCACTGCTCCAGGAATGGCTGGCGGCTGACCGGCTCGCACCGGCGCAGCTCGTCGTGGTGACCAGGGGCGCCGTGGCAGCCGGTCCGGACGAGGACGTGCCCGACCTGGTACGGGCACCGGTGTGGGGCCTGGTGCGCTCGGCCCAGTCGGAGCATCCGGGGCGGTTCGTGCTGGCCGACGTCGACGGTCACGAGAAGTCGCTGCGCGCACTGGCGGCAGCGGTGCCGGCCGGGGAGCCGCAGTTCACGATCAGGGACGGCGTCGCGTCCTGCGCCCGGCTGGCCCGCCTCGCCCCACCGGCCGGAACCTCCGGGCCGGTGGCGTTCGGCCCCGCCGGCACGGTGCTGATCACGGGCGGCCTCGGGGTGCTGGGCGCGGTGACCGCGCGGCATCTCGTCGCCCGGCACGGCGTCCGGGACCTGGTCCTGACCGGCAGGCGCGGCCCCGGGACCCCCGGTGCGCAGGAGCTGCGCCGGGACCTCGAGGAACTCGGCGCCCGGGTCGCGGTCGTGGCGTGCGACGTGGGCGACCGTGCCGCGGTCGCCGCCCTGCTGGCCGAGCACCCCGTGACCGCCGTCGTGCACACGGCGGGCGTACTCGACGACGGTGTGGTCGAGTCCCTCACCCCCGGGCAGGTCGCGGCGGTGCTGCGGCCCAAGGCCGACGCCGCGCTGCACCTGCACGAGCTGACCAGGGACCGGGAACTCACGGCGTTCGTGCTGTTCTCCGCGGCCGCCGGTGTACTCGGCAGCCCCGGTCAGGGCAACTACGCCGCCGCCAACGCGTTCCTCGACGCGCTCGCCCAGCACCGCCGGGCCGCGGGGCTGCCCGCGACCTCGCTCGCCTGGGGACTCTGGGCGCAAGCCAGCGGCATCACCGGGCACCTCGGCAACGCCGACGTGCAGCGGATGACCCGCGGCGGCATGGTCCCGCTCAGCTCCGAGGACGGCATGGCGCTGTTCGACACGGCCCACGCCACCGGTGCGGCGGCCGTGATCCCCGCCGCGATCAACCTGACCGCGCTGAGGGCCAACCCGGAGCAGGTGCGCCCACTGCTGCGCGGCCTGGTGCCCACGCCCGCCCGCCGGAACGCGCAGTCCGGCGACGATTCGGCGGCGGTGACACTCGGCCGGCGACTCACGGGTCTCGCGGAGGCGGAGCAGGATCGGTTGCTGGTGCACGTTGTGCGTACGCATACCGCTGCCGTGCTCGGTTTCGAGGGGCCCGAGGCCGTCGAGGCGAACCGGGCGTTCAAGGAGCTCGGCTTCGACTCGCTCACCGCCGTGGAACTGCGTAACAGGCTCGACGTCGCGGTCGGCTCCCGGCTGCCCGCGACCCTGGTGTTCGACCATCCCACCCCGGCGGCGCTCGCGGCCAGCCTGCGGGCGACGGTGTTCGCCGACCGTGGCACACCCGCCGCCGAGGTGCTGAGCGACCTGAACAAGCTGACGATCACCATCGCGAAGCTCGACTCGGACGACGCTCTCGCCGGGGACATCCGGCTGCGGCTGCGCTCACTGCTGTCCATCTGGGACGAGCAGCAGCCGGAGCCCGATACGGACGACCTCAGCTCGGCAACGTTCGACAACGTGTTCGACATCATCGACGAGGAACTCGGAAAGTCCTGATCCGCCGTTACGGACTCTCACCGAGAGGGGTAGCACCACATGTCGGAAGACAGCAAAGTCCTTGACTACCTGAAGCGCCTGACCGCGGACCTGCGGCAAGCCAAGCAGCAACTCCGCGAGGTCGAGGAGAAAGCCGCCGAGCCCATCGCGATCGTCGGCATGAGCTGTCGTTTCCCCGGCGGTGTCAGCACACCCGAGGACCTCTGGCACCTCGTCGATTCCGGTGCGGACGCGGTTTCCGGGTTCCCCACGACCCGCGGCTGGGATCTCGACGCGCTGTACGACCCGGATTCCGTACGCCCGGGCACCACGTATGTCCGCGACGGCGGGTTCCTGCACGACGCCGACCTGTTCGACCCGGCGTTCTTCGGGATCAGCCCGCGTGAGGCCCTGGTCATGGACCCGCAGCAGCGGCTGTTGCTGGAGACGTCGTGGGAGGCGTTCGAGCGGGCCGGGATTGATCCGCAGACGTTGCGGGGCAGCCGTTCCGGGGTCTTCATCGGCACCAGCGGCCAGGACTACGGGGTGCTCGCGGCGTCCGGCCCGGCCGAGGACGTGGTCGGCTATCTCGGCACCGGCAACGCGGCCAGCATCATCTCCGGCCGGCTGTCCTACACGTTCGGCCTCGAGGGCCCGGCCGTCACGGTGGACACGGCGTGCTCGTCGTCGCTGGTGGCGTTGCACCTCGCGGCACACGCCCTGCGCAAGGGCGAGTGCTCGCTCGCGCTGGTCGGCGGCGTGCAGGTGATGTCGACGCCGACGTCGTTCATCGAGTTCGGCAGGCAGGGCGGCCTGGCGCCGGACGGCCGCTGCAAGGCGTTCTCGGACACCGCGGACGGCACCTGCTGGAGCGAGGGTGTCGGGATGCTCCTCGTGGAGCGGCTGTCGGATGCCCAGCGCAACGGTCATCCGGTGCTTGCTGTCGTACGTGGCTCCGCGGTCAATCAGGATGGTGCGTCGAACGGTCTGACGGCGCCGAACGGTCCGTCGCAGCAGCGGGTGATCCGGCAGGCGCTGGCGAGTGCGGGGTTGTCGGCGGTGCAGGTGGATGCGATGGAGGCGCACGGTACGGGTACGAAGCTGGGCGATCCGATCGAGGCGCAGGCGTTGCTGGCTACATATGGTCAGGATCGGCCGGCTGATCGGCCGTTGTTGCTGGGTTCGGTGAAGTCGAACATCGGTCACACCCAGGCCGCCGCCGGGATGGCGAGCGTCATCAAGATGGTCATGGCGATGCGGCACGGCGTGCTGCCCCGCACCCTGCACGTCACCGAACCGTCGTCGCAGGTGGACTGGTCCGCCGGCAGCATCGAGCTGCTGACCCGGCCCCAGCCGTGGCCGGAGAACGGTCACGTGCGGCGCGCCGGTGTTTCCTCGTTCGGCATCAGCGGCACGAACGCGCACACGATCATCGAGCAGGCCCCCGCGGCCCCCGAGCAGGAGCAGGAGCAGGAGCAGACTCCGGAACCGGTCCTGCTTGCGGGCCGGAACACCCCCGTGCCGTGGGTGTTGTCCGCCCGGAGTCCCGAAGCGCTGCGTGACCAGGCCGCACGACTCGCGTCCTTCCCGGGCGAGCACTCACCCTTCGACGTCGGCTTCTCACTGGCGACGTCCCGGGCAGCGCTGGAGCATCGCGCGGCCATTGTCGCCGCGGACGCCGCCGAGTTCAGCCAGGCGTTGACGGTGCTCGCGCAAGGGCGTGGCGGGCCGGGCGTGGTGATCGGTGAGGCGGGCGCGTCCCGGCTGGGGTTCCTGTTCTCCGGTCAGGGCTCGCAACGCCTCGGGATGGGCCGTGAGCTCGCGGAGCGCTTCCCGGTGTTCGCCGCGGCGTACGACGAGGTTCTGGCGCACTTCGACCCGGCTGTCCGGGAGGTCACCGACGCGGAGGCGTTGAACGAGACGGCGGTGACGCAGCCCGCGTTGTTCGCGGTCGAGGTGGCGCTGTTCCGTCTGCTGGAGTCCTGGGGCATCAGGCCCGACCTGGTGGCGGGTCACTCGATCGGTGAGCTGGCTGCCGCGTACGTGTCGGGTGTGTGGTCGCTGGAGGATGCGGCTCGGGTGGTGTCCGCGCGGGGTTCGTTGATGCAGGCGTTGCCGCCGGGCGGTGCGATGGTGGCAGTCCAGGCGTCCGAGGCCGAGTTGGCTGATGACTTGTCCGACACGGTGGGTCTCGCTGCGGTCAACGGCCCGAACTCGGTCGTCATCTCCGGTGTCGCCGCTGACGTGGACGCGGTTGCGGATCGCTGGCGTGAGGCCGGCCGCAAGGTGACCCGGCTCAAGGTCAGCCACGCGTTCCACTCACCCCTGATGGAACCGATGCTCGATGACTTCCGCCGGGTGTTGCAGGGCGTGTCGTTCGGGACTCCGGCGATTCCGATCGTGTCCGCGGGGGAGGTCACGTCACCTGAGTACTGGGTGCGGCATGTCCGCGAGGCGGTGCGGTTCGCCGATGCCGTGGACACGCTGACCGCCGAGGGCGTGGGGGTGTTCCTGGAGATCGGTCCCGGTGGGACGTTGTCGGCCCTGGGTCAGGGCGGTGGCTCCGGCGCGGTGTTCCTGCCGGCGTTGCGCGGGGACCGGCCGGAAGAGGTGAGCCTGCTCGGCGCGGTCGCCGGTCTGTTCGCGCACGGGGTGGCCGTGGACTGGGCCGCGTTCTTCGCGGGCAGCGGCGCCCGGCGGGTGGACCTGCCGACGTATGCGTTCCAGCGCGAGCGGTTCTGGCTCGACGCGGCGCCCGCCGGGGCGGACGCCGGCCGGTTGTCCCCGGTGGAGGCGCGGTTCTGGGAGGTCGTGGAGGGCGGCGACCTGGACGGCTTCGCGCGTACGCTCGATGTCTCGGCGGATGATCCGGTCAGTGCGGTACTGCCGCGGTTGTCCGCGTGGCGCCGTGAACAGCGCGATCGGTCGGCCGTCGAGAACTGGCTCTACCGGGTGCGGTGGCGTCCGGTGGCTGTCAGGCGTGCGCGACTGGACGGCGCCTGGCTGGTGGTGGCGCCGGGGGGTGACGACCGCGCGGAGTGGGTCCGGGAGTCGCTGACCCGTAACGGCGCCGAGGTGTACGTGCTGGGCGCGGATCTGGCGGGCCTTGATGATCTGCCTGCTCTGCGTGGCGCGGTGTCATGCGGCGGGGAGCTGGACGCCCTGGTGGAGCTCATCCGGGCGCTCGAGGTACCCCTGTGGTGCCTGACCTCGGGCGCGGTGTCCGCCGACGCCGGTGACGAGGTCGACGGGTTCGAACAGGCGACCCTCTGGGGCCTGGGCCGGGTCGCCGCGCTGGAACATCCCGGACGCTGGGGTGGTCTGGTCGATCTCCCCGCGGTCTGCGATGACACGGCCGGTGATCTGCTCGCGTCGGTGCTCGCCGGGACGTCGGGCGAGGATCAGGTCGCGGTTCGCGGCGGCCGGGTCCTCGGCCGGCGGCTGGAGCGGGCCCCGCGTGAGCGGACATCCGGACCGGGCTGGTCGCCGCGGGGGACGGTGCTGGTGACCGGAGGTCTCGGTGCGCTGGGCGGGCAGGTGGCGCGCTGGGTCGCGGCGCAGGGTGCTGAGCACGTGGTGCTGGTCAGTCGTCGTGGTGGTGCGGCCGAAGGCGCCCCACTGCTGGAGGCCGAGCTTGCCGGCCTGGGTGCCCGGGTCACGTTCGCCGCCTGCGACATCGCGGACAGGACCGCCGTCGCGGAACTGCTGGGCAGCCTTCCGGCGCTCAACGCCGTTGTCCACGCGGCGGGCATCGAGAGCTCGGCCGCGCTCGCCGGCCTCGGTGCCGACGAACTCGCCGGTGCGCTGTCGGCGAAGGTCACCGGCGCCAGGAACCTTCACGAGTTGCTGGGCGACACCCCGTTGGACGCGTTCGTGCTGTTCTCCTCGATCGCGGGCGTCTGGGGCAGCGGTGGCCAGGCCGCGTACGGTGCGGCGAACGCCTACCTGGACGCGCTCGCCGAGCACCGCAGGGCGGCGGGCCTGCCCGCCACGGCCGTCGCATGGGGTCCGTGGGCAGGCGGCGGCATGGTCGACGCCGAGGCGGAACGCCATCTGGCCCGCCGCGGGCTCCTCGCGCTGCCGCCCGGCGCCGCGGTCGGTGTCATCGCCGGCGCGGTCGGCGACGGCGTGGCCGGCACGGTCGTGGCCGACGTCGACTGGGAACGGTTCGCGGGTCCCTTCACGGCGCAGCGTCCCAGCCCGTTGCTGGGTGACCTGCCCGAGATCCGCGCTGCCCTTGACGCTGCCCCGGCACCACGGGGCACGTCGGCGCTCGCGCAGCGACTGGCGGGCCTGGACGAGGCCGAGCAGGTACGCGAGCTGACGGAGGTGGTCCGCTACGAGGCGGCCGCCGTGCTGGGCCACGTCTCCGGCGACGCGTTCGCCGCGACCCGGGCGTTCAAGGATCTCGGGTTCGACTCGCTGACGGCCGTCGAACTGCGTACCCGGCTGAGCGAGGCGACCGGTGTCGCGCTGCCGACGACCGTGGTCTTCGACTATCCGACGGCTGCTGTCCTGGCTGCCCATCTGCGTACCGAACTGCTGGGAGCCGGCGCGGCGGCCGGTACGACGCCCACGGTGGCGGGAACGAGCGACGAGCCGATCGCGATCGTGTCGATGGCGTGCCGGTTCCCCGGCGGCGTGTCGAGCCCGGAGGAACTGTGGGAGTTCCTGCTGGCGGGCGGCGACGGGGTCACGGAGTTCCCCGCGGACCGCGGCTGGGACCTGGAATCGCTGTACGACCCGGACCCGGACGGCGTGCGTACCTCGTACACCCGGATGGGTGCCTTCCTCGATGACGCCGCCGGCTTCGACTCCGACTTCTTCGAGATCTCGCCCCGCGAGGCCCTGGCCATGGACCCGCAGCAGCGCCTGCTGCTGGAGACGTCGTGGGAGAGCTTCGAACGCGCCGGGATCGACCCGGGCACGCTGCGTGGTGAGCCGGTCGGCGTGTTCGTGGGTTCGAACGTCCAGGACTACCGGGAACTGCTGGGCGACGCCGTCGAGGACATCTCCGGGTATGCCGCGACGGGCATCTCGGCAAGCGTGATCTCCGGCCGGCTGTCCTACACGTTCGGCCTCGAAGGACCGGCGGTCACCGTCGACACCGCGTGCTCGTCGTCCCTCGTCGCCCTGCACCTCGCCGTGCAGGCGCTGCGCGCGGGTGAATGCTCGCTGGCGCTGACCGGCGGCGTGACGGTCATGTCCACGCCGGGCTCGTTCGTCGAGTTCAGCCGTCAGCGCGGACTGGCCCGGGACGGGCGGTGCAAGGCCTTCTCCGACAGTGCGGACGGTACGGGCTGGGGCGAGGGCGTCGGCATGCTGATCGTCGAGCGGCTCTCGGACGCGCGGCGCAACGGCCACCAGGTCCTCGCCGTGGTGCGCGGGTCCGCGGTGAACCAGGACGGCGCCTCGAACGGCCTGACCGCGCCGAACGGTCCCGCACAGCAGCGCGTCATCCGGCAGGCCCTCGCCAGTTCAGGCCTCAAACCCTCCGATGTGGACGCGGTCGAGGCGCACGGCACCGGCACCACCCTCGGCGACCCGATCGAGGCTCAGGCCCTGCTGGCGACGTACGGACTGGACCGGCCCGCCGACCGTCCGCTGCTGCTGGGCTCGGTGAAGTCGAACATCGGCCACACCCAGGCCGCCGCGGGTGTCGCCGGTGTCATCAAGATGGTGCTGGCCATGCGGTCCGGCACCCTGCCCGCGACGCTGCACATCACGGAGCCTTCGTCGCATGTGGACTGGATGGCCGGTGCGGTGGAACTGCTCGCCGGCCAACGGGACTGGCCTGCCGTGGAACGCCCGCGGCGGGCTGGCGTCTCCTCCTTCGGATTCAGTGGTACGAACGCGCACGTCATCCTCGAACAGACGAGCGACCCGGAGCCGGCTGCGGTCCTCGAGCCGGAGAACGGCAGGCCGGCGCCGTGGGTGCTGTCGGCCCGCGACCGGAACGCGCTGCGTGACCAGGCCGAGCGGCTGATCCCGCTCGCCGGGAGCGGATCGCTCGCCGACGTGAGTTACTCGCTCACGACGTCCCGCGCGACGCTGGAACACCGCGCGGTGATCGTGGCCGAGGACCGGACCGAGCTGGTGGAAGCCCTGGCCACGATGGCCGCGGGCGGGACGACCGGCGCCGTGGTCAGCGGACCGGCAGGCGAGCCCGGCCGGGTGGCCTTCCTGTTCCCGGGCCAGGGATCGCAACGGCTCGGCATGGGCCGCGAGTTGCGGGGCCGCTTCCCGGTGTTCGCGCAGGCGCTGGACGAGGTCCTCGACGCGTTCGGACCCGAGGTACGCGCGGCGCTGTCCGGCGACGACCCCGGGGCGCTGAACGAGACCGGGGTGACCCAGCCCGCCCTGTTCGCGGTCGAGGTGGCGCTGTTCCGGCTCCTCGCCTCCTGGGGCGTACGCCCGGATCTGCTCGCCGGTCACTCGATCGGTGAACTGGCCGCGGCCCACGTGGCGGGCCTCTGGTCGCTCGGCGACGCCGTACGGGTGGTGTCCGCGCGCGGCCGGCTCATGCAGGCGCTGCCCGCGGGCGGAGCGATGATCGCGATCCAGGCCTCCGAGGCCGAGGTCCTGCCCGGCCTCCCGGACACGACGGGCATCGCCGCCGTGAACGGCCCCGCCTCGGTTGTCGTCTCCGGTGCCACCGCTGACGTGGACGCGGTCGCCGAGCGGTGGCGTACGGCCGGCCGGAAGGTGTCGCGGCTGAAGGTGAGCCACGCGTTCCACTCGCCGCTGATGGAACCGATGCTGGACGAATTCCACGCGGTCCTCGACGACGTGACCTTCGCCGCGCCCGCGATCCCGATCGTGTCGACACTGACCGGCCGGCTGGCCACTGCCGCGGAGCTCACGTCGCCGGACTACTGGGTGACGCACGTCCGCGAGGCCGTGCGGTTCGGCGCCGCGGTGGGCACGCTCGCCGGCGAGGGTGTACGGACGTTCGTCGAAGTCGGGCCGGGCGCGACGCTGACGGCGCTGGGTCAGGAGACGGCGCCGGACGCGAGCTTCGTAGCGATGCTGCGCCCGGACCGGCCGGAGGAGGCCGCGCTGGTCTCCTCGCTGGCGAGGCTGTTCACCCACGGGGTCCCCGTGCGGTGGGAGGAGCTCGACGCGGGCCGCGGGGCACGGCGGGTGGACCTGCCGACGTACGCGTTCCAGCACCGCCGCTACTGGGTCAAGACCCGGCCGCGGACCGGCGACGTCACCGTGGCCGGGCTCGGCGCGGCGGCCCATCCGCTGCTCGGTGCGACGATCAGCCTCGGCGACACCGACAGCGTGCTGCTGACGGGCCGCCTGTCGGCCGACTCCCACCCGTGGCTGGCCGATCACGTGGTCCGGGGCGAGGTCCTGGTCCCCGCGACGGTGTTCGCCGAGCTGGCGGTCCACACGGGCGACCAGGTCGGTTGCGACGTCGTCGAGGAGCTGACCCTGCGGACGCCGCTGGTGGTGCCCGGGTACGGCGGCGTACCGGTCCAGGTGTGGGTGGGCTCCCCGGACGGGTCCGGGCGGCGCGAGCTGACGTTCTACGCCGAGACGGGCGGCGCCGGCGACGAGCAGCGGTGGATCCGGCACGCCACGGGTGTGCTGGGCACGGGTGGGCGTACGGGCGGAGTCGCCCTGACCGAGTGGCCGCCACCCGGAGCGGAACCGGTGGATCTCGCCGGAATCCACGCCGAGCAGGCCGCCGCCGGTCTCGACATCGGGCCGGCCTTCCAGGGGCTGCGATCGGCCTGGCACCTCGGGAACGAGGTGTACGCCGAGGTCTCGCTCCCGGAAGCCATCAGCGCCGACGGGTACGGCCTGCACCCCGCACTCCTGATCGCCGCACTGCACGCGACCGGGTACACCCACGGCGCCGACCGGTTGCCGCTCGACTGGTCCGGTCTGCGCCTGCACGCGTCGGGCGCGACCACGCTGCGGGTGCGGATGTCGCCCACGGGCCCGGACGCCCTGGCCGTGGTGGCGGCGGACGGGACGGGCGCACCGGTTCTGACCGTTGACTCCCTGACGCTACGACCCCTGCCCGGGACGACGGACCGGCCGGACCGGGACGCGTTGTTCGGCTTGGACTGGTCCGAGGTCCCGGTGCCCGCCGACGGGGGTGTCGCAGCCGAGATCGTGTTCTGCCCGGAGGTGTCGCCGCGTGAGGCGGCGCACTGGGCGCTGGCCACGGTGCAGTCCTGGTTGCTGCAGGAGCGGTCCCGTCTGGTGATCGTGACCCGGGGTGCGGTTGCTGTGGGTGCCGGTGATGAGGTGCCGGGTCTGGCGCAGGCGGCGGTGTGGGGTCTGGTGCGTTCTGCGCAGTCGGAGAACCCGGACCGGTTCGTGCTGGTCGACCTCGACGACGACGCCGCATCACGGGACGTGCTGCCCCGGGCCTTGGCTACCGATGAGCCGCAGCTGGCGGTGCGGTCGGGTGTGGTCAGCGCGCCGCGTCTGGCCCGCGTCGAGCGTTCGGTGGTGGAGGATCCAGGGTTCGGTACGGGTGCCGTTCTGGTCACCGGTGCGACGGGCATGCTCGGTGGCCTGATCGCCCGGCATCTGGTCGCGGAGCGTGGTGTCCGGAGTCTGGTGCTGGTGAGCCGGCGTGGTGCGGCTGCCGAGGGTGCGGAGGAGTTGCGTGCTGAACTGGTCGCGCTGGGCGCTGAGGTTGTGCTCGCGGCGTGCGATGTCGCTGACCGGGATGCGCTGGCCGTACTGCTGGCCGGGCATGAGATCTCCGCGGTGGTCCACACGGCGGGTGTCCTGGACGACGCGACGATCGGATCGCTGACGCCGGAGCGGATCGACACCGTCTTCCGGCCGAAGGCGGACGGAGCTCGGAACCTGCACGAACTCACCGGGGACCTGTCGGCGTTCGTGATGTTCTCCGCCGTCGCCGGCGTGCTCGGTGGCTCCGGCCAGGGCAACTACGCGGCGGCGAACACCTACCTGGACGCGCTGGCGCAGCACCGCCGGGCCCGGGGCCTGCCCGCCACCTCGCTGGCGTGGGGGCTGTGGGCCGAGTCCAGCGGCATGACGGGGCACCTCGGGGACGCCGACCTGGAACGCATGAGCCGCGGTGGGCTGGTTCCCCTGCGTACGGCCGAAGGTCTGCGGATGTTCGACGAGGCCGCCACGACCGGACGCGCCGTCCTGGTCCCCGCCCCGCTCGATCTGCCCGCACTGCACCGCCAGGCGCGCACGTCGCCGGTTCCCCACGTTCTGCGCGGCCTGGTACGCGGCACGGCCCGCCGGTCCGCAGCCCCCGGCTCCGTCGCCGGCACGGCCCTCGCCCGGTCCCTCGCCGGCCAGAGCGTCACCGAGCGCGAGAAGACCCTCCTGCACCTGGTCCTCGGCCACGTGGCCGTCGTCCTCGGCCACGGGTCGGCGAAGGCCATCGCCCCGGCGCGCGCGTTCAAGGAACTGGGCTTCGACTCACTCAGCGCCGTCGAGCTGCGCAACCGGCTGGTCGTGGCCACCGAACTGCCCCTGCCGGCGAGCCTGGTCTTCGACCACCCGACACCGGCCTCCCTCGCCGCGTTCCTCGGCACCGAACTACTGGGCGGGCCGGCCACCACGACGACGGAACTCGCCGTCGCGACCGACGAGCCGATCGCGATCGTCGCCATGAGCTGCCGGTTCCCCGGCGGGGTGAACTCGCCGGAGGACCTCTGGGGGCTCGTGGCCGGCGGCACCGACGCGATGACGGGTTTCCCCGCCGACCGCGGCTGGAACCTCGAATCGCTGTTCGACCCGGACCCCGACCACCCGGGCACCACCTACGCGCGGGAGGGCGGATTCCTCACCGGCGCGACGGACTTCGACCCCGCGTTCTTCGGCATCTCACCGCGCGAGGCCCTCGCCATGGACCCCCAGCAGCGGTTGCTCCTGGAGACGTCGTGGGAGGCGTTCGAACGGGCGGGCATCGACCCGGACTCGTTGCGGGGCAGCCGATCCGGCGTGTTCATCGGCACCAACGGCCAGGACTACGCGGCATTGACGACCGCCGCGCCACAGGGCGTCGAAGGGTACGTCGGCACCGGCAGCGCCGCGAGCGTGATCTCCGGCCGGTTGTCCTACACGTTCGGCCTCGAAGGCCCGGCGGTCACGGTCGACACCGCCTGCTCCTCATCGCTGGTGGCCCTGCACTGGGCGGCTCAGGCGCTGCGCCGGGGCGAGTGCTCGCTGGCACTTGTCGGCGGTGTGACGGTGATGTCGACACCCGGCGCGTTCATCGAGTTCAGCCGTCAGCGCGGACTGGCCGGGGACGGCCGCTGCAAGGCCTTCTCCGACAGTGCCGACGGTACGGGCTGGGGTGAGGGCGCCGGCGTACTCCTCGTCGAGCGGTTGTCCGACGCCCAGCGCAACGGCCACGAGATCCTCGCTGTCGTCCGCGGCTCGGCGGTCAACCAGGACGGCGCCTCCAACGGCCTGACCGCGCCGAACGGTCCCGCGCAGCAGCGCGTCATCCGGCAGGCGCTCGCCGGCGCTCGCCTGACCCCCGCCGACGTGGACGCCGTGGAGGCGCACGGCACCGGCACCACCCTCGGCGACCCGATCGAGGCCCAGGCGCTGATCGCCACGTACGGACAGGACCGGCCGGCCGATCACCCGCTGCTGCTGGGCTCGGTGAAGTCGAACATCGGCCACACCCAGGCCGCCGCCGGGGTCGCCGGCGTGATCAAGATGGTCATGGCGATGCGGCACGGTGTGCTGCCCGCGACGCTGCACGTGGGTTCGCCCTCGTCGCATGTGGACTGGTCGGCCGGCGCCGTTGAACTGTTGACCGGGAACCGGCCGTGGCCCCTGGCCGACCGGCCGTGGCGCGCCGGTGTG
>NZ_BOMN01000160.1 GCF_016862215.1 Winogradskya humida
TTGAGGTGACGCCGCATCCGGTGCTGCTCGGTGCGGTGGGTGACATCGTCGAGGACGGAGCTGTCTTCGGGACGCTGCGTCGCGACGACGGTGGTGTCACGCGCCTCGTGACGTCGTTCGCGGAGGCCTTCGTCCGGGGTGCCGGCGTTGACTGGACCCGGGTGTTGCCGGCCGGCGATCGGGTGGAACTGCCGACGTACGCGTTCCAGCACGAGCGGTACTGGCCGAAGGGCATCCTCGCGCTGCCGGTCGGCGGATTCGGCGCCGATCCGGGCTCGCTCGGCCAGGCGGCGATGACGCATCCGATGCTGGGTGCCGCGGTGGAGCTGGCCGGTGGGGCCGGGATCGTCTGCACCGGGCGGTTGTCGCTGCGGGCCCAGCCGTGGCTGGCGGATCACACGGTCGGCGGGACGGTGCTGCTGCCCGGCACCGGCTTCGTCGAGCTCGTGGTGCGCGCCGGGGACCAGGTCGGCTGCGGGCTGCTGGAGGAGCTGACGCTGCAGGCGCCGCTCGTGGTGCCCGCCGACGGCAGCGGGGTGCAGATCCAGGTCGTGCTCGGTGCCGCTGACGGGGACGGGCGCCACGAGGTTCGGGTGTTCTCGCGTACCGGGGCGGAGTGGACCGAGCACGCGAGCGGGGTTCTCGCCCCCGGCGGGCGGGACGCGGTCCCGGAGGCGGATCTGCTGATCTGGCCGCCGCAGGACGCCGCGCCGATCGACATCGCGGACCTGTACGACGTCCGCCTGAGCGACGTGTACGGCCCGGCCTTCCACGGTCTGCGGGCGGCCTGGCGGCGTGGGGACGACATCTTCGCCGAGGTGGCGCTGCCCGGGCCGGTGACGGGGGAGGCCGGCTCGTACGGCCTGCACCCGGTCCTGCTGGACGCCGCGTTGCACGCCGCGGGGCTCGCCGACCACGTCGGCAGCGCCGTCCGGATGCCATTCGCCTGGACGGGTGTGCAGTTGCACGCCACCGGCGCGTCGGTCCTGCGGGCCCGGTTGCGTCTCGACGGCCAGGACGGCCTGACGCTCACGGCGTCGGACACCACCGGAGCCCCGGTCGTGTCGGTCGACTCGCTGATCTACCGCACCGTCACCGTCGACTCGGACGCGCTGTTCGCCGTCGAGTGGGTTCCGGTGGAGGCCGCCGAATTCGTCATCCCGGCGGACTGGGCGTTGCTCGGTGAGGACCTGTTCGGCCTCGGTGTTCGTCCGTACGTTGCTGATGCTGAGCTTCCGGGTGCGGTGCTGGCTTGTCTCGCCGGTGAGAACGCGGCTGTTGACGCGTTGACGCTGGTGCAGCCGTGGCTGGCCGATGAGCGCGTCGAGTCGGTGCCTCTGGTGGTGCTGACCCGCGGTGCCGTAGGTGCGGATCTGGATGCCGCGGCCGCGTGGGGTTTGTTGCGGTCGGCGCAGTCGGAGAACCCGGGCCGGATCGTGCTGGTGGATCTGCCGGCAACCGGTGGCCTCGACCTGGATGTCCTGGCGACGGGTGAGCCGGAGTTGGTGCTGCGCGATGCGGTGGCGTACGGGCGTCGGTTGATCCGTCCGGTGCACGTCGAATTGACGCCGGTGCCGGTCGAGGCCGGTGGGCTGCTGATCACGGGTGGCACGGGGACGCTCGGCGGGATTGTCGCCAAGCATTTCGTGTCGACGGGTCGTGCTGACGATGTGGTGCTGCTGAGCCGTTCCGGTCCGGAAGCCGGCGGTGCCGCGGTCTTGGCCGCCGAGGTGGCGGAGTTGGGTGCGCAGGCCCGGATCATCGCGTGTGACGTTGCTGATCGGGATGCGCTGGCGGCGATCGTGGACGGTACGCCGTTGTTGCGGTCGGTGTTCCATGCGGCCGGGATCATCGACGACGGCGTGATCGCCACGTTGACTCCGGAACGGCTGGCGGCGGTGATGCGGCCGAAGGCTGACGCCGCTTGGCATCTGCACGAGTTGACGCAGGACTTGGCTCTGGATCACTTCGTGATGTTCTCGTCCGCGGCGGCCACGTTCGGTGCGCCGGGGCAGGGCAATTACGTGGCGGCCAACTCGTACCTGGATGCGCTCGCTGCTTATCGGCGTGCCGCGGGGCTGGCGGGCCTGTCGTTGCAGTGGGGTGCGTGGGTTCACGAGGCCGGTATCGGCCGCAACCTTGATGACGTTTCCCTGTCGCGTATTTCCCGGTCGGGGATCGCGGCGCTGGGTGCGGAGGAAGGGCTGGCCGTTCTCGACCGGGCGCTCACCCGCCCCGAGGCCGTGCTCGTGCCCGCCCGCCTCGACCTGGACGCGCTGCGCACCCAGGCCGCTGAGACGAGCGACGTTCCCCCGATCTGGCGCAGCCTCGCAGCCGGCTTCACCACCGGTGGCCGGACCCGCCGGACCGCCGCCGCCGCGACCGGTGGCGGGGACTCCGGGCAGGGCCTGCGTCAGCGGCTCGCCGAGATGACCGGACCCGAACGGGACCGGGTGCTGCTCGACCTGGTCCGCGGGCACGTCGCCGCGGTGCTGGGCCACTCGTCGGCCGAGGCCGTGCTGCCCGAGCAGAGCTTCAAGGATCTCGGCTTCGACTCGCTGACCTCCGTCGAGCTGCGGAACAAGCTGAACGCCGCGACCGGGATGCGGCTGCCCGCCACCCTGGTGTTCGACTACCCGACCCCGCTCGCGCTGGCAGCGTGGCTGCGCGACGAGATCGCCCCCGAGCAGGCGGCCGCCGTGCCGATCCTCGACGAGCTCGACCGGCTCGAAGCCGCGATCCAGCACGAATGGGCACCGGACGCCGACCACGACGAGATCACCGAGCGCCTGCGCCGGCTGCTCGACGTCGTCGCCGCCGCGACCGGGGAGAAGACCCGTATGCAGCGCGAGGCCGAACTCGGCGCCGCCTCCGATGACGAGCTGTTCGCGCTCGTCGAAGACCTCGGATGAGGTCCGCACCACCCGATCGCGTTCACCGATGGACAACACTTCAGGGAGCTGACCATGCCTGAGTCTAATGAGGACAAGCTTCGGGCGTACCTGAAGCGCGCCATCGCCGACGCCCAGGACGCCCGGGCCCGGCTGCACGACGTGGAGGCCCGGGCCACCGAGCCGATCGCCATCATCGGGCTCAGCTGCCGCTTCCCCGGCGGTGCGGGCAGCCCGGAGCAGTTCTGGGACCTGCTGGCCAACGGTGGTGACGCGATCGGGCCGTTCCCGGCCGACCGCGGCTGGGACGTCGCCGAGGTGTCCGGCGGCGACACCTCGTACACCGAGGCCGGCGCGTTCCTGACGGACGCGAGCGAGTTCGACGCCGGGTTCTTCGGGATCAGCCCGCGTGAGGCGCTGGCCATGGACCCCCAGCAGCGGTTGCTGCTCGAGGTGTCGTGGGAGGCCCTCGAACGCTCGGGGATCAACCCGGTGGCGTTGCGGGGCAGCACCACGGGTGTGTTCGCGGGCGGGTTCGCCTCCGGCTACGGCATCGGCGTCTCGCAGGCCGGGCAGACCCCCGGCAGCAACGCGGCCGGGGTCGAGGGGCACCTGATGACCGGCAACGCCACCAGCGTGCTGTCGGGGCGCGTGTCGTACGCCCTGGGACTGGAGGGCCCGGCCGTCACGATCGACACGGCGTGTTCGTCGTCGCTGGTGGCACTGCACCTGGCGGCCCAGGCGCTGCGGTCGGGGGAGTGCTCGCTGGCTCTCGCCGGTGGCGTCACGGTGATGGTCACCCCGAACACGTTCGTCGAGTTCTCCCGCCAGCAGGGCCTGTCGAGCGACGGCCGGTGCCGCGCGTTCTCCTCCGACGCGGACGGGACCGGCTTCTCCGAGGGTGTCGGCATGCTCGTCGTGGAGCGGCTGTCCGACGCCCGCCGGCTCGGGCACCCGGTGCTCGCGGTGGTGCGTGGCTCGGCCGTCAACCAGGACGGCGCCTCGAACGGCCTGACCGCCCCGAACGGGCCGTCACAGCAGCGCGTCATCCGGGCGGCGCTCGCCGGCGCTCGGCTGTCGCCCGCCGACGTGGACGCCGTGGAAGCGCACGGGACCGGCACGACACTGGGTGACCCGATCGAGGCACAGGCGCTGCTGGCTACGTACGGTCAGGATCGTCCGGAGGACCGGCCTCTGTGGCTCGGCTCCGTGAAGTCGAACATCGGCCACACGCAGGCCGCCGCCGGTGTCGCCGGTGTCATCAAGATGGTGCTGGCGCTGCAGAACGAGCAGTTGCCCCCGACTCTGCACGCGGGCGAGGCGTCGCCGCACGTGGACTGGTCGGCGGGTGACGTCCGGCTGCTGAACGAGCCCGTGGCGTGGCCGGTCTCCGAGCGTCCGCGCCGGGCCGGTGTGTCGTCGTTCGGGATCAGCGGCACCAACGCGCACATCATCGTGGAAGAAGCTCCCACCCCCGAGGCGGCAAACGTCGAGGAGACCCCCGCGCCCGTGGTTTCCGGCGTCGGCGGGTGGGTCGTCTCGGGCCGCTCGCCGCAGGGGCTCGCCGCGCAGGCGCGCCGGCTGCGCGACTGGGTCACCTCGCGCCCCGGCCTGGACCCCGCGGATGTGGCCCGGTCACTGGCGACGACCCGGCCGGCGTTCGAGAACCGGGCGGTTGTGCTCGGCGTCGATCCGCTGTCCGGCCTGGAGAGCCTGGCCGCCGGAGTTTCCTCCAGCACCGTCGTCTCCGGGGTGACGCAACCGGGCGCGCGGGTCGCGCTGATGTTCGCGGGCCAGGGTTCCCAGTGGACCGGCATGGGTCGCGCGCTGTACGAGAGCAGCCCCGTGTTCGCCGCGGAATTCGACCGGGTCTGCGAGCTGCTCGACGTCCCCGTCCGTGATCTCGTGCTGGGCGCCGACGAGACCCCGATGGATCAGACCCCGATGGATCAGACGCTGTACGCCCAGACCGGCCTGTTCGCCTTCGAGGTCGCCCTCGCCGCCGTGGTGAAGGCCGCCGGGGTGAACGCCGACGCCGTCGTGGGGCATTCGGTGGGCGAGATCGCCGCCGCGTACGTCGCGGGTGTCCTCAGCCTTCCCGACGCCTGCCGGCTGGTGTCAGCCCGGGCCCGGCTGATGCAGGCGCTGCCCGCGGGCGGCGCGATGGCGGCGATCAACGCTCCCGAGGCCGACGTGATCCCCACGCTGGCCGGTGCGTCGATCGCCGCGGTCAACGGCCCGGATTCCGTGGTGGTCTCCGGTGACCTCGCCGCCGTCGAGTCGGTGATGCGCCATTGGAAAGAACAGGGCCGACGGGTACGCGCACTGCGTGTGAGCCACCCGTTCCACTCACCCGCCATGGACCCCGCCCTCGCCGAGCTGGCCGAGGTCGCGGCCGGGCTGGACCACCAGCGCCCCCAGCTGTTGTGGGCCGGTGCCCTGACCGGTGAACTGATCAGCGAGTGCGACGGCGGATACTGGCCGGCGCAGACCCGGCAAGCGGTGCGTTTCGCGGACACCCTCAGAGCGCTGGCCGCCGAGGGCGTGTCGGTGTTCCTGGAGATCGGCCCGGACGGTTCCCTGTCCTCGCTCGGTCCCGAAGCCGTCGCTGACGCGGTGTTCGTGCCGCTGCAGCGCCGCACCGAACCGGACGGCGGCCTCGCCGGCGGGCTGGCGGCCGCTTTCGTGAACGGCGTGAGCGTCGACTGGAAGGCCCTGCTGCCCGTGGGTGACCGGATCGACCTGCCGACCTACGCGTTCCAGCACGAGCGGTACTGGCCCGAGGGTGGTCTCCCGCTCGCACCCGTCACGGAATCCGCGGCGGACAGGGAATTCTGGGCCGCTGTCGAGGACGGCACCCTGGACCTCGGCGACGAGCAGCAGCTCGGCGACCTGCTCCCGGCACTGGTGTCCTGGCGGCGCCGGGCGCAGGACCGCTCGATGACCGCGAACTGGCGGTACCGGGCCGGCTGGGCCCGGCTTGCCGAACCGGGCGACGTCTCGCTGAGCGGCCGCTGGCTGGTCGTGACCGGTTCGGAGACCGGCTCGAGCGGCCCGGACCTGGCGGCGGCTCTGCGTGCCCGGGGTGCCGAGGTGTCTATGGTCGAGCTCGCGACCCTGCCGGAGCAGGGCGAGGTGGCCGGTGTGGTCTCTCTGCTGGCGCTCGACGAGACCCCGATGCCGGACTTCCCCGCGGTGTCGCAGGGTCTGGCCGCGACGCTGGCTCTGGTGCAGGCGGGTATTGACGCGCCGCTGTGGATTGTCACGCGCGGCGCGGTGACCACCGGGTCCGGCGATGTGCTGAGCAGCCCGGTGCAGGCGCAGGCGTGGGGCCTGGGTCGTGTAGTGGCGCTGGAGCATCCGGACCGCTGGGGTGGTCTGATCGATCTGCCGGCCGTTCTCGACGAGCGTGCCGGAGCACGACTGGCGGGCGTGCTTGCCGGGAACGGCGAGGACCAGGTCGCGATCCGCCCGGCCGCTGCCCTCGGTAAGCGGCTGACGCGGTCCCTGCGCCCGGCCGGAGACGCCGCCGGGTGGCACCCGCGCGGCGATGCGCTGATCACCGGTGGTACCGGGGCGATCGGCGGGCACGTAGCCCGCGGGCTCGCCGGTCGCGGGGCGAAGCGGCTCGTGCTGACCAGTCGCTCCGGCCCGGCCGCGACGGATACCGCAGCGCTGGCCGCCGAGCTGGCCGCCGCCGGTGCCCGGGTCGACGTCGTGGCCGGGGACGCCGGTGACCGGGACGATCTCGCCGGGTTGCTCGGGTGGACCGGCCCGGAGCTGACCACCGTGATGCACACCGCGGGCGTCCTCGACGACGGTGTGGTGGAGCGGCTGTCACCCGCGAGGCTGGCGACCGTGCTGCGGGCCAAGGCCACCGGCGCGGCACTGCTCGACGAGCTGACCGCGGACCTCGACCTCGACGCGTTCGTGCTGTTCTCGTCCTCGGCGTCCACGCTCGGCGCCGCGGGCCAGGGCAACTATGCCGCCGCGAACGCCTACCTCGACGCGCTCGCCGAGCACCGGACCGGTCGTGGCCTGCCCGCACTCGCGGTGGCCTGGGGCGCCTGGAACGGCAGCGGCTTCGCCGACTCCAGCGACGTGGTCCGCGCCCGGATGCGCCGGGGTGCGATGCCGGCGATGGACCCGGCGCTCGCCGTCCAGGCCCTCCTCGAAGCGTTGCAGGGCAACGACAGCGCCGTGACCGTGATGGACGTGGACTGGGCGCAGCTCGCCGCCGCACCCGGTGCCGCGGATCTGCGCCGGCTTCCGCTCTTCCGCGACCTGCCCGAGATCCGGGCCCTCCCCGCGACGGCCCCCGCGGCCACCGACGAGAGTGACCTGGCCCGGCGCCTGACCGGGCTCGACCCGGCCGAGCAGGAACGCCTGCTGACCGAGCTGGTCCGCACCGAGGCCGCCGCGGTGCTGGGGCACCCGTCGACGGAGGCGGTCCCCGCCCGCCGGGCGTTCAAGGACCTCGGCTTCGACTCGCTGACCGCGGTGGAGCTGCGCAACCGGCTCAACGCCGTCACCTCGCTGCGGCTGCCGGCCACCCTGGTGTTCGACTACCCGACGCCGATCGTGCTGGCCCGCCACCTGCGGGGCGAGGTGACCGGCCAGGACACCGGCCCGGTCGCGGTGACCGGGGCCGCCGGGTCGGACGAGCCGCTGGCCATCGTGGGCATGAGCTGCCGTTTCCCGGGTGGCGTCGCGACCCCCGAGCAGTTCTGGCAGTTGCTGGTGTCGGGTCAGGACGCGATCGACGGGTTCCCGACGGACCGTGGCTGGGACATCGAGAGCATCTACGACCCGGACCGTGAGAGTGACGGTACGTCGTACGTCGCACAGGGCGGTTTCCTCTCCGGCGTCGCCGACTTCGACCCGGGATTCTTCGGCATCAGCCCGCGTGAGGCGCTCGCGATGGACCCGCAGCAGCGGTTGCTGCTGGAGGTCTCGTGGGAGGCACTCGAACGGGCCGGGATCGACCCCGCCGCGCTGCAGGGCAGCCCGACGGGCGTGTTCGCCGGTGGATTCGCCTCCGGGTACGGATTCGGGGTCGCCCTCTCCGGGCAGATCGCCGGCAGCAACGCCGCCGGGGTCGAGGGCCATCTGCTGACCGGCAACGCCACGAGCGTGCTGTCGGGCCGCGTGTCGTACGCCCTGGGTCTGGAAGGCCCCGCGGTCACCGTGGACACGGCGTGTTCGTCGTCGCTGGTGGCGCTGCACCTGGCCGCTCAGGCGCTGCGGTCGGGGGAATGCTCCCTCGCACTGGCCGGTGGTGTGACCGTCATGGCCACGCCGGGAACGTTTGTTGACTTCTCCCGGCAGCAAGGGCTGTCGGTGGACGGCCGCTGCCGGGCATTCTCGGCCGACGCGGACGGCACCGGCTGGGCCGAGGGTGCCGGCATGCTCGTCGTCGAGCGGCTGTCCGAAGCCCGCCGCCTCGGACATCCGGTGCTCGCGGTCGTACGCGGCTCGGCGGTCAACCAGGACGGTGCCTCGAACGGGCTGACCGCCCCGAACGGCCCCTCGCAGCAGCGCGTGATCCGGTCGGCGCTGGCCGGCGCGCACCTGACGACGGCTGACGTCGACGTGGTGGAGGCGCACGGGACCGGCACGACGCTCGGGGACCCGATCGAGGCCCAGGCGCTGCTGGCGACGTACGGTCAGAATCGTCCGGAAGACCAGCCGTTGTGGCTGGGTTCGGTGAAGTCGAACATCGGGCACACACAGGCCGCCGCGGGTGTCGCCGGGCTGATCAAGATGGTGCTGGCGCTGCAGAACGAGCAGCTGCCTCCGACGTTGCACGCGAACGAGCCCTCGCCGCATGTGGACTGGACGGCCGGTGACATCCGGCTGCTCAACGAGCCGGTCCCGTGGGCCGCGAACGGGCGGGTCCGGCGGGCCGGCATCTCGTCGTTCGGCATGAGCGGCACCAACGCCCACGTGATCATCGAAGAGGCACCCGCTGCCGAGGCCCCAATCGTCGAGGCCTCAATCGTCGAGGCCGGGTCGCCCGTGGTTTCCGGTGCCCGGGCCTTGGTGCTGTCGGGCCGGTCCGCCGCCGGTGCCACTGCTCAGGTCGCCGGCCTGCGCGAATGGCTGACGGACCACCCGGAACTGGACCCCGCCGATGTGGCCTGGTCCCTCGTGACTACGCGGTCGGTGTTCGAGCACCGGGCCGTGGTGCTCGACGGGGTCGAGGTCGAGGGTGTCGCTCGTGCGGACGCCCGGACGGTGTTCGTGTTCCCGGGTCAGGGTTCGCAGTGGGTCGGGATGGGTCGCGAGCTTGCTGCGTCTTCTGAGGTGTTTGCGGCGCGTCTTGCTGAGTGTTCGGAGGCTCTTGCACCGTACGGAACTTGGTCGTTGTTTGATGATTCGCTGGACTGGGACAAGGCGGATGTGGTTCAGCCGTTGCTGTGGTCGGTGATGGTGTCTCTCGCGGCGGTGTGGGAGGCGGCTGGTGTCGTACCTGATGCGGTGGTGGGTCATTCGCAGGGTGAAATTGCTGCCGCCACCGTGGCGGGGATGTTGAGCTTGGAGGACGGCGCGAAGGTTGTGGCGCTGCGGTCGCAGTCGTTGCGGGCCTTGGCGGGCGCCGGTGGCATGTTGTCGGTTGCGGCGTCGGCGGAGTCGGTGGAGAAGCGGCTGGATGACCGTCTGTCGCTGGCGGCGGTCAACGGTCCTTCCGCGGTGGTTGTGTCCGGTGAGCCGGCGGCGTTGCTGGAGTTGAAGCAGGAGTTTGACAACGAGGGTGTCCGGGCGCGGATGGTTGCCGTGGACTACGCCTCGCACGGCCCACAGGTCGAGAGCCTGAAGGACGAGATCCTCGCGGCCCTCGACGGCGTGACGCCGCGGGCGGGCCGGGTGCCGATGGCCTCCGCCATGACCGGGGAGATGCTGACCGGCACCGAGCTGGACGCCGCCTACTGGTACGCGAGCCTGCGCAACCCCGTCCGGTTCGACCGCGCCGTACGCCTGCTCGCCGGCTCGGACCACCAGCTGTTCGTGGAGGTGACACCGCACCCGGTGCTGCTCGGCGCGGTCGACGACATCCTCCAGGAGGTGGCCGACGCGGCGGGGCCCGGAGCCGTGGCAGGCGCGGTGTGTGGCACCCTGCGCCGCGACGACGGTGGCGTGACCAGGCTGGTGACGTCGCTGGCCGAAGCTTTCGTGAACGGCGCGGGCGTGGACTGGACCGCCGTGCTGCCGGCCGCGCACCGGGTGGAGCTGCCGACGTACGCGTTCCGCCACGAGCGCTACTGGCCCGAGGGTCTGTTCGCGCTGCCCACCGGGGGAACCGGCGGCGACCCGGTCGCGCTGGGCCTCGGGGCGCTGGAGCACCCGTTGCTGGGTGCGGCGGTCGAGCTGGCCGGTGGCGCCGGGCTGGTGTGCACGGGACGGCTCTCGTTGCGGGCACAGCCGTGGCTGGCGGATCACACCGTCGGCGGGATGGCGTTGCTGCCTGGCACCGCGTTCGTCGAGCTGGCGATCCGTGCCGGGGACCAGGTCGGCTGTGGCGTGGTGGAGGAGCTGACGCTGCAGGCGCCGCTCGTGGTACCCGCGGACGGCAGTGGGGTGCAGGTCCAGGTGGTGCTCGGTGCCGCTGACGGGGACGGGCGTCATGAGGTTCAGGTGTTCTCGCGTACCGGGCCGGAGCAGGCGTGGACCGAGCACGCGAGCGGCGTCGTCGCCCCGGCGGACCGGGACGCCGTCCCGGACCCGGAACTGGCGGTGTGGCCGCCGCAGAACGCCACCCCGATCGACGTCTCCGGCCTGTACGCGGGCCGGCTGAGCGAGGTCTACGGCCCGTCGTTCCACGGTCTGCGCGCGGCCTGGCGGCGCGGGGACGACATCTTCACCGAGGTGGAGCTGCCCGGGGCAGGGGCGGGGTCCTACGGCATCCACCCGGCGCTGCTGGACGCCGCACTGCATGCCGCGACGTTCCTTGACGAGTCCGATGCCGGGCTGACGATGCCGTTCGCCTGGACCGGTGTGCAGCTGTCCGCCGCCGGCGCCTCGGTGCTGCGGGCCCGGCTGCGCCGCGACAGCCGCGACGGCCTGACGCTGTCGGCGGCCGACACCGCGGGAGCCCCGGTGGTGACGGTGGCATCCCTGGTCAGCAGGCCTGTGACAGCCGCACAGGCACCGGCCGCCGACGTGCTGTTCGCCGTCGAGTGGGTTCCGGTGCAGGCCGCCGAGTTCGTGGTGCCGGCGGACTGGGCGTTGCTCGGTGAGGATCTGTTCGGCCTCGGTGTTCGTCCGTACGTCGCGGATGGTGAGCTTCCGGGTGCGGTGCTGGCCTGTATCGCCGGTGAGAACGCTGCTGTTGACGCGTTGACGTTGGTGCAGCCGTGGCTGGCCGACGAGCGCGTCGAGTCGGTGCCCCTGGTGGTGCTGACCCGCGGTGCCGGTGAGTCGGATCTAGCTGCTGCCGCGGCGTGGGGCCTGTTGCGGTCGGCGCAGTCGGAGAACCCGGGCCGGATCGTGCTGGTGGATCTGGCGCCGACCGGTGGCCTCGACCTGGACGTGCTGGCGACGGGTGAGCCTGAGCTGGTGCTGCGGGACTCGGTGGCGTACGGGCGTCGTCTGATCCGCCCGGCACATGTCGAGCCCGCGACCATCGACGGTGAGATCGGTGCACTGCTGATCACCGGTGGCACGGGAACGCTCGGCGGGATCGTGGCCAAGCATTTCGTGACGACCGGTCGCGCCGACGATGTGGTGCTGCTGAGCCGGTCCGGCCCGGAAGCCGGCGGCGCTGGTGTGCTGGCTGCCGAGATCGCAGAGCTGGGCGCGCAGGCCCGGATCATCGCGTGTGACGTTGCCGATCGGGATGCGCTGGCCGCGATCGTCGACGGCACGCCGTCGTTGCGGTCGGTGTTCCATGCGGCTGGGATCATCGACGACGGCGTGATCGCCACGCTGACTCCGGAACGGCTCGCGGCGGTGATGCGGCCGAAGGCTGACGCTGCCTGGCATCTGCACGAGCTGACGCAGGACTTGGCCCTGGATCACTTCGTGATGTTCTCGTCCGCGGCAGCAACCTTCGGCGCTGCTGGGCAGGGCAACTATGTGGCCGCGAACTCGTACCTCGATGCCCTGGCCGCCTATCGACGTGCCGCCGGACTGGCGGGCCTGTCGTTGCAGTGGGGTGCCTGGGTTCACGAGGCCGGTATCGGCCGCAACCTCGACGACGTGTCGTTGTCGCGTATTTCCCGGTCGGGGATCGCGGCGCTGGGCGCCGAGGAGGGCCTGGCCGTCCTCGACCGGGCACTGACACGGCCCGAAGCCGTCCTGATCCCGGCCCGCCTCGACCTGTCCGGGCTGCGCTCGGCGGGAGAGGTGCCACCGCTGCTGCAGGTGCTGGCAGGCCCGCTCACCCGGACCCGCCGCACCGCCGCCGGAACCTCCGGCAGCACCGGCGACACCGGGCAAGCGCTGCGGCAGCGACTCGCCATGATGGCCGGGCCCGAACGGGACCGGTTCCTGCTCGACCTGGTCCGCACCCACGTCGCGGCGGTGCTGGGCCACAGCTCCACCGACACCGTCGAGGCCGCCCGCGCGTTCACCGACCTCGGGTTCGACTCGCTGACCGCGGTCGAGCTGCGGAACCGGCTGCGCGGCGACACCGGGCTGCGGCTGCCCGCCACCTTGATCTTCGACTACCCGACCCCGGCCGCGCTGGCCGGACTGCTCCGCACCGAACTGGGTGGGGAGACGACAGCAGCCGCACCGGATCTGGCCGCACCGGCCACCGGCACCTCGGACGACGACCTCATCGCGATCGTCGGGATGGCCTGCCGGTTCCCCGGCGGCGCCACCAGCCCCGAGGAACTGTGGCATCTGCTCAGCAACGGCACCGACGCGATCGCCACGTTCCCGACCGACCGCGGCTGGGACACGGACGCCATCTACGACCCCGACTCCGAGGAGTTCGGCACCTCGTACACCCGGGCCGGTGGCTTCCTGAGCGACGCCAGCGGATTCGACGCCGGGTTCTTCGGCATCAGCCCGCGTGAGGCCCTCGCCATGGACCCCCAGCAGCGACTCCTGCTCGAGGTGAGCTGGGAGGCCCTCGAGCACGCCGGCATCGACCCCACCAGCCTGCGCAACACGCTCACCGGCGCGTTCATCGGCGGGTACGGCTCCGGGTACGCCGACGTCACGCTCGACAGCACCGCCGAGTTCGACGGCATCGCGACGCACCTGATGACCGGCAACGCGACCAGCGTGCTGTCGGGGCGGGTGTCGTACACGCTCGCGCTGGAGGGCCCGGCCGTCACGATCGACACGGCCTGCTCGTCCTCGCTGGTGGCACTGCATCTCGCCGCCCAGGCACTGCGGTCGGGGGAGTGCTCACTGGCCCTCGCCGGCGGCGCCACGGTGATGGCCAAGCCGGACGGCTTCGTCGGGTTCTCGCAGGCCCGCGGGCTGGCGGTGGACGGGCGTTCCAAGGCGTTCTCGGCCCACGCGGACGGTATGGGCATGGCCGAGGGGGTCGGCATGCTCGCGGTGGAGCGGCTGTCGGACGCCCGGCGTAACGGGCACCAGGTGCTCGCCGTCGTGCGCGGCTCCGCCATCAACCAGGACGGCGCATCCAACGGGATCACCGCCCCGAACGGGCCGTCGCAGCAGCGGGTGATCCGGGCGGCGCTGGCCAGCGGGCAGCTCACATACACCGATGTGGACGCTGTCGAGGCGCACGGGACCGGCACGACGCTCGGGGACCCGATCGAGGCGCAGGCGCTGCTGGCGACGTACGGTCAGGATCGCCCGGAGGGCCGGCCCCTGTGGCTCGGCTCCGTGAAGTCGAACTTCGGGCACACCCAGGCCGCCGCCGGTGTCGCCGGGGTGATGAAAATGGTGCTGGCGCTGCAGAACGAGCAGCTGCCCAAGACCCTGCACGCCGACGAGCCCTCGCCGCACGTGGACTGGTCGGAGGGCGACGTCCGGCTGCTCAGCGAATCCGTGCCGTGGCCGGCGAACGGCCGGGTGCGGCGGGCCGGCATCTCGTCGTTCGGCATCAGCGGCACCAACGCCCACATCATCATCGAGGAACCCCCGGCCGACACCACAGCGACAGCGCAGCACGCCGTCCCGGTGGTGTCGGGTGCCTGCGCGTGGGTCGTGACGGGTCGTTCCGCGGCGGGCCTCGCCGGACAGGCCGGTCGCCTGCGGGAATGGACGACCGCCCGCCCGGAGCTTGACGCCGCCGGTGTCGCCCGGTCCCTCGCGGCGACCCGGTCGGTGTTCGAGCACCGGGCCGTGGTGATCGGCGACGACCGCGACGAGCTGATCCGAGGGCTCGGCAGTCTGGCGACCGGGCAGGCCGTCGCCTCGGTGGTCACCGGAGCGGCACAGCCGGACGCCCGGACCGTGTTCGTGTTCCCCGGTCAGGGTTCGCAGTGGGTCGGGATGGGTCGCGAGCTTGCTGCGTCTTCTGAGGTGTTCGCGGCGCGTCTTGCTGAGTGTTCGGAGGCCC
>NZ_BOMN01000161.1 GCF_016862215.1 Winogradskya humida
GATGAAACGCCCGCTTGGACCTCACGGTCCGAGCGGGCGTTTCTGCATGTCAGGACCCTTGTGGGCCGGCAAACACGATGGGGTGTGACGAAGGTTTCACCGATCCACTCTTTCTGCTCCCGTCCGGAACGGGAACGCTGACCGTATCTGCAGGTGGTTCCGACACCACGCGCTTGCGGGGAGGCAACGTGCTCAGCTCGTATGACCGTCGCAGGTTCAACGAGATCGTTTCAGGTCTGCTCGCCGAGGATCCAAGCTTCGCGACACGTCAGCAACCCGAGCGCGAGCTGCCCAGTCGCCCGTTTGTCGCCCTGCTGCTGTGGATGAGCATGCCGCTCCTGATGGCGCTCGGCGGCTGGACGGGCTTTCTGATCGCGATGGTCGCCGGCGCATACGGGGTCCGGTTATGGTTCCGCGGTGCCGGTGCGCACCGGGAGAGACCCGTTCAGCGCGACTTCGAGTAGCTGCCGAGGCCGAACCATCCGTACTCATTGACATGTGTCTTTCTCGCGGCTGACTATGGGAGCGCTCCCAACTTCCTCTCACCCGGAGACAGCCGTGCAGATGCCACACCTACGGCGAGCCTTAGCGAGCACCGTCCTGCTCGCGACGGTCACCGCCGTCACCGCAGCACCCCCAGGCGCCCACGCGAACGGGTCCACAGTCGCACCCCGAGCCACCGCCGGCGCCACCGCCGCGGACACCTCGGTTGCGGTGGACGTCCGCGCCGGCCTGGCCACCGTTCCCGATACCGCGATCGGGGTCAATCACGCGATCTGGGACGCCGAGCTCGGCACCCCCGCCGTTTCCGACCTGCTGAAGAACGCGGGTGTCGGCATGGTCCGCTACCCGGGCGGGTCCTATGCCGACATCTACCACTGGCGGGATCACACCGCTCCCGGTGGCTACGTCGCGCCGAACACGGACTTCGACACGTTCATGGCCGGGGCCAGGCGGACCGGGGCCCAGCCGATGATCATTGCCAACTACGGGACCGGGACCGCGCAGGAGGCAGCCGACTGGGTTCGGTATGCCAACGTGACCAAGGGGTACGGCGCCAAATACTGGACCATCGGCAACGAGAATTACGGTAACGGGCACTACGGGACGGCGTGGGAGGCGGACGACCACGCGGACAAGAGCCCGAAGGAGTATGCCGCGAACGTGGTGGCGTACGCCGCGGCTATGAAGGCTGTTGATCCGACCATCAAGATCGGGGCGGTGCTGACGACTCCGGGGAACTGGCCCGACGGGATTGTCGGCGCGGGGGATTCGGGGACGTGGAACCAGGAGGTGCTCGCGCGGGCCGGGTCAGCGATTGATTTTGTCGACGTGCACTGGTATCCGGGTGGGAGCACCGCCGCGGAGGCGCTCACCAAGCCCGAGCAGATCGAGGACGCTGTCTACCTGCTTCGGCAGCAGCTCGACAGCCGGATCGGGATCAGCCTGACGGAGACCAACGTCGGGGTGGGTCCGAACACCCAGCCGGGGGCGCTGTTCCTCGCCGACGTCTACAGCGGGCTGCTCGAGCAGGGTGTGTTCACCGTGCAGTGGTGGAACGTGCACAACGGCATCGGGACAGTGTCGACCGTCGCGGGCCAGACCGATTACGGAGACTTCGGGCTGCTCTCCAGCGGCAACTGCACGGCGGACGGCACGGTTTGCGAGCCGCCGTTGAATACGCCGTTCGCGCCGTACCACGCGCTGAGTCTGATCGGCTCGTTCGCGAAGCCCGGCGACCAACTCGTTCAGGCCGGCTCCGACAATGCGCTCGTCAGCGCGCACGCGTCCCGCAAGGCGAACGGTGACCTGGCGGTGCTGCTGGTCAACAAGGACCCGGACCACGAACACACGGTCGCGCTGAACTATCACGGCTGGACGCCTGCCGGTCAGGTCCCGACCGTGGACTCCTTCACGAACGGGTCCGCGGGGATTACCCGGACCACGGCGGGTACGGCCGGAATTCAGGTGCTCCCCGCGTACGGAACAAGTGTGGTGACCCTGCACCCGGCCGCAGCCGAAACGGGTCTGCCGAAGGCGCCGGGGCGCCCGGTGATCACAACGGTGAGTGACCGGACCGCGGAGATCTCGTGGCCCGCGGCAACGCCCGGCACCAAGCCGATCGCGAAGTACGAGGTCTACCGCCAGCACGGGGGCGCCAGCGAGCAGCTCGGCGAAACAACCGGAACGTCCATCACCGTCCGCAACCTCGAGCCGGGCCGCCGCTACACAATCAACGTCCTGGCCCGGGACACCGCGGGTGGTCTCTCGCGGGCCTCGCTCCCGCTGACCTTCACCACGACCAGCCCGGCAGTGGCTCCCTGCTCGGTCCGGCTGCGCGACACGAACGACTGGGGCAACGGCTTCGTCGGCGACCTGGAGATCACCAACAACGGAACGGCCCCGGTCAACGGCTGGACCTTGACCTTCACCTGGCCCACCCACTGGCAGACCGTAGGCAGCGGCTGGAACGCCACCTGGGAACAGACGGGCACAACGGTCCGGGTCACCAGCGACGGCACCCTCGCCCCCGGCGCCAGCACCACAGCCGGCTTCGTCGGCGCCTACAGCGGCCCGAACGTCCTACCCGGCATCTTCACCCTCAACGGAAACGTCTGCACAACCCGCTGATCTCAGCCGGGGTAGAGCTCGCGCCGGGCGGCCGATCCGCTTCCTATGTGGACCGGTTCGCCCGGCTCGGCTTGTGCCATAAGCGATTTCGGGCAAAACCGAGGTTGGTTGTGATCTATGACTGAAAGTGTTCATGCAGTTACGATCAGCGGCAAGATCGCGCGCCCACCGGTGTACGCGTGCTTGATTTGACGGTTGTCTTGCCGCTGGCCGACCTCACGAGGAGCTGCAGTGGACGCGTACTTCATGACGGAACGCCATGAGCGATTGCGCAAGGAGGTGCGGGCGTTCGCGGAGACCGAGGTGCGGCTGCGCGTACACGAGATGGAGGAATCCCGGGTCGTGCAGCACGACCTGTCCCGGCTGATCGCCGCGCAGGGCTGGATCGGCGTCACGATCGGCCGCGAGTTCGGTGGCATGGGGCTCGGGCATCTCGCGAAGACCGTCATCATCGAGGAGCTGTCCCGGGTCAGCGGCGCGATGGGCGCGATGGTCCAGGCCTCCCAGCTCGGGGTCGCGAAGATTCTGCACTTCGGGAGTGCCGAGCAGCAGTCGACCTGGTTGCCCCGCATCGCGTCGGGCGACTGCCTGCCCACCATCGCGGTGACCGAGGAGGGCTCCGGCGGCCACGTCCTCGGCATGACCACCACCGCGGTCCGCGACGGCGACGATTACATCCTCAACGGGGGCAAGGTCTTTGTCGGCAACAGCCACGTCGGTGACCTGCACGGCGTGGTCGTACGCACCGGTGCCGGCTCGAAGGGGCTGACGGCGTTCCTGGTAGAGGCCGACCGGCCCGGGTTCTCCCTCGGCGCGCACCAGGCCTCGATGGGGTTGCACGGCTTCAGCTTCGGCGAGCTGAGCTTTGACAACTGCCGGGTTCCGGTGGCCAACCGGCTGGGTGCCGAGGGTGACGGCCTGCCGGTCGCCTACTCCTCCAGCATCCTGTACGGCCGGGCGAACCTGACCGCCGTCGCGCTCGGCATCCATCAGGCGCTGGTTGAGGAGACCGCCGCGTACGTCAAGGAGAAGCACCGGTACGGCAAACCGCTCGGCGACCTGCTCCCGGTCAAGCTGAAGCTCGGGCAGATGCAGTCCCGGCTGATGACGGCCCGGCTCGCGGCCTACCACGCCGTGCACACCCTGGACCAGGGGTTGCCCTGCGACGCCGAGCTGATGAACGCCAAGCTCGTCAACGTCGAGTCCGCACTGGACAGCGCGCGCAACGCGATGGAGATCCACGCCGCGGCCGGGCTGTACCCCGATCGGCCGGTGGAGCGTTACCTGCGCGACGCGTACCACATCTACGCGCCGGCCGGCACCTCCGACGTGCAGCTGCTGCGCCTGGCCGAGTTCGCGCTGGGGACCGCGAAGGGCCAGTGGTCCGAACGGCTCGCCCCCGCGGTCGCCGCCACCCCCTAAGCCTGTTTCCTGGCGTCCTCGCGCTGGTGGATCTGCTCGATCAGCTCGGCGGCCATCGACTTGATGGTCTCCAGCCCGGCCCGGCCCCACGGGCGCGGCTCGGTGTCGATGACGCAGATGGTGCCGAGCGTCGTACCGGTCCGGTCGATCAGCGGCGCACCCAGGTAGGACCGGATGCCGATCTCGTCGACCACCGGGTTTCCGGCGAAGCGCGGGTAGTCGCAGACATCGTCCAGGACCAGCGCCTTGCGGCGGACGACCACATGCGGGCAGTAGCCGTGGTCACGGTCCATGACCCGGCCCGGTGTCGCCGCCGCGTCACCCTTCGAGACCGCATGGAGACCTGCGAAATACTGCTGGTCCTCACTGATGAAGTTCACCATGGCGTACGGGCTCCCGGTGACCTCCGTGAGCCGGCGCGCGAACTCGTCGAAGGCCGGGTCCGGCTCCTCGCCGATGCCCAGCTCACGGAGCCGGCGCATCCGTAGCGGCACTTCCAGGTCGGTCGGGGTGAGCGATTGGTGCGGTGCCGAGTCGTAGATCATGCCGGGCTCCCTATGGCCGTCGGGGTGGCGAGCAGGTGCTGGACGAGCTGGATGAGTACGCCGGTGGCGGACCGGCTGTCGCGGGCATCGCAGATGACGATCGGCACCCGCGGATCGAGGTCCAGCGCCGCTCGCAGATCCGCGGCGCGATACCTGTACGAGTCGTCGAACTGGTTGACCGCGACCACGAAACCGATGCCCCGGGATTCGAAGAAGTCGACCGCCGCGAAGCAGTCCTGCAACCGGCGGGTGTCGGCCAGCACGACCGCGCCCATCGCTCCGGCGGACAGCTCGTCCCACATGAACCAGAAGCGCTCCTGGCCGGGCGTACCGAACAGATAGAGAATGTGTCTGCCGTCCACGGTGATCCGGCCGAAGTCCATCGCGACCGTGGTCGTCAGCTTCTGCTCGACCCCGGTCAGGCTGTCGTAGCCGACGCTCGCGGACGTGAGGATCTCCTCCGTACGCAGCGGCTCGATCTCGCTGACAGCGCCCACGAACGTCGTCTTGCCCACCCCGAAGCCGCCCGCGATCAGCAGCTTCAGCGCGGTGGGGAACGGGTCAGAGTCGTCGTTGTAACGCATTGAGAATGCTCTCCAGTACCGCCGTGTTGGTGGGTTCGGCCGTCGGGCCCGGCGACCGGGTGCGCACGGCACCGGCGTCGACCAGGTCCGAGAGAAGGATCTTCGTGACGACGGCGGGGAGCCGCAGCCGCGCCGCGACCTCCGCGACCGTCATCGGACTGCCACAGAGAATGAGCGCCTCGGCGTGGTCCGGCTCGAGCTCACCGTTCGGCGCCCGGCCGGTCGCCATCACCATCGACAGCAGCTCCATCGGTGTGCTGGGCGCGGTCCGCCCGTTGCTCACGGTGTACGGCCGGACGAGCCGCCCCGCCGCGTCGTCGAGCCAGTGCTCGTCCTCAGCCTCGGCGCCCACCATCGTCACCGTGCCGCTTGCCGCACTGGGGTGGAGAGATACGGCCGGACGCTCTTCACCAGCTGCGCCATCTCGTAGCCGAGCACACCCGGATCGGCGGCCTTGTCAGCGATCACCGCGAGCACCGCGCCGGAGCCGGCCGCCGAGACGAACAGCAGCGCGTCCTCGAGCTCGGCGACGACCTGGCGCACCGTCTCGCCGCCGCCGAACCGGGTGCCGGCGCTGCGGGCGAGCGAGAACAGGCCCGAGGAGATGGCCGCCAGATGATCCGCGGCGTCGTCGTCCAGCCCGTGCGCGGCCTTGCGCAGCCCGTCGGAGGAGAGCAGCAGGGCGCTACGGGTGTCCGGGACCCGTTCCACCAGCCCGGACAGCAGCCAGACGAGGTCCTGATCGTTTGTCGTCATCGGAGCACCTTTCTCAGCGGGGTGGGGGCCTTCAGCGGGGGCCTTCGCTACCGGGGCCTTTAGCGGGAGCTGGCGGCGGGCGGCTGTTCGCCGGCCTCGCTGCGGGACACGCCCTGCAGGAACGAGGCCATCAGGCCGGGATCTGTCTCACCCTCGTCGTTGAAGGTCGGCGGCTGGGGCGGCCCGGACTGCAGCTGCGGCGCGAGATGGGTCTGGCTGCTGCGGCGGGGCAGCGGCGGCGGGTTCTCGGCCGTCTCGCCGGCCGGTACGGGCTCCGGCTCCGGCGGCGCCGTTTGCGTGAGCGTTGCCGGAGCCGACTGCGTGAGCGTTGCCGGCGCCGTTTGCGTCCGCGTTGCCGGCTGCGTGAGCTTTGCCGGCCAGGCGGGCGGGGGCGGGGACGGGGGAAGCTGGGCCTGTGCCGGGGCAGGGGCGGTCAGCTCCAACGGCTCGGGCCGGTCAACGATCGGCTTCGGCCGGTCAACGATGAGCTTCGGCCGGTCGGCGATCAGCTTAGGGTCGTCCTGCGCGGAGCCGAGCAGGTGCCGCGGCAGCACGATCACCGCCTGGGTGCCGCCGTAGATGTTCGCCTGCAGCTGCACGGTGATGTGGTGCTGCCGGGCGATCATCGAGACCACGAAGAGCCCGATCCTGCCGTCGCGCAGCAGCTCGTCCAGGTTGATGTCGTCGGGGTTCGACAGGAGCCGGTTGACCCGTTCCCGGTCGACGGCCTGCATGCCCAGGCCGCGGTCCTCGACCTCGACCACCACCCCGGCGGTCACCATCTGGGCCCGCAGCAGCACCTGCGTGTGCGGCGGCGCGAACATCGTCGCGTTCTCGATGAGCTCGGCGACCAGGTGGATGATGCTGGCGACGGCGTGGCCCGGCACGGTGCCCTCGATCGGCGGCACGAGCTTGACCCGCGAGTAGTGCTCCACCTCGGCGATCGCGGAGCGCAGCACCTCGGTCAGCGCGACCGGGCGGCTCCACTGCCGCCGGGACACCGCGCCGCCGAGCACCGCGAGGTTTTCCGCGTGCCGCCGGATGCGGGTGGCCAGGTGGTCGACCTGGAACAGGCCCTTGAGCAGGTCGGGATCCTCGACCTCGTTCTCCAGCGCGTCCAGCAGCTTGATCTCACGGTGCACCAGCGACTGGAGCCGCCGGGAGAGGTTGACGAAGACCTCGACCTGACGACCGGCGGGGGTGCTCGTCGGGGAGGGGAGCTTCGCAGCCTCCCGCAACCTGCCCGCCTCGACCCGTGACTCGGCGGCCTCGGCGAGCGCGGCTTCCGCCTCGGTGTGGGCCCGCTCGGCAGCGGCCTTGGCGTTCTCGGCCTCCGCACGGGCGCTCTCGATCGTGGCCCGGGCGTTCTCGGCCTGGACCCGGGCGGTCTCGGCCAGGGCGCGGGCGTTCTCGGCGTCGGCGCGGAAGCCCTCGCTCTCCGCGCGGGCGTTCAGGGCGTCGGCCTGTGCCGCACCGGCTTCCGAGCGCAGTGGCAGCAGCAGATCCTCAGCGCGCCGTACGGTACTGAGCGCCCTGCCCGCGGCGACGCAGAGCACCACCACACCGACGAGGAAAGCGACGATGAGTACGATGTCCGACCGGCTCGGACCGGAGGCCCACAGGTATCCGGCCATCGCCGCGAACAGCAGGGCGGCGGCACCGGCGGGCGCCACGATGAGCCATGGCAACCGGCCCCGCAGCAGGGCGTCGTCCGGCACGGATGCAGGGGACGTGGCTAATTGGGGCATGAACATCCTCAAGCGCGGAGAGGTGTCGTGGCGGTAGCGATTCCATTGTGGAAGCGTCGACCACTCTAGTGCGCCCGATCATCTTGTCCAGCGGAGCTTTCCGCCCCTAAACGACCGTCCCATTCCACGTTTTTGGAAAGGTTCCAGTTAAGCGGTTTCGGGGGCGCTCGGCTCCGCCAGCCGCCGGGCCCGCTTGCCCCGCGCGATCTCCGTTGCCAGCGCGTCCAGGCGGGGCGCCCAGAAACCGCGGTAGCGGTCCAGCCACCTGTCCACCTCCTCCAGCGGCGCGGGGTCGACGGCGTACAACCGCCGGGTGCCCTCCGCTCGCACGGTGGTGAAGCCGCTCTCGCGCAGCACCTTCAGATGCTGGGAGACGCCTGGCTGGGAGATGCCGAACTCTTCCTGCACGACCTTGCCGACCTCGCCCGCCGACTGCTCGCCGTCGGCCAGCAGCTCGAGGATCCGGCGCCGCACCGGATCACCGAGAATGTCGAAAGCGTGCATTCGCCAAGAATAGACGCCGGAGCCGGCCCCACCCTGTGGTGAAGCCGGCCCCGGCGGTGAATCGCACGTGCCTAGTAGCGGAAGTGGCTGACCAGCGACTGCAGGTTGTGAGCCATGGTGCTGAGCTCGGTGACAGCCTGCCTGGACTGTGCGATGCCCTCCGTGCTCACCTGCGTGGCGCTCGCCAGGCCGGTGATGTTGGAGGCGATGTCACCCGCACCGGAGGCTGCCAGCGCGACACTGCGGCTCATCTCCTCCGTGGTCGCGGTCTGCTCCTCGACCGCGCTGGCAATGGTCGCCTGGTAATCGTTGATGTGCGCGATCACCGAGGTGATCTCGCCGATGGCGGTCACCGCTCCGGCCGTGTCGGCCTGGATGGCCTGAACCCGGCGCGAGATGTCGTCGGTGGCCCGGGCGGTCTCCTGCGCGAGATCCTTGACCTCGGAGGCGACCACGGCGAAGCCCTTGCCCGCCTCGCCGGCCCGCGCGGCCTCGATGGTCGCGTTGAGGGCCAGCAGGTTCGTCTGCTCCGCGATGGCGGTGATGACCTTGATGACCGTGGCGATCTCCGTGGAGGACTCGCCCAGCTTGCCGACCTGCTTGGTGGTGGCCTCGGCCACCGCGACCGCCTGGCTGGCCACCCGGGCCGCCTCGGTGGCGTTGTGCGAGATGTCGCGGATGGAAGCGCCCATCTCCTCGGTGCCCTTGGCGACAGCCGACACGTTCTCCGAGACGCCCGCGGCGGCCTGGGACACGCCGTGCGCCTGGTTGGCCGCCTGGTTCGCCGAGTCACCCATGGTGCTTGACGTCGAGGACATCTCCTCCGCCGCCGCAGCCACGGCCTGCGCTGAGCCCGCGACCGAGGACACGATGCGGCGCATGTTGTCCTGGGCCTCGTCCAGCGCGTGCGCCATCTGACCGACCTCGTCGCGGTTGGTCACGTGCGCCTCGACGGTCAGGTCGCCGTCGGCCATGGCCCGCAGCGCCGTCCGCACCCGCTGCAACGGACGGGTGATCGAGACAACCACGAAGTACGCCAGTACGCAGATCAGCGCCGCAGCCACCGCGATCGCGATCCAGAGGATGTACTCGGCACGGGCGCGGCTGTCCGCGGACGCCTTGTCCGCCCGGGCGATGGTGTCGGCGAACAGCGCGCGCTCGTTGGTGAGCACACCGCTGATCAGGTAGTTGTCGACCCCGATCTGTTCCCAGGCCAGCCGGGTCCCGGACGGGTCCGCCGCGGCGCCGGCCACGAACCGGGTCAGCGTCGCGGTGTAGTCCGCGGTCACCGCCTTGATCCTGTCCACCGCCGCGTCGAGCCCGCTCGGCAGCGCCACCTTCTCCAACTGCGCCACCAGCGCGTTCGTGGCGGCGACCTGAGCCTTCAAGAGGTCGACCTGGTCGCTGGGATCCGTACGGATCACGGACTCGAGGCCGTTGACCTTCAGCTCGCTCGCCTCCCGGTCCAGTTGCAGGACCAGCGCGCTCGCGGCGTTGATGTTCGCCAGCTCATCGGCGGTGTTCTCGGCGGTGCGGTCGTTGATGACCGTCACCGTCAGGCAGGCGCCCAGCGCGACGATGCTGGCGGCTACCAGGGTGGTCAGCTTCGTGCGTACGGGGAGATCCAGGAACCTTTGCCCCGGACCGCGTCGTGTGCTCATCTTCGTCCCTCCTGTCCGATGACCGTGAACTCAGCCGGCGATCTGCTCGGCGGTGTAGTAACCACCGTCGACCAGCACGCGCTGGTAGTTCGACTTGTCCACGTTCACTGGCTGCAGCAGGAACGTCGGCACCACCTCGACGCCGTTGTTGTACTGCTTCGTGTCGTTGACCTCGGGTGTTCCGCCGGTGATGAGCGAGTTCGCCATCTGCACGGCGACCTTCGCAAGCTCCCGGGTGTCCTTGTAAACCGTTTCACTCTGCAAACCGGAGGCGACCAGCTTCACCGAGTCGAGCTCGGCGTCCTGGCCGGTGATCACCGGCAGCTTCTTGGCAGTGCCGTAGCCGGCCTCCTGAAGCGCTTCGAGGATTCCGCGGCTAAGCCCATCGTAAGGGGAGAGGACCGCGTCGACGTGCTTGTTTGACAATGGCCCCACCAGCAAACTCTGCATCCGCTTCTTGGCCACGGCGCCATCCCAGCGCAGCGTGGCGACATCCTTGAATGCGGTCTGGCCGCTGACAACCTTCAGATCACCCGACGAGATGTACGGCTGGAGCACGCTCATCGCTCCGTTGAAGAAGAACGTGGCGTTGTTGTCGTCCGCCGAGCCCGCGAACAGCTCGATGTTGAACGGCCCCTTGCCCTTCTTCAGGCCCAGGTCGTCGACGATCGAGTTGGCCTGCATGACGCCGACCTTGAAGTTGTCGAACGTCGCGTAGTAGTTCACGTCGCCGCTGTCGCGGATCAGGCGGTCGTACGCGATGATCGGGATCTTCTTCGCCGCGGCCTTAGCCAGCACGTCCTTGAGCGCGCTGCCGTCGACGGAACCGATCACCAGAGCCTTGTCGCCCTGGTCGATCATGGTCTGGATCTGGCTGATCTGCTTGGTGACGTCATCCCCGGCGAACTGCAGGTCCGGGTTGTATCCCAGCAGTTTGAACTGGCTCACCATGCTGTCGCCGTCCGTGACCCAGCGCGCCGACTTCGTGGTCGGCAGGGCGATCCCGATGGAACCGCGATCGGGGGAGGCGACGCTGGTCTCGGCCTTGCTACTCCCGCAGCCGGAGGCTGTGGCTAGGACCAGGACCGTGGCAAGGGACCACCGCATCGGCTTCGGCACGGGCATTCGTTCCTCCAGGAACTCGACGACCTCCACGCCGCTCCCGGCGCGAAGTACTAGATCGGTCGTCCTGCCATCCGGTTGAGGCTTCCGGTGTGACCCAGGTCTACCCACCCCGATTTGGTGCCGCCGTAGCCACCTAGTAATGTTCTCTCTGCCGGCAGGGAAACGGACGCGGAAGCGGACGGCCTGCCAAACCCCAAGATCTACTTCATCGGGTACGGCCGCGCTTGCGGATCCGGGTCCGACGAATGGTCGCGGGCGCTTGATTCTCCTGGGGCCGGATTTGGCGCTGAGAGATAAAGCGAGTAAAGTTTAACGAGTGCCCCGGGCGGGCCGCTTCTAACAAGGAGCGGATTTCGGA
>NZ_BOMN01000162.1 GCF_016862215.1 Winogradskya humida
CGCCGCAACATCAGCACCGGCGAACTCGCCTACTACGTGTGCTTCGGCCCCCGCCGCACCCGCCTGCGCACCCTCGTTCGCACGGCGGGCGCGAGGTGGGCGGTCGAGGAGAGCTTCCAGACCACCAAGAACGAGGTCGGCCTGGACCAGTACCAAGTCCGCCGCTACGACGCCTGGTACGCCCACATCACCCTGGCCATGGCCGCCGCCGCGTTCCTGACCATCACCCGCACCACCGAGAACGTCATCAGCAAACACCCGACCACGGTGACGATGACGGCCTGATCCCGCTGACCGTCAACGAGATCAGACGCCTGTTCGCCGCTCTCGTCCTGACCGTTCAGCACACCGCCAATCACGTACTGGCCTGGTCCAACTTCCGCCGCCGCTGCCTCCAACGAGCCCGCGACTCCCACTACCGCAAACGACTCAGCACGCTCGGAAGCTACGAACCCCCGTAGCAGTACTAGTAGACGTTCTTCATGCGGTGGACGGTGTTGTCCTCGTCGCGCTGGTAGTCGTCGGCGGCCTTGGTCAGCGCGCCGGCGGTGTTGTCGAAGTTGTCGGCGGCCTGTTGCAGCAGCGTCGCGATGCGTTCTTGCAGATCGCGGTAGACGTCCTCGATACCGGCCAGGTGGCCGACCCCGGAGAAGTGGAAGGCGTTCAACGTCAGACTGCGGGCTACTGCCGCCATGGCGTCGACCTCGGTGGCCATACCGCTCCAGACGCCGCCTTCAGCAGTCAGCGCATGGATGGAGGCTTCGACCTGATCATCAGAAGGCTGCGTCATGATGTTCCTCCCGTACTCCTGCGACCTGTGCTCCCGGTGACGGTGGTCATCGGATCAGGCCGATCTCGTGCCACAACGTTTTCGGTGAGTCGGTCACCCGCAGCAGCCGGGCAACAGCAGGCACGCTGTCCAGACGGTCCTGCTTCTGCTGGGCGGTGAGGAGCTGCGCCGCCTGGACCGCTTCGATGATCGCCTCCGCGATCCGTGCGGGATCGGCGCTGCGCACCCAGTCACGGTCGAAGTCAGCGGAGGTGATCACTCCGGCTGTCGCGGTCACCCGTACCGTCCGGGCCACGTTTGCTGCCGACATCTGCTCGCCGGCGGCGGCCTGGGCTGCGGCGATCGCGGCGGGCGTCTGCTCGTCCACCTGATCCAGTAGATCGAGCAGGTCACGCAAGGCGAGCGCTGACTGCGGCGACGCCGGATCGCCGACGTCGGCGGACGCCACCTCTGCGACGGCGCTTGCTGGCGGGTCGGGGCTCACCGGCTGGGTAAAGCCCTGGGTCCACGCGGTCAGGCGCGCGGTCGCGGCACTGGTCAACGCGGCAACGAGCGCGGAGCCTAGACCGCTGTCGCCGAGCGTGCTGTGCCAGCTCTGCGCAATACGGACCTGCTGCAGGCCACCGTCCGCGCTAATGGTCGCCTCGACGGTGCCGGTGTCGTCAGCGCCGGTGAACGCGTCACCGCCCGACGCGGACGCCGTCGCCAGTTGACGCGCGAGGACGGTGGCCTCGTGCTGCAGAGCCCGCAGGCTTTCCACATGGTCATCGATCAGCATCGTCATGTCCCCCCCCGGTGGACGAATGCTCCGACCATACCGTTGACGTGCACGTACTACCGTCTCGGCCCGCGATCGCCCGACGAAAACTGTCTCGGTGTCCGATGCAAGCGCGCGGCAAACGGCATGGGGCGCACGGTTTGCTGCACACCTACTGCTCGATTCTCGAGTTGACGCTACCGACCAACACGACGAGGCGGATAGACGGTGAAGCCTTGAGCGGGGTGCCAGTGACCGGACTGTCGTGTCACCCAAGAGCGTCGCGAGCGCGCTGCAGAAATGGCATAGTTTTTTCGGGTTTTCGTGCCGCATGGGTGAGCCGGTGCCACACGGCGCGGTAGGCGTCGGATTCCTGAGCGCTGTCGAAGAAGATCGCGCTGTCGATCTGTTCGAGGTAGACAATGTCGGACAGTTGGTCGATCGGTAGTCGCAGCATCGAGAACGACATACCGCCAGCAGAGGCTGCGGCCAGCCCGGTCGGCAGGATCTGGATCGGGATGCGATCGCGTGCCGTCACGCGGATCAGGAAGTCGATCTGTTCGCGCATGACCGATGGCTTCGCAACCTCGAGGGTGAGGGCTGCCTCATCGATCACTGCCCACAGCTTTGGCTTCGAGCGGGGCAGCACTCTACTGCGGCGCTCCATCCGCGCCTCGACGCGTCGGTGGACCTCGTCTTCACTATGGTGGCGCAGCCGTACGACTGCTTCGGCGTAGGCGGGAGTTTGCAGCAATCCCGGGACGAACCAGGTCTCGTAGGTGCGGATGTGTTCCGCGAGGGACTCGAGGACTAGGTAGGAGCAGAGCCAGCCGGGCAGGACGTCTCTATAGTCGTGCCACCATTGCCGGACGTTCAGCAGACTCGCCAGACGCAGGATCGCCTGGCGCTGCTTGGTGTCGGTGACCTCGTACAGGTCGAGCAGTCTCTCCAGGTCAGTTTCCTTGACCGTAGTGTCGGCGAGCTCGATGCGGCTGATCTTAGGATCGGAACAGCCGATGAACCGGCCGGCATCGGCACGGCTGACGTTGCGTGATTCCCGCAGCAGACGCAACAGGCGGCCCAGCAACTCGCGGGCGACGTCCGGACGACCGACGGAATCGGGTCCCGACGACATAACGGTGGGCACACATTCCTCCGGATGTGATCACGGCAGATGACTAATAACGAATCGGTTTGGGCGGAATGGTGTCAATGCCTGTGGCGCAGCAGGTGACGGGTCAACTGCTGGGCCACGCCGACGCACGCCGTGCCGGCGAGGACAGCCACCGTCGGCAGCGCCAGCACTCCTGCGACGATCGAAAAGGCCATCAGCGACACGGTCAGAACTACCACCGCCCACACTCGATGGCCACTTGGCGTGGGATGTCGGGGCGCGTCCGAACTGCGGTTTAGACGTCTCTGCGTGGTCACGCCGGAAATGATGCTCATGCATCAATCGGGGATGCAAACGCTGATGCACGTGTGCATGCACGTGCATCTAGACTGCAGCCTTGGGCGGCTGATCCTGAAGGCGCTTTGATCACTGGTCAAGTCCGCAAACGCGGGTTCAGGCGGGATTCGGTCAGGACATGGGGATCGCCAAAGCCGAAGTCTTGAGGCCTTATGGACGGGTCACTGCGGCGTCGGGCATGACAGCGCCCGTTCTATCCGCATGGCCACGACGTGCCCGCCTTGATCATGACCGCGACAAAGACGGCGCCCTCCAGTGGAAGCAGGCCGTCATGAATGCCGCGATTGAATCGCCGGGTCCCGGCGGCATGCACCTGCCTTCGGCGGCACCTCTGAGCCAGCCCGTGACGTGGCCGCCACGCCGACGTCTACCTGTCCTGGGCCTGCCCGGCGACGAGATCGCGCAGCCATCACCGACCTCTCCCGCCGCGCCGCGCGCCACGACCGCCAGCTGCGGTTCGGGCTGCGCATTAACGTGATTGCCCGGCCCACCCGCGAGCAAGCCTGGTAGCACGCCGACGACATGATCACCGCCGCCACTGCACAGAATCTCGCCGCCGTGGCCCGCGCGGACACCGAAACCGACTCGGCCAAGCAACGCCGGGTGGCCGCACTCGCCGCCCAGCCGACCGACCGCAGCAGCGGGTTCTGCGCATGATCGAGCATTTGCGTTCGGCCCTGCTGGACGAGCTCGGAACCTCCTCTGCGTTGGGAGGTGCCGTCTTCGCCGCCGCGTTGCCGCACCGGGCGCGGTCGGGCTGATATTCAAACCAGGGTTTGTGAGCCAAACCAGTTTCAACAACAGGGGGTCATCAACTGATCTTGGAACGGCCGAGCAATTAACGGCCATATGCGACCTTGGAAACACCCCCGCCGCGTACAGAACGGGAGGTCAGCGGCCTACATCAAGATCAAGAGCAACGGGTTAGGAAACCGTTCGTCGCCGCGTGTGACCTGTTCGTCTACAGCGAGAACCTCCGCACACCGGTCAGTGTCACGACCGAGATCGCATCGACGGGGCCCGACAGTTGGAGCCGGGAACGACTGCGTGCGGACACCACCGTGGTCAACCAGCTACGACAAGCAGTCGAAGGCGCTTCCGGTGAGGACGGTTGGGCGCGGCTGGCGAAGGTCGGGCAGCTGATCGCTCGGCAGCGCTCCGACTTCGATGCACGGACCTATGGCTACCCCAAGCTCGGACTCCTGATCGCGGCAATCGACCTGTTCGATATGGAGCGGCGAGAATCTGGCGAGGGCAAGGTAGCCGTCACGTGGGTGCGCGACAAACGCCGACGATCGTGAGTCCTGATCCTGGTGGCCGATACTCATGGCGGCCGGCCCGGGAGGCCCAAACGGCAGACACGTGCGGATAGCCGTCTGGGTTTCGCCGATCTGAGAATTTGATACCTGTGCGGAGGGCCGTTGTCCGCGCTGCCGTATTCCGGGTGATCGGGCAGTGGCTGCTCTGAGTTCCCCCGGTTTGGCGGAGCTTCCGCTCCGTCGAAACGCGGGGAACTCATCCCTTCTTTGCTCCATAAGGCGAAGTAGCCGTAGACCGTCGCGTGTGCAGGGAAGTCGTGGGGTAGGTAGCGCCAGGCGATTCCGGTGCGGTTGACGTAGAGGATCGCGTTGAAGATCTCGCGCAGGTCGTGGGTGAGGGTGCGGCCCTCGATGTGGAGCCGGGTTCGTGCGTCGGTGCGGGTCTGGCGCCAGGCGGTCAGCCGGGGCTTGATCAGGGCCCAGCGGGCGTCGGACAGGTCGGATGGGTATGCGCGTCGTTCGGTCATGAACTGGGGATACGGTGGTGTCGGCAACTGATGGGGCCGCCAGGTCCGTCTATTCCTCGCGGAGCTAATCAAACACGACCGAGTGTTTAAAAGCCTCAGATCTTTGAGCCAGTGGAAACAGCAAGGCGTCCCCGACGAGGCGGTCCTCGCCGGATGGGTCGCACTTCAGAGACCATACCCCGGTTACGGTGATTGCCTGGTTCCGGTTTGCCCGAGCTTGGCCGCTCGCCGCTCGGCTTGTGCTGCGGGCACGAGACGCGCTACCGCAAAGCCGCTAGCCAGGGTTCGGCCGAGCTGCCGTCGGCCCTGGTCCCGGCGCTACGACCAACACGATCGGCCGACTCCGGTGTCCTACCAGGACCAGCACGCGTTCCTGCGATGGTGCACCAGCACCGAACCCGTGCCCTGCCCGGCACAGGTGAACCTGCGCGGATTGCGACCTCTGCTGCAGGTAGAACTCCAGTGGGGCCCGTTCGTGCACACCCAGCAGCCACGGCCGACCCACTGGCCCGTCGGATCGATCCAGAAGCTGATCAACACCTGCCGCCCTGCTGGCATGACCTCGCTGACTGACCTCGAGACCGACGGGGCTGACCGCTGCGTGCGCAGTATCGGCGGGGAGATCGCCCGGGAGTTGTAACGGGTCTACCGCACCCCAGCCGACGCACGCGAGACCGGAATGCTGGACACCGAGCACTTGGGGGTGCGATTCCCGCGCCGCACCAGCCGCTTCGGTCTGACCGCGATCCCGCAGCGTTGGCCACGCGATCTGGCCTGGGACTACCTCGCCACGTCCCATCGCCGCGGGTGCGCCGGTTGCGTGATCTCACCCGATACCGCACCAACCTCATGGGACAGACCCCATCCACACGCGCGAAGCCACCTGCGCCGCAACGTTCGTGGAGCCTGGAAGTAATCTGCTGCCGGGGACGCCAGGGGTGGCGACTTCAACACCGAGGTCGCCGTCCCCAAAGTCAGGGTTTCCTACCTACAGCTCCATAGCAAGCAATCTGCTCGGGCGTAGGGCGCTTGCCCAGCGGAACCGTTGATCGCCAGTCCGAGACCAGCACGATGCCGGGATCTACAAGATCGAGCCCACGGAAAAACTCGGCGACCTGCTCTTGTGTACGTGCATAGGAGTCGTTTTTTCCCTCTGAGGCGTTCTTATTATGCATTGCCTGAACTTCAGTCGAAAGACTGTCAATCGACATATGTGACAAGACTAGAAAGCTGCCCGATGGCATTGCTTCGAGTAACTGCCGCACAATTTTATAAGCACTATCGTCTTCTTTGATAAAATGCATGACTGCGACAAGCATCAGTGCCACTGGACGTTTCAAATCCAGAATCTCATTGAGGTCCGGATGATTTAGTATTCGAGCGGGGTTTTTGAGATCTTCTTCGATGTAGAAAGAGCGACCTTCGTCCGTGCTTGTCAAGAGTGCCCGGGCATGGGTCATCACCATGGGGTCGTTGTCTACGTAGACGACCCTGCTCGACGGATTGATCCTCTGGGCTACTTCGTGGGTATTGTCGGCCGTCGGTAGACCGGTCCCGATGTCGAGAAACTGATCGATTTGGGCTTCATTGGCGAGAAAATCCACGGCACTCTTAAGAAAATTTCGGTTTTCGCGCGTGGTAACTCGGACAAATGGAAAAACCGCTTCGATGAAGCGCGCTGATTCGCGGTCAGCTTCGAAGTGATCTTTGCCGCCGAGGAAGTAGTTATACCTCCGAGCGGGATGTGGAGTCGTGGTATCAATCTGTTGTGCTCTGGCTTCAAGCTCGTCCATGGAAAAACCTCCCTGTGTAACAGGACCAGGTATTGAGCTCTGTCGGCCTGAATCGCTGACCGTGTTCAAGCTATCAATTTCGGTCTCACCGATGCTGTCAAGGTCGTGCAGGACAAGATTTCCTAGGGGAGTTATCTGCCATGGCCGCCGGCGGCCATCCTCCGCTTTATGATGCTCAAGGAGCCCTGACAGCGCGAGGTCCTTCAGGCCCTTGCTGATATATCCGTCGCCGGGGGAGTGGCCCCTCAAGTCGATCAGGCTTGCGCGAACCTCGGCATATCGAAGGGGTCCATTGGCCAGGACTCGCAAGAGTGGCTCATGCCATGTTCGTGACAGGGTCTCCCTGACCAAGTCCTGCCGAGAGCGTGTCACTCAGCTTTCACTCCTCGAACTTCAGCAGACGTTAAGCCTTGTAGCAGTGGTTGGAATAATCTCACACGACTGCCTTGGACGACTGGCTAGAGGCCAGGTCATCACATCGAAGATCATCGCATCTACGGATGCGGTAGCACAACAGGCCTGTGTGGACTCTGGGCACGAAGTCGGCCGGTATCGCCGGAGAGACGTTGATCATCAACCTGCGGATGTAGCGGGCTCTTGAGGTGCATCCATGCCGAGCGCGTGGCTTACCAATCCAGTTCAGGACGGGATTCGAGTTGCTGTATCTAGGTTCGCTGCCCTGGTTCACGGCGCCGCTTCTGATCGTCATAGAGGGGCTGTGCAGAGCGCAGGAATCGCGACTGTGTTTTGGAACACACCGTTCGAACGGCGCATTAACAAATGCGCACCGAAGAAGTCGTAGTAGTCAGACCTGGAATCCGGTAGACCATCATCAGCAGTTTGGGAGCTCGGGCTTGCGTGCGCCGTTGCCCGAGTTTGAAGAGGGGGATGAAGATGTTCGACCGTCAGCCACTTATGCCGCCGGAGCGTGAGGCGGTCATAGATGAGATCGACGATGCAAAATCAGCGGCCTCATCCATGCCTGAACCCGGCGATGAACTTGCCCGCCAGGTCCGCATGTGGCGAGAGCGTCTGATCTCTGACGATGCGGTAGAAACGGGATCCAACCGGCCAGGGCGTCCGCAGCAACCGGTCTCCCAGGAGCAGATCGCTCATGAGATTGGCTACACCGTCGGATGGTACCGACGTCTTGAACTCGGTAAACAACAGAATTATAGCGACGATTTCCTCGAGAAAATAGCAACATCTCTGCATCTCGAAGGAAACGAGCGGAGCCTGCTCTTCTTGTTGGCATCAGGACGCAAGCCGCCAGCCCCAAGGCGAGCCCCCAAGACT
>NZ_BOMN01000163.1 GCF_016862215.1 Winogradskya humida
ACGTTGAGTCCGGCGGCGTCCTACTCTCCCACACCCTCCCGAGTGCAGTACCATCGGCGCTGGAGGGCTTAGCTTCCGGGTTCGGAATGAGACCGGGCGTTTCCCCTCCGCTATAACCACCGAAACAGCTATCAGCGTTAAACCATCAACCCAGCCCAAACACCGTATGGTGCCGTGTTTGGGGGGATGGTTGTTTGCTGTGAATCACACAGTGGACGCATAAACGCTTTTACAAGAGCTCACTGGGAGCATCAAGTTTAGGGTGGTTAAGCCCTCGGCCTATTAGTACCGGTCGACTGAACCAGTTACCTGGCTTACATCTCCGGCCTATCAACCCAGTAGTCTAGCTGGGAGCCTTACCCACTCAAGGTGGTGGGATACCTCATCTCGAAGCAGGCTTCCCGCTTAGATGCTTTCAGCGGTTATCCCTTCCGAACGTAGCCAACCAGCCATGCCCCTGGCGGGACAACTGGCACACCAGAGGTTCGTCCGTCCCGGTCCTCTCGTACTAGGGACAGCCCTTCTCAAGTATCCAACGCGCACGGCGGATAGGGACCGAACTGTCTCACGACGTTCTAAACCCAGCTCGCGTACCGCTTTAATGGGCGAACAGCCCAACCCTTGGGACCTGCTACAGCCCCAGGATGCGACGAGCCGACATCGAGGTGCCAAACCATCCCGTCGATATGGACTCTTGGGGAAGATCAGCCTGTTATCCCCGGGGTACCTTTTATCCGTTGAGCGACACCGCTTCCACACGCAAGTGCCGGATCACTAGTCCCGACTTTCGTCCCTGCTCGACCTGTCAGTCTCACAGTCAAGCTCCCTTATGTACTTACACTCAACACCTGATTGCCAACCAGGCTGAGGGAACCTTTGGGCGCCTCCGTTACCCTTTAGGAGGCAACCGCCCCAGTTAAACTACCCACCAGACACTGTCCCTGGACCCGATCAGGGCCCGAAGTTAGATACCCAAATCCAACAGAGTGGTATTTCAAGATTGCCTCCACCCGAACTGGCGTCCGAGCTTCACCGGCTCCCACCTATCCTACACAATTACATTCGGATACCAATGTCAAGCTATAGTAAAGGTCCCGGGGTCTTTCCGTCCTGCCGCGCGTAACGAGCATCTTTACTCGTACTGCAATTTCGCCGGGCCTGTGGTTGAGACAGTGGGGAAGTCGTTACGCCATTCGTGCAGGTCGGAACTTACCCGACAAGGAATTTCGCTACCTTAGGATGGTTATAGTTACCACCGCCGTTTACTGGCGCTTAAGTTCTCCGCCTCGCCCCGAAAGGCTAACAGGTCCCCTTAACGTTCCAGCACCGGGCAGGCGTCAGTCCATATACATCGTCTTACGACTTCGCATGGACCTGTGTTTTTAGTAAACAGTCGCTTCCCCCTGCTCTCTGCGGCCATACCACGCTCCACCCGCACGGGGCTTCACGCGTCCGGCCCCCCTTCTCCCTAAGTTACGGGGGCAATTTGCCGAGTTCCTTAACCACAGTTCGCCCGTCGCCTCGGTATTCTCTACCTGACCACCTGTGTCGGTTTGGGGTACGGGCCGCTCGGAACATCGCTAGAGGCTTTTCTCGGCAGCATAGGATCAATGACTTCACCTGAAACGGCTCGGCATCACGTCTCACCCTTAAATGTGGTGCGGATTTGCCTACACCACGGGCTACACGCTTACCCCGGCACAACCACCGGCCGGGATCATCTACCTTCCTGCGTCACCCCATCGCTAAACTACTACCACCCAAGATCCCAGACTCCACACCATAAACCCGAAGGTCGCCGGCGCTTTGCGTGGTTAGTACAGGTGGGTTCGTCTTGGGCGCTCCTACGCGGGTACGGGAATATCAACCCGTTATCCATCGACTACGCCTCTCGGCCTCGCCTTAGGCCCCGACTCACCCAGGGCGGATTAGCCTGGCCCTGGAACCCTTGGTCATCCGGCGGAAGGGTTTCTCACCCTTCATTCGCTACTCATGCCTGCATTCTCACTCGTATGGCGTCCACGCCTGGGTCACCCCGGCGCTTCACCCGCCATACGACGCTCCCCTACCCATCCACACACCTGCACACCAATCAAGTCGATGCGAAGTAAAAATGTGAATGCCACAGCTTCGGCGGTGTGCTTGAGCCCCGCTACATTGTCGGCGCGGAACCACTTGACCAGTGAGCTATTACGCACTCTTTAAAGGATGGCTGCTTCTAAGCCAACCTCCTGGTTGTCTAAGCGACCCCACATCCTTTTCCACTTAGCACACGCTTAGGGGCCTTAGCTGGTGATCTGGGCTGTTTCCCTCTCGACTACGAAGCTTATCCCCCGCAGTCTCACTGCCGCGCTCTCACTTACCGGCATTCGGAGTTTGGCTGATTTCGGTAAGCTTGTGGGCCCCCTAGACCATCCAGTGCTCTACCTCCGGCAAGAAACACGCGACGCTGCACCTAAATGCATTTCGGGGAGAACCAGCTATCACGGAGTTTGATTGGCCTTTCACCCCTAACCACAGGTCATCCCCCAACTTTTCAACGTTGGTGGGTTCGGTCCTCCACGCAGTCTTACCCACGCTTCAACCTGCCCATGGCTAGATCACTCCGCTTCGGGTCTAGAACATGCGACTAAAGAACGCCCTCTTCAGACTCGCTTTCGCTACGGCTACCCCACACGGGTTAACCTCGCCACATGCCACTAACTCGCAGGCTCATTCTTCAAAAGGCACGCCATCACCCCTAAAGGCTCTGACGGATTGTAGGCGAACGGTTTCAGGTACTATTTCACTCCCCTCCCGGGGTACTTTTCACCATTCCCTCACGGTACTCGTCCGCTATCGGTCACCAGGAAGTATTCAGCCTTACCAGGTGGTCCTGGCAGATTCACAGCAGATTTCAGGAGTCCGCTGCTACTCGGGAACACCATAAGAAGGTCACACATTTTCGTCTACCGGGCTCTCACCGTCTACGGCCGACTTTCCCACGTCGTTCGACTAACATGTAACTTTGTAACTTCTTATCATGATGTCAGTCATGAAAAATGGGTCCCACAACCCCGGATACGCAACCCCTGACAAGTATCACACGTATCTGGTTTAGGCTACATCCGCTTTCGCTCGCCACTACTCACGGAATCACTAAATTGTTTTCTCTTCCTACGGGTACTGAGATGTTTCACTTCCCCGCGTTCCCCCCTACACCCTATGAATTCAGATGCAGGTAACACGACATGACTCGTGCTAGGTTTCCCCATTCGGACACCCTGGGATCACAGCTAGGTTGACAGCTCCCCCAGGCCTATCGCGGCCTCCCACGTCCTTCATCGGCTCCTGGTGCCAAGGCATCCACCGTTCGCCCTTGACAACTTAACCACAAAAAACAAGATGCTCGCGTCCACTGTGCAATTCTCAACCAACAACCAACCCACAACCCCATCCG
>NZ_BOMN01000164.1 GCF_016862215.1 Winogradskya humida
CCCGAAGCGGAGGGCTTCAGGCTTTACCTCCGCGACGCCTAGATTCTCTGAAGCGCTCCGCTTTGACGGTCGCTCTGGGCGAGCGCGGGCGCCGGGGGTCCCACCATGCGGCAAGGCACGCACCCTGACTATTGGATTGGTCAGCGCGCAAACTCATCGGCTACTTGTTTCATTGATCTACGACCGCAGCCCGGATGCTCCTATGGTCTGTCAATGGTCAGGAGGGCGTAGATTTCGCGGGCGATGTAGCGCTTGATGCAGCGGATGGCTTCGGTGGTGCTGAGGCCTTCTTTGATGCGGCGGTCGCGGTAGGAGCGGGTGCGGGTGTCGCGGGCCAGTCGGGTCAGGGCGATGCGGTAGAGGGCGCAGTTGGCTTGCCGGTCGCCGGCGCGGTTGAGCCGGTGGCGGTGGGTTTTGCCGCTGCTGGCAGGTAGGGGCGCAACGCCGCAGAGCATGGCGAAGGCGGCCTCGGTGCGCAGGCGGTGAGGGTTGTCGCCGGCGGTGACCAGCAGTTGTCCGGCGACTTCTGGTCCGACGCAGTGGGCGGCGGACAAGGCCGGGTTGATGGCACGGACCAGCGGGTTGATGAGTGTGTCGAGGTCGGCTATGTCGGTGGTCAGCTGCTGATGGCGGCGGGCCAGGCTGCGCAGCGAGATCTTGGTGGCGGTGTCAGGTTCGCCGGCGCGGCTGAGGTCGGGGCGTAGCGCGGCGCAGACTCGGATCAGTTGCGTGGCTGTCAGATCGCGGAGTTTGCCGCGTAGTGAGTCGTCGGCGGTGATGATCAGTGACCGCATGCGTTGTTGTGTTTCAGCGCGGTGCCTGACCGCGCAGGTCAGGGCGATCGACCTCGACGACCTTGATGTGCTGGGTGTGCAGGTAGCGGGTGAGGCCTGCGCCGTAGGCGCCGGTGCCCTCGACACCGATGAGGATCACGGTGTCGTGCCGGTTCAGCCAGTCCAGTAGTTGCCGGTGGCCTGCCGGTGTGGCGGCGAATTGCGCGGTCCCCAGGAGCCGGCCGGCGTCGTCGAGCACTGCCGCGGTGTGGGTGTCTTTATGGGTGTCCACTGCTGCGGTGACCTGGGTGTGCGGATGTGCGATGGTGAGCAACGGCTGTCCTGTTCGTCGACTGGTCAGGGCGGCACGCACCAGCCGGGCGGGATCGGACAAGACAGTGATGGGGCCTCTAGCCAGGCTCCTATGAGGTCACGACACCCGGTCCGGTGAGTGCACGAGCAGTCCTTGCCGGCCAGGTCGACAGATCCGGTTGAAGACCTGAGGTCAGCCAGGCTTAGGGTCAAACCCGGCCGGGGAGGGCTCTCCCATGAGCCTCACTGCCAGGCTTGGTCGAGGTGACCGGTGGGATCGCTCGCTCGTGGCTGTCCATCGCGGTTTTGGTGTGACTCACTCATGGGGCCGGTTCGGCAGCGACAGCGAGGGTTATCAGGCGATGCTCGCCGCCAGCCGCAAACATACTGATCGGATCTGGGCGGTTGAGGGCTGCAGCGGTATTGGCCGGCACGTCGCCCAGCGCCTGGTCGCCGACGGCGAGACCGTCGTTGACGTGCCCGCGGAACTGTCCGCCCGTGCTCGGGTGTTCTCCACCGGTCAAGGTCGCAAGAGCGACCCCGTCGACGCCCACAGCGTCGCCGTCGTCGCCCTGCACACCCCTGGCTTGCGGCAGGTCGTCATTGACGGGACCACCGTTGCGTTGCGGCTGCTCGTCGACCGGCGTGACCAACTCGGTTGTGTCCGCACCGAGATCGTGTCCCGGCTACCTCACCTGCTGCTCGAGCTGGTGCCCGGCGGGGCGAAGAAGTTCCTGTCCGCCCAGCAGGCCCGAGCGCTGCTCAATACCGTCCGGCCGCGTGATGTCGTCGGCAAGACCCGTCGCTGGCCGGCCTGCGAACTGATCCACGAGCTTGTCACCATCGACAAGAAGATCAAGGTCGCGAACGCCGAGCTGACCGAACTGGTCGCTTCGACCGGCAGCCGGCTGCAAGAGCTGCACGGCATCGGCGCGTCCGGCGCCGCCCGCCTGATCGGCGATATCGCCGACGTCAGCCGGTTCACCAGCCGCGGCCACTTCGCGTCCTGGAACGGCACCGCCCCCATCGTCGCGTCCTGCGGCGACCAGAACCGCCACCGCCTGTCCCGGGCCGGGAACCGGCGCATCAACCGGGTCCTGCACATTATGGCCGTCGTCCGGCTCCGCAACGACACCGAAGGCCGCCGCTACTACCGACGCAAACTCGCCGAAGGCAAGACCACGATGGAAGCCATGCGCGGCTTGAAACGTCGCCTGTCCGACGTCGTCTACCGCCAGATGACCGCCGACGCGAAGGAGCTCAGGACTGGCCCGGGAGGACAAACGGGGGCAACTCTGCAATCCAGCGCGGCCGACCCAAACCCTAAGGTCGACACTTCGGAGAAGTCACTTCCCGGACCCGCCAAAGACCACCTTAGAACACCGCTCCCCGCCGCCTCTTGACACAGAGGGGTGCCATGAGAGCGTGCCGCCGGAATAGTGGTCGAAGATTGGTTTGTTGCTCGATCGCGGCAGGATTTCTGCCATTGCCGAGGCGAAGTACGGCATGCGCGTGTTAATTGTCGTGTCAGGCCCTGGGTGTGATGG
>NZ_BOMN01000165.1 GCF_016862215.1 Winogradskya humida
TCTTCTTCACGAGGCCCACCCATGCCATACTTCGCCTCGGCAATGGCAGCAACCCTGCCGCGATCGAGCAACAAACCGATCTTCGCCCACTATTCCGGCAGCACGCTCTCATGCCGCATTCCGCTCGTAGCCAAGCTCGTAACGTCTCGGGAGCGTGACCGCTTGAAGCCGCTTCATACCAGGTATGCCCCTCGCGCTATCCATGTCTCGGGCTAACCCTCAATGAAGGTTCTTGCTTCCTCGACGGCCTTCGCCTCCGCGTCGAGTACCCGGCTCCTGTAGCCGATGTCCCAGACCGCCCAGGTCTCGGCCGTGTCCTGGCCTTGCACGATGCTGGAGATCAATGGTTGCAGCGGCTCGGACTGCTCGTATGGGATGGCCGACCGGCCGTACCAGTAGATGAGATCCCCGCCAGTGCGGACATCCATTTCTCCCTCGGCGAAGAGCTGCGCCCACCACCGCACCAACGCCCAAGCTCGAGGGAGGCGGGTCATCCGGAGTCAGTCCCAGCTCAGCCACTACACGGCCGAACAGTTCATGGGCGTTGGGTTCTTCAGCGCGGGTCAATCCTGCTAGAAGCGGCGGGGAATGACTCTCGACTCCTGCGAGCAGGCCGTCGAGCCCGAACTGGGTAAGCGTGTCGGACCCGGCGTGATGTCCCACGAGCTGATTGATCGCCACCTATGCAAACTGGGGCCCGTTGAGCTTCGGCGCGGGTCTACTCCACGCCCGCTTGAACGCTTTGTTACCGGCGAGGAACTTCGAGAGCGGAGGGCACCCAGCCGGGCATGCTTGGATCGTTAGTCATGGCCCATCCTTTGCAGCGCCGTGCCGGTCACCCCGGATCGCGCATCTTGAGCGTGGCCTCGTACCGCCCGCGAACCGAGGTGGGCAACGAGGCGATCGCCGCCCTGATCGAGTCGAGCGACGAATGGATCCGCCGCCGCTGCGGCATCGAGTCGCGCCGGCGCGCCGCACCCGACGAGGACCTGGTCATGATGGCCACGGCGGCCGCCTCCAAGGCCCTGGCCGGTGCAGGCGTTGACCCGTGCGACGTCTCGGCCGTCCTGGTGGCGACGATGTCCCACCGTGGCCGCTCGGCCACCGCAGCACCCCTGGTGGCCGACGCGTTGGGAGCCACCGAGGCAGCCGCGATGGATCTGGGAGCGGCATGCGCCGGATTCCCGTACGCCCTTGCGACCGCCGATGCGCTCGTCCGCAGCGGCTCGGCCGGTTACGTGGTCCTGGTCGGCGCCGAGCGTATGACCGACATCGTCGACGAGCGTGACCGCAGCACGGCGTTCCTGTTCGGCGACGGCGCGGGCGCGGTGGTCATCGGTCCGGCGCAGACGTGCGATATCGGCCCGGTGGTGTGGGGTGCTGACGGCTCCGGGAGCGAGTTGCTGCGGTACGATGAAACGGGCATCCTGCGCATGGCCGGCCCTGAGGTCTTCCGCTGGGCGACCTCCCTTGTCCCCGACCTGGCCAGGCGCGCGCTGGACGCGGCGGGCATCTCGGCGGATGACCTTGCGGCTTTCATCCCCCACCAGGCCAACCTGCGCATCATCTCCGCCACCGCAAAGGCCCTGGAACTCGGCCCGCACGTGCGAGTGGCCACTGACATCACGACCAACGGCAACACCGGCGCGGCTTCCATCCCCCAGGCCATGGCAGCCCTGCCCGACACGACGGGTCCCGCACTGCTCGTCGGCTTCGGCGCCGGCCTCTCGTACGCGGCTCAGGTCGTCATATTGCCCTGACCCACGGTTGCGATGTCCGTTGGTGACGGTTGGTTTACGCAACTGGCCATGGAACAGAGTGTTTTTGCCGCACTCATTTGCCGCAATCCGCTCGCCGCACAGCGCACCAGGGCAGGCCCAGGCCGGCTGACGCCCGCCGTGCCGATGTGAGTGCACTGAAATAGCGGGTCCACCCTCCTTCGGCCCGCCGCAGGAGGGC
>NZ_BOMN01000167.1 GCF_016862215.1 Winogradskya humida
AGATCTTCCGCATGAGCGTCAGGAAGGACTCGACCGCAGGCCGCTTCCGCCACGGATGCAGATTGACACTGAGTCGCCCCAGTTCTTGGACGGTGCGGGTTGAGCCGGCCGCGATCGCTCCGGACATGATGGCCGTACCCACCGATGCGGCCTCGTCGGGGCGGGCTGCCGCTGCCAGAGCTTGTGCGTGCAACGCGGAGAAGTAGGCGTAGTCGCGGGTCGAGAACGTGGTCGGCGTCAGCGAGGTTTCGTAGGTTGCTGCGGCTTCCTCGGGGCGTCCCGATTCGCCGTAGCAGATAGCGGTCTGCACTCTGAACAACAGTGCGTCGTAGTGCGAGGCCAGCGGCGTCTTGTCTGCCGGCCCTTGCTCGAGCAGGTCGCGTGCCCGCTTGAGGGTGTCGTCAACGTCGGTGCGGCTCGACTGGAGCATGGCCAGGCCCCGCGCCTGCTGTTGGAGCGCCTCGGCCATGACGCGGGCGGGTAGTTGCCAGGGCCCGGATTGGACGGCTTCGGCAAGGCCAAGCATGCGAGTGGCATCGCGGGCATCCCACGCCGATTGGCTCTTCTTGATCAGGATGTACCCGGGCATGGCGAAGTCGGTTGCTTCCATCGCCCACTCGGATGCCCGGTCGCGCCAGTAGTCGGCGGCCGCCGGATGTCCCGCGTCGCGGTAGAGCCAGCCGGTGAACTCCGCGGCCCGCGCGCCGACGCGAAGCAGCGGGCGCCGCACGGCCCATTTGACCGATCGGGCGTTGCGCTGAACGATCGCCAGGATGCCCAATGCGCCAGGTAGGGCGTAGCGGGGCCCGTGGAGGCCGTCGTCGACGGCGCACCGGGCGAGTTCGTCGTCCAGGAAGCCGACGAGAGTCTCGTCGAGGTACCGCCGGGCGTCGCGGGCGACGGCGTCGATGCGGTCGAGGTCGTCCAGCGTTAACGCCGGTGCGGCGATGCCGAGGCCCGGCCCGGGTGACAGGGCCACCGCGGAGTCATCGTTCGGTGGGTCTTCCCGTGCCGGGGGCCAGGGCGGGCTGGAGCGCTGGAGGGTGGCTTCGGCAGCTGCGGGTGGCGGTAGGACAGGTATCGCGTCGGTCGGTCTGACCCTGCGGTTGGCCAGGCCGATCTCCGCGTCGGTGTCCACCTTTAAGATCGTGCGAAAGGCCTGGCGCCGGTGACTCCGTGGGTACGAGACGACACCACGTTCAATCTTGCCGATGTCGTTGGCGGTGACGGGACCGTCTTGACTGCGGGGGTCCACAATTTTGTTAACGAGCTCTGCGAGCTCGTCCTGAGACATCGGGCCATCGCCGGTGGCCGATTCCAGACGCAGTCGTGCGGCACGGAACAGTAGGTTGGGCGGCCGTCGCGACGAGGACATGGCTCCTGTGATCACCACCGGGCGAGGTCTTGTGGATCCTGAGTGTAACGGCACCTCTCATTATCTGGGAACAGGGTCCGCTTCGAGTCACTCGACGAGGCAGTGCGGCGGCCGTCGAGACTTCCGCTGAGCAGATGTCCACATACGACTCCCTGGCCATGGCCGAGGAATGCGGCGTCTCGACGGTTTGGAACCCGCATCGTCATCGCCGC
>NZ_BOMN01000168.1 GCF_016862215.1 Winogradskya humida
AATGCCGTTCAGATAAGGCCTCGGTCGAGGTCAGCGTGGTGAGCTGACGTCGAGCGTGGTGGTCGGTACGGTTTCGGGCCGTGACGTCATCGGTGGTAGAGGCAGAGGACGGGCCGTGGGGCCGGTTGACCGACCACATCGGATTGGGTGTGGTGTCTGCCCGGTTCGACCGTGACCTGCTCGAAGAGGTCCTCAACCGCACCGGCCGGAAAGAGAAACGGTCGCGTCGGCTGCCCGCGCATGTGATGATCCGTTACGTCATCGCGATGGGCTTGTTCGCCGCGGAGTCCTATGACGAGGTGATGCGCCGGCTGGTCGGTAACCTGCGCCGGCTCGGTTCGTGGGACGACGACTGGCAGGTCCCGACCAAGTCCGCGATCACCCAGGCCCGCCAGCGCCTCGGTGCGGAACCGATGAAAGCGCTGTTCGAGCGGGCTGCGGTGCCCGTCGCGGGCCCCGGGACCAAAGGTGCCTGGCTGGCCCGGCGCCGGTTGATGGCGATCGACGCGACTAGCTTCGACGTCGCGGACACCGAGCAGAACGTGGAACGTTTCGGCCGGATGGGCTCGGGCCCGAAAGCGTCGGCGTATCCGAAACTGCATGTCGCCGCGCTGGCCGAATGCGGCAGCCACGCTGTTGTCGGCGCCGTGCTGGGTGGCTGCCGAACCGGGGAACGCACCCTGGCCGCCGACCTGTCCGGCACAGCGGGCCCGGACATGCTGGTGATGGCCGACGCCGGCCTCTACTCCTTCGAACTGTTCAGCACCTTCGCTGCCACCGGCGCCGATCTGGCCTGGCGGATCGGGGCGTCGGTATCGGTCGGTGTGCTGCGCTGGCTGTCCGACGGCTCCTACCACGCATTGATCTACGCCCCCGGCCTCAGCGCGGCCCGCCGGGCACGACTGGTCGAGCAAGCCCGCGCCGGCCAGGACATTCCCGCCGAGGTGGCCCGCCTGGTAAGGGTGGTCGAGTACACGGTCCCGGACCGAAATCCCGACGGTGACCTGATCGTCGTTGTCACCACCGTCACCGACCCCCACGACATCCCCGCCACCGATCTGGCCGGGGCATATCACCAACGCTGGGAAGAAGAAACCGCGTTCGACGAGATCAAAACCGACCTCCGCGGTCGCGGGGAGATCCTCCGCTCGAAGACCCCGGACCTGGTCGAACAACAACTCTGGGGCCTGCTCCTGGCCCACTACGCCATCCGCGCGCTCCTGCTGCAGGCCGCCGATCCGGCCGGCTACGACCCGGACCGGATGTCGTTCGTCAAAGGCCTACGGGTCGTGCGCCGCCAGGTCACCGACCAGGCGGCCATCACCCCCTGAGCACCTTTACGCAGCCCTCGACGATGCGCTCACCGAAATCCGGTCCCAGCCCAACCCGCCACGACGGCAACGAAGTTGCCCCCGCGTCCTCAAACGCGCCCGCCACAACTCCTACCGCGTCAAACGCCCCACCGACCGCATCGTCCGCCACCCCGAACCAGCGGCACCGCTACTGACCTGCCCAAGCGGCCTTATCTGAACGGCATT
>NZ_BOMN01000169.1 GCF_016862215.1 Winogradskya humida
TAGGACTTTGTTAGGTGGTTGCGGTGTGTCGCTTGTAGCCATTCGGGGATGGTGCTTGGCTGCCAGGCGTGGATGAGGATGGGCTGGCGCGGGTTCGGGAACAGTTGCAGGAGTTCGCGGCGGGGATGTTCGCAGGGCTGCGGCGGGTGGATCAGCGTGAGACCGGGGTGCGGTATCTGCGCGGGTTGATGCTCGACGGGCAGCGCAAGTCGATGCAGCCGATGGCGGCCCGGCTCGGTGTCGATCATCAGCAGTTGCAGCAGTTCCTGACCTCGTCGACGTGGGACGTGGTCGGGGTACGGAGGCGGGTCGCGCAGACCGCGGTCGACCTGATCGCCCCGACGGTGTGGGTCGTCGATGACACCGGGTTTCCCAAGGACGGCCCGGCGTCAGCGTGTGTCGCCCGGCAGTACTCCGGCACGTTGGGCAAGGTCGGCAACTGCCAGATCGCGGTCAGCGTCCACGCGGCAACCGATGCCGCGTCGGCGGTGCTGGACTGGCGGTTGTTCGTTCCGGAGTCCTGGGACGAGACCTGCGTGCCTGACGAGGCCGGCAAGGTTGCCAACGAGCATGCCAAACGTCTGCGTCGGCAGCCGGTCACCCTTGACCAGGCCGGGAAGAAGAAACCCCACGTCCGCAAAGAGGTGCCGCGCGAGGAACAGATCGCGCAGATCCAACACCGGCGGGCCGCGTCGAAGCTCCCCGACGATGAGCGTTACCGGCCGAAATGGATGATGGCCCTGGAGATGATCGACGAACTCGCCGGCTGGAACCTGTATCCGCCGTTGCTGACCGCCGACGCCGGTTACGGCCAGGTCGCCGAGTTCCGACAAGGCCTCACCGACCGAGGCATCCCTTATATCGTGGCCACCACCTCGACCACCACCGCCCAACCCGGCGACGCCGCACCGGTCGAAGCCGCTTACGCCGGAGTCGGCCCGTATCCCACGCCGCGATATCCCCGGCCGGCCCACAGCATCAAAGACCTCGCCCTGCAGGCCGGCGTGGACCACACCACGCTCGTGCACTGGCGCGAACGGCTACCCGCAACCGACAGCGGCGACCGGCCAGCCGGCACCCTGTCCGGGCACTTCTTCGCCCTGCGGATCCGACCCGCCGGCCGAGCCGTCCGAGAAGGCCTACCCCACCTCGGTGACGGTGTCCTGCCCGACTGCTGGCTACTCGTGCAATGGCCACCCGACCAGGACGAACCCACCGACTACTGGCTGTCCGACCTGCCCACCAACACCAGCCTCAGCGAACTGGTCCGCCTCGCGAAAAGCCGCTGGCGCATCGAACACGACTACCGCGAACTCAAGACCGGTCTCGGCCTCGACCACTTCGAAGGCCGCTCCTGGATCGGCTGGCACCGCCACGTCACCCTCACCACCACCGCCCAGCTCTTCTGCACCCAGCTACGCCTGACCAACCCAAAAGCACCAGGGCAGCCCTGAGCCTCTACGCCGTCCTACGGCACCTGCAATACCAACTCGGCACCTGGCTCGGGTTCTGCCCACACTGCCACCAACCCGTCCCT
>NZ_BOMN01000170.1 GCF_016862215.1 Winogradskya humida
GTTACCTTTTTGATCGTCCCCACCGGGGACTGCTCGGTCGCTCGGTCCGGTATGACTTACTGCCCCTGTCGCACGCATGATCCGGGGGGTGTTGTCGCCGGGCCGGGTGGCGTCGGCGGACCGCTGATAGGGACCCGGCCACCCCAGTTCGGGTAGGTCTCTCCGTAACGTGGCTGCCGGCAGTCCGACGCTCTGACCAGCGACCGAGCCCATGATGGACGTCGTGGGAGGCCAGACGTGACCAGCGAGTACGGCGTGTTCCTGGGACTAGACGTCGGCAAGACCGATCATCACGCGGTCGCACTCGATCCAGCCGGTAAACGGTTGCATGACGCACCCTTGCCGAACACCGAGGCCGGGCTGCGGAAACTGTTCGACAAACTCGCCCGCCACGGCCGGATCCTGGCCGTGGTCGACCAGCCCGCCTCGATCGGTGCCCTGCCCGTCGCGGTGGCTCGCGCGTGCGGGCACCAGATCGCCTACCTACCCGGGCTGGTCATGCGCCGGCTCGCGGACCTGCACCCCGGCACGGCAAAGACCGACGCCCGTGATGCTTGGGTAATCGCCGACGCCGGCCGCACCCTGCCGCACACGCTGCGCCGCGTCGACGCCGGTGACGACACCCTCGCCGAGCTGGAAGTGCTGGTCGGTTACGACGACGACCTCGCCGGTGAAGTCACCCGGATCAGCAACCGGATCCGTGGCCTGCTCACCCAGATCCACCCACCGCTGGAACGGGTCCTGGGCCCGAAAGTGCAGCACCCGGCGGTGCTGGAGCTGTTGTCACGGTGCGGTGGCCCGGCCGGGCTGCGCAAGGCCGGCCGCACGAAGCTGACCGCGATCGTCACACCCCGCGCGCCGAGGATGGGTGCCCGCCTCGTTGACCAGATCTTCACCGCCCTGGACGCCCAGACCGTCGTCGTCCCCGGCACCACCGCAGCCGAGACGATCCTGCCGCGACTGGCTGACAGCCTGCGTGACCTGCTCCGCCAGCGTGACCAGGTCGCCGAGCAGGTTGAGGGGATGCTTGATGCGCACCCTCTTTCCCCGGTCCTGATCTCGATGCCTGGTGTCGGGGTCAGGACCGCAGCCCGAATCCTGCTCGAAGTCGGTGACATTGCCGCGTTCCCGACCTCCGGTCACCTGGCCGCCTACGCCGGGCTCGCTCCGGTGACCCGCCGGTCGGGCACCAGCATCCGCGGCGAACATCCACCCAAAGGCGGCAACAAACAGCTGAAACGCGCGTTCTTCCTGTCCGCGTTCGCCGCCCTGGCCGACCCCGCCAGCCGGGCCTACTACGACCGGAAACGCGGCGAGGGCAAGAAACACAACGCCGCCCTCATCTGCCTCGCCCGCCGCCGCGTCGACGTCCTACACGCCATGCTCCGCACCCAAACCCCCTACCAGCACAAACCAGCAGAAAAGCTTGCCCTGGCCGCTTGACAGAACCCATAGGGACACCCCCCCC
>NZ_BOMN01000171.1 GCF_016862215.1 Winogradskya humida
TGTGCCAATTAGTGGGTTTGTGTGGGTAGGTAATACGGGTGAATGGGCAGGTTTTGCATGCAGAGGCGGCGCGCACCGGCTCTGGTCTCGTGTGGACGGTTGCTGAGACCTGTCCGATCGAGGGAGCCCTGTGCGCGCCGCCGTGTTATTGAACCGTCTTCTGGGTTTTAAGGGAACTGTGGTGCAGGACTTCACCCTCTCCGGCGGTGATCTCGTGGTTCATCTGCGGTTACGTTCTGCGGTGCTGGTCTGTCCGTGCGGGTGGACCAGCCGGGCCCGTTACGACACCTCACGCCGGCGGTGGCGGCACCTGGATCTGGGCCGTTACCGGGTTCTGATCGAGTCCGACATCCGCCGTATCGACTGCCGGCGGTGCGGGCGGGTTCGCACCGAATGGATGCCGTTCGCCCGCCCCGGCGCCCGGCACACCCGCGATTTCGAGGACAAGGCGGCCTGGCTGACTCAACGCATGTCCAAACGCGGGGTCGCACAGTTCCTGGGCACGACCTGGGAAAAGATCGACACCCTGATCCGTGGTCAGGTCGCCGATCACCTCGACAACGACGATGAACGCCTCACCGGCCTGCACCGCCTCGGCGTCGACGAGATCGCCTACCGCAAAGGCCGTAAATTCCTGACCGTGGTCACCGACCACGACACCGGCCGGATCGTGCACCTCGCCGAAGGCCGCACCAGCGAAGCCCTGGCCATGTTCTACCGCCGGCTCGGCCCCGACCGGCAGGCGACGATCGAAGCGGTCAGCATGGACATGACCTCGATCTACCGCGAACCCACCCGCGAACACCTACCCCACGCAGCGATCTGCTTCGACCCGTTCCACGTCATCACCTGGGCCGGTGACAGCCTCAACGCCGCCCACACCAGCCTGACCAAACCCGCGCGGGCGATCACCGTCACCGGCCTGAACCCCGCCCAGACCTGGCGCAAGATCCGAGCCACCCTGCGCGCCGCCGCGGAGAACCTCGACACCACCGGACACGCCATCATCGAGCAACTACGCCTGCGTCACCACAAACTCTGGCGCGCCTGGCAGTTGAAAGAACGCCTGCGTGACCTCTACCGCACCACCACCGCGACCGACGCCGCCACCTACCTCAAAGCCTGGATCACCGCCGCGAAACGCAGCCGCCTGACCGGCTTCAAAGCCCTCGCCCGCCGCATCGCCCGCAACTTCGACGGCATCATCAACGCCATCACCCACCAACTGTCGAACTCCCTCACCGAAGGACTCAACGCCGGCATCCGACGCATCCAAAACCGCGCCCACGGCTACGCCGACCTCACCAACCTCACCGAAATGATCTGGCTCTGCCACGGCGGCATCCCCACAAAACCACCCACACAAACCCACTAATTGGCAC
>NZ_BOMN01000172.1 GCF_016862215.1 Winogradskya humida
TACTGCAACCCGATGTCGTTGCTTACGGCGGTTCGAGTCGTTTGCGGTAGTGACAGGCTTGAGCTTGTTGCTGGCGTCGGCGGCGATATCGGGACCAGTGCCAGACGTGTGCGGCGGTGTGGACGACAGCCAGAACGAATCTGGCGAACAGGCGGCGGATTTCGTTGCTGGTCAACGGGATCAGTTCACCGCCGTCTGCGCCGGTACCCCCTTTACGGCCTCAGCGGCGCGGGTCACGACCAGGAACGCTGCGGCGGCCATGGCCAGGGTGATATGCGCGTACCAGGCGTCGTAACGGCGGACCTGGTACTGGTCCAGACCGACCTCGTTCTTCGCGGTCTGGAACGACTCCTCGATCGCCCAGCGGGCGCCGGCGACCCGGACCAGATCCCGTAGCCGGGTCCCGCGTCGGCCGACACACCGGTAGTAGGCGATCTCACCAGTGCTGATCGAGCGGCGGGCCAGGACCCAGCCGCGCCGGTCATGGGCGAACGGGGCCCGGATCGGCGTCCAGGCCCAGTCGTAGACCCGCGGGCCGTGGGCGCCGTCGCCGCAGGACAACCGCTGCCACGCCCCAGCCCGGATATCGGCGATCATGTCCTTGACCGGCCGGTCGGTGTGCAGCCCGGCCGGGACCTCGTCGTCGTTGCGGGTCGCCATCACATAGGCGATGTCCTGCTCGTGCAGCCAGTCCCGCAGGCCGGGGTTCTGCCCGAACGCCTCGTCGGCGGTGAACCAGGCGAACGGCACCTGAGCTGCTACGGCCCGCTCGATCATCGTGCGGGCCTGCTGCGGTTTGGTCGCGAACGCGACGTCGTCGGGCACCGCCGCCCGTTCGCACCGCTGCTGGTCGTCGGTCCAGGACTTCGGTAGATACAACTCCCGGTCGATCAACGCCCGGCCCTTCGGCGTCGCGTAGGCCAGGAACGTACCGATCTGGCAGTTCTCGACCTTGCCCGCCGTGCCCGAGTACTGCCGTTGCACCCCCGCCGACCGGACGCCTTTCTTGACGAACCCGGTGTCGTCGGCGATCAGCACCCCGTCGGCGCTACCGAGGTGTTTGACCAGGTAGTCCCGCACGTCATCACGGACCAGATCCGGTTTCCAGCACGGGCTGTAGAGCATCTCCTGCACCGCGTTCGGTGACCGCCGGCCCGCGTGTTCAGCGATTGTCCAGCCGTTACGCCGTTCCAACGGAGCCAGCAACCCGCGTATATAGGCGAACGCCAACCGGCGCGGCTCCACCCGATAAAAACGGCTCGCCACCAGCGCAAACAAGTCATCCAGACCCGCCTGCCACTCCGCGAGAACCTGCCCACCCAGCATGACCAGTCAACGAGCGACCGCTACTCAAGTCGCAACACCGGGTTGCAGTA
>NZ_BOMN01000173.1 GCF_016862215.1 Winogradskya humida
GCCGAGGTCTGCCGGGACGGCGTCGGGGACGGTGGCTCCCCGGTCGGCGCCGGTGAAGGTGAGCTTGGACTTCTCGATGTTGTCCGGGTCACCCTCGCAGTCCACGACCACAATCTGGCCGGGGCGCAACTCGTTGAACAGGATCTGCTCCGACAGGGTGTCCTCCAGGTCCCGCTGGATCGTGCGGCGCAGCGGCCGGGCACCCAGGACCGGGTCGAAGCCCTTCTTCGCCAAATACTTCTTGGCGTTGTCGGTCAGCTCCAGACCCATGTCCTTGTTCTTAAGCTGGCCTTCGATCCGGGCCGTGAAGATATCCACGATCTCCAGGATCTCGTTCTGACGCAGCTGGTGGAACACGATGGTGTCATCGATACGGTTCAGGAACTCCGGGCGGAAGTGCTGCTTCAGCTCGTCGTTGACCTTGACCTTCATCCGCTCGTAGTTCGACTCCTCAGCCTCCGAGGCCTGGAAGCCCAGCGACACCGCCTTGGCCACATCCCTCGTACCAAGGTTCGTGGTCAGGATGATGACCGTGTTCTTGAAGTCCACAATCCGGCCCTGACCATCGGTCAGGCGACCGTCCTCCAGGATCTGCAACAGCGTGTTGAACACATCCGGGTGGGCCTTCTCGATCTCGTCGAACAGCACCACCGAGAACGGCTTACGCCGCACCTTCTCCGTCAGCTGACCACCCTCGTCATACCCGACATAACCGGGAGGGGCACCAACCAGGCGGGACACGGTGTAGCGGTCGTGGAACTCGGACATGTCGAGCTGGATCAGGGCGTCCTCGGAGCCGAACAGGAACTCCGCGAGGGCCTTGGACAGCTCGGTCTTACCGACACCCGACGGCCCGGCGAAGATGAACGACCCCGACGGGCGCTTCGGGTCCTTCAGGCCGGCCCGGGTCCGCCGGATCGCCCTGGAGACCGCCTTGACAGCGTCTTCCTGACCGATGACGCGCTTGTGGAGCTCGTCCTCCATGCGCAACAGCCGGGACGTCTCCTCCTCGGTCAGCTTGTAGACCGGGATGCCGGTCCAGTTACCCAGGACCTCAGCGATCTGCTCGTCATCAACCTCGGACACGACGTCGAGGTCGCCGGCCTTCCACTCCTTCTCCCGCTGCGCCTTCTGACCCAGCAGCTGCTTCTCCTTGTCCCGCAGCTGCGCGGCCCGCTCGAAGTCCTGCGCGTCGATCGCGGACTCCTTGTCACGACGCACCTGAGCGATACGCTCGTCGAAATCGCGCAGGTCCGGCGGTGCGGTCATCCGACGGATCCGCATCCGTGCCCCGGCCTCATCGATCAGGTCGATCGCCTTGTCGGGCAGGAACCGGTCCGAGATGTAACGGTCAG
>NZ_BOMN01000174.1 GCF_016862215.1 Winogradskya humida
GGGCGCGGAGGCGAGCAGCACATTGCCGGCAATCGCCTGCAACGATCCTGTCGGCGAACGCCACAACCGGGCGTCACCGCCGACATCGAACGTGATCCGTGCCAGGGCTGAGTCGGCGGCGGCGCTCGCCGTCTTGACGCGCAGGATATGTGAGAAACCCATATCAGTGGCCCGTACCAGCAGATCGACACCGGGCAGCACATCGACGTAGGTGGCGGTGTCTCCGCTGACCTGTGGTGCGGGTAGCGCTCCGCCGCTCCAGCCGAGAGTGAAGTCTTTCCCGCTTTCAGTCATGGTCACCAGTGGACCGTTTCCACCAGTGGAGAACCGGACGTCGGCGTAGGAGGCGACTGGGCGCAGCTGACCGTCGCTGCGCTGCAGGGTGTAGTCCACATCAGCCCATGTGCCGTCGCTGCGGTGCACGCGCTTCGGTACCACGGTCGACTCGTACGTGATGCGGCCGTCCGGCTCTGCGAAGACCTGGCTGAACTCCGAACGCTCCGACAACACCTCGACCCGAGCGTCAGCCTCGCGGGCCATACGCGCCGCCGACACCTGATCCTGCGCGACAGCAGGGCTTGGGAGATGCTTCACCGGTACCGCGGCCGCAGGCTGCGATGACACCACCAGTGCAGTCGGGATGAGTAGCAGCGACGCTACCGCCGATGCCGTCGAACGCCTGGAAAACCTCATACGGGCATGAGCCCACGACAGCAGCAGCACTGCGCATTCCCCCGTGACTGTGAAGCGGCAAGGGGAATCTAGAGGGATCGAAGATCACCTGTAAATGAAAGTTACAAGTTGCAACCACATAAAGTACGAGCCACCCAAATCGACAAACTTGGTTACTCTAGGTATAGATGCACTGTCTCTGTGTCAACAGTCACAGTTACCGCAACGGGCGCGGTCCAAGCGATGCTGCAGATTCTGACTGCGGCGATCCTCGGCGGGATCGGCCCGAACGAGCCGTTTCTGATGGTCATCACGGAGGTCGGCGCGGTTGGCGTACACGTAGCGCCGGCGGTCAATGAGGTTCCGGCGGCCCAGACGTGGTCGTCACCGCGGGTTCGGACGCTGAGCTTCGCAATGGCTTCGCACTTCGCCTTGCAACGACTTCGACGGTGATCGTCGGACCCCAGCCGACGCCACACAGCGTCGATGCAGGACCCCCACGCCTTGAGCTTTCAAGCTCGGGCTGGTGGTTTCCTGCGCTTCCGGGAAGTCCACCACAGGCTCGCCGGGCGCTCGCCGTTTCTCAACCCAGGGATCAATCAGACAAGAACGATCCGAACATCCACAGCTTAG
>NZ_BOMN01000175.1 GCF_016862215.1 Winogradskya humida
ACTGACCTTCTGGGGTCAGGGTCTGGGTGTTTTCAGGGGTCAAGGTGGAGCGAGTCCGGTCGCGGCGAGGAATCCGTCGATGAGGGTGGGTTTGTATTGCATGGCTTTGAGGCGGTTCTTGGTGGTCCGCTGCAGGTCGGTGATGCTGCCGGGGGCCAGGTTGGCCATGCTGCGTTTGAGGTTGGACCAGATGTTCTCTGTCGGGTTCAGCTCCGGGGCGTAGCTCGGTAGCTGATATACCCGCAGCCAGCTGCGAGAGGCGATCCAGGCCCGCATCTTGGCTGACTTGTGTGCGGGTAGCCCGTCCCAGACCACCACGATCGGTCCGTTCAGTTTCTGATGAGCGGCGTCCAGCAGGGCGGCGAAGTGTTCTTCCCGGAAGCCTTTCGGCTCGCTTTTACGTCCCCTGTGGAGCATCAGGCGGTAGAGCATGCAGGTGCGGTCTCCCGGTCGGTAGGCGGCCAGCCCGGCCACCGATAGGCGGCGCCCGCCCCGGCCGGCGACCCGGACGATCGGGGTTTTGCCTCGCGGGGCCCAGGTGCGGGCCCTGGCTGGTCTCAGCGAAAGTCCGGACTCGTCGATGAAGCAGATCCACGCGCCCAGTCTGCGCGCGACTCTTTTACCGCTGGCCATTGATGGCGGCGCCAGTGCTCGATCGCGGTCTCGTCACGTTCGGCGGCACGCTGGATCGGCTGCTGCGGTGAGAACCCGGCCCGGTGCAGGATCTGTGACACGGTGGCGATGCTGACGGTGATGTGGAACATCCGGCCGATCAGTGTGCGAACCCTCGCCAAAGTCCAGCGTTGGTCCTCGTCCCAGCCGGCTGCGGCCGGGCCCTCGCCCAAAGCCGCGATCAGCTTCTGCACCAGCCGGTCGGACAGCACCGGGTCCGGGCCAGGCGCGCCTTTTGAGGTCAGGGCCTGATCGCCGCCTGCCGTCCAGGCCCGCCGCCACGCGTACGCCGACTTGGTCGAGATCTCCAAAGCCGCCGCGACCTGCACACCACTCATCCCGTCGCTGAACATCCCCGCCGCCTGCCGGCGTATCTGCTCGCGGCGGGCACGTCCGTCCGGACCAACTCCACCGCCGTCGCCGTATCGCATGCCCTAACAACCGAGAGTGGCTTCTATCGGAAATCACCCAAACCAGCGATGTGGACACAAGAGTGACCCTGACCCGAGAAGGTCAGTAA
>NZ_BOMN01000176.1 GCF_016862215.1 Winogradskya humida
TCTTGTCGAGCAGCAGCGTGTTCACGTCACCGGCTGCCTCGACCGCGCGGCCGGACATGGCGAGGACGTTGCGTTGCACGAGGCGGTCCATGCCGGCGATCCCGATCGCGGACAGCAGCGCGCCGATCGTGGTGGGGATCAGGCAGACGATCAGGGAGACCAGCACGATCCCGGTGACGCCGTGCCCATCGATCGCCGCGGTGTCCGGGGCGGCGGCCTGCCACGCCTTCGAGAAGATGGCCAGGGGCTGCAGCGTGACGACCGAGAGCAGGAAGATGAGCGTGAGCGCGGCGAGCAGGATGTTCAGCGCGATCTCGTTCGGTGTCTTCTGCCGGTTGGCGCCCTCGACCAGCGCGATCATCCGGTCGACGAAGCTCTCGCCGGGCTTCTGGGTGATCTTCACGACGATCCGGTCGGAGAGGACCTTGGTGCCGCCGGTGACGGCCGAGCGGTCGCCGCCGGATTCGCGGATGACCGGTGCGGATTCGCCGGTGATGGCCGACTCGTCGACGCTGGCGATGCCCTCGATGACGTCGCCGTCGCCCGGGATGGTCTCGCCGGCCTCGACGACGACGGTGTCGCCCTGCTTGAGCTCGGCGGCCGGGGTGAGCCGCTCGACGCCGTCGACGAGGCGCCGGGCGACGGTGTCTTTCTTGGACTGGCGCAGCGTGGCGGCCTGGGCCTTGCCGCGACCCTCGGCGACGGCTTCGGCCAGGTTCGCGAAGACGACGGTGAGCCACAGCCAGACGGTGATCGACCAGGCGAGCACGCTCGGGTCGGTGACCGCGAGCATGGTGGTGAACAGTGCGCCGGCCTCGACGATGAGCATGACCGGGTTGTGCCACAGGGTGCGCGGGTCGAGCTTGGCCAGCGCGCCGGGCACGGCCTGCCACAGCTGTTTCGGGTCGAGCAGGCCGCCACCGACACGGCGGTTACCGGCCGGGGCGGACTGTTCGTCGGTGGAGGGTTTCTCGGGGGTCTGGCCTTCAGCCGGTTCAAGGGTGGCGGCGGGGCGGTTGGTAGGGGTCATGACAGTCCCTCTGCGATGGGTCCGAGAGCGAGAGCGGGCAGGAAGGTGAGGGCGACCAGG
>NZ_BOMN01000177.1 GCF_016862215.1 Winogradskya humida
CGGTTGATCCAGGCGTGGTCGGGCAGGTCGAGGATTTTGGGCAGGACGTTGGCGGTGGTGAACCGTTCGGGGTTCGCCGTCCGGGCTGTGGTCAGGGTCTGTTCGCGGGTGTCACGAACGGTGTGGTGCCGGCCGTGGTGGACCTCCGCGGGGGTATGCAGGCCGATCCCGGAATGCCGGTGGGCGTGGTTGTACCAGGTCACGAATTCGGTCATGAATCTGCGCGCTTCGGCGAGGGTGGCGAACCGGTCCGGGAAGACCGGTGCGTACTTCAACGTCTTGAACCATGCTTCGCTGTAAGGGTTGTCGTTACTGACTTTCGGCCTCGAATGCGACCGTGTCACGGTCAGATCCTCGAGGAGTTCGGCCACCGATTTCGAGGTCATCGACGTGCCTCGGTCGGCGTGCACGACATGCGGGACACCGTGGGTGTCGAACACCTCCCGCATCATCGACTTCGCGAGAGGCCCGGACTCGCGCGCGTGCACGCGGGCACCGACGATGAACCGGGAGTAGATGTCGACCATGACGTAGGCGTTGTAGTAGACGCCTTTGGCCGGGCCGGCGAGTTTGGTGATGTCCCACGAGTAGACCTGCCGCGGCCCGTCGGCGACCAACTCCGGACGGGTGCGAGTGGGATGCCGGGCCAGCCGTCGGCGTTCGGCCACCTGCCTGTCGGCACGCAGAATGCGATACATCGTCGCGATCGAGGCCACATACACACCCTGATCCAACAGGGCGGCAAAGATCTGGGCCGGGGCCGCGTCGACGAACTCCGGACTGTCCAGCACGGCCAGAACCTGATCCCGCTCGACCGGGCTCAGCGCGTTCGCCGGCACCCGCGGTGTCCGGCGTGACGGACTCGCCCGGCGCCTATCACGATCCGCTGACGCGCGGGCGATCCCCGTCATCGCCGCTGCCTGCCGGGTGGTCGTGCCTGTCCCGGTCAGCTGCGCGAAGGCGTCCATCAGTGTCTGCCGAGCCCGAACACGTCCGGACCGTCCGGCTCGCTCCTGGAGATGTCCTCCAAGAGCTCGCGCGCTTTTCCCATAATCGTCAACGCCGTCTCCGTGCG
>NZ_BOMN01000178.1 GCF_016862215.1 Winogradskya humida
ATTCAGTCGGTCGTAGCATTTGATCTTGGTGGTTCGGTGGGACAGGATGCCCGCCGTGCGTGTGATGTTGACGTCGACCGACCGTGAAGAGATCTCCCGCGGACTCGCGGAAGGCTTGCTGTATAAGGAAATCGGCGTGCGGATCGGCCGGGACCCGTCGATCGTGTCGCGGGAGATAGCCCGGCACGACGGCCGGGCCGGCTACCGAGCGGTGGCCGCGGACACAGCGGCGGCGACGGCCCGGACCCGGCCGAAACTGTTCGCGGTCGAACGCTCGCCACGGTTACGGACAATCGTGATCGAGCGGTTGCGGGCGGGGTGGTCGCCGGCCTCGATCGCGGGTCGCTTGCCCGAGATCGTGCCTGACGATCAGGCTGTGCGGGTGTCACACGAAGCCATCTACCAGTGGGTCTACGCCCAGCCCGTCTCCACTCTCGCGAAGGAGTTGATCCGGCTGCGCACCGGCCGCCCGGCCCGTCGTTCCGGGCCGCGTCCGGAGCCGGCGCCGCGTATCCGCGAGCCCCGCTACCTCGACGAACGTCCCGCTGAGGTCGAGGGCCGGGCCGTGCCGGGACATTGGGAGGGCGACTTGGTGATCGGTAAGAACGGCAAGACCGCTGTCGCCACGCTGGTCGAACGCAGCTCCCGGTTCCTGATCCTGGTCCCACTGACCGGCCGGGACTCGCTGAGCGTCACCGAAGCCGTCATCGCCGCCACCGGCAGCCTGCCGCCACAGATCCGCCGTTCGCTGACCTGGGACTGCGGCGCCGAAATGGCCCGGCACGCGGCGATCACCGCGACCGGGCTGCCGGTGTTCTTCGCCCACCCGCACAGCCCGTGGCAGCGCGGCAGCAACGAAAACCTGAACCGCATCGTCCGCGAATACTTCCCGAAAGGCGTGCCGATCACGTCCAGCCCCGACTACCTCGCCCGGGTCGCCGCGGAAATCAACGACCGGCCTCGTAAAATCTTCGATTGGAAGAAACCCTCCGAGGTATTCACCGAACTCGTAGAGTCACATGCTTCCACCGGCTGAACCTGCC
>NZ_BOMN01000179.1 GCF_016862215.1 Winogradskya humida
GAGGCTTTCCGAGTAACAGCCGTTGACGTTGAGTAACGGCTGTTCAGGTGGTCCGGCCGTGTTCGACGTGCAGGATCACGAGGGCTGCGGCGGTGATCCGGGTGATGGACCAAGGGCAAAGACTGACGTTGCGCAGGGCTTTGAACGTGGTCTTGAGCAGGGAATTACCGCGTTCACCGATGGCACGGACCGCGTTATGAGCTCGGTTGAACTGTTGCTCGACCAGCGTGCAGGATCGGTTCTTCGGCTTCTTGAACGCAACGGTGATCGTTGCCTGCTCGCCTTCGTAGCCCAGATCGCCCAGCACGCGCAGGCAATCGTCGGTCCAGACCGTCAGCAGCGGCAGGATTTCGTGCTGGCGCAGGGCGGTGGTGTCGTGTTCCCGGCCGGGACGCACGGGTGAGGTCCAGAGCGGCCAGCCGTCCGGGGCGGTGACGACCTGCACGTTCCCGCCATGATTGTCGTGCTTGCCTGACCACCACAGATCTACCCCTGGTGTCGGCCCCGGCGTGCGGCACCGGTCGGTCTCGATCAACGTGCCGTCGATGGTGACGTGCGAGTAGCCGGCCATCTTCGCCGCGAGCAGCGCCGATTTCAGGCCGGGAGCCCGGCCGGCGATCACGGTGAGGCCTTCGTGCAGGTAGGCGTAACCGGTCGAGCGGCTGATCGCGTTATCGGTGGCCAGCTGAGCGATCCGGGTGCCGTCCAGCAGCCAGCGCAGGACCATGATCGCCTGCCGGTAGCAGCCCAGCGATCGGGTTCCGGCCCGCGTCCCCAGACGTCGCCGTTCGGCGTGCAGCAGACCGGACACGAACAACACGGTGTCCTCGGATACGGGCAGCGTGGCGGTATATGTGACACTCATAGTGGCGCAGGACCCCTGGCGTGAAGTGCTCTGTGAGAAGTCCACTTCCTACCGGGGTTCTGCGCTCTTTCGTTGCACCACAACAGGTTCGGCGTGTCCACACGCGACCAACCCGACCACCGCCCCAAGCCACGCAGAGCGCTCAGGCCGTTACTCGG
>NZ_BOMN01000180.1 GCF_016862215.1 Winogradskya humida
TGGCGGTCATCGATAAATAGTGAGGTCTCCGGTTGATTGGTGGATCGACCAAGAAACACCAGAACCGGAGACCTCGTGGACACCTTAGCGGTGACGAGGCGGCACGACCTTACCGACGCGCAGTGGGTGGCCCTTGCCCCGCTGGTCCCTGCCGCGTCGGTCGTAGGCCGTCCGCCTAAATGGGAGAAACGCCAGCTCATCGACGGGATCCGGTGGCGGATCCGGATCGGTGCACCCTGGCGCGACGTTCCCGCCGAGTACGCCCCCTGGCCCACCCTCTACGGCCTGTTCCGCCGCTGGCAACGCGACGGCACCTGGGACCGGATCCTCGCCGCGCTGCAAACCCTGGCAGACGCGGCCGGGCGTATCGACTGGGACATCAGCATCGACTCGATGACCAGCCGCGCCCACCAGCACGCCGCCGGCGCCCGCCGCGACAGTCAACTGCAGAAAGAACCACCCGGTGGCCTGCACCACGAAGAACCCGCCGACCACGCCCTGGGCCGTTCCCGGGGCGGGCTGACCACGAAAACCCATCTGGCCTGCGAACAAGGACAGAAAGCCATGGCTATGACCGTGACCGCGGGGCAGCGTGGCGACAGCCCTCAGTTCATCGCAGTCCTGGCCAAAATCCGGGTCGCTCGAGTGGGCGCAGGACGACCCCGCACCCGCCCGGACCGGGTCCTGGCCGATAAGGCCTACACCTCAAAAAGCAACCGCGGACACCTGCGTGAGCGAGGCATCAAAGCCTGCATCCCCAGCAAGACCGACCAGGACAAACACCGCAAGGCCAAAGGCTCACACGGTGGCCGCCCACCCGCCTTCGACCCCGAGATCTACAAACAGCGTCACGCCGTCGAGTGCGGTATTAACCGCCTCAAACGCCACCGCGGCATCGCCACCCGCTACGACAAACTCGCCGTGCGCTACCAGACCGCCCTGACCATCGCGGTCATCGGCGAGTGGCTCTAACCACGACTTCTGAAACACGCCCT
>NZ_BOMN01000181.1 GCF_016862215.1 Winogradskya humida
CGAGGGTCGCCGCGGCGACCAGGGCCGCGTCGGTGATGCTGATCCGGTGATGCGCCTCGTAACGGTCACGCAGGCCCTTGAGGATCTCGATGGTGTGGGCCAGGGACGGCTCACCCACCTGGATCGGCTGGAAACGGCGCTCGAGGGCGGCGTCCTTCTCGAGGTGCTTGCGGTACTCGTCGAGGGTGGTCGCGCCGATCGTCTGCAGCTCACCACGCGCGAGCATGGGCTTGAGGATCGAGGCGGCGTCGATCGCACCCTCGGCGGCGCCCGCACCGACCAGGGTGTGGATCTCGTCGATGAACAGGATGATGTCGCCGCGGGTGCGGATCTCCTTGAGAACCTTCTTCAGGCGCTCCTCGAAGTCACCGCGGTAACGGGAACCGGCGACCAGCGCACCGAGGTCGAGGGTGTAGAGCTGCTTGTCCTTCAGCGTCTCGGGCACCTCGCCCTTGACGATGGACTGCGACAGCCCCTCCACGACGGCGGTCTTGCCGACGCCGGGCTCTCCGATCAGGACCGGGTTGTTCTTCGTGCGGCGCGACAGCACCTGCATGACCCGCTCGATTTCCTTCTCCCGGCCGATGACCGGGTCGAGCTTGCCCTCGCGGGCGGCCTGCGTGAGGTTGCGTCCGAACTGGTCGAGCACCAGCGACGTCGACGGGGCTGCCTCGCCCGCGGCGGCACCGGCGGCGGCCGGCTCCTTGCCCTGGTAGCCGGAGAGCAGCTGGATGACCTGCTGACGGACCCGGTTGAGGTCGGCGCCGAGCTTCACCAGGACCTGGGCGGCGACACCCTCACCCTCGCGGATCAGGCCGAGCAGGATGTGCTCCGTGCCGATGTAGTTGTGGCCCAGCTGCAGAGCCTCGCGCAGCGAGAGCTCCAGCACCTTCTTGGCGCGCGGCGTGAACGGGA
>NZ_BOMN01000182.1 GCF_016862215.1 Winogradskya humida
CCCGCAGACGCCAATCTGGGCACACGGCATCTCGGCCAGGGCCGCTCGAGTAATCACAGCCGTTGCTCTACCGCGGTATGAGCGGATGTTCAGACGTTCCGCCGCTGACACCTCGGCGATACTTGCCCTCATGGAGCTGCCGCCCGCAACAAGGTCCTCGGCCCGCGATGCGATGGACCAACTTCACAGGAGTGGATCCCCTGTTGTCAGGCCGGAGACCGCCGACGATGTCATCGAAGTTGGCTGGCGACGGTGGCAGTCGTTCGAGCGTAGGAACCGGAAGGCCGCCGGGGGCCGGGAACAACGCTTAGAAGACCTGGCCAAGGGCTTGCGTGATGCCTTCGAGCCGGACCGGCAATGGGTGGGTCCGCTCATGGAGGACTATCGCCATCTGGCCTCCGTCCTGGGACAGGTGTTCATGGCCGACGCGGACGCATCAGGCGACCGCCCATAGCCCCACGCACCATGCGCGCGAGCGTGCACCAGCCGAGGCAGGCCAACGATAACGCTACGTGATAATGCCGACCGCCGACGCGCACCCTCGGCGGCATGAGAGCGTGCCGCCGGAATAGTGGTCGAAAATCGGTTTGTTGCTCGATAGCGGCAGGGTTGCTGCCATTGCCGAGGCGAAGTGCGGCATGCGCGCGTTAATTGTCGTATCAGGCCCCGGGTGTGACGGAGAGTTCGGTGTTCGTGGGTTAGTAGGCGGCG
>NZ_BOMN01000183.1 GCF_016862215.1 Winogradskya humida
CGGCTGGTGTCGTACCCGACGCTGTGGTCGGTCATTCGCAGGGTGAGATCGCTGCTGCTGTGGTGGCGGGGATGTTGAGCTTGGAGGACGGCGCGAGGGTTGTGGCGCTGCGGTCGCAGTCGTTGCGGGCTTTGGCGGGTGCGGGTGGCATGTTGTCGGTTGCGGCGTCGGCCGATGTGGTGGAGAAGCGGATCGGTGACCGGTTGTCGCTGGCGGCGGTGAATGGTCCTGCTGCGGTGGTGGTGTCGGGTGAGCCGGCGGCGTTGCTGGAGTTGAAGCAGGAGTTCGAGGCTGAGGGTGTCCGGGCGCGGATGGTTGCCGTGGACTATGCCTCGCACGGTCCGCAGGTGGAGAGTTTGAAGGACGAGATCCTGACCGTGCTTGCTGGTGTTTCGCCGCGGGCGGGTCGGGTGCCGATGGTGTCGGCGATGACCGGTGAGGTGCTGACGGGTACGGAGTTGGACGCTGGTTACTGGTATGCGAGTTTGCGTGCGCCGGTGCAGTTCGAGCGGGCGGTGCGCGTACTCGCCGAGCTGGGTCATGAATTGTTTG